>CAWDWW010000019.1:0-117259 GCA_963806115.1 uncultured beta proteobacterium
GATGTATCGCTTCAGGGCTCAATCTGATATTTGATCGCTTTCCGGTTGTCAAAGTACATATATTTCTTGGCCATGCGGATGGCGGCGACGGGCATGCGGGGCGGGCGGCGGCGGATGTGGGTGGCGAGGAACTCGTCCACATAGGCCATGGCCAGGACCGGCCAGTAGGGCAGTTTCACCTTCGGGGCCGGCAGACCCGTAAGGTCCGCCAGCAAGTGGAAGATTTGGGAGAGGCTGCGATTGTCGTGGCCCAGGATATATTTTTCCCCGACCTTGCCTTTCTCTTCGGCCAACAGGTGCCCCCGGGCCACGTCCCGGACATGGATGAGATTGAGGCCGGTTTCCAGGTAGGCCGGCATGCGGCGCTTCAGGAAATCCACGATAATCTGACCGGTGGGGGTGGGGCGGAAGTCCCAGGAACCCACGGGGGTGCTGGGATTGACCACCACCAGCGGCAAGCCCTGGCGGGCGAAATCCAAGGCCACCGCCTCGGCCATAAACTTGGAGCGCTTGTAGTGGCCCACCATGTCTGTCAGGCGGACCGGGGTGTCTTCGGTACCGGGGGTGCCGTCTCCGGGGTTACCCAGGGTTCCCACAGTGCTGGTATAGACCACCCGGTCCAGCCCTTGGGACCGGGCCGCCGCCAGCAGGTGGCGGGTGCCGTCCACGTTGATGGATCCTTCAGGAGGACGGTTTTCTCGGCGAGAGCCTAGACGCCGAATACCTCCAGCTGAACCTCAGCGCCGCCCCGCGGATCACTCAGGTCTCGACGGGGGAGGAGGCCCTCGTCCTTCTGGACGAACGGCCCTTCGACCTCGTGATCACGATGGCGAGATTGGGTGAGATGGCCGTGCACGATTTCGGCCGCGCGGCGAAACAAAGACGCGCGGGACTTCCCGTTCGGTCCTGGCCTACAGCCCCTCGGAGGCCGCGCGGCTGAAGGAAGGCGACCACGGCGGGAGCCTCGACCAGATCTTCGTCTGGCGGGGAGACGTGAGGATCTTCCTGGCCATCATCAAGTACATCGAGGACCGCCGCAACGTGGAGCGGGACACCGAACTGGCCGGAGTCCGAATCATTCTGCTGATCGAGAACTCCGTCGCCTTCTACTCTTCGTATCTTCCTCTTCTACGCGGAGCTGATGCGGCAGAGCCAATCCCTCATGGCCGATGGCGTGAACGCGACGCAGCGCCTTCGCCGGATGCGGGCGCGTCCGAAGATCCTTCTCGCGGAGACCTTCGAGGAAGGTTGGGAGCTGTTCCGGAACCATCAGGGGGTACATCCTCGGGATCATCTCCGATGCGCGATTCCCCTGGAACGGGGCCACGCGTCCGGACGCCGGCATCGAGTTCGTCCGCCGGGTCAAGGAGTTGGATCCCGATATGCCCGCATTGCTCCAGTCCTTACTGGGGAGTCGCGGAGGACGCCAGGAAGTACGGGGCGGCGTTCCTGGACAAGAATCTCCGGTCTCCCGTGGCTGCCATCTGCTGCGCTTCGCGGCGCAACGCTTCCGCCGGGCTCGGGATGATCTTGTCCAGCCAGTCGCGCACCGCGCTTTCCGGCAGCGCGCCGGTGAACTCGTTGACGATCTTGCCGTCCACCATCGCCTTCACCGAGGGAATGCCGCGCACCGCATAGCGCGCCGCGATCTCCGGGTTCTCGTCGGAATTCACCTTGGCGAGCTTGAACTTCCCGTCGTACTCCGCTGCCAGCTTTTCCAGGATGGGCTTGAGCACCTTGCACGGCGCGCACCACGGCGCCCAGAAATCGATCACCACCGGCTGCTTGGAAGAGGCGGCAACCACCTTCTCCTCGAAATCGGCCTGGCTTACGTCCTGCGTATGCATTTTCCTGCGCTTCCTCTATGTAATTTTAAGTCCGTTCACCGGAATGGCGTAGGGTGGATAAGCGCAGCGCATCCACCAAAATTCAGCATACCATCTTATCGTGCTGGTGGATGCGCTGCGCTTATCCACCCTACCAAACTGCGACGGCATTCGTTCGTTTTGTTGATCGGACATGTTTGTCACCGTAGAGGCGTATTGCCATACGCCCCTACAGCAGATTCCTCCCATCGAACACCGTCGTCTCCAGCGCAAAGGTATCGACGCCATCCACGCAGCCGAGGTTCACGATATATTGCCCCGGCCGCCGGGTCGTCTCGGTGAAGGTGTGGATGCCGCAGGTCTTGCAGAAATAGTGCTTCGCCCGCTTTTTGTCGAACTGGTAAAAATTCAGCGCGCCTTCCTGCGCGTCGATCTGGAATTTCTCCCCCGGCACGGGATGCACCATCACACCGCGCTTGGAACAGAACGAGCAGTTGCAGCGCACACCATGGGTGAACGGCTCGGCCTCGAACGAGAACCGGATCGCGCCACAGTGGCAACTGCCCTTGTATTGCTGCATTTAGAAGCTCCAGCCTTGCTGTTGCATAAAATCTTCTAAGTTAATACACGGTATGTCAAAGTGCATACATACATTAGGAATTTTTGCAGCGTTCTCTTTATAACGCTCCTCAGTAACCACTGTCCCACCTACCACCTTCGCACAAGCAATGACAAATGGATCAGCGACAGGATCACCTTTTAATCTTTGCTTTTGTCCTATCAATCCCTGAAAGTGAGGCACCTGAAATATTTTCGCCACAAACTGAAGTTCTGCGGCACTAGGTGTTGTAAAAATATGCTTACGATTTTTTAGCCATTCATTCGTGTGTTGGTCTGCATCCCCTCGTTCCAATTCATTCCACACTTCACGTGTTGAAATTAATTCTTGTTGTTCAACTAGAGCTTCCAGTCCAACCCACACAGATTTAAACACTCCTGGATAGAAATGTTTAAATTCGCTGAACGAACTCGTATCGAATACGTAGATCACGCAGCCGAGCCTTGTAATATCCGTTGCTCTAAGCCAGCAAAATTCTTGGCTTTAATTCCCAGTAATTCTGACGCATGTTCAACACTGATCTGGTGACGGTAATGGCGGCTAACAACTTCTTTAGCGAAGCGATCACTTAAGTAAACATTTTGTGAGGCATACCAGTCACCACCCTTGCTCGGTTTTTTTTGTGCAGCCCACATCTTTGCCTTTTGAGAATAGAACTCAGCACCAACCCGACCTTGGTCTAAAAATCGACGCAACACAGCCTCGCGACTGACCCCATAATGAAGCGCAAGCTGGGAAAACATCGATTCTGATGCTTGCTCAACATTGTCAGGAAATTGCCTTGACTGGATCAAAAAATCTTCGATTGGTAGCAATACTTCCGCAGAAACTGCATTACAAAATCGTTCTATTTGCCGCTCTTCATTTGGCAAGCGCTCAACATAGCTTTGATCCAGCTTACTCAGACCATTGATATTCAATAGCAGATGCGCCAATTCATGGAGCAAGCTGAAAACTTGCCTAGTTTTGGACGTGCTGTTATTTATATAGATAAGAGGAAATCTCTCATCTCGCAAGCAAAAACCAGATATGTCCTTTTGTTTGAAGGGCGCTTTAAACACAAAAATCCCCGAGCTCTCAACAGCCTCCCGCCACATCTTTAGCGCAATCTCGTCATTCTTCCAACTGGTCTGTTGATCAAGGGTAATACCCAAATAATCACGAATAGTCTTCGCCTGCTCTGGAATAGATTTCTCTCTGGACAGGTAAATATCCTTTGGGATGAATCTAGCTGATGGGGTTTGTTCATCAAACAGTTCCTCTAACGCAAGCTGAAATGCGTGAGCACGCCGTATCTGCATATAGGTGTCAGCTATCAGCGTTCTCATATCCTCCTGAGGAAGAGTCCTAAACTCATGTTCTGGCAATTGCTCATCAGGTGGATTTGGCAAAAAGAATACTGCTAACGGCCTTTTGTAAATTTGATAAGCAAGCTTTTCCAACTGCACATAACTAGGCGCGGCTTCACCCTTTTCCCAAAATTCAACTTCCTCATCTAAACATTTAAGACGAAGTGCTACATCTGGAATTGACAGACCAATAGTCTGCCTTGCCCAACGGAGCACTTCTTTTTGAACGCCTACAACAGGTACACTCTTCATTTTTGCCTTGTACAAATAAATCACTACATATGTGGATTTTGCCAGTACGTTTACTGCACTAGCAATAGCCCATTTAATTCCGCAGCGGCTTCCCATGCTTCAACATATACTCGACCCGTTCCTGCGTCTTCTCGCTCGCGACCAGTTCGAGGAAGTGCTTGCGTTCGAGGTCGAGCAGCCAATCCTCGTCCACCAGGCTGCCCGCTTCCACGTCGCCGCCGCACATGATCTCCGCGATGCGGCTGCCGATGTTGTAGTCGTATTCCGAGATGAAGCCGCCTTCGAGCATGTTGACCATCGCGGCCTTCAGCGTCGCGATGCCGGTGCGCCCGGCGACGGGTATCTGGCGCGGGTGCAGCGGCGGGCGGTAGGCGGTGGCGGTGAGCGCCTTGGCTTCTTCCTTGGCGACGTGCAGCAGCTCGAAGCGGTTCAGCACGATGCGGTCTGATGCCTTGAGGTAGCCCATCTCGCGCGCCAGCTCGGCGCTCTTGGCGACCTCGCCCATCGCGATCTGCTGGAAATATTTGCGCAGGTACGGGAACACGTCGAGGCGGTTGTCGCTGGCGAAGCGCGTCGCATCATGCGCGGCGCGCGAGGCCATCTCCTTGCAGCCGCCGCCCGCGGGCAGCAGGCCGACGCCGACCTCGACCAGGCCGATGTAACTTTCCAGCGTCGCGACGAGGCGCGTGCAATGGATCGCGAATTCGCAGCCGCCGCCGAGCGCCAGGCCATCCACCGCGGCGATGGTGGGCACCTGCGCGTATCTCAGGCGCTGCGAGATGACCTGGAATTTCTTCACCACGTCCGCGACGTGCGGCACGTTGCCGGTGGCAGCGTTGACGATGTCGCCCAGCCCGCCGCCGCCCGCGATGGTGTATTTCACGCGCTGCGTCGCGCCCTTGAGCCTGCCCATCAGCCCGCTGTCCGGCGCCGGTTCCTGCACGCCCTGCATCGCCTGCACCAGGTTCGCGCCGGCCGAGAACGGCGGCTCGGTCTGCCAGATGACCAGCGCCTTGAAGTTCGCCTCGGCTTCGTCGACCGCGCGCAGGATGCCGTCCAGCACTTCGTTGCCCAGCGTGTGCATCTTGCTGCGGAAACTCAGGATCGCGATGCCGTCATTCATGTGCCACATGCTGATGTCGTCGTTCTCGAACACGGTCTCGCCGTATTGCACGGATTCGCCGAGCAGCCGGTCGGGGAAAAGCTGGCGGCGATAGACTGGCAGAGTGGAGCGGGGTTGATAGCTTCCTTGCAAAGAGCGTTCCCCCACCCCTCGCCGGCCTCCTCGCAAGCTCTCCCCGGAGGGAGAGGGGAATAGGAGCCTTGCGCGGTGTGCACGCCGGTGCGGCTCGGGTCGGTGACCCATTCCGGCAGCGGCATGTCGGACATGGTCTTGCCGGTCTGGATGTCGTACGCGATCCATTCCGCGACCTGTTTCCAGCCCGCCGCCTGCCAGATCTCGAACGGGCCGGTGTCCCAGCCGAAGCCCCAGCGCACCGCGAAGTCGAGGTCGCGTGCGTTGTCGGCGATGGTCTGCAGATTGACCGCGCAATAGTGGAACACGTCGCGGAACGTCGACCACAGGAACTGCGCCTGCGGATGCTGGTTGCGGCGCAGGCCGGCGAGTTTTTTCGCCCAGTCGCGCTCGCGCAAGATCTCCTTCACCTCGTCGTCCACCTTGGCGTCGGAGATCTTGTACTCCTTCGTCTTGAGATCGAGCACGTGGATGTCCTTGCCGATCTTCTGGTAGATGCCCTTCTTGGTTTTCTGTCCGAGCGAGCCCTGGTCGACCAGGTACTTGAACCACTCCGGCAATTCGTAATGCTTGTGCCACGGGTCTTCGGTGAGATTGACGCGCATCGTCTCGACCACGTGCGCGAACACGTCGAGGCCGACGATGTCCAGCGTGCGGAAGGTCGCGCTCTTCGGTCGGCCGAGATAGCGCCCGGTCAGCGCGTCCACCAGATCGAAGCCGAGGCCGTATTCCTGCGCGTGGTGCTTGGTGGCGAGCATCGAGAACACGCCGATGCGGTTGGCGATGAAGTTGGGCGTGTCCTTGGCGCGCACCACGCCCTTGCCCAGCGTGGAGACGAGGAATTCTTCGAGGTGGTCGAGCAGCGAGCGCTTCGGTGCCGGTGCACGGGATCAGCTCGACCAGATGCATGTAGCGCGGCGGGTTGAAGAAGTGGATGCCGCAGAAACGGTGGCGCAGATTTTCCGGGAAGGCTTCGGCCAGCGTGTTGATCGACAGGCCCGAGGTATTGGTCGCGAAGATCGCGTGTTCGCCGACATAGGGCGCTACTTTTTTATAGAGATCGGACTTCCAGTCGATGCGCTCGGCGATCGCCTCGATGATCAGGTCGCACTCGCGCAGCTTGTCCAGGTGCTGTTCGTAGTTGGCCGGCTGGATGAACGAGATCTTCGCGGGCGACGCGGCGGGCGCGGGGTCAAGCTTCCTGAGGCCGTCGAGCGCCTTGTTCACGTTACCGTTCTTGTCGCCTTCCTTGGATCGGGTAATTCGAACAGCAGTGTCTCGACATTGGCATTGACCAGGTGCGCCGCGATCTGCGCCCCCATCACGCCGGCGCCGAGCACCGCGACTTTGCGGATATGGAAATTATTGTTCATCTTCTTCTCTCCGAATCACATTCCGTCATTTTCTCTCGTAGGAGCGGGCCATGCCCGCGATATTTAAATTAATCGCGGGCATGGCCCGCTCCTACAAACCCATCTTTCATCAATCTTGCGGCGGTGATTATTCTTCCGCCGGCACGGGGCGCGGCTTGCGGTCGTCGCCCACCGCGACATAGGTCAGCGTCGCCTCGGTCACCTTGACGCAAACCGGCTTGGCTGGATCGCGCTGCGCATACACCTCGACCTCGACGGTGATCGACGTCGTCCCCACCTTCACGATCCTGGTGTAGAAACTCACCACGTCACCGACGAAGATCGGCTGCTTGAACACGAAGGAATTCACCGCTATCGTCGCGACCCGCCCCTTGGCGCGATGCAGTGCCGGGATGCTTCCGGCGATGTCCACCTGCCCCATCAGCCAGCCGCCGAAGATGTCGCCGGTGTAATTGGCATCGGAAGGCATCGCTGCGACGCGGATGGTCGGCTCGCGCTGCGGCAAAGTTGTGTGCTGATGGTCATCCACGATCAAGGTCCTTCATAGAGTTGTTTTATTTCATCGGCGAAGCGCTTCGCGACTTCGTTGCGCTTGAGTTTCAGCGTCGGCGTGAGCAGCCCGTTCTCTATGCTCCACGGCTCGGTCAGCAACAGCACCCGGTACACCTTGGCATAACCGGGGAATTCCCTGATCTGCCCGGCGATGCGTTGCAACACCGGCTGCTCGACGCGCGTGTCATGCAGCGCTTCCGGCATATCGGCGCGCACACCCACCTGCTGCGCAAGTTCCTTCCACTTGTCGGGATTCACCACGGCCAGCACCAGCAGCGTTGGATGCCCCTCGCCATACACCATTACCTGGTCGAACAGGCTGTCGCGAAGTAAAGCCTCCTCCATGTCGGCGGGCGGCACCTTCTCGCCGTTGGACATCACGATGATTTCTTTCAGGCGGCCGGTGATCGTGACGTGACCGCTTGCGCCTATGCTTGCGGTGTCTCCGGTATTGAGCCAGCCGTCCTTGTCTATCATCGCGGCAGTAGCCTCGGGGTTGTTCCAGTAGCCCAGCATGTTGCATGGCCCCTTCACCAGCAATGCATTCTGCTCGCCGATGCGCACCTGTATGCCCTCAAGCGGCGGCCCGACGGTGGAGGGACGATTGTCTTCAACATGATTGACGCACACCACCGGGCTGGTCTCCGTCATGCCGTACCCCTGCACCAGAGGCAACCCAAGCGCAATGAACAAACGCGACACCTTGGGCGGCAGCGCCGCGCCGCCGCTGACGGATAGGCGCATCCGCCCTCCCAGCCTGTCCATCACCTTGTCCGCCACCAGATGCTTGAGCAGCGGCCACAACAGCAATTTCGGCGTCCATGCGCCCCGTCCCTGCTGGTATTCGAAACGGTCCCAGCCGACTTCGACGGTGAATGTGAACAGCTTGCGCCGTAGCGGCGGCCCTTCTTCCAGCTTGGCGTGTATCGCGTTGTAGATACGTTCATATATGCGCGGCACGGACGCCAATACGGTGGGGCGGATGATCTTCATGTCATCGGCCAACAATGGAATTGAACGCGCATAGCCCACTGCCGCCCCGGCCATCATCGCCATGTAATAGCCTGCCGTGCGCTCGAAAGTATGCGACAGCGGCAGGAAAGACAGGAAAATATCGCTGCTATTGAGGCCTTCGGCAAACGTCATCAGCGACGCATAAGCGTTGTGCAGGATGTTGTGGTGCGACAGCATCACGCCTTTGGGCTTGCCGGTGGTGCCCGAAGTGTAGATGATCGTCGCCAGCTCATCGGGCTTGCGCGTTCGCTCCGTCGCAATTCCAGCCTGTGGCGGCACCCAGTCATCCGCGCAGGTCAATCGGGGCTCATCATGAGCGGCAATCCTGTCCAGGCTGACCATGCGCTGCACGCAGCCGAGCTGGCCGCGCACGGTGCGCAACTCCTGCCATTGTTCATCAGTCTCGAACAGCAACACTTTGGCCTGCGCATTGTTGATGATATAGGCCACATTGTCCGGCCTGTCCACGGTATACAACGGCACCACCACCAGGCGCAATGACATCGCTGCCTGCTCGAACATCACCCACTGCGGGCAGTTGCGCAGCATCAATGTCACGCGGTCGCCGGCAGCCAGATTTTCGCGCAACAGCGCCGCCTGCCAGCGCGCCACCTGGCCGAGCATCTGCTTCCAGGTCAGCGAAAGCCATGTATCCCGGTGGGTATCGAAATAGCGGTATGCAATGGTGTCCGGTGTTCGCTTCATCCGTTCGATGAGCAGGCCGTGCAGCGTGAGCGCCTGTTCCGGTTTGATGTAGTGATCGGTATTGCTCGGCATAACTTACTCTCAGCCAAGGAAAAGGTCGTTGTACAGCGGCGTGCCGGGTGACACTGCATATTGTTCGAAATCGCTAACGCCCGCTGCACGCAATACTTCTTCGTCGATGAAGAAATTCCCGCTGCAAGTGCTGCTATCGCGCGTCAGGATGACATGCGCAGCATCCGCCATGATGGCAGGCTTGCGTGAAGCGCGCAGCACCGCTTTGGGAAAATTGAACTCGATCGCCGCAGTGGCGATGGTAGTCCGCGGCCACAGGCAATTGACGCCCAGACCTTTAACCCTGCCGCCGTCTGTTAAGAACTCGCGTGCCATGCCCAGGGTGCAAAAACTCATGCCATATTTCGAAATCGTGTATGCCAGATGCGGCGCGAACCATTTGGCATCCAGATTGAGCGGAGGGGACAGCGTAAGAATATGCGGATTATCCGCCTGTTCGAGATAGGGGATACAAGCTTGTGATGCCAGGAAAGTCGCGCGCATATTCACGTCCCACATCAGGTCTAGCCGTTTGGGAGTCGTGTCCAGGGTGGGGGTCATGCTGATGGCGCTGGCATTGTTCACCAGCACGTCTATCCCGCCAAAGATCTTCACGGTCTGTTCCACGGCGGAATGTATTGCCTGCTCGTCGCGCACATCCAGCTGGATCGCCAGTGCCTTTCCACCCGCTTGCTCCACCTCTTTGGCAACCGAGTGTATGGTTCCGGGCAATTTGGCATGCGCTGTTACCGTTTTGCCGGTGATCACAACCTGCGCACCGTCGCGCGCGCAGCGCAATGCGATCTCGCGCCCGATGCCGCGGCTGGAACCGGTGATGAAAATCGTTTTACCGCGCAATTCATTCATTGCCAGGATTCCATTCAGGGTTTGAACATTGAATTGGCATTCCCATCCCGAGTCCAGCCGGCGTGCATAGCATCGCCTAGGGTCATGTCAGCCATCATGCATGCGCCGCTGTGCGGTTATTTCCGGTTCATTATGATTCTCATCGCGACATGATACCTTTTCCACAACGCAGCAATATGTATGGCAGACAAACCGTAACACCCAAGTTCGCGACTCTGCCACGGGATATCTTCACCCCCCGCATTCGTCACCATGCCAAAACGCCCGCCGATGCTTCAATCCCAATGAACCGGCCGACGCTATTGATTGCGCCTTGCTGGAAAATCGGATCGGCAGCAGCGCTACGCAAAGACCCGTATCCCAGGATCAACGAAAAATTGCCGTTGGGCGGGTTGCGAACTATCACCTTGGCACTGATTTCCCTGGAGTCACCCCGCATAAGAAAATCGTTGCCTCCTATATTTTCATTCAAGTCCCAGGAAACGCGTTCAAAGCTTATGCTGAAGATCATCGGCCATTTCGGCAAGTAACTAAACCCGATTCTGTTGCGATTGTTGCGCATTTTCGTATAGCTGTAGAGTTCCGAATCAAAATGGAATGCAAGTTTCTTGTCATACCGGTACGTATACATGAGCCCCGGGCTGAGCCACGAGTTGATTTTTCGTTCAACCATCGGGCCCGCAGGATCCTTGTAGTCTATAAATAATGCACGGTACCAATTCAGGTATGGTATGAACGTTGTAGGTGTATCACCGGGAACGGTGGTCGAATAATATATCCTTCCCAGCCCCAAAACTGTAGCAAGTTGTGTATCGGTGGTCGCAAGTGTCTTATAGTCAAAATACGTGATTCCGCCAAAAGGCCCCTTGCCGGTTTTCTTTGCAGTTTCGGATATGGGATAGGGAAGCTGTAAAATAACTTCACTGAGTACGCCAAAATCCTTTTGCGATCTATTTCTCAGATAAATCGAATTGAGGTTGACATCCAGGCTGTCATTGACATCGCCATAAGCGTTGATGGCACACAGGGCCGATGTACATATAAGCACCAAGATCACGGTGATCCTGAACGGGTGATCTGTACTCAAAATCGCCTCCTGATCAAAACATCAAAGTTGCCGAACGATATACTGATAGTGCTTAATCATCAAGCTCGTAATGGCCAACGAAGAATTTCACCCGGATGATTTCAGAAATCAACTTGATACCACCGCCCTCAGTTGCTCCGGCGCAAAATCATCCACCATGATCACCTTGCGGCGCAGTGCGTAGTCGCGTTCCAGTTGTATGGCCTCATCTGCCGTGATGATGCCCCGGTCGCGCGCTTCGGCGATGCGCAGCAATTCTTCGAGCGCCTTCAGTTTGCCGGCCTTGCGCGCTTCCTGCAGTTTGTCCTGCAACGGCTCGCAGGCCAGCGTGCTGGCCAGGGCAGCTTCCAAAGCACCGACGGCGTCCTGTTCGCTATCAGGGATATATATACCCGCTGTCAAACGATCACGGGTTGCACCGGGATGCATCAACAGGGTGGCGATCTGATGTCCGGCATGATCGGATGGCGGCTTGAAACACCGCCCCAGCGGGAAGACCAGAATGCTCAACAACGAACGAACCAGCACATTAGGAAAGTTACAAATCACACCGTCAATTGCCTGCTGTATCTTGTATAGCGCGTCTCGTATCGCCCAGTTAAGCAACGGCAAATCCTCGACGGGACGTCCATCGTCCTCAAAGCGCTTCAGGGCCGCCGAACATAAATACAGCAGGCTCAATATATCGCCCAAACGGGCGGAAATTTTCTCGCGCCGTTTCAACTCGCCGCCCAATACTGCCATGGCCATATCCGCGCTCAGGGCGAAGGCTGCCGAAAAGCGCGTCAATTGCTGGTAGTAGCGATGGGTTTCGTCCCCTTTGGGCGTTTTTATGCCGCGGCCGCCAGTCAGACCGAAAATCAGGCTGCGCGCGGCATTGCTCAAAGCAAATGTAATATGTCCGAACAGCGCGTCATCGAACTGATGCAGCGCACGCTTTTGGTCATGGTCGTTTACTGAGGCTATCTCTTTCAGCACATACGGGTGCGAACGTATCGCCCCCTGTCCGAAGATCATCAGCGTGCGGGTCAGGATATTCGCGCCTTCCACGGTAATCTGCACCGGCATCTGCTGATAAAAGCGCCCCAGATAATTGTCCGGTCCGAGGCTGATCCCCTTGCCGCCATGCACGTCCATCGCGTCGTTGATGACGACACGGCAGCGCTCGGTGGAATGGTATTTGACGATGGCCGAGATCACCGACGGCTTTTCGCCCAGGTCCACTGCCAACGCAGTGAAGCGGCGCGCCGCCTCTACCATGTAGGTGTGCGCGCCTATGCGGGCCAGCGGTTCTTCTACGCCTTCGAACTTGCCTATCGGTACCTTGAATTGTTTGCGCACGCGGCAGTATGCGCCACTGGTGCGAGCCACCAGTTTCATGCCGCCGATACAACTGGCAGGCAAAGAGATCGAACGCCCAGCCGCCAGACATTCCATCAACATGCGCCAGCCCTGCCCTACACGGGACGTGCCGCCGATGATGTAATCCATCGGGATGAACACATCCTTGCCCTGCGTCGGTCCGTTCAGAAAAGCGGAATTCAGCGGAAAATGACGGCGGCCGGTCTTCACGCCCGGCGTATCGGTGGGAATCAACGCAAGGGTGATGCCGCGGCTGGTTTCGCCGCCAAGCAGGTGTTCCGGGTCATACAGCTTGAACGCCAGACCGAGCAGCGTGGCGACGGGAGCGAGCGTGATATAGCGCTTCTCCCATGTCAGGCGTATACCCAGTACATCCTGCCGGCCGGCAAACTCTCCGTGGCACACGATGCCGTAATCGGGAATCGCGCCTGCATCCGATCCGGCGAACGGGCCGGTCAGCGCAAAACAAGGCACTTCCTGGCCAAGTGCAAGGCGGTGCAGGTACTTTTGCTTTTGCTCGTCGGTTCCGTAGTGCAACAATAGTTCGGCCGGCCCCAGGGAATTCGGCACCATCACCGTCACGGCAGCCGTGCCGCTGCGCGAGGCCACCTTGCTCACCACAGCCGAATGCGCCTGAGCGGAAAACTCCAGGCCGCCATACATCTTCGGAATGATCATGCCGAAGAAGCCCTTGTCCTTGATGAATTGCCAGACTTCCGGAGGCAGGTCGGCGCGATTGTGGGTGATGTCCCAATCGTCCAGCATGGCGCACAGTTGCTCGACTTCGTTGTCGAGAAATGCTTGTTCCCGCGGACTTACTCCACACTGAGGAAAGGCCAGCAGCTTGTTCCAGTCCGGGTTGCCGCTGAACAATTCACCATCCCACCACACCGTGCCGGCATCGATCGCTTCCTGTTCAGTGGCGGATATTTTCGGCAATATTTTGCGGAACAGTTTCAACACTGATCCACTCACAACATTGCGGCGCATGTATGGGATACCGAACAACACGATGAATAATAACAGCGCAACGCCGATCACGATCAACACTTCATCAGAGAAGCGCCCCATGATCGCGACTACCGGCACTATCACCATCATGGCCAGCACCCAACTGGTGATAGAAGCGCGGTAAAACGCCAGCATGATGAAAATCGCCAGTGCTGCAAGAAGGGTTAAGGCCATAATTTTTGCTTCTCCGGAATTATTATTCGCGCCTAGTCACTTTAACGCGATACAACTGGCAACACAATAATGTGGGCGCTTCGCGCGCTGCTAGCGCATCCTTGCGACTGCATCCTCGACCCGCTCCACCGCGATGATTTCCATACCCGCAATCTTTTGTTTTGGTGCGTTGGCCTTGGGAATGATCGCCTGAGTGAAGCCCAGCTTGGCGGCTTCTTTCAGTCGTTCCTGGCCGCGCTGGACCGGGCGCACTTCTCCGGCCAGGCCGACTTCGCCGAACACAACCAGTTTTTCCGGAAGCGGCTTGTTCCTGAGCGAGGACACAATGGCGAGCAGCACCGCGAGGTCGGCGCCGGGTTCGGTGATCTTAACGCCGCCCACCGCGTTGATGAACACGTCCTGATCAAAACAGGCGATGCCCGCGTGGCGATGCAACACTGCCAGCAGCATTGCCAGACGGTTCTGCTCCAGCCCCAAGGAAAGGCGGCGCGGACTGGGCGAGTGTGCCTCGTCCAGCAATGCCTGTATCTCGACCAGCAAGGGACGCGTACCCTCCTGCGTCACCATCACGCACGAACCCGCCACTTGTGCGCCGTGCTGCGACAGGAACAACGCAGACGGATTGCTCACTTCGCGCAGCCCCTTCTCGGTCATCGCGAACACGCCGAGTTCATTAACCGCGCCGAAGCGGTTCTTGAACGCGCGCACCAGACGAAAACTGGAATGGGTATCGCCCTCAAAATACAGAACCGTATCCACGATGTGCTCCAGCACGCGCGGCCCGGCCAGCGCGCCTTCCTTGGTGACGTGCCCGACCAGGATCATGGTGATGTTGCCGCTCTTGGCGATACGCGTGAGCTGCGCCGCGCATTCGCGCACCTGGGACACCGATCCGGGTGCTGATGTCAGTTGCTCGGAATACACGGTCTGGATGGAATCGATCACCACCACATCCGGTTTCTCCTGCGCGATGGCCGCCTGGATCTTTTCCAGCTGTATTTCAGCAAGCAGGTGCATCGCATGTGCGTCCAGCATCAGACGTTTGGCGCGCAACGCGATCTGTTGCGAGGACTCCTCGCCGCTGACATACAGCACATTTTTGTGCAACGATAGATGCGCCAGTGTCTGCAACAACAAAGTGGACTTGCCGATGCCCGGATCGCCGCCGAGCAGCACCACCGCGCCCTGCACCAGCCCGCCGCCCAGCACGCGGTCAAACTCGACGATGCCGGTGGGTGTGCGTGGAACTGCTGCAGCTTCGACTTCGGAGAGAATCTGGACCTTGCCGCCCGCCGCCAGCGCGCTGAAACGGTTTTTGCCGGCCGGCATGACAGCATCGGCCACCGTTTCCACCATTGTGTTCCATGCTTCACAATGAGGACATTGTCCCTGCCATTTCAGTGTCTGCCCGCCGCATTCGGTGCAGCTATAGATCGTTTTTGCTTTTGCCATCGTTATTTATTTGTTGTTTGGCGTACCAGAAAACATTATCCATGCACAGGATCAAATATATGTTGATTTCTCGATATTTTCCTGCTCATGACAACAAGAATGGCCTTTAGGCAATTTGTCTTCAAGCAAATTCTTCGAACTTTTCCTCGAACTCCTCACCCGATACCGGTTTACTGAACAGGTTACCCTGAAAAACGTTACATCCGTGCTGCTTGAGGAAGTCGTACTGAGCTTCTGTCTCAACTCCCTCGGCAACCACTTCCATACCCAGGTTGCCGGCCATGCCGATGATGGCCTGCACGATTACGGCATCGGTGGTTTTTTTGAAAATATTTTGCACGAAAGTCTGGTCGATCTTCACTTGGCTGAGCGGAAGTTGGGTCAGGTAAGACAGTGAAGAATATCCGGTGCCAAAGTCATCCATGGAAAAACGAACGCCGATTTCCACGAGTGCTTTCATCTTGATGATACTGTCGTTGATGTTGTTGAACACCAGGCTTTCGGTCAGTTCAAACTTGAGCAGGGCAGGATTGATCGCGTTCTCCAGTATGATCCGGCGCACCTGCTCGACAAAATCCGGCTGATAGAATTGGCGTACGCTGACATTGATCGAAAGACTCAGCCTGTTTGTTCGAGAAGATCGCTCCCAAGCCTTGAGCTGGGCACATGCCGTCTCCAGCACCCACGTCCCGATCGGCAGGATCAGCCCGGTTTCCTCTGCGATCGGTATGAACTGTGCCGGTGATACCAATCCCTGGCCGGGATGTTGCCAGCGCAGCAACGCTTCGGCACCGGTAAGATGGCCGCTGCGATCAACTTGCTTCTGGAAATACAGTTTGAGTTGTCGTTGCGGCAAAGCATGGCGCAACTCGTTTTCGAGGGTAGCGCGCGCTTCCATGATAGCCTGCATGCCGGGATCAAAGAAGCAAAAACTGTTGCGGCCGGAAGCCTTGGCTTGGCGCATGGCTGTATCGGCATGCTTGAGCAACTCCTCCAAGGCGAACTTTTTGTCATGAAAAAGCCTGATGCCGATGCTGGCGGAAGAATGGTATTCATGATCCCGCAAAAAATAGGGTTGGTTCAGAGTGAACAGGATCTTTCTGACCACGGTTTCCACTTGCGCCACGGCCTGCGTATGTTCGGCACCCAGGCCTTCCAATATGGCAATGAATTCGTCTCCGCCCAACCGTGCGATTGTGTCGTCGATTCGCACACAACTCTTAAGCCGATTCGCTACTTCGATCAGCATCAAGTCACCAAAATCGTGTCCTTTGGTTTTGCTCAAAGCCTTGAAGTTATCCAGGTCGATAAACAGTATCGCGCCGTGATGATGTTGGCGCATCGAGTTATTCAGCATGTAAGACAATCGTTCGAGCATCAACCGGCGATTGGGCAGCTTGGTCAAAGGGTCATAAAAAGCAAGGTTGTGTATCTCCTCAGCGGCCTGCTTGTTCTGTGAGATGTCTGAAAATGCGCCAATATAGTTCGTGACCCGTCCCTCGGCATCGGTGACGGCAGTGATGGTGCACCATTCCGGATAGACCTCGCCATTCTTGCGCCGGTTCCACACTTCGCCCTGCCAGTATTTGTCGCGCGCAACCGCGGTCCATATGTCGATGTAAAACTGGTCATTGTGCCGCTCGGACTTGAGCATGTCCGGACTCTTGCCCTTTACTTCCTCCGCACTATAGCCGGTGATCCTGGTAAATGCCTGGTTGACGCGCAGAATCTCCTTGTTTGCATCGGTGACCATAATGGCTTCCTGCGTCTCGAATGCCGTGGCAGCGATGCGCAGTTCCGTAGTGCTCGCTTCGATCCGGCTGGAGCGATCGCGCAATTCCAGCGCCAAGCTGACGCTCATGAGCAGCACAAGGCCGAGGAACGCAAAACCCGCAATATAAACAGAGTCGACCAGTCCATGATCAATCATCGCACCCCATACATTTGCCGCAATCAGGAGTGCCTGGCAAGCCGCCAGAAACATCGCCATTCTGCGTTCACCGCGACGATATTGCACAGCGCTTCGCCATAGCGCCCAGAGGATCACACCGAATGTAGCGGCACGATATAGCCAATTGCCTATTCCGGCCGTTCCGGAAAAACGGGACAGCGTCTCTCCCCAGGGCAGGATCAAAGGCGATGTCGTATCCAAAGAGCTGAAGCGAAGGCTGTATGGTGAAGCAAAGTTGACTACCAGCATTGCGCCGTAGAACAGTGCAATAGCAATTAGCCATGGTTTTATTCGCTGCTGCCCGGTGTAGCGCGCAACGAAGATAAAATATATGGGAACAAATAATATTAAAGACGTGGCTTGCCAGCGTAGCGCAACGGATGCCTCTGCTATCGTATCGGCCAGGTAATATTCGGCCACCGAGAATTGGAATCCCGTAACGCAGAAGCACATCCCTGCAAATGCCAGGTACAGCGATGGCTGTCGCCCAACGTATCTCACCAGGACAGCGAGAGTCCCCGTGAATAATGCAATCCCCGCGCTGACAAAGTAGGCAGGGATGATTAGCGGCGCGTTAGCAATATTTGCAGCAGTTTCCATATGCGGGCAATTTCACCAAATTTTTAAATGGTAACAAATCCATGAATTTCACAGGCAGGATCGCCGGGGGAAATCATTTTCATAAGTATTTCAGGCCTGATTCCTTCAAATGATTGCGAAGTATCCCGAGTACACCCTAAACCTGAAACAAAAACGGAACTCATCAAATCGGCACCAATATTATTGGTGATTACTTATGAGAACCATCGCAAGCACATTAAGCAACGCGAAGAATAAATAAACTATTTGGCCAGCAATCCCAGCCCGATCATGTTATTCACCATTACACCGATATAAGTCTGGATAAGATTTTGATTCGAGTCGTTTATGCCGGTTTCTGATGAAGCCGCCCAGACCAGTTTGTTGCTTTTTGCTTCATACAGATTGGTTTCAATGACTGCATATTCGTCATTGGCGATATAACCAGGCGTGTACAGGTAGCGGTAACCATACCCGTAATAGTCCGGCCAGCTGCCATAATATGGCGGGGGGTAATAGACGGTGCCCGGCACATAGACTTGCACGATTTTTTTGCTTACCAGCCTGGTGATCAGAACCGCGTCCGCCCCCATTTCAGCCACTTTCTTCGCAATGGCATCCTGATCTGCCTGTGTCTCGTCGGGAACAACGGTATAGCTAGCAATAGCATCCGTCCCGCGGGATTTGAGTTGTTTGACAAATTCATCCTCGAATAGCCTTCTATTGAGCGGATTCCTGGCTACCCCGACAACCATGATTCTGGAAGGCCGAGTCTCATAAGAAGGATCCTTCCAGACCGAGGTCAGCTGCGTCGAGGCGCATGCAGTCAGCAAAACGGCAATGGGCATGAATAAACCAAACAGCTTGAGCATAGACCTTGTCATTTTCCTGTTCCGGAACTTGCGGATAACGGTTCAAATCGATGCGCAAAGCATACGCCACATCGCCAAGCCTTGCCACACATCGCTTATGGAATGAATAGCTCGGAGCGGGGTTCCATCGGTTTACTGATGGACTTGTATACCGGGTACTCGCCCGCTACGCTAGAGACAACTGCTCCCCGATCAAGTTCACCGTCTATTCACCCCAAAGCGCCAATGGGTCGCCCCAGTTATAAGATTTTTACAGCGAAATATCGTTCAATCCAATAATGGTAAGATAGATATGTCAAAGCTCATACACTCGGTGTCGTATACACCCTGACCGATAAATCCAGCTAGACCCGTGCCTATACCGCATGTTTAACTCATAAAGGAAACAGGAAATGAAAAATATCAATATTATATTGGCTGTCGCACTTTCACTGACCTTTGCATCGCTTAATGTTATTGCTGCCGAAGCGCCAGCAGGCAAGGAAAGACTGGTGATGCAAGTCAGCGACAACGATAGCGGGAAATGGAACCTGGCTCTCAACAACGCAAAGAACCTGCAACAGGCCTACGGGGCAGACAAGATCGATATCGAGATCGTCACCTACGGCCCAGGAGTCAACATGCTCAAGTTGGACTCCACCGCCGCGAACCGGATCGATGAAGCCAAACACGCGGGCGTCACGATCGTCGCTTGCCAGAACACGATGAAGAACATGAAACTGACAGAGGCCGACATGCTGCCCAATACCAGCTATGTACCGGCAGGCGTTGTCGAGATCATCAAGAAACAAAGGGACGGCTACGCTTACATACGCCCGTAGCATACATCCGGAGCCTGAGTAGCTACTGCTTATTGAGCAAAATGTCTCCGCATCAAAGACATGCGCTCATGACGGTGCATATGCATGGTCAGCACGCAAGGGATGCGCAGGTTGCCGCCTGCTCCCTTTGCATTATTTATTACTTTGATGCAGACCAGTTATAGCTGCGTACTTTGCCCTGTATATCAAACTTGATTTGCAGGATTTTCACTTTGGTTGTGCTCATATCAGCCAGTTCGCCTTCGGCATAGTAATAATCCCACTCGTCGAAGCGCTGTCCGTCGGTGGCCAAGCTGACACCCACGCTGGTGGGCTCGCCTAGCCAGGAACGGACTTGATCTTGTGTGGTTACGCCCTGCTCGAGCTTGGCTGCGAACACACCCACATCGAAATCCCGACCCACTTTGACCGAGCCGCATGCGCTGAGCAAAACAAAAGAAAGCAAAATTATTGCAATGCGCGAAAAGTTGATCATGACATCTCCCCGTTAAGTAATTTGTACATGGCTAAGTTGAGCCAGACTTAACCGGATTACAAGCCTGCGAGGCAAAAGTGCGCGGAACATGGAACAAGTTAAATGGCCGGCGAATAGCCACAGCATTGATCACTTCATCCTGTGAAGGCAGCTTGATCGTCTCGCCCCCCACCATGAACACGCCATTGCCTTGGTGATGCATGGTGCGCGGGTTCTTTATTGACCTATCGATCCACGCCTTGACCACCTCCAGCACGAAGAAGTTGTATTTGTTCACCAACCTGCTATCGGCCACCCTGCATTCGAGATTGGCGTAACACTCGGCGATCAGCGGCGGCGATACCTGTGACGCGGGCAGTGGTGTCAGCTTGAACTTCTTGAACTTGTCCACCTTCTTGCCCGAGCAGTTGCCGATACCCACCATCTGCTTCGCCAGCTCCACCGTCGGGATGCTGATCACGCATTCCTTCGTAGAGACCAGCGCATCGAAGCTGTGATTGCGCCCGCTGATCACGCAGCCCACCAGCGGCGGCACGAACTCCATCATCGTGTGCCACGACTGGGTCATGATGTTGGTCTTGCCCTTGTGCGCAGTGGTCACCAGCACCACCGGCCCCGGCTCCAGCAGGCGGTAAACATCGGATAAAGGAAAGGTTCTTTTCGTCATCACTGCACCTCCACTGGCATATGAGTACCGAAATTCGTACCGCTATGGTACACCCTCGCGTAAAATCGCTACCAAACTATAACGCCGTCCACAGCAAATAACCATCTCTCCAGCATCAATCCAGCCATCGTGTCCGCCGAAGTCGAACGTTTTTTCTCCGAACAAAGCCCGCTTGCCGCCGAAGTCGCGTCGTTCCGTCCGCGCGCGCAGCAGCGCGAGATGGCGCTGGCGGTCGCCGAGGCGATACGCGACAACACGATCCTGGTGGTCGAGGCGGGCACCGGCACCGGCAAGACCTTCGCCTATCTGGTGCCCGCGCTGCTCGCGGGCGGCAAGGTGATCATCTCGACCGGCACGAAGAATCTGCAGGACCAGTTGTTCCAGAAAGACCTGCCGATGGTGCGCGATGCGCTGAAGGCGCCGGTGTCGGTGGCGCTGCTCAAGGGGCGCGCGAACTATGTGTGCCACTATCATCTGGCGCGCACCGAATCGGACGGCATGTTCAAGACGCGCGAGGACATCAAGCATCTGGGCAAGATCAAGAGCTACGCCAAGGTCAGCGACTCGGGCGACAAGGGCGGGCTGGCCGACGTGCCGGAGAACGCGCCGATCTGGATGCAGGTGACGTCGACGCGCGACAATTGCCTCGGCCAGGAATGCCCCAACCACAAGGAATGCTTCGTGCTCAAGGCGCGCACCGAGGCGATGAAGGCGGACATCGTGGTGGTGAACCATCACCTGTTCTTCGCCGACGTGATGCTGCGCGACGAGGGCGTGGCGGAACTGCTGCCGGCCTGCAACACGGTGATCTTCGACGAGGCGCACCAGCTGCCGGAGACCGCCAGCCTGTTCTTCGGCGAGACGTTGTCCACCACGCTGCTGCTCGACCTGGCGCGCGACACGCGCATCGAAGCGGCTGCTGCGGCCAAGGATTTCGCGCCGCTGCCCAAGGCCTGCGACGAACTGGACAAGGCCGCGCGCGACCTGCGGCTGGTGTTCAAGAAGGAAGGCCGGATGCCTGCCATCGCGACGGAGAGTTTCAAGGAGTTCGCGCCTGCGCTGAAGACCTTGGGCGAGAAGCTCGCGCAACTTGACGGCCTGCTGGAGAAGCAGGCGGAGCGCAGCGAGGGGCTGGAGAACTGCTGGCAGCGCGCGCAGGCGCTGGTGCAGCAATTGGCCACAGTGGCAAAAAGGCGACGAGCCGGATCAGGTGCGCTGGCTGGAAGTCTTCCACCATTCGCTGCAACTCAACACCACGCCGCTGTCGATCGCGGAAATCTTCGAGAAGCAGATCGGCGGCAGCGCGCGCGCGTGGATATTCACTTCCGCGACGCTGGCGGTGAAGCAGGATTTCTCGCTCTACCAGAGCGAGATGGGTTTGCTCAACGCGCAGACCGCGTGCTGGGACAGCCCGTTCAATTACGCCGAGCAGGCGCTGCTGTATGTGCCGACCGAACCTGCCGGAACCGAACAGCGAGGGCTACACCGAGGCGGTGGTGCAGGCCGCGTTGCCGTTGATCGAGGCCAGCAAGGGCCGCGCCTTCCTGCTGTTCACCAGCCTGCGCGCGATGCAGCGCGCCCACGAGATCCTGCAGGCCGAATTCGACCGGCGCGGCTGGGACTATCCGCTGCTGCTGCAGGGCGAAGGTTCGCGCAGCGAACTGCTGACGCGCTTCCGCGACCTCGGCAACGCGGTGCTGCTCGGCAGCCAGTCGTTCTGGGAAGGCGTGGACGTGCGCGGCGAAGCGCTGTCGCTGGTGGTCATCGACAAGCTGCCGTTCGCGCCGCCCGACGATCCGGTGCTGGCGGCGCGCATCGCGCAACTCAACAAACAGGGACGCAACGCGTTCATGGAATACCAGTTGCCGCGCGCGATCATCACGCTGAAACAGGGCGCGGGAAGATTGATCCGCGATGAAACCGACCGCGGCGTGCTGATGATCTGCGACCCGCGCCTGATCACCAAACCCTACGGCAAGCGCATCTGGCAGAGCCTGCCGCCGATGAAGCGGACCCGGGTCGAGGCGGAGGCGGTGGCATTCTTCAAGACTGTTTAACCTGCCCAGGCTATTCCCCTGCCCAGCTATTCCTTGGGCGCGCCACCCCTTACCAGTCGAACGTTGAACTTTTCCTCCTTGCGCGGATGCTCGGGGCCTCCCGCACCGAAGCTGATGGCATAAGCATAGGCATCCATACCGGGTCCGCGCCGCGTGGTGACCGTCCAGAAGTAGACCGGGGGCGTGGCCGGGAACAGCGCAAGATTGATCCGCGGATTGGAGCACTGGCGCTCGACGATCGATGCCAGTTCCGCGATTTGCGGCACGCGCCAATCATGATGATTGGCATAACCTCCCTCACGGTTAAGCTTGTCTGCAGCTTCCTGTGCGGACTTCCAGGTATAGGTAGCCGGTGTGCCGGTACAGGTTGTGCCGGTCCAGACCTGGCCCAGCGAGCAACGCATCCAGGTCAGATCCGGTTCGAGATCAAACAGCGTGCCATCGCCGTTGTCCGTGAAGCGTTCAACTGGAGCTGACATCGGAAAGGACTTATCGCAAGTCTGTTCGGCCCATGCAGGCGACCATACCGATGAACTGCCCAGCAACAGCACAGCTAAAAATTGTCTTGTCTTCATTATTGCTGCACTCCCTATTTCTTGGCATTTAAAAAAAGCAAGCGGGATTGCCCCGCTTGCTTGAATTTTCCGGCTTATAAAATAATCAGCAGGGAATCGCCAAAACGGCAACCCACTTGCTTATTTGTCGTAACCGATACCGGAGCCCTTATATGGAAAACCGCGCCCGGATTTCACCACGACAGGCGCAGTCTGCTTGGTCTGCAAACCTGGATCGAGTGGTTTACCGCGGTACATATAATAGCATAGGCCTCCATCGCGACCATGTCCGGACCGTCGACATCAAGCGCTTGCCCACCTTGCACTACCGTGATGCACCAATTGATCATGTCCCTGATTGGAGCGACTCGCCCAGATCCGCCTGGAACTTGGGGAATGTTTGAGGATTCGTCGCGGCCGCATCGGGATGACAGTTGCCGCAAGCCAGGCCATTGGTAGACATTGTGGCTTTGCTGCCGTGCCAAAGCTCATAACCCTGATTCACCACGTCAAGCAACTGCTTCTGCATATCTGCCAGTTCAGCTTTGTATACGGCTCTCTGGCCAGTGCAGGATTGAATGCAAGCATCCCGAGCAACGCAACCGGAGTGATCAATCCCATAACCACATTTTTAGTATTCAGTTTCATCTCTCTTCCCTCCTTAGATTTTGAAGCCGTTTTTCATGGCCGGAGTCAACATATCCCCGAACGGCTCGTACTGCATCACGCCGGTGAAGTTGCTCTCCAGATCGATATGCTGCGCGCCTTCACCATCCGTAAAGTTGGCTGGATCCGAACGGTAGCATTTGCGACCAGGGATATGTCAGCTTGACATCGGGGTAAGGCCACGGCCAGGAGGTGGACAGCGTCCCGATGGAGGACATATTGCCGATCTTGTTGTAGACCGTCTGGTGCACATGCCCGTGGAACGCCATCACGCGCTCGAATTTCTTCAGGATATCGCGAACCTCGGGAGCGTCCTCGGTCTGGAAATTCCAGCGCGGGTAATAGTCCCACAGCGGTGAATGGGTGAAGACAACCACCGGAGTATCCGGACTGAGTTTCTTCACATCCTTCTTCAGCCAATCCAGCTGTTCTTCCCGCACACCCCACGGTCCGGCGATCGGGCTTTCGAGCATTTCCATCACGCTCATTCGCTCTTCCGCAGACATTCCGGCTGTGGTCCAGAAATCACGCACCAGGATGGAGTTCATCCCGATGAAATGCACGCCCTTGTGGTCAAACGACCAGGTCGGACTGCCGAAATGACCGCGCCATGCAGCTCCCATGTCCAGATACCAGTCGTGCTCACCGGGAATGTAATGGATAGGCATGGTCAGTTTGGAAAGGATCTTCATTCCCTTCTTCAACTGAGCATCCTTACCATTCTGGGCAATATCGCCGCAATAAACGACGAAATCAGGAAGCGGATTCATTTTCATGACCTTGATCAACCGCATCGGCCATCTGGGCCATCAAATTTATGGTTGTCTATACTGTAAAGATGCGCGTCAGTCAGTATCGCAAACCGGAATGGGCTAACTTTGCCCTTGCCAACTGCCGCTTCGGCCACTTGCACCATCCCCAAATTGGCACCCACCGCACTCGCCATCAAGGTAGCCAAGCCCGGCCTTGCCGCTGATCGTAAAAAAATCTCTCCTGCTCATCTTGTCAAAGTCAGTCATTACTTTTCTCCTCTTTCGTGAAATAAGCCCATTTATCTGCACTAGCGGGCACCTAAACAACTCACTTGCTAAATATATTACGGTATTTATATACTTGCTGATGACTTGAAATGCAAAATTTGCCACCACATCAACGCTGGGGATTTAAGGTCAAGTGCTTTAGTTAATCTAACGAATTATTTGAATCGGCATCATTGATGGAATCAATCATGTATCGGAAGCGAAGCAATACGAAGCAATACAATGGATTAACAGGCACAGTATAAAGTGGGCTGGGTTATAGATTTTATGAATCGAATTCATTGAAAGAATCAATTTTGCGTTACTGTTTCCTTATTTATAAAATGGATAATATTTTATAAATTGATTTCTAATTTCTAATTGCATTTGTAGATGATGCCGATGCAAGAAAACATAAATCATAAGTTTGAGTTGCAAGACTTTCCGGACAGGTGAAGTTCTCCAAAATCTTGCTCGAATATGATTCATAACAACTCTTTTCGACAATGCCACTCAGAATATTGTCCTGATTAATGTATCGAATGAATCATATGGAATTATCTAATCCATTTTATCTAAGGCAAACCATGACCCTGCAGGAATTGCGATATGTAGTGGCACTGGCGGATGCAGGACATTTCGGCCGTGCAGCCGAGGCCTGCTTCGTCAGCCAATCCACGCTTTCCACCCAGATCAAGAAACTGGAGGATTATCTCGGCATCGCGCTGTTCGATCGCAGCCTGAAATCCGTGACGCTCACACCCGCCGGCCACGAGATTGTCGACTCAGCGCGTCGCATCATCGAAGAAGCCAATCGTATTTGCGAATTGTCGAAACAAACCAAAGATCCTATGGTTCGCTCCATACATCTTGGCGTCATCCCGACGCTGGGACCTTATTACCTGCCTCATGCGCTGCCCCTGGTGCATGAGCACTTCCCCAAATTACGACTGCTGTTGCGCGAGGAAATGACACCGCACGTGCTTGCCCACTTGACCGAAGGAAAGCTGGATGCAGGCCTGCTGGCCCTGCCTTTGCCGGCCGATGATCCCGCGATGGAAACCGTGGCGCTATTCAGCGAACCGTTTTTCGCGGCGGTGCCTGCAGACCATCCGCTCGCAGCCGCAAAAGAGATACATATCGATGAACTGGTTCATGCCGGACTGTTTTTGCTGGAAGAAGGACACTGCCTGCGCAACCAGGCTCTGGAGGCTTGCAAGCTGGAGGGACTCGAAAATGAAGAGATACGCGCGACCAGTCTGGAAACACTGCGCCAGATGGTCGGCATGGGGCTGGGGGTCACGTTGATTCCGGCACTGGCCGGCATGCAATCTCACGATATCGGCACCCGTGTCGCGCTGCGCCCGCTCGCGTCGCCGGGTGCATCACGCATCATCGGGCTGGTTTGGCGCAAGCGCTCACCCGTCGCGCCCACGATGGAAATTCTGGCGAAGTTCCTGAAAGATACTTTGCCACCCGGGACTTTGGAAGTAAATAAATAAATGGAAACTTGTTTTGGTTTATACATCTCTATCTATCTTGTCAATTGAAACCATCTAAACAATTCACTTTTTATAACTACGGACAAAATAGTATGCTGTGAACCATGACTCAAGATCACTTGATCGATAGTCAAATTTATTTTTATCAACCAACTACGAGGTGAATATCATGAAACTGAAAGGAAGCAAAACCGAACAATGCCTGAAAGACGCCTTCGCAGGTGAATCCATGGCCAACCGCCGCTATCTTTATTTCGCAGGCAAAGCCGACATCGAAGGTTACAACGATGTATCCGCGCTGTTCCGCTCCACTGCCGAGGGAGAGACCGGTCATGCGCACGGTCATCTGGAATATCTGGAACAATGCGGTGACCCGGCCACCGGCCTGCCATTCGGCGGCACGCAGGACAATCTGAAAAGCTCGGTAGCGGGCGAGACCCACGAGTACACCGACATGTACCCGGGCATGGCCAAGACCGCGCGGGATGAAGGCTTCAACGAGGTCGCCGACTGGTTCGAAACGCTGGCCAAGGCGGAGCGTTCCCACGCCAACCGTTATCAAAAAGCACTCAACGAGTTCAAGGCATAAGCCAGCCTAAACTCGCAACTCTGGTCCGGCCGTGTTCTCAACGGCCGGTTTCTTTCCCGTTTTTGTAAATACACAGGACGAAGTCATGGCCGCTCCAACTCGTGAAGGAAATCTTGACGCTCCAACCCGTCATCCGCTGGACTGGAAGAATCCGGATTTTTACAACGAGGCATCGTTGTACAAGGAGATGGAACGGGTCTTCGACATCTGCCACGGCTGCCGGCGCTGTGTCAGTCTGTGCCAGTCATTTCCCACGCTGTTCGATCTGGTGGATGAATCCCCCACGCTGGAGGTGGATGGCGTCGCCAAGGCGGATTACGTCAAGGTCGTAGACCACTGTTACCTCTGCGATCTGTGCTACATGACCAAGTGTCCCTATGTGCCGCCGCACGAATGGAACGTGGACTTTCCCCATCTGATGCTCAGGGCCAAGGCGGTGAAGTACAAGAATGGCGACGTGAAGCTGCGCGACCGGATATTGACCAGCACCGACACCGTCGGCAGTTTGGCAGGTATTCCAGTAGTGGCGCAAGTGGTAAATGCGGTCAACAAGATCGGTGTTGCGCGCAAGGGACTGCAGGCCGTCGCCGGTATTCATGCCGACGCATGGCTGCCCGAATTCCATAGCAACCCGCTACGCAACAGACTCTCAGGGCATGTCAGCACCAACCAGGCCCAACCGGCTGGTATCACCAGAGGAAAAATTGCACTGTTCGCCACCTGCTACATGAACCGCAACGAACCGGGGCCGGGCGAGGACTTCGTCGCGGTGTTCGAGCACAACGGTATCCCTGTCAGACTCGCGGAACAGGAACGCTGCTGCGGCATGCCCAAGCTGGAACTGGGCGATTTGGAATCAGTGGCGAAAGCCAAGGAGTTCAACATCCCGGTGCTTTCCAGACTTGTCGATGAGGGCTGGGACCTGACCGCGCTGGTCCCCTCCTGCGTGCTGATGTTCAAGCAGGAACTCCCGCTGATGTATCCGGATGATCCCGACGTGCAGAAAGTGAAAGATGCCTTCTTTGATCCCTTCGAATATCTGATACTGCGCCACAAGGAGGGGAAGCTCAAGTCGGATTTCAAGCAACCCTTGGGCAAAGTGGTTTACCACGCCGCCTGCCACCAGCGCGTGCAGAACATCGGCCAGAAGACCCGCGAAACCTTGTCGCTGGTGCCGGACACCACGGTGGAAATCATCGAGCGCTGTTCCGGACACGATGGCACTTATGCCGTGAAAAAGGAATTCCATGATTCGGCGATGAAGATCGTGATGCCGGTGGTGGACCGCGTGAAAAAAGCGGAAGCGCAACATTATGGCAGCGACTGCGCGATGGCCGGCCACCACATCGAAAACGGCCTAAAGGATGGCCGCGCGCCGGAACACCCGATCACCTTGCTGCGCCAAGCTTACGCGATCTGAATCCTTACGCTATCTGAATCGAACAGGAGGATAAAATGTCAAACGAAGGCTACCACGAACCGATCGAACAACTCAGCACGGAAACCCGCGACATGCATCGCGCGATCGTTTCACTGATGGAGGAACTGGAGGCGGTGGACTGGTACAACCAGCGGGTCGACGCCTGCGGCGATCCCGAGTTGAAGGCGATTCTCGCGCATAACCGCGACGAGGAGAAGGAGCACGCTGCGATGGTGCTGGAATGGATCCGGCGCCGCGACCCGCGCTTCGACAAGGAGTTGCGCGACTATCTCTTCACCGACAAGAAGCTCGCACATGATTGATACGGACACAGAAAAGACTGCCATGAGGAAGCTGACTCGCGACGATCTTTACTCTCTGGAAAAATATTCCATCGTCCGCACTGAGTTCCGTGACAAGGTCATGGAACACAAAGCAAAGCGCAGGCTGGCGATCGGCCCGCATGCCACGCTTTATTTCGAGGACAGTCTCACGATGCAATACCAGGTGCAGGAAATGCTGCGCCTCGAGCGCATCTACGAGCCGGAAGGTATCCAGCAGGAACTGGATGTCTACAATCCGCTGATTCCGGATGGCAGCAACTGGAAGGCGACTTTCATGGTCGAGTACGAGGATGTTGAGGAGCGCCGTGCCGCGCTGGCCCGCCTGATCGGCATCGAAAAGACCGTGTGGGTGCAGGCTGAAGGATGCGGCAAGGTGTATGCCATCTGCAACGAGGACCTGGACCGGGAAACCGAAGACAAGACCGCTGCGGTGCACTTCATGCGATTCGAACTCACACCGGAAATGGTTGCCGCGATCAAGCGCGGCGCAACCATTCGGGCTGGCATCGACCACCCCAACTACCGGGAGGAAGTGGAAATGTCACCGCAGGTGCGTTCTTCTCTGGCCGGCGATTTGCGTTGATAACCTCTTGGATATTGCCACCCGTTCAATTTTAGACAGATGTCATTTATTTCAAGGAGAAAATTATGGGTTCATTGAGCATCTGGCACTGGCTGATAGTATTGTTGGTGGTCGTATTGATTTTCGGCACAAAAAAATTGCGCAACATCGGCAGCGATCTGGGCGGCGCGGTAAAGGACTTCAAGGAAGGCATGCGTTCTGAAGAAGACCAAACCGTTTTACAGATTAAGGAAGGTGTACAAGATATCTCAAGCAAAGTTCAAAGTTAAAGACAAAAAGACCGCAAACGCATAAAACAGTCCTTCCGTAAGCTGCATCCCCTGACCGCATGGGGTCGGACAAATTTATTGACGACCGAAAGCCGCTCTATCGAACTGCAGATATTCCATGCACAGGCAGCACCATCCTGGCCACAAGCCCGCCCGCAACATTGTCCTCCAGGATAAATTCACCATCATGTAATCTTGCGGCTCGTTCGACTATGGCCAGGCCCAGGCCAGATCCGGTCGAATCGCTACGGGCTGATTCCAGGCGGACGAACGGACGTTTCACCGATGCGCGTTGCGCTGCGGGGATGCCTGTGCCGCGATCTTCCACCGCCAGAACAACATTGCCTTTCTCCTGATTGAGGTGCACGGTTATTTCGCTTCCGCCATATTTGATGGCGTTATCCAGCAGGTTGCTGAGTGCGCGCTTCATCAGCAACGGCCTGACTTGAAGAGCGGGCACATCGTGCACATCGAGCAAAAGCGATCGCGCTTGCCCGGAGAATTGCTGCGCAACTTCCTGTACCAGCAATTTAAGATCGGTCGATCGCACTGCTTCGGTTTCGTCCAGGCGGGCATAGTCGAGGAATTGCTGTATCACGGCATCCATCTGTTCCACATCGGCAGCCAGCCCCTCACGCAGCGATTCATCCGCACTCAATTCGGCGGCGATCCGCACCCGTGCCAGCGGGGTGCGCAAATCATGCGAGATGCCCGCCAGCACCAGCGCCCGCTCGCGTTCATTGGACGCAAGATCAGCGGACATCTGGTTGAATGCGCGCGATACTGTGACGATTTCCTGCGCCCCTTTTTCCGGCAACGGTTGCGGCCAGATACCCTGCCCGACTTGCAGCGCGGCTTGGGCAAGTCTCTTCAGCGGTCGGGCTACCTGGCGCGCGATGAAATATGCGCCCGGCAACGCAAGCGCGAAAACCAATATGCCCCATGGCAACAATATCTTGTAGAAAGAATGTTCGACACGCTCCTTGGGAAGAGCGATCCAGAATTCCTCATCGCCGATGAAGAAGCTCACCCACAAAGCCTCTTCACCGTTGAGTTCTTCCGCGAAGCGCGTGTTGCTGCCCAGGCTATCGCGAACCTTTTCCATCATCAACCGCAACTCTGTCGTATGCTCAGGCAAAGGCTTGAGATTATCGCCGGGCTCAGCCATCTGCACACGCAGTCCTTCAGAAACTGCCAATTCAGCCAACAAAGCGGAACGCCATTCGGGAGCGGCCGAGAGCACTGCAGCTCGGGTAAGATTGACTACAGACACGACCAGTTGCGCCATCTGCTTTGCGTGCGGTTCCTGTTGTACATGACGGAAGATCAGTACCGAAGCTGCGAGTGAAACCACGATCAACACGACAATCAGCAAAAAGGAGCGTGCCAGCAGGGATCTTGGCTGGCTAATCAAGGTCTCGTGCCATCCGGTACAAATACATAGCCGTGTCCCCATACCGTCTGGATGAAACGCGGATTGGCATGATCGGGTTCGACCAGCTTGCGCAATCGAGAGACCTGCACATCAATGGCACGATCAAACGGATCATGGTCGCGTCCGCGCGCCAGCTCCATCAGCTTGTCGCGCGAAAGCGGTTGGCGCGGATGTGACACCAGAGCCTTGAGCAGCGCGAACTCGCCGGTCGTCAGAGAAATCTGGGCGCCGGTTTTGGTCAGTACACGCGTTGCAAGATTCAATTCACAATCGCCGAAGACAATGCTCTTTTCTTCTGATTCCGGGGCACCAACGGGTTGTGATCCCTTGCGGCGCAACACTGCATGGATGCGAGCCACCAGTTCGCGCGGATTGAACGGCTTGGGCAGATAGTCATCAGCGCCCATTTCCAATCCGACGATACGATCGATTTCGTCCCCCTTGGCGGTGAGCAGGATAACCGGAACGTTCTCGTCTGCACCGCGCAATCGGCGCAAGATAGCCAGCCCGTCTTCGTTGGGCAGCATCAAATCCAGCACCAGCAAGTGATAGCGCTTCAGAGCCAAAGCCTTGTCCAGTCCTTTCCCATCGCTAACTGCCCTGACCTCAAAGCCCTGTTCGGACAGGTAGCGCAGCAATAGCTCGCGCAGGCGGGCGTCATCGTCGACAATCAAGATGCGGTATGGATTAGTCATTGCGGCATGATACACAGAACATTTATAAGGTTGGGAAAACTCAGAAGATTGAAACAAATATTTACATCTTAGTGATTGGCAAAAACACTTTGCTTACATTCCAATCATACTATCTGTTCAAAGCCAAGCAAGGCGTAATGCAATTCGGGGAAAATAGATGTATAAGATTTCAAAAGTGGTTGTTGCAGCAGGTATCGCCGCTTTATTCGGCCTGAACGCCATTGCTGCAGAAAACACCTCGCCGGCAAACACTCCGCCCCCATCCGGACCGGAGGCAAAACCGGAAGCGCGCGTCAGAAACTTGCAGGAATGGGACAATATGATTCCCGAACAACGTATGAAACGCCGCCAGGAAATGCACGAGCACTGGAAAAAAATGTCTCCGGAAGAGCGCGCGCAAGTGCGCAACAAGATGAAAGATCATTGGAATAACATGTCGCCGCAAGAACGCGAAGCACGCCGTGAGGAAATGCGCAATCACTTCAAGAACATGTCGCCGGAAGAGCGAAAGCAATTCGATCGCGACTTGGGCAAACTGGATGGCATGCTTCCGCCGGTTGACGATCTCCCCGGCGACAATGCAGAAGACGCAGCACGCCCAGCAAAGTAGAAATCAACCTTCCTCGTGCCAGCGGGAACAGGAAACTTGGTCAAACGATCTCCGCCCACAGATCGTGGGTATCGGAATCGGTGATTGTCACTTCAACAAAATCACCGGCACTCAGGTGTCGGCTGTTTTGAATGTACACCACGCCATCTATCTCCGGCGCGTCAGCTGAACTGCGCGCAATCGCGCCTTCTTCATCGACTTCATCCACCAGCACGGTGATGGTCTTGCCGATCTTGCGACTTCAGGCGTTTTTCGCTGATCTCTTCCTGCAGCAGCATCAATCGTCGCCAAGCGTTCCTGTTGCACTTCCGGCGGAATGTGATCAGGCAGGGCGTTGGCCACCGCGCCTTCCACCGGCGAATAGGCGAATGCGCCGACTCGATCCAGTTGCGCATCTTCCAGAAATTCCAGCAGTTCCTCGAATTCTTCCTCGGTCTCGCCGGGAAAGCCTACGATGAAGGTGCTGCGCAGCGTAATATCGGGGCAGATCATGCGCCATTGTTTGATGCGCTCGAGCACGTTCTCGCTGCTGGCCGGACGCTTCATCAATTTCAGGATGCGCTGGTTGGCGTGCTGAAACGGTATATCCAGATACGGCAAGATCTTCCCTTGCGCCATCAGCGGGATCACTTCGTCCACATGCGGATATGGGTAAACATAATGCAGGCGCACCCACGCGCCCAGTTCTCCCATCGCGGTGGCCAGTTCGGTCATGCGTGTCTTGAGCGGTTTGCCACCCCAGAATCCGGTGCGGTATTTCACATCCACACCGTAGGCGCTGGTGTCCTGCGAGATCACCAGCAATTCCTTCACGCCAGAGTTGACCAGATTCTGTGCTTCCTGCATCACATCCCCCACCGGACGGCTGACCAGATCGCCGCGCATGCTGGGGATGATGCAGAAAGTGCAGCGATGATTGCAACCCTCGGATATTTTCACATAAGCGTAATGTTTCGGCGTGAGGCGTATCCCCTGCGGAGGCACCAGATCCGAATAGGGATCATGCGGTTTTGGCAGATGCTGATGCACGGCTTCCATCACCTCGTCTGTCGCGTGCGGACCGGTCACGGCAAGCACGCTCGGATGGGCCTGCTTTACCACTTCGCCTTTCGCGCCGAGACAGCCGGTAACGATCACCTTGCCGTTTTCGGCCAGTGCTTCGCCGATCGCATCGAGCGATTCTTCCACCGCGCTGTCGATAAAACCGCAGGTGTTCACCACGACCAGATCGGCATCCTGGTAACTTTTGGAGATCAGATAGCCCTCGGCGCGCAAGCGCGTGAGGATATGTTCGGAATCCACGGTCGCCTTCGGACAGCCGAGCGAGACGAAACCGACGCGTGGAGTGGTAGATTTTTTGCTCATTTCTTTCCAGTTCTGTGTATTAAGCCATCATCCTCTGAGCAAGGAAATGAAAAATGGCGCATATAAAAATTCAATCAAGCCGATGATTGCAAGGTGAAAACGGGCGAGAAAGCGGAGTGTACACAAAGTCTATCGCAGCGCGACCCCGCATTTTGAGCTTGTTTTAAACGCAGCCAGCGCGGCTTCAGTGAATTTTGATTACTCCGCCATCCACATGCCCATCAGTCCCACTGTCGCCACACCCATCGCGATCAGCCCCACCTGTTCCAGCGTATCGCGAATCTGCGCGCGCTTGTGCAGGCCGGGGATCAGGTCGGCCACAGCGACGTAGAGCAAGCTCGCAGCCGCCAATGCCAGCAAGGATGGTGTCCATGACCGCATGGTTTGCAATGTGTAATAGCCCAGCACGCCGCCCACCACCGAAGCGAAACTGGAGATGAGATTCAGCTGAAAGGCCTTGATACGGCTATAGCCGGAATGCAGCAGGATGGCAAAATCGCCGACTTCCTGCGGAATCTCGTGCGCGATGATCGCCAGCGCAGTGACGATACCGAGGTGCCAGTTTGCAAGAAAGGCTGCCGCAATGATCACTCCATCCACGAAATTGTGGAACGTGTCGCCCACTGTGATCATCAGGCCGCTGCGTCCGTGGTCGTGGCCGTGTTCGGATTGGAGCAGCTCGTGCGCCTCGCAATGTTCCATATGGCAGTGCCGCCAGAGCACCAGTTTTTCCAGGACGAAGAACATCAGGATGCCGAACAACACCGTTCCGCTCAGCATGGCCACATTGGGCGTCAACTTGATCGCCTCTGGCAGAATGTCGAGAAACACCGCACCGAGCATCGCGCCGATAGCGTAGCTAACCATCGAATTCAGGTAATGTTGCGCGCGCGAATTAAGCGCGAAAACCGCAGCGCACATCACGCTCAACACGCCGCCGGCGACACTGGCAGAGATTATCCAGGCCAACACAGTCATGAAATCGATCCATAAAACAAAGGGCGCGGATTATATCACCGGCAGCACTTCAGAAGAGGCATGTCACACTCCGTCCGCCAAAGTCAGGAGGACAGCCAGATGAACGTGCCCATGCGCCCGGTCGCGCCATCGCGACGATAAGAAAAGAATCTTTCGCGCTCCTTGTAAGTGCAGTACCCGCCGCCATAGATAGCAGTGATGCCCAGTGCTTCAAGTCTCAGGCGCGCCAGCGCGTAGATGTCGGCGAAGCATTTGCCGGGTTGGCCGGGAATGAACGCAACAGCGGCATGAGGGTCGGCATCCACAAAGAGGGCGCGCACCTCGTCGCCCACTTCAAACGCTTGCTGGCTGATTGCCGGACCCAGCCACGCCATCAGATTTTGTGGCGCGGCATCCATCGCCTGCACGGTGGCTTCGATCACCCCGGCCGCGAGGCCTTTCCAGCCGGCGTGTGCCGCTCCGACCACGCTGCCTTGCTTGTCGCACAACAATACCGGCAGGCAATCCGCAGTCATCACCACACAAACCGCTGAGCGATGACGCGCGATGCAGGCATCGGCCTGAGGCAGGCAACTTGCCTTATCGGCATTGGCGACCAGCGTGCCGTGCACCTGTTCCAGCCACACCGGTTCGCTCGGCAACAGGGTGTTGAGCAACATGCGGTTGCGCTGCACCGCCAGCGGCGCATCGCCGACATGGTCGCCGAGATTGAGACTGTCATAGGGCGTGCTGCTGAACCCGCCGGCTCGGGTAGTCTGCATGGTTTTGACATTCGCGGGTGCCGGCCAGTCGGGAATGATCAAATGTTCAAGCAGGCTCATTCACAATGTCCGTTATCTGTTGCAACAGTTGCTGCATGTCTTGCGGCAGCGGCGCATTCCATTCCATCCGCTCGCCACTGACCGGATGTTCCAGCGCCAGCCGTGTGGCATGCAAAGCCTGACGGGGAAATCCACTCAGCAACGCGCGCAATTGCGGTACGCATTTTTGCGGGCCTTTGAGATATACGTTGTCGCCCACCAGCGGATGGCCGATGCGCGCCATATGCACGCGTATCTGGTGAGTGCGTCCGGTTTCCAATCGACAGCGCAGCAATGTGCAACTCGGAAATCTTTTCTCGATCTGATAATGGGTTACCGCAGTTTTGCCGCTCTCCACCACCGCCATCTTGACGCGCTGGCTGGGATGCCGTCCTATCGGCGCATCCACTTTGCCGTCACGCATCAGTTCGCCATGCACCAAGGCCAGGTATTCACGTTGCACGCTGCGCGCCTCCAACTGGCGCACCAGTGCGGTTTGCGCGGCAACCGTCTTGGCCACCACCAGCAAGCCGCTGGTATCCTTGTCCAGCCTGTGCACGATGCCGGCGCGCGGCACTGCTGCAAGCTGCGGCGCATGATGCAGCAACGCATTGAGCAATGTGCCTTCCCAGTTGCCGCTGCCCGGATGCACCACCAGTCCGACCGGCTTGTTGATCACCAGCAACGCATCATCTTCGTAAACGATATCCAAAGCGATGTTTTCGGCCTGATAGGGCTGTTCGGCAGGATGGGATAGCGGCAGCACTTCGAGTTTTTCGCCGCCCCAGACTTTTTGCTTGGTCGTGGCAAATTCCCCTTCCACCTTGACCTGTCGCCGGGTAATCCATTCCTGCAAACGGCTGCGCGAATACTCGGGAAAAAATTTAACCAATGCCTGGTCGAGGCGCAGCCCCGCATAATCGTCGGGAACGATCAAATGCTGCACGTCAGGGGCTGACGAGATTACGTTATAATCGCGCAAATTGTTATCTGGATCCGTCATGCGCCCGTTTTTTGGTTCTTTCATACGCAATAGTTTAGCCGTATTCCTGTTAATTACGTTAACCGCCTGCAGTTTGTTCGGGGCTAAGTCTGATGCCGATAGCCCGGAAAAGACTGTTTCCGCCGATGTTATGTACAACAATGCCAAGAAAAAACTTAATGACGGCACTTACGAGGATGCAATCAAGCAGTTTGAATCCCTGCAATCGCATTATCCTTACGGGCGTTACGCGCAGCAGGCACAGATTGAGATCGCCTATGCCTATTACCGCCAGAACGAGGCCGAATCTGCCATCACTGCCGCCGATAACTTCATCAAGCAGTACCCCAACAGTCCGCATGTTGACTATGCCTACTATGTAAAAGGTCTGGCCAATTTCAACTCCGATATCGGGCTGTTCGGTTTGGCGTTCGGGCAGGATCCCACCGAGCGCGACCCCAGGGCGGCACAAGAATCTTTTGCCGCTTTCAAGGATCTGTTGACGCGCTTTCCTTCCAGCCGCTACGCACCAGATTCCAGATTGCGCATGCACTATCTGCTCGATGCGCTGGCCAGGTATGAAATCCATGTCGCCAAATACTACTTGCGCCGCGGTGCGAACATCGCAGCAGTGAACCGCGCCAAAGAGGTGTTGACGCAATATCCGAATACGCCGTCGATACACGATGCGCTGCTGATACTGGTGCAAGGTTATGACGCCTTGGGCATGGACAAACTGCGTGACGATGCTCAGCGTGTGCTGGACATGAATTTCCAAAAATCCAGCTCTCGGGAGAACCTGCGCAGCGAAATATCGCAGTAGCGTATCCGAAGATTGTTGTTCCACCCCAACCTTAAAAGATGACTTTTCGATGAAATATTGCAGCCAGTGCGGCGCCCCGGTCGAACTGCGGATCCCGCCGGATGACAATCGCATGCGCCATGTGTGTACCGTTTGCGGCGAGGTGCATTACCAGAATCCAAAACTGATCGTCGGCGCCATGCCGGAATGGCAGGACCAAGTCCTGCTGTGCCGGCGCGCCATCGAACCTCGTCATGGACTATGGACCCTTCCCGCCGGCTTCATGGAAAATGGTGAAACCACCTCTGAAGCAGCGACTCGCGAAACGCTGGAAGAAGCCAATGCGCGCATCGAAGTCGGCGACTTGTATTCGATGTACAGCCTGCCCTATATCAATCAGGTGCATCTGCTGTTCCGCGCCAGACTTCTCGATCTGGATTTTGGCCCGGGACAGGAAAGCCTGGACGTCAGGCTGTTCAGTGAAGCAGACATACCTTGGAATGAAATCGCGTTTCGCCCGGTGCGCTTCAGCCTTGAACATTATTTTGCCGAACGTCATAGCGGAAAATTCAGCTTCCATATCGGCGAACTGGCACAACCATCCCGACAATGATGACTTGCTTTGCCCAAACCGGCCCCAGCCTCATATAATCGTGGCGCATTGACAGTCGAACAAAATAATATGAACGCCATACGCACTATTATCATATTCACTGCCGTCGGTTTGACAGGATGTGCATCGACCCGTGCGAGCAATCCGGCAGATCCGCTGGAAACGATCAACCGTGGCATATATAAATTCAACGATGTTGTCGACAAGGCTGTCGTCAAACCTGTCGCACATGGCTACAAAGCGGTGATGCCGACGGCTGGCAGAATCATGGTATCGAATTTCTTTTCCAACCTTGACGATGTCACCGTCACTGCCAATGATCTTCTTCAGTTCAAGCTGGTTCAGGGATTTTCTGACGGGATGCGTTTCTTTGTGAATACCACTATCGGCGTCTTCGGCTTGATCGACGTAGCATCAACCGGCGGCCTGAAGAAACACGATGAGGATTTTGGCCAAACTCTGGGCAAATGGGGGGTAGGAAACGGCCCATATCTCGTCTTGCCGATACTGGGACCCAGCACGTTGCGTGACAGCTTCGGATTATATGCAGACGGCTACACCAGCCCTATGTATCAGATGAGTGACATGCGCGCACGCAACCAGGCTTATATTGTCAGAGGCATCAACCGTCGCGCTGAAATCCTGGACCAGGAAAAGGTCTTGGATGAGGCGATGATAGACCCGTATGCATTTCTTCGTGATTCTTATTTGCTTCACCGTCGAAGCCAGGTTTACGATGGCAACCCGCCACGTCCGCGATACGATGATTTTTAGTGCGGCAATATCGTCCATCCGCGGTAATTTCCGCAGCCAATATGCCCTTCCCGACCATCCGGGCCCACCCATCTGATACAGCACCGGCGCAGCTGTCACGGGCGTGGCCGGCACATTGCAGCATTAATTCATTTAACTTATGATGACCGCCTAGCCAACCAGAGATTTCCCGTTGCGATACTGCAACTTTCCGCAGCTTTCATTTTCCAATTGTTTTCCCCAACCATCAGGAGAAAATCATGAAGCAGCTCCGCCTCATTACAAATCTGTTATCCATGGCGCTGATTGTGCTTGCCATCTCAGCCTGTTCCAGCACTACCAAAGTGGAAAGCGACCTGGGTATCAAGGGAGCCCCGGATTGGGTCAACGAAGGAACCAATATTCTCAGCGAGAAGGATGGACGCCTGTTCCACGGCGTGGGATCGGCTGCTCCGACGGGTGATATGTCGTTGCAAAAATCCGTTGCCGATGACCGGGCGCGTGCTGAAGTGGCGCGGGTCTTGTCGTCCTACATGGACGTGGTTACCAACGACTACATGTCTTCGGCCAAGGCTGGTGGCGCCAATACCAACGAGGAAGCTGTCTCACGCCAGATCAAGGCCCTTACCAAGGTCAACCTGGCCGGTGCCAAAGTCATAGGTAGCTGGCGCGACCCGAAAACCAACATCATTTATTCGATCGTCGAATTGGACATGAAACAAGTGAAAAGTACGCTTGCCGGCACGCAGGACATGAACGAAGACTTGAAGCGTTACATTGAATCCAGGGCCGATAATATCTTTGACCGTGTCGCGAGCGAGAAAAAATAGTGCGTTTCGGCTTATTGAAAGCACCTTGGCTGTATTATTGACCTTGACGATAGCGTTGGCCGCTGCTGGCAGTACCACATTGAAAACTCGCAAATTGCACTAGCCCAGCCTGCACCCGGCGACCCGCACCACAAGGAGATGAAAGTGAAATTCTCTGCCTTTGCCGCATTTGCATTCATGCTATCGCTCCTGTCGGGCTGCGCCAGCAAGCCGACCACACCTGACTGGATAGCAGGTGACAGCGCCGAGTACAATAGCGCGCAATACCTGATCGGGCGCGGACAGGCGCCCACACAGGAACAAGCCAAGGATCGTGCCCGATCCGATGTGGCCAAAGTATTCCAGGTAGCGGTGGTGGCAAGCAGCGAAGACGTGCAGCGCTCAAAATCCGATTCAACCGGCGCGGCGCAATATGAACAGCAAGTTTCCCGCAGCATCAGCACACGCACCGACCAGATCATACGCGGTATCCAGATCGTGGAGCTGTGGCAAGACCCCACCACCAAAAGCTATTACGCGCTGGCCGTTTTGCCACGCCTGCAGACAGCGGCCAGTCTGCGCCAGCAAATCAGCCAGTTGGATGAGGCCACCGGTGACTATATCGAGCAGTCCCGCAAAAACAGTGACTTGTTCCTGAAAATTGCCGCAGCCAGCCGAGCCGTGGAGACCGAGCGGGAACACGAGTCATTGCAGAAATCACTGCAAATTGTGGATCCCACCGGGCGCGGTACAGAATCGAAATGGAATAGCGCAAAGCTCCAAAGCGATCTAGACGAGTTGCTGAAGCGGGTGAGCATCGCTCCGCAAGTTGCGGCAGATTCGACTCCCGGCCTGGTGGAAGTGGTGGCCGGTGCGCTGGCCAATGCCGGGTTCTTGATCGAGACCGGGAAGAATCCGGATTTTGTGCTGAAGGCGCGTATGGTACTGGATGACCTGGGTTTTCAGGATGGCTGGTATTGGCAGCGCGGGGTTCTGGAAGTCGACTTGTCGGAGGCGGCCAGTGGCCGTGTGCGCGGCACCAAGCGCTGGACCGTCAAGAGCAGCGCCCCGGACGCGGAAACCGCGGCCAAGCGAGCCCTGAACCAAACCGATGCAATCCTCAAGCAGGAGTTGCGAACAGCGATCATAGATATGGTCAACAGCCATTGACGCTGTTCCCTGGATGCGCGCCTTATTCGGATGCGTATTTGATACTCAGCATGTTTAACGTGATTGGAATTGTTAATTCCCCAGGAAGAAATAATCGGATATAAAGACCTTCCGTCCTGCGCTCACTTTGACAGCATCATAATCACGAGTGGCCAGGATGTTTCCGTAATTATCATAGTATGTAGCCCTAAGATCATGCGTTCCCGGAGGCAAGACCAAACGCGTCATCAGGAAATTCCCCGGCAGCAATGACCAGCTTCGGGTATCGGCGCGTTCCGAGACAATGGCTCCCACATCAGTCAATATGCTAATCAACAGATCGGCGGTTCCGGGATCCCCATTCTGCTTTTTTACTTTTTTCGCCATGGCATTCTTCAGCACCATTCTCGCGACTGCCCGTGCAGTTATGGCAGGCAGACGGTCATCCAGACTCTTTCTGGCGATGGCGTTGACATCCTCGACCAGTTCGGAAGAGGCGGTCTCGGAACCCCCACTCAACTCGAAACGGGCCACCGGCACGGGGCGCTGAACAAACTTCGGCACGGCAATGCTCATGATCGCTGTGCCATGTTGCGGATCGGGATTGGGAATACTAATGATGTTCTCAGCGAGTGTCGGCCCCAGACCGTCGTGAAGGATGAACACCACTTCGCCATTTCTGGACTCGTCCGGAGATTGCATTTCAACACGAGTAGATTTCTTTGCAGGAGCGAACCGGTCGATTGCCTGAGGATTCTCGAGCCTGTCCAGATCGGCCTCAAGTGCTGCCGGAACGCCAAATCCGGTAATGGCGCTCTGCGCCTTGTAGCCATCTACCGCCTTGCGGTAGTCAATACGCGCCGAGTCGCTCTCGCCAACTTCTTCATATGTCATGCCATTCAGGTAACGCACGAATGCACCGGAGAGATATGTCGCAGAGGGGTTATTTCCGGCAATCAGGCGCTGCTTTATATCGTACTGTCTGGCTTCAACTGCCGCCTCCTCGATGTTGCCGGATTGCAGGTAATTGAGTTCCTCGAATGCGTATATCAGCAACTGTTCATTTGCGACACCTTCGTAAGCCTTCAGTGTGTCATTCACCACTACCGAACCGGTCTGTTCCTTCAGGCTGATCGCGCCGAGTTTCTCCATCAAGGTCTTGGCTGATTCGAACTGCTGGTTGGAAGCGGCATAGTCCCCCTGAAAATGGAGCAATGTGCCTTTGTTGAGGTAATACAACATCTGGTCGGCTCCAGTCAGCTTCAACTTATCAAGCGACTTGAGGGCGCCGTCCAAATTGCGATTGCTGGTTTCCTGTTCGACATCGGCAATACCCACACTGTACGTTGCGCAACCGGCCAGGACAAAAACAGCCAATAATACCAGCAGTCCTGAGAGCTGCCGGTTTAGCCAATTACAACCAGAGGCGTGGCATGTCGCTATTGGCATCCTTGCTAGCGGAACTTGGCATTTTTGATTTCCTTCTTCAGTTTCTTCTGGCCGATCCAGACCTTGCTGTTGTCGGTAAGACTCACCAAGGTGAGATCAACCTGATAGAAACGAAGCTGTTCGCTGTCAGCGGCATCGATGATGGTATTGATCGAGCCCATCAGCATGTAATCCGCGCCGGTTTCTTTGCCCATCTCCTTGCGCGTCGCCTCCGCGGCGTTCAGATCCATATCAGCGCGTTCTTCGCGTATGTCCCCGCGCTCGCTTCTCGATGCAACTACATCGACGCGGCCCGAATTGACGAAAGCACGCTCAAGATCATTTACAAACGTGTTGGTATTGATGTGCTCCTGAGAAAGGTTGCGAATACTGCCGATGATGACCACGGGTCGTTTTTTTAAAGACAAACTATAGCGATCGATCCATCCGGCCGAAAGAGAATCGCGGATCATCTCTTCAGAAACCAGGCGTGAATCGGTGTCGTTCCAGGTGCCGGAAATATCCTTTACTTCCTCTACCCCGATCCGTTTGACCTCGGTGGCACAGGACGCCAGCAAAAGTGCGACCGCCACGGTCGCCGCCATCGTCCATACATTTGTCTTCATAGCCTTAATGGTCATAATGCCTCCACGAAAATCAATTGATTTATCCCATACAAGAATATCATTTGCCGACCACCCTTGAAATCGAAAAAGAATCCTAGAGCAGTCTAGCCCCACGAGCCAGGGATCATATTAATTCCGGATCAGGAAATTCTTCTATTGTCTCGATATTTGCCCCCAACTCATCCCGGCTATTTTGGGCGCGTAAATCTAATGCCGCCAAGCTTCCCGAACATTATAGTCACAATAATCATGTTATTAACAGATAACCGATAATTTCTCGGGGTGCCGTTGCTGCATCATTATGATCGATGAGCCAGTTACAAGGCAGGCAGACTGTATATCTCAATTCTGGCTTTGATTCTCGCGCAGCACTGCGATACGCTCATCCAACGGCGGGTGAGTCATGAACATTTTTGCGAAAGCTTGACCGCCGGAGATGCCGAAGGCGGCTATCTTTTCCGGCAGCGCGGATTGTTCGTGATTGATCTTCAAGCGTTCCAGCGCGGCGATCATTTTTCCCCTTCCGGCCAGTTTTGCCCCGCCCGCATCGGCGCGGAATTCACGCTGGCGTGAGAACCACATCACGATGATGCTGGCAAGCACGCCCAGCACCAGTTGCGCCGCAATTTCCGCAACGAAGGCGCCGATGCCGATCCCATTCCGCCCGTCATTCTTGAGCAACACGCGATCCACGAAGAATCCGAACAGCTTGGCAAAGAAAATCACGAAGGTATTCACCACACCCTGGATCAGGGCCAAGGTCACCATGTCCCCATTGGCCACGTGAGTGATCTCATGGCCCAATACAGCCTCGGCCTCGTCTCTGTCCATGTTGCGCAACAGTCCGGTGCTCACCGCAACCAGCGAATCGTTGCGATTCCAGCCGGTAGCAAAGGCATTTACATCCGGCGCGTCATATATCGCCACTTCCGGCATGCCGATGCCAGCAGCCTGGGCATGCCGCTGCACTGTATCAACCAGCCAGCGTTCGGTCGAGTCAACCGGGGTTTCGATGACTCGCGCGCCGACCATGCGCTTTGCAGACCACTTTGACATGGCCAGGGATATCAGCGATCCGGCAAAGCCGATCACCGCGGATAACACCAGCAACGCGCTGAAGTTGATACCGCCGGATTGGTCCAGCCAGCGATCCACACCGAGCAAACGCAGTGTGATGTTGATCACGAACACGACGGCCAGATTGGTCAGGATAAACAGGAAAATCCGCTTCATATTCTTTATTGCCTCCAGAATTAAACCATGCTGAGATGTCAGCCATGATGATGGGCTCTTCGCGCCGTGAACATTGGGCATTCAACGCCGGATTTCAAGAGTCTGTTCACAGGTGTTAAACTCGCCATGGTTCGATACCCGATCGGAGATTAAGTTGCAAGAACTGCTCAATAATCCTGCGGTACAAGCCGGCGCAGCCCCTTTTCTGGTCGCGCTGATCGCTGTTGAATTATTCCGGCGTATCAGACTGAGCGGTTTGGCCATTATCGCCGGATTTGCCGTCACCGTTTACCTGGCCAGCGACTTCAACATGGTGCCGCTCACAGCAGCGCGGAAGATCGTAGCCCTGGGATTGGCCAGCGCTTTGCTCGCCTTGGTGCTCACATCATTGCGTTCTCGCTGGATGGGTTGGCTGCTTCCCGTACTCGGTGGCGTGGCCGCCATATGGACGGTACAACGCATACTCCAGCATCAAGAACCCCGGGTTGTGCTGCTGTGGGGCGCGGGTTGTGCGGCTTATGTCGCAATTCTGGTTTGGGGCATGGACATGCTATCGGACCGGGAACCGCTACGCGCTGCCAGCGCAGCCACCGCTCTGGGCATCGGCACCGGTGGCGCAACTCTGGTTGGCGCATCCGCCTTGCTCGGCCAGTTCGGATTGGCGCTCGGATCTGCTGCCGGCGCGCACTTGTTGGTCCAGATGATCAGCAACAAACCGCTCCCTAACGGGCGAACATTCACACTCCCTCTCGCAGTGATTGCCGGACTGACCGGCTGCCTGGCGGTGCTAAGTGCTCAACTGCCGTGGTACACCCTGCCCATTCTTGCGGTCATCCCTGTTCTAGCCCGGTTCGCGCCATTACCCAACGGGTCAATCCGGATACGAAGCTTGCTGCTCTCGATACTGACTTTCGCCTTGGTGGGCGCGGCGATATTTGTGACATGGCGGGTGGCTGGCGATGTTCCGTTTTAGACCATTGCACCAAACAACGTGTGCGCGAGATGAAACACAAGTTGTTCCTCGGCTCCTTCAAGGATCAGTTGCCTTTGACTCTGCCCACCATAGGCATCTATAAATCCGTTCTCGAAAATTTTATGGCGAAGTGATGATGTTAATCTCCGCCTCACGCATGGATAGATTTGGCTCGTGAAGATCCCGGCTGCAGATCCGGACAGCAGGATTTCTCGCCACATGGTGTGCAGTAGCCAGACAAAAGATTTATGATGTGCGATTCATTGACAGGAGTTCCACCATGAAAGCACCCGTTCGCATCACCATCACCGGTGCCGCTGGCCAAATCGGCTATGCCACTTTGTTCCGAATCGCCAATGGCGACATGCTGGGAAGCGAGCAACCCATCATCCTGCAATTGCTGGACTTGCCGCAGGCGCAGCAAATGCTGCGCGGCGTGATGATGGAACTGGAAGATTGCGCCTTTCCGCTGCTGCAACAGATCATCATCACCGATGATCCGAAGACAGCATTCAAGGATACCGAGTTCGCCTTGCTGATTGGCGCGCGTCCGCGCAGCAAGGGGATGGAACGCAAGGATTTGATCGAAGCCAACGGCGCGATCTTCTCCGAACAGGGCAAGCTACTCAATCAATATGCCGCGCGCCATGTCAAGGTGCTGGTAGTGGGCAATCCCGCCAACACCAACGCGCTGATCGCGATGAGGAATGCACCGGATCTCGATCCGCGCAACTTCACCGCCATGATGCGCCTCGACCACAACCGCGCCATCGCACAAGTCGCGCTCAAGCTGTCCGAGCCGGTCCGCGACATCCGCAAGATGGTGGTCTGGGGCAACCACTCCAGCACGCAATATCCCGATCTCGACCACGCCGAGATTCGCGGTCGTCTTGTCCGGGAACTCCTGAAGGATCAGGATTGGGTGGAACGCGAATTCGTGCCCATCGTGCAGAAGCGCGGCGCGGCGGTCATCGAAGCACGCGGACTGTCCAGCGCGGCCAGTGCCGCGAACTCCGCCATCACGCACATGCACGACTGGACGCTCGGCTCACATCACAACGACTGGGTGACGATGAGCGTTCCTTCCGACGGCAGTTACAGCGTACCCGAAGGCGTGATCTACGGCTTCCCGGTCACCTGCAAAAACGGCCAATACACCATCGTGCAGGGACTGCACATCAGCGAGGCGGGCCGCAAGCACATGAAACAAAGCCACCAGGAATTGCTCGAGGAGCGCGAACATGTCAAGCAGTTGCTGGGGTAATGTCGCTGGCGTAGCGGATTTCAGAATCGGACCGAGCTACAGATCAGAAGTAACCATCACTCCATAACCGCTGTCGGGGCTTGCGCCAGAAGATCCCTACAGCACGTAGCCGTGTATATACGGGCCTTTGCTGACATTGCGGCGTTGTCTCGCCGCGAACTGCCATCTGACTGCGGATATTTCTGTATCAACCGTCGTGCCGTATTTGACACATACGGCAATACAATTACTCGGAGCGGCTCAGCGTCCTCTTCCCCCGGGACCCATGCCACCGCCACCCGGACCCATACCTCCTCCACCTGGACCCATGCCACCTGGACCCATGCCGCTGCCTCTTGGCGGCGGATTGTCCGGAATGGTCACGCCGCGTTCCTTGGCGCGCGCTATCATGCGCTCATGATGCTCGGAGCGTATTTTTTCACGCTCTTGGGCAGTTTTTGCGGAACGAATTTTGGAACGATATTCATCGCGTTCTTTTGCAGTCATCAACTGGCTGCCGTAGATCTGGTCTTGGGTCCGGCCCTGGATTTGATCCTTGGTTTGATCTTTATCCTGCAGCCGGGTACGGTCCTGATCGTCTGCCAAAGCTGAACCTGCTGCAAATATCAAGACACTGGTCAGCGCATTCATTGTCAAAATTTTGTTAAGCATGATGGGCTCCTTTCAAAGAGGTTGAGTAAGATCTTCGGTGCAATCAAAGCAACCTCTTCTTCGATTGCACTTACATTTCCTTCATTGCCGGCGTGTTCAGTCAATACCCGACAGTTTCTATCCGCCTTGATTTTGACGAGTTAGTCCTCATATTGGAAAAAATGCTTGAGAAAAGGTTCCATATGACTACCGTACGCCCGCCTGCTGTAGCAGGCATGTTCTACCCCGCCGAACCCGGGCAACTTGCACAGGAAGTGCAGCAGTTGCTTGACGAGGCACGCCCGTTCGATCTGGTTCCTAAGGCTCTGATCGTTCCTCACGCCGGTTATATATATTCCGGCGCGATCGCTGCCACGGCCTATGCCACGCTCCGCACGATCGCCTCACACATCCGTCGTGTGGTGCTGCTCGGTCCCACCCATCGGGTTGCGGTGCGCGGTCTGGCGCTGCCGGGAGCGGATGCTTTCGACACACCGCTGGGCCGCGTAACGCTGGATACTGACGGCGCACGTGCTATCGCCCATCTGCCGCAGGTCAGCGTCAGCGCGCAAGCACATGCTCTGGAACATTCTCTGGAAGTGCAACTGCCGTTCCTGCAAAGCGTGTTGACGGATTTCACGCTGCTGCCTCTGGCAGTCGGCATGGCAAGCGCCGAGGAGGTCGCGGAGGTGCTGGAAACGCTGTGGGGGGGTGAGGAGACGCTGATCGTGATCAGTTCAGATCTCTCGCACTACCTGCCTTATGCCACGGCGCAACGTGTAGATAATGAGACTGCGCGAGCCATCCTTGAATTGCAACAGCCAATTCCGCATGACCAGGCCTGCGGAGGCACACCGATCAGCGGGCTGATCGTGGCGGCGCAAAAGCACCATCTCGCGCCTCATTTGCTCGACATACGAAACTCCGGCGACACAGCCGGGTCTCATGCACAAGTAGTGGGGTATGCGGCGTTTGCATTTACACCCCCGAATTGAGTTTCAGGCAAATTGAATCTTCAGGAGAGATGAATATGTCAGATGAACGAGGTGAGGTATTACTGCCGATCGCGCGCGCCGCGATAGCGCGTGTGTTGAACGTGCCTCTAGCAGCAGATGAAACAGCGCCGTGGCTCGCCGAGCATGGCGCTTGCTTTGTCACGCTCACGCAATTCGGCGAGTTGCGCGGCTGTATCGGCTCGCTGCAGGCACGCCAGTCCCTGCTTGCCGATGTCAAAAGCAATGCTGTTTCCGCCGCTTTGCACGATCCGCGTTTTACGCCGTTGAGTATGGAAGAACTCGACATTACCAAGATCGAGATTTCGCTGCTCTCGGCTACCCAGGCCATGGTCGTCCGCGACGAGGCCGATGCGCTGGCGCAACTTCGCCCCAACGTGGACGGTATCGTGTTCGAGTATGGTTCATACCGAAGCACTTTTCTGCCGCAAGTGTGGGAGAACCTCACCCAGCCACGCGATTTTCTTGCGATGCTCAGACGCAAGGCAGGGCTGCCCGATGATTTCTGGGCGGAAGATGTGAAGCTGTCGCGCTATAGCGTGACCAAGTGGCGCGAAACAGACTACGTAACCTCTTAATACTATGGACGAACCCATCAGCATCGCCGAGCAGTACCCGGCCAAATATTGGCACAAGCTGGACGACGGCCGCATCCAGTGCGACCTGTGCCCGCGCGACTGCAAGCTCCACGAAGGCCAGCGCGGCGCGTGTTTCGTGCGCGGCCGTGTCGGCGATACCATGGTGCTCACCACCTATGGCCGCTCCTCGGGCTTCTGCGTAGACCCGATCGAGAAAAAACCGCTCAACCACTTTTATCCGGGCAGCAGCATCCTGTCGTTCGGAACCGCTGGCTGCAACCTCGCGTGCAAATTCTGCCAGAACTGGGACATCTCCAAATCGCGCAGCTTCGACAAGCTCGCCGACCAGGCCACGCCGGAAGCCATCGCGCGCACCGCCGGGCAGCTCGGCTGCAAGAGTGTCGCATTCACCTACAACGACCCGGTGATCTTCGCCGAATACGCGATGGACGTGGCCGACGCCTGTCACGAGCGCGGTGTCAAGACCGTCGCGGTCACTGCGGGCTATATACATGATCTGCCGCGCCGCGAATTTTTCGCGAAGATGGACGCCGCCAACGTCGACTTGAAGGCTTTCACCGACGAGTTCTATGTCAAACAGACCGGCTCGCACCTGCAACCGGTGCTGGACACACTGAAATATCTGCGCCAGGAAACCAAAGTATGGGTGGAGATCACCACGCTGCTGATCCCCGGCTACAACGATTCAGCACGAATGAGGTCGGCAAGATGTGCGAATGGATCGCGAAGGAACTCGGCGTGGATGTACCGCTGCACTTCACCGCATTCCACCCGGACTACAAGATGACCGGCATCCCAGCCACCCCGGCGCAAACACTTACCCAGGCTCGGCAGATCGCCCACTCCGCCGGGCTACGACACGTCTATACCGGCAACGTGCACGATGTGAGCGGCGGGACCACGCACTGCCCAAGCTGCCAGCACCCGCTGATCGTGCGCGACTGGCATGCGATCCGCGACTACACGCTCGACGCGCAGGGCAATTGTCCGGCATGCAATACTGCACTGGCCGGACATTTCGAAAAATTCACCGGACAGTTCGGCCGGCAGCGCATCCCCATCGTCATGGCGGATGCAACTTAGTCAATTGATTTAACAGGGCGTATAGCCCTATATTGGCAAAGGAGAAGATCATGGAAAGCAGCATCTGGCGCAGCATCCTATTTTTCATCGTGTTGATCTCGTTAACCGGTTTGGTGGGTATTATCTTCTTCCCCGGTCATTGATGACGAAACCAGTCAGCCAGCCCGGTTGAACAGAGGCAGGTAATTACACGAACCGCCGCATGTGCGGGATTGAATATATCGAATATTGCTATCAAGATGGAAGGAACAACATGAGCTCAGTACATATACCCGCCGGTCAATTAGAGCTGGAAGGAGAACTGGTCCTGCCGCCATCCGCCAAAGGAGTGGTGCTGTTCGCCCACGGCAGCGGCAGCAGCCGCTTCAGCCCGCGCAACACCTACGTCGCCGAAGTGCTGCAGCAACGCGGCATCGGCACGCTGCTGTTCGATCTATTGACCCGCGAAGAGGATCAGGTTTACGAGACGCGCTTCGACATCGCGCTGCTCACTCAACGCCTGGTCGCTGCAACCGCCTGGCTACAAAAAAGGCCGGACACGCAAGCACTGAGCATTGGGTATTTCGGCGCCAGCACCGGTGCGGCGGCGGCGTTGCAGGCTGCTGCACAAATGCAAGACAAGATCGCCGCAGTGGTTTCTCGCGGCGGACGGCCCGACCTCGCCGGAGCAGTCGCGCTGCGCAGTGTGACTGCGCCGACATTGCTCGTCGTCGGCGGCAATGACTATGGTGTGATCGAATTGAACCAGCAGGCTGAAATGTTGCTGAACTGCGAGAAGAAACTGATACTGATCCCCGGTGCGACACACTTATTCGAAGAACCGGGCACGTTGCAACTTGCGGCACGCAGTGCGGCAGACTGGTTCGTGCAGCACCTTTAGAACGATATTTGATTAATTAATGCTGACTCCGGCTAAGTGGTTCCGAGTCAGAATATTCAACAGAACAGACACGAAGACAACATTCACGTTTCCAGAAATCTGCCGTTGAACATTGTCATACAACAGCCCTTACTTCCCTGCCAGCCTATGCAGGCTGGATACGATTTCCGGATAGAACAGATCAACCGCCACGCTGCTGATATGCTCATTATCTTTATACAAAAAACTTCCATCCAGCTTTAATGGGCAAACCCCAAGGTTCATATCGCAAAGATATTTAGTTGGGGCAATCACTTCAAAATGCGGATACTTCCCGGCAAATTTTTTTAGCAGATGAAGGTCGTGATTTACTGAAAAATAACCTATTAGGGAAGTGTTCAAATTTATTTCTTTGCAGTTGGTCGACTGAAGAGAATTGAACCTTTGCGGGTTAAGGCATTCTTGGTTCAAATCAACACTAGGATTCGATCCGATCAGCAATAGCGAACCCCCTCTTGCTATGATTGCACGATAAAAACTTTCAATTTCACGATCATAAACTGTAAAAATGCCCTCAGTCTCTACAGTCGATCCGGTATATTTTAGGTATTGTTGTTTTGGAAAATTCAGCCGCAACACCACAATATCACCGGGATTGACGTTTTGAAGCAATCCGGCTTTTATGATGACAGGATCAACATCACACCATAGGTTATTGGACTCAGCGATATTTCTTGGATCAAGAGGATACGGGCAGACATAACCAAATATCAATTTATATTGATATCCAATATCCTCGGCTGCCAAAGCAATATGTTTCCCTATAGCCGAAGCAAAACTATCCCCGGCAAGAATGACTTTTGGCCTTGAATCCGAAAGACATTTGTGGAAAAAATTCTGGTCAATGACGGGCGTTGGTTGATAGTCACTTCCCTTTCAGATATTGAGGGGTCATATTGCACTCCCTCCACTTCGTAATTACAGCCTTATCAAATTCCGGGGAAGTATTGGAAGTTATTTGCGCAACTTGTGTTGTCTTGGTACCTGTATAGATAAAGCCCTTAAACGGTACGCCCAAACTAGCCACAAAAACCGCACATGCCATGGAAGCAGCAAGACCGTATGTTATCGTGGTTAATCTTTTGTTCGACCAAGCCAGATGTCTCAGTGGGCTTTCAACGTAGCGATAGCTGAAATAAGCCAGAATAAATGTCAATCCCAGTTGAACCGGGAATGACCACCAATGTACACCGATTGTCCATCGACTGATAACCAGAACGCTCCAGTGCCAGAGATATAGGGAGTAAGAAATAAGTCCTATGTAAACTACCGGCTTTAAGGTCAGAAGCCTGTAAGCCGAGGAGTCCGGGCGCAATGTTGCAATTAATGATGCAGTCAAGACAACCACTAAAACAGTTGCTTCGACTTGATGGGCGAGCGGAATACATAGTGCGGCCAACAGTGTCGCAATCAGAATTTCAGGCCGGAGAATTGATAACATTTTTATTTTTTGGATTCGTTTTTGGGCGATCAAGAAAACCAGGCAGCCAACTCCCAGTTCCCAGAAACGTGACGTCATCATGAAATATGACGCCGGAGAGTTCTTCCCGCTCAGATAGACGAAAGAGGCTGCCGAGACAACCGAAATCGCTGCAACCCAAATAAACAGGTTTATTGCCCCTCTGGGGTTTTGACGCGAAAACCCAGCCAGCCAAACCATCAGTGGAAAGACCAAGTAGAACTGCTCCTCCACTCCCAATGACCAGGTCTGGGTAAACAGGTTAAGTTCTGCTGAATTATCGAAATAATCAGTTGCCAGCCTAAACAAGTACAGATTGGAAAATCCAAACAGGGCGGAAATGCCTGTCTTCCATGAGTCATCAAAAAAATATGAAGATGGGGGGATAAAAAGAAAACCAATCAGTGAAGTTATGACTACACACAGCAGAAGTGCCGGCAATAGTCGTTTGATCCTTCTCTGGTAGAAATCGAGAATAAAATCGTTAAAGGACAAATGTCTCTTGTTGGTCAGCACAGAGGTGATGACATATCCGGAAATCACGAAAAAGATGTCAACTCCGAGATATCCGCTGGGAAGGAGATCCTTGTAATAATGATTAATAATGACTGAAATGATCGCCAGTGCACGCAAACCATCCACGTCAGCGCGGTAAGTTGATTTGGTCAAATGATCTTTCTCGACAGGGAATTGCACTGCACTCAAGGTTTAACGTCCGCTAGAAATTTCAAATGTTAATTATATACAGACAGGATGAGCGAAAACCTGAATAGCTTGCAACGTTACACATGGAATATTTCCGATAGCTTTGCAACAACGCGAATACCGTTCAATTACGGGTTAACAAACTATATTTTTGCACGAAAAAATCAATAGGAACCATACTGTGTTATCAAATTTTCAAACATGCCGATTAATTCTGTGCTAACAAACAATCTCGGCAATTACCACTTATTGGCCATGGGAGCCAAACGCCGAGGCTACTCTCAGGCACTCCCCAGCAGCGATATCACTTCCTCGTCGCTCACCTGGGGGAAAGACGCATAAAACTGGCCAACCGCATAGAACATCTGCGGCGCGCTCAGGCATACGACTTCATCGGCATAGGGTTTCACTTTTGCCAGCGTATCCGGTGGCGCTACCGGCACGGCACAGACCAGTTTTTTCGGCGACTTGGCGCGCAGTGAGTGCAGTGCAGCGATCATGGTGGAGCCGGTGGCCAGACCATCGTCCACCACGATCACGATGCGCCCTGACGGGTCGTGCGGAGGGCGTATCGGGGTGTAGCTGGCACGCCTCTCCCGCATCACCTTGAGTTGCGCTTCTTTCTCAGCTTCGATGTATTCTGAACTGCCCCCGACGCGCCCGGCATAGTCGCCCAAATAGGTCCAGCCACTCTCGTCGACAGAACCGATTGCGAATTCCGGATTGCCCGGCGCGCGCAGCTTGCGCACCAGTACTACATCCACTTCTCCGCCCAGCGCATCAGCAATGATCTTTGCCATCGGCACCGCGCCGCGCGGGATGGCCAGCACCAGCGGGTTCTGGCCGCGATATTGCTCAAGCGCTTCCGCCAGCCGGCGCGCTGCATCTTCTCGATCTCGAAATATCATCTTCATTTCTCCTCATGTTATCCGGCAGCTTTGCTGCCTCCCTTCCGCTGCACCCGCGAGGAGTACGCCGGTGGGTTACCCGGCGGCTCTGCCGCCACCCTTCCGCTGCCTTCTTGCCTCAAACAGGCAGATGCCAGCACTGACCGAGACATTCAGGCTTTCGACACTGCCCAGCATCGGAATGCGCACCAATTCGTCGCAAGTCTCGCGTGTCAGTCGGCGCAAGCCTTCTCCTTCAGCGCCCAGCACCCAGGCCAGCGGACCTGCATGGCTGAAGCTGTTCAGATCCTTTTCTGCTTCGCTCGCCGCGCCGACCACCCAGATGTCGCGCTCCTTCAATTCGCGCAAAGTGCGCGCAAGATTGGTGACAGTGATGTAGGGCACAGTTTCTGCCGCGCCGCAGGCGACCTTTTCCACGGTGGCGGTAATGCCGACCGCACGGTCTTTCGGCGCGATCACTGCATGCACGCCGAAAGCATCGGCACTGCGCAAACAGGCGCCGAGGTTATGCGGGTCTTGCACGCCATCCAGCACCAGCAGCAACGGAGGTTCTTCCAGTGTATCCAGAACATCTTCGAGATGCTGCACTCGGTGCGAGGCATCGACACGCGCCGCCACACCCTGATGGCGCGCGTTGCCCGCCATGCCATCGAGACGTTTTGCATCGACCGGTATCACGCGCACGCCATTGGTTTCCGCCAGCTTGATCAGGTCGCGCATGCGCGGATCCTGGCGCTGTGCCTGCAGATAGACTTCCAGCACGCCATCCGGATTTTGACGGATGCGCGAAGTCACCGCGTGGAAACCATAGATCAGGCGCAAATCAGCCACGATGCTTCTTTTCCCTGGTTTTTCCCTTGGCATAACCAGCCACTTTGCTGCCGCCTTTTGGCAGCTTAGTGGAATGGCTAGTAGTTCCATCAGATTTACCCGGGGATGATTTATTCGGGTCGGGTTTTTTGGCTGGTTTGGATTCGTGTCCCTTTGCTGCGTGCCGCTTGGGTTCATGTCCGTGGCCGTGTTCTTCCATGAGCTCATGCAACACAAAATCGATCTTGGTGCTCTCCATATCCACCTTGACGACGCGCACTTGCACGCGGTCACCGAGGCGATAACGTTGTCCGGTGCGTTCGCCGAGCAACTGGTGCTTGGCGGCATCGAACTGGTAATAATCCTTGCCGAGCTCCGAGATGTGCACCAGTCCTTCGACATACAGGTCGTCGAGCGACACGAACAAGCCAAAACTGGTGACCGATGAAACCGATCCGGTGAACACGCTGCCCAGATGATCGCGCATGTAATAGCATTTCAGCCAAGCCTCGACATCACGCGTCGCATCGTCGGCGCGGCGCTCGGTCATCGAGCAATGCACACCGAGTTCGGCCCATTTCTGGGTGGGTGTGTATTTCTTGCCGTGCAACACTGCCTTGATCGCGCGATGCACCAACAGATCGGGATAGCGGCGTATCGGAGAGGTGAAGTGCGTATAAGCTTCGTAACCCAGGCCGAAGTGCCCGACGTTTTCAGGCTCATACTTTGCCTGGCGCAGCGAGCGCAACATCACGGTCTGCAGCAGGCCATAATCGGGGCGGCCCTTGATGCGTTTTAGCAACTTGGAATAATCGGCCGCTTGCGGCTCCTCTCCCCCGGTCAGTTGCAAACCGAACTCTTTCATGAATTCGCGCAGTGCTTCCAGTTTTTCAGGAGTCGGTCCCTGGTGTATGCGGTACAACACGGTGTGTCCATGTTCGTGCAAATAGCCTGCCGCGCAGACGTTTGCCGCCAGCATGCATTCCTCGATAATCTTGTGCGCATCGTTGCGCACTACCGGCACGATACGTTCGATCTTGCCCTGGTCGGTGAAGATCATCTGCGTCTCGACCGTCTCGAAGTCGATCGCGCCACGCTTCTCGCGCGCTTTCAACAGTTTCTTGAACAGTTCAAGCAGGTGCTGCAAATGCGGCACGATGATGGCATTTTTTCTGGCCAGTTCGCCATCCGGTTCTTCAAGCATATTGGCGACCTGGTTGTAGGTCAACCGCGCGTTGGAATGCATCACCGATGGATAGAAGCGGTATTTTTCGATATCGCCGCTGCCGGTGATGTGCATGTCGCACACCATGCACAGCCGATCCACCTTCGGATTCAAAGAGCACAGGCCATTGGACAATTCTTCCGGAAGCATCGGGATTACGCGGCGCGGGAAGTACACCGAGTTGCCGCGGTTGATCGCCTCGCGATCCAGCGCGTCACCGGTCTGCACATAGTGGCTGACATCGGCGATCGCCACCACCAGCCGGTAGCCGCCTTTTTCCGGCGTGCAATAAACCGCATCATCGAAATCGCGCGCGGTCTCGCCATCGATAGTGACCAGCGGCAGGTTGCGGATATCTTCTCGCCCCGACCAATCCGCGGCAGCAACGGTTGGTGAGATCGCCTTGGCCTGGCGTTCTGCATCTTTGGGAAACTCATACGGAAGATCATGCTTGCGCAATGCGATCTCGATCTCCATACCCGGATCGGCATAGTTGCCCAACACCTCGACGATGCGGCCTATCGGCTGTACATGTTTGTCGGGTTGCTGGAGAATTTCCAGTATTACCACCTGTCCAGACTTGGCCCCGCCGGTTTCGCCGGGAGCAACCAGAATATCCTGCGTGATACGGCGGTTTTCCGCCACCACAAAGTTGATGCCATGCTCATCATACAAACGACCTACCACGCGATTATTGGCGCGCTCCAGCACCTCGACGATCTTGGCTTCCGGGCGTCCGCGCCGATCCACGCCACTTTGCCGCACCATCACCACATCGCCGTGCATCACCTGGTGCATTTCTTTCTCGCTGAGGAACATATCCGGTCTGCCGTCTTCCGGAATCAGGAAACCGAAACCATCGGGATGGCCTTGCACCTTGCCCTTGATCAGATCGAGTTTTTCCACCACGCAGATATCGCGTTTGCGGTTGCGCATTATCTGCCCGTCACGTTCCATTGCGCGCAATCGGCGCGAAAACAGATCTTCTTCATCTTTATTGATGTGCAACATTTCCAGCAGTTCTACATCAGCAACCGGCGCGCCTTGCTCGGTGAGTATCTGCAATATGAACTCGCGGCTGGGCAGCGGATTTTCGTATTGCTCGCGTTCGCGTTCCCGAAACGGGTCTTGCAAACGCAAGTTCTTTTTATTTTTCATTGACAATGTATCCTTTAACAATTAAATTGCGCGCCTTCTGCAAGTCTTCAGCGAAATCTTAATGCCCAGATGGCGGAATTGGTAGACGCGCACGGTTCAGGTCCGTGTGCCGCAAGGTGTGGAGGTTCGAGTCCTCTTCTGGGCACCAGTACAAAACATGGCTCGCGCAAGCGGGCCATTTCATTTTTCCCGCCCGAGAACAACATAAAATCCCCTGCATAGGCTGAATCCAGGCTGATAGGGTTTATTGTTACCCGTGATATGTCCAACATGGTATTTGCCGGCCTGCTTAACTGGAGAACACGCGGCATTTTACACTATTGCCACTGCATCTCCCGACAGCTTTTGCCACATCAAAGTGTAATCAGCCGACGCAGCGCATCCACACCAGCGCTAACCATCGTGCAAACATGTTGGAATAGACAGTTCTATGATCGCGCTCAGAAGAAGCAAAATGACACTATCGTTTGCTAGGGAAACAATGTTAGCGGGTTTTGCGACTACTTCGCCAACGTTGCCGATGAAATAGGCCCATTAGGTATCGATGATAACAATGCCCGTCAGCGGAATGTGCACCGATGGGACAGATCTTCGGTAGCTCAGAGCAGCCTGCGATGCCTCGGAACCATCGACTGTAACTACTTTTCTGCTGCGGGACAGGCAAGTTTACTTCATAGTCAGGAATACGATAACGGCCACAATGGAAACCGTGACCATAATGGAATGGCGCCGATTCCCTAGGCACAGTCATCTTTGAATAGCGTCATCTCGCTATTCTGGAATGCTTCACCGATGGTTTCACTTCCCATTCTCTCTTCATCAGCCATGACTATTCTCTGTAGCGATTTAACTGAAAAGTAATGTGTGTTTATGTCGCCCTTGGAAGACTATATTTCAGGGGAAAACAACTACTGATGAAATGCTATGTTGCAAATGGCCATCGAATTCTTTGCTTCATCTGACGCTTACGCTGAAAGAACAACAAAATATGGGCGTACAATTTTTTCAGCTTGTTTCACTGGTGTATTGATCGCAATGTGCAGCCGCCGACAGATAAAGATCGTGCAGGGAGCAGATTCCATCGTCTTTGCGTACCGAGGCATGCCCCGAACTCATGGTCTTAATGCCAGGATAGATCCTTTCCAGATATTCCGGTGAATTATGGAAGTGCATACAACCGAAACAACATTCGGCGCCACTGGGTTGGGCCATCAATAAATCTCTCCTTGATAAATGAAAAATCCGTCCCGGCGAGAATTAGCTCACGGGGACGGACATGGCGGATTAGTGACTCAGATTAGACCAGTAACCAACGAATACCATCGTCGAAAGGATAAAGCCAAGTATCACATTGACCACGACCCCGGACGTAAATGCCATGAATGGTTTCATTCCGGCGTTTGCCAACTCTTTGAAGCGTGTCGTCAGACCGATACTAAAGAAACAGAAGATGAAGGCCCAAGTACGCAGATCCTTGATGGGTCCTACCATTTCCGGTATCACAGACTTTTTAAATTCGGCTTCACCTACTTGCGTGGCGATCAGTGTCACGATGATCGAAGCCAGCAAAAAGCCGATGACGAATTTGGGGAAACGCCACCAGATTTCGGCCGGATTCGGTTTGGAACCGGGCACCCGTTCCCAGCGTGTTGTGGCAATCAAGGCCATCACGAACGCCCAGATGCCGATCCACACGTCTCGACCCACAACCTTCATCAAGGTGAATGCCTTTACCGCATCATCAGGATTACCGGTGATGCCCGGCTGCCCTGCGTAACCGCCATAGGTATTGGCAGCAGCAAAACCGGCAGCATCGGCAAACTCGGAAGTCCCAATCCAGGCGCCGGCCACACCGGTGGGCAATTGCAAGGCTTTCGATACCAGCGGCAGAACGAAAATCATCACGATCGCCCAGACTATGACCAGGGTAATCGCGATAGGCGCATGCTCTTTTTTTGCGCTTACCGCCCCGGCAATGGCAATGGCTCCAGACACACCGCATACTGCACCGCCTGCACCGAGCGTTGCCGCAAGGCGCCTGTCCAATCCCAGCTTTACTCCAACGAAATAGATCACCACGAAGGTAGTGATGGAAACGATGGATGCCTGTACGATGGCGGTTGGCCCTGCCCAGATGATCAAGGTAAACGGCAAAGTGGCACCAAGCAGAACGATACCGGTTTTGATGTAATACTCAACGCGGAATCCGGTGTCCATCCATTTCGGCAGTCCAATGAAGTTGGAAATAAACAACCCGAGCAGCAATGCCAGCAACGGGGGTTCAAGGTTGAGATTGGTTACTGTCTTGTTTTGGCCAACCACAAAGATGATGATTGAGAATATATAAATGAACAGGAATGACGGATAAAACTCGGACAGTTTGAATCCCAGCGCCCGAATGCTGATGCCAAAGATCACGGACCACATGACGAATTGAGCGATATATTGACCAATGTGATCGGAGAAATGTTGTGTAACCACTGAGAAATCCGTCCATTTGCCGGGCGGCAATATCGAGATCCATTTAATGCTCGACCCGTTTACAAAAAACAGGTAAGCGACGATAACGATACCTAAACCGAGCCAGATCGCCCACCAGTCCTCTTTGAGATACAGTTCCTTCCATCCCATGCTGCGGACTTTCTGGGATCCACCGCTTTCGTTCCAGGAATTCTGTGTATTGCTCATGGTATAGCCCTCCTTAAATCGGGAAGTGCGCCGGGCAGTTGACGGAAAAGATCAGGGGATTCGTTACTCATACTACCTCCTTAAAGTTGGTATGAACGACAGAGGAAGATTTTTTTATTATCTCTTATATTATTTTGTGATCCCATTTTTATGGCGAGACTATAGGCGCAAATGGGCACAAAGTAAACCACTACCCTTTCCCGATTATATGCATGTCAACATCGGCTGATGTATAGCCCTGATAATCATCGTCTATCCGATCGATCGGCAGAAATAAAATTGCCGTTATTTGGCGTTCTGGTACAGATAATGCTCAGGGCATGAATGGCCAATGCACGGTTGTCCATAAAACCAGCAGCAGTACAATGTATACATCAGGGATAGTATTTTGACGTAGTAGCATGCTTGCCGGGATGGGATCAACCGTTTCGAATATATGAAATACCACTCACCTGCCGCGAATTAACGCTTCCGATATTGCTCCCAAACTATTCAAAAGGATGGCGCAACACGATAGTCTCGTCCCGATCCGGCCCTGTAGAAACCATGTCGATCGGCACTCCACAGACTCCGGCGATACGCTCCAGATAGTTGCGCGCGGCCTTGGGCAGTTCCTTGTAGTGCTGCACACCCAGAGTGCTTTCACGCCAGCCCGGCATTTCTTCGTATACTGCTTGACAGTCAACCAGCGCATCCGCCCCCGCCGGCAATATGTCGCTGGCCACGCCATTGATTCGGTATCCCACGCCGATGCGCACACTTTCCATACCGTCCATCACATCCAGCTTGGTGACACACAAACCCGACACGCCATTGATCTGTATCGAGCGTTTCAATGCCGCCGCGTCGAACCAGCCGCAGCGGCGCGCGCGTCCGGTGGTTGATCCGAATTCATGGCCGCGTTTGGCCAGACCTTCACCGATCGGGTCGCGCTTGTCCACCGCGTCATAGAGCTCGGTCGGGAACGGCCCGGAACCGACCCGTGTGGTGTATGCCTTGGTGATGCCCAGCACATAGTGCAGCATTTGTGGACCGACTCCTGCTCCGGCGCAGGCTGCGCCGGCGATACAGTTGCTTGATGTAACGAACGGATAAGTTCCGTGATCGATATCCAGCAGCGCGCCTTGCGCGCCTTCAAACAGCAGGCTGTTGCCGGCCTGATTGGCTTCATACAACGCGCGCGGTACGTCCATCACCAGCGGCTTGATGCGTTCTGCCAGTGCAAGCGTGTCGTCCAGCAACTTCTGAAAGTCCACGGTTTCGGCATTGAAGTAATTCTTCAGTACGAAATTGTGATAGTCCAGCACCTCGCCCAGCTTGGCGGCAAAACGTTCGCGGAAAAATATATCCTGCAGACGAATAGCGCGCCGCGCAACCTTGTCTTCATATGCCGGACCGATCCCGCGCCCGGTAGTACCTATCTTGGCGGCGCCTTTGGCCAGTTCGCGGGCATTGTCGATCGCTCCGTGATAGGGCAGGATCAACGGGCAGGCTTCGGATATCTTCAGACGGTTATAGACATCGATCCCGGCCTGTTGCAATTCGTCCATTTCCTTGAGCAATGCGGAAGGAGACAGCACAACGCCGTTGCCGATGTAGCACATCACATGGTCGCGCAAAATGCCTGAGGGAATCAGGTGCAAAACGGTTTTCTTGCCGGCTATCACGAGGGTATGGCCGGCGTTATGGCCGCCTTGAAAACGTACCACGCCTTGCGCATGATCGGTCAACCAATCGACTATCTTGCCCTTGCCTTCATCACCCCATTGGGTGCCGATTACTACTACGTTCTTTGCCATTACTTAAGCTTTCAGATCTTGATAATTAAAGTGGAACAACCTGCCAGGAACCATTGCGCAATACCAGTTCACGGTCACACTGCAATTCCCCGCGCAAGGTCGCATCGCCCAGCAGATCCACCACCACCGCCTCGCCCGACGCACGCAGTTGAGCGATCTTGTCGAACAATGCGGCATCCTCGAGGCGCGGCGCGCAAATACCCGGCCTGGCTGCTTGCGGCGGCAGAAGACGATACAATTGGCGCAAATCCATGCTGAATCCGGTCGCGGCGCGCGCCCGCCCGAAGCACTTGCCGAGATCATCGTATCGTCCGCCCAGCGCGATCGCATCATGGCTGCCGGCATGGTAGGCGGCGAACACCATGCCGCTGTGATAGTGATAACCGCGCAGGTCGGCGAGATCTATGCCCACGCTGGAAACCAGCGCTTGCAATTTGCCTGATACGGTTTCCAGTGCATCCAGCGCGGCAGCGATCTCCGCATGCTTCGGCAACAACTTGCGCGCCCGCGCCAGCACATCCCCGCAGTCGCCATACAACGTCGGCAGGGCGAGCAAGGCGCTGCGCAGTTTCGCTTCCAGCGGCTGTGCCAATATCTGCAAAGCCGCACTGTCCTTGCTTTGCAGCGCTATGAACAACTTGCTTTCCAGATCCTTGTCGAGTTTGGCATGGCTCGCCAGCGCGCGGAACACACCGACATGGCCGAGATCGAGATGGACATTTTTGACTCCCAGCAGAGCCAGCGATTGCAGCATCAGCTGCTGGATTTCCAGATCGCTTTCCAAACCGCCATGCCCATACAGTTCGGCACCGATTTGCAACAGCTCACGGGTGCGCGTCAATCCCATCGGCTGGGTGTGCAACACGCTGCCGGCATAACACAGACGCGCCACGCCCTGGCGATTGAGCAGATGCGCATCGATGCGCGCCACCTGCGGCGTTATGTCAGCGCGCAAAGCCAGGGTACGACCGCTCAACTGGTCGACCAGCTTGAACGTACGCAGATCCATATCAGCGCTGCCATCGATCAGCAACGATTCGGCATATTCCAGAAGTGGCGGTGCGACCAGTTGATATCCAGACTTGCGCAACAGCTCGAGGAATTGCGCCCGCATCCTTTCGATGGCCCACGCCTCATTGGCCAGCATGTCTTCTACGTATTCGGGTAGCAGCCAGTTTTGCATCAGATGATCCAATAAAGCAACAGCAGGCCGCACAACATCGCCGTGATACCGACAAAGCGCAATTGACCGTCTGTCAGCGTCACCAGCTTGCGGAAAGTTTCACGCCACAATCCGGGAAACACGAAAGGCAACATTCCCTCGATCACCAGCATCATCGCCAAACCGAGCAGCCAGTAATCGAGCACACTACTTACCAGCCTTGCTTGGGTTTTTCAAATATTTGAAGAATGCCGAACTCGGATCCAGAACCATCACGTCGTTCTTGTCCTTGAAGCTCTGCTTGTAGGCTTCCAGACTGCGGTAGAACGCGTAGAACTCGGGATCACGGCCAAATGCAGCCGCGTATAAAGCGGTAGCCTTGGCATCGCCCTCACCTTTGGTTTTCTGCGCTGCGCGATAAGCCTCGGCCAAGATCACCTGGCGCTGTTTGTCGGCATCGGCCTTGATCTTTTCGCTGTCGGCTGCGCCGGAAGCGCGCAATTCATTGGCCACACGCTTGCGCTCGGCGTCCATGCGGCGATATACCGAATCGCTGATCTCCGAAGGAAAATCAACCCTCTTGAGCCGAACATCCAGCACCTGCACGCCTATTTTGCGCGCATCCGCATCGGTTTTATCGCGCAACACATTCATGATCTGTTCGCGTTCGCCGGACACCACCTCGTGGATGGTGCGCTTGCCGAATTCCTCGCGCATGCTGGAATTGACCGTCTGCATCAAACGTGTAGCGGCGCGCATTTCATCGCCCCCAACGCTGATGTAATACTGCTTTACATCGACGATACGCCATTTGACGAACGAATCCACCATCACGTTTTTCTTTTCCGCCGTGATGAAACGCTCGGGCTCCCCGGTGTCCAGCGTGAGTATGCGCGAATCAAAGAAGCGCACGTTCTGCATCAGCGGCACCTTGAAATACAGGCCCGGTTCGGTTTTGACACTGACCACTTCACCCAGTTGGAACACAATTGCATTCTGGCGCTGGTCCACCACGAACATGCTCATGCTCAGCAGGATTAACGCGATGGCCAGGCCGATCAGCACATTTCCAATATTCCTTTTCATTAGCGTGCCTCCCGGTCGCGGCTCAGCAGCGAATCGCGCGCGCGCTGTGCAGCAGCATTGTCGCTTCCCTGCGATGTATCGGCTTTCGCGGCGGCGGCAGGCAGCACGTCTGTATCCGAGCTGCCGGCACGCGTGGTTTCCAGCAATTTATCCAGAGGCAGATACAACAAGTTGTTGCCATTCTTTTGATCGACCATCACTTTGCTGACATTGCCCATCACCTGCTGCATCATGTCCAGATACATGCGCTCGCGTGTGACGGCAGGGGCTTTTTCATATTCAACCAGTATCTGCTTGAAGCGGCTGACATCACCTTCGGCATTGGCGATCACGCTTTGCTTGTAACCCTGCGACTCCTGTATCAGACGCGCTGCCGTACCGCTTGCACGCGGTATCACGTCATTGGCATAAGCCTGGCCTTCATTCTTTTGCCGCTCGCGATCCTGGCCGGCTTTCACCGCATCGTCAAAGGCTGCCTGAACCTGCTCGGGAGGCTGAGCATTCTGCATGGTCAGCTTGCTGATCAGGATGCCGGATTTGTAGCGATCCAGAATCTCCTGGATCAATTTTGTCGCTGAGGCGGCCACCTGTTCACGGCCCTCATACAGCACAAAGTCCATCTTGCTCTTGCCGACCACTTCGCGAATCGCGGTTTCCGCAGCCTGGCGCACGTTCTCGTCGGGATTTCGGTTGTTGAACAGATAATCGGCGGGATCCTTCAGAAAGTACTGCACCGCGAACTGGATGTCGACGATATTCTCGTCATCGGTCAGCATCAGCGATTCTTTCAGCATTTTGTTCTTTACGTTGTCGCGATAGCCCACTTCTACGGTGCGAACCTGGCTCAAATTGACGATTTCCACGGTTTCTATCGGGAATGGCAAATGCCAACGCGGGCCGGGCATGGTCGTTTCGGTCAACTTGCCAAAACGCAATACCACGCCGCGCTGACTGGCATCGACAATATAAAAGCCGCTGCCCACCCATATCAAAATAACAATCGCAGCAATCAAGCCCATGCCGCCGCCAAATCCGTGCATCGGTTCTCCGCCGCCGGGTTTGCCCGCACCGCCTTTTCCGCCAAACACGGAAGATAATTTTGCGTTAAGCTTGCGCAGCAATTCTTCCAGATCAGGGGGGCCGCTGTTCTTGTTACCCCATTGCGGATCATTCAATCCCATAATTTCGTCACTCGCTTGGTATATTAATTTGATTTTCAGCTATTGCGGAGGATTGGCGCAAGGTTTTGGCTTCCATCATTGCCAGTCGCAAACCATCCAAACCCGCGCCGCTTTTGGCACTGAGAAATACGCGGGTAATTCTACCATAATCGTCGCGCTGCACGCTGGGCGGAACATCCAGCAAGTCGATCTTGTTGAACACCAGTACCTGCGGGATGTCTGCTGCATCGATCTCGGTCAACACCTTGTTCACCTCGGCGATCTGATCGTCGCGATTGGCATTGTTGGCATCAACCACATGCACCAACAAGTCGGCCTGTATCGTCTCTTCAAGCGTGCTGCGAAATGCTGCAACCAGCGAGTGGGGCAAATGCCGGATAAATCCTACTGTGTCCGACACCACGATCTCGCCCGATTCTTCAGTGAACATGCGGCGCGAAGTGGTATCGAGTGTTGCGAACAATTGGTCTGCCACGTACACGTTGGCGCGCGTCAGCCTGTTGAACAATGTGGATTTTCCCGCATTGGTATAGCCGACGATGGATACCGACAGTACATCGTGGCGATTGCGTGCACGACGCTGTACTTCACGCTGGCGCTTGAGTTGTTCAAGGCGGTCCTTCAACATATGAACGCGTTTATCCAGCTTGCGTCTGTCCAGCTCCAGCTTGGTTTCACCCGGACCGCGCGCGCCGACAGCATGCTTCTGCTGTCCCATGTTCTGGTTCATGCCGACCAGATGCGTTGAGAGATACTTGAGTTGCGCCAGCTCTACCTGGACCTTGCCTTCGTGGCTTTGCGCTCGCTGCGCAAAGATATCCAGGATCAGCATGGTCCGGTCGATCACGCGTGTATTCAGCTTGGTGGTCAGGTTGCGCATCTGCGCCGGTGAAAGATCGTGATTGAAAATGACCAGCGGGGCTTCCAATCGTTCTACCAGATCGGCGATCTCCTGAACCTTGCCACTTCCCGCGAACAATGCTGCGTCCGGCCGCTGCCGTTTGGCTTCGACGATGGCCAAAGTGCGCACGCCGGCAGTTTCGGCAAGCAAACGAAGCTCCGTCAAACTCTCGCTGTGATCGCTCTCGCCAAAGTCGATACTGACCAGTATCGCGCCGTCCGAGCCGGCAGGTTGTTGCTGCATTACTCTGCTTCGTCGTGTGGAATGCTGACTGCACGCACCGGGACTATCGTTGAAATCGCGTGTTTATAGACCATTTGGGTTATCGTGTTCTTCAGCAGCACCACGTATTGATCGAACGACTCGACCTGACCTTGCAGCTTGATGCCATTTACCAGGTAGATCGCAACCTGCACATGTTCTTTGCGCAGCATGTTCAAAAACGGATCCTGCAATTGCTGTCCTTTATCACTCATGTTATTGCTCTTATAGTTAGACACGGGGTAACACTTTACTGGATTCTATGGCGGCTGTGAACCTGTTTACCAGAAAGTAATAAAGCCCGGGAAATTATACGGCGCCGCAAGTGCGGTTTTGCCCGCGAAAATTGGACATCACGCCAGCCATAAGTTTCGTGGCAAATGAAAAAGGAGCAAGGCTTCTGACCTAACTCCTTGATTTGCCTGTGTGGTCGAAGAGATATATTTGGGCGCTCCACATCCCGAAATATCTCTTCGATGTAACGCATGGAGCGATAAATCTGGACACAGGCAAGAGGTCGTTTTCTTTCCCTAAATTTCTGATTTCAGGCAGTCAACTTATCGAGATCAGGAGCGGCTTCCGACAAATTGCAGTCGTTTGATATTCTTTGAATCGGCCGTTCAATGACATTTTCTTCCCTAATACCAGGTTAGCTAGAAGACACATGTATAACAAGCAATCTTTCCTCTTGTAAGCTTGTGCGTTTTATGTGGGATTCAACAAGAATAATTGACGTTGACCAGAGTGTGGCATTCATGGATACTAGAACCATGTTATTGTATTTTCTATATTTTATTGTTTTATAAGTGGAAGCTAAATCCCCCAGTGTAGCAGCAAGTCTGTCGCATATACCTGGATTGGATGGTATGCGCGGTATCGCTATCATGCTCGTTTTGTTATTGCATTTCGGATTTTTTAGTTGGGGGTGGATTGGCGTCCAGATATTTTTTGTACTTTCCGGATTCCTCATCACGCGGATCCTATACAACGCACGGCACCAACCCCTGACGAAGTATTTTGGTCGTTTTTATCGAAATCGCGTGCTCAGGATTTTCCCGCTTTATTTTGGCTACTTGGCTATCGTCGCACTTTTCCTGGCACCGTCAAATAATCCGTACTTTTCCAGAAATTGGCCGTTTCTGTTAACTTTTACGGTAAACCTGACCCGGCATTGGCATGACTGGAAATTTTTTCCGATAATTGGGCATTTATGGACCCTTGCGGTTGAAGAGCAGTTTTACCTTGTCTGGCCCTTCTTCGTTCGTTTGATGAACCCGAAATACCTCATCGCAAGCGCGCTCCTCTTCATCGTGGCATCCCCTGTATTTCGCTTGTTCTATGGATTGACCCTGAGGGACGGTGTCAATTCAGCCTTTACCGTGGGTGACACGATCTATTGGAATACGCTCAGCCAGATCGATGCTTTTGCGATCGGCGGCCTGGTTGCAATCATCAGCATACATGGCATCTACCTGGGACGGATCGCCAAGCTGTTTTTGCCTGTTGCGCTGTTGACCCTCATCACGGGATTGGCCAATGTTGTTTTGATTTCAGTTGAACAGGGAACCCCTACCTTTTTCTCAACCATGGGCTATGCGCTCAATGACATTCGTGATTACCAATACGTCTGGAGCTATACTCTTCTCAACATGACGACGGCGACATGCATCGCATACCTCGCAGCAAACAAAAGCAAACAAGGAAAAAGCACAACTATCCAGCTTATCCTTTCCAACAGGATCCTGCGTGAAATTGGCAAGGTTTCATATGGCATGTACATCTTTCACCAGGCCATCGTGCCTGTTTTCTTCAAGTTGCTCCCGCCAATTTTGGAAAAACTACCGAGGGTACCGATCTTTTTATTGTATGTTTGTGTCGTTTACCTGGTGGCATTCGTCAGTTTTAAATTTTTTGAAACGCAGTTCCTGAGATATAAATCTGCTTGATTTTTGCGTTGGGCCGTCAGCTAATGCACGCTCCGACAGGTTGAACGCGAGCATGTCTGAAAAATGGTGTTTATCGCTCGATATCGCCATGGCACGAAGCAACGCTTATTGCAATCTGGTCAGTTAATCAGATCACCCGAAATCGGAAGTTGGTGAAGTGCGGATAACGGCATTGAGCACTATAGAATGCGGGATATATGAATGACTTCAGTCAACAGATGTGTGATTATCTAGGCGCGCGCAGCAATTTTATCTCCCGGTTACTTATTGTGGCCGGATTGTCGCTATGCATCTGCGTTCTCGTCGCCGCCGCTTTCCATTTCAGGTTGCCGCTCGAGGATGATGCCTACATCTCCTTGCGTTACGCACGGAATCTGGCGCGAGGGATCGGTCTGGTCTACAACCAGGGCGAGTTCGTTGAGGGATACAGCAACCTGCTGTGGGTACTCATTCTGTCCGGCTTTTATCATCTGCATCTGGACGCCGAGTTGATGTCGTCTCTGCTGGGGATAGCCTGCAGTTGCCTGTGCGTCCCTATCATCTTTCTGGGAATCAACAAATCATCCAATCCGGCGCCACGCCTCGCGGGCGCGTTCCTTTTCGCATCCAACGTGTACGTGTGGTACTGGAGCGGCAAGGGCATGGAAACTACGTTGTATATGCTGCTCCTGTCAGGGGGTGCCATATCCGTCGCCAGGACTCTGAATACCGGGAGCGCTGGCTGGAAGTGGTCGATCTTCTTCGGTCTCGCTGCAGTCACGCGGCCAGAAGGTATTCTCTTCGGCGTATTTTCGTTCCTGATCATGGCGCTCGCACGCTGGCAAAAACGAACTGCTCTCAAACCGCTCGTCATCGCAGGATTGGTCATTCTCATTCCACCACTGTTGCAGTTTCTTTTCCGCATTGACTACTATGGCGACGTTCTTCCGAACACCTTTTACGCCAAAGTTTCCACCGGGACGCAATTCTACGAACGTGGCCTGCGCTATATCTGGGACAGTTTATTGATGAACCCCGTTCTGAGTCTCACGCTGTTCGTTCAGCTTGGGTTGTTGCATAGATCATCAACCGGCGTTCGCTATCTGCTCGCCTTCATCATGCTCGCCTTTCTGTCGATTGTTTATGAGGGTGGCGACCATTTCTACGGAGGACGCATGCTCGTGCCCTTCATTCCCCTCTTCTGCGTTCTTTTTCAGGAACTGGCAATACAACTCTTCGAGAGGCTCAAGCATCTGGGGCTGGCAACGGTGACCGGTGTATTTATCAGTTCATGCCTCGTTGGATTCCTGGTCGCGGCGGGCATGAGCTGGAACCATGGGCCCACAAACCAGAAGATTGCGATGAGTATTCCGGACATGCAGCTGAGAAGATCCGTTGGTGAGTGGCTTAATCAACACAGCCAACCGGATGACTGGATCGCCACCCCTGCTGCAGGACTGCTGCCCTACGCCGCGGATCGGCCAACGATCGATACTTTGGGCCTCACGGACAGGCAGATTGGCAGGCGGTCGGTTGCCCTGGGATCTGGCGTAGCAGGTCATGAGAAAGGGGACGGAAAGTACGTTCTATTGCGCAAACCAAGATTCTTCGTGCCATTCTATTACTTGTTTCGCAAGCCTGAGGACGAATCAACCTTACGGACCCTGGTATGGGATCGGACGAGCCGTGAGATGTTTTCATCAGAGGAATTCTACCAAATCTATCACCTACGAATGGAACCATACGAAAACGGCTACCTGGCTATATTCGAAACTACGGCGACCAAGAAGTAGTAGTGATCCTTCCATGCATTTCCGGTGATATAGGCCATGGCCAATAGTGGAACGTAACGGGGTGTATGGATCGTCCCGGATTTGTTGGACACTTTCCAGTCTTACGAATGCCGCCTTTCGAACGTTATGGGAAACCGGCGGTTATCGTACCCGTGACGGCGCTTTGGGTAGTACAACATCACCATGCAATCGAACTCATCTTGCCTGGGCTGTCTGCGCCAGAAGTGATAAATCCGGGCACTGGCAAGAGGTCGTTTTACTTTCCTAAAGAGCCACTTTCAGGCGGGTAAATTATCGAGGACAAATGGCTGCTTTAAACCTGCTTGGAGGTTTTGAGGATTGATTTGATCTATATGTCAGAACAGCTTGAATTCGGAGGCCAAGGATGTTGTCGTGATTTCAAAATTACCAATAATTTGTTGCCAATCCTTTCCGTGTTGAGTTCCGATATATTCAAGGAACGAGGCGTCTGGATCATTCAAGAGAGTACAGATAGCGTGCCCATCGACATTGTCTGTGATCTTCATCAGCACGTCGTATTTGGTACCTGTCGCCATAGCATCATCTATCACGACGGGGGCAGGATCGAAGAACAATCTCGGAACCTCCATGCGCAGTGCTTCGGTAAAATCGGATTGAATGGCTGATCTCGCTTCGTCGAAGTTGCGAAAATCCGAGTAGTGCCCGAAGGGGCGTATCTCGAAATACTGCTGCACAGGGGGCGGGATCTCCTGTTCATGCGCCGCCTCGAAAGCCGCGTCGATCTCCGCCCTGTCACCTCCCTTCAGGAGTATCCGGATGATGAGTGCCTCGGATATACCGGCAAACCCATTGGCCTGGAAATATCGAACGATGCGCTCGGCTGCCTCATTGGCCTGAAGAGTGAGAGTGTTTTTCATGACGATCCGCCTTATAAGAAGACGCATAGTTTACCTAAAGCGGACAAGGAACGCACTCACCCGATAGGGGCTGTGAATCGCATTAATAAAGTCTCAATTCGCTAGATTTTTCCTCAGGCAAGGTAGAATTACGACTCGCCTTTCCGCATAACAGCCGTGAACATCTTATTCGCAAATATCCAGGGATTTCTTGTTCATCCATTGACACTGCTTGTCGTGTTTGTGGCGGCAAGCCTGATGATGATCTGGCGTCTGCATGTGATGGAGAGCAAGGGCTTCGAAGGTACCGTCCTCGGCACGCTGATCATGCCTTACTGCTCCGGGTTCCCGAATCTCGTCTTCGCCTATGTCATGAGCAGTTCGCCCAAAAATGGCGGATTGGTCATCGAGAACTGTCTCGTCAACAATGCCACCAACCTGACGTTGATCCTCGGTCTGGCCGCCATCTTTGGCTCGGCGGCCGTGATTCAAAAAGGCATCTCGAAGCGGAAAGCCGAGCTGCACGCGGAATTCCATCGCATCAACCGGCTGAATCTGCTGTTCACCTTGATCGCAGTGTTCCTGTTCACCGGCACGCTCTGGGCCCTGGCCAAGGACGGGGTGCTGGACTTCTATGACGGCCTGGTGCTGGTCGGCCTGTTCCTGTTCTGGCAGGTGTTGCACGTGTTCGAAGTGCTCAAGGACAACATCCGCAAGGACAAAATATTCCACTGGTCGCTCCTGATAGACATCGTGCTTCTCGGTGCCAGCGCCTATTGCGTCTACTTCTCGGTCAACCATCTGGTGGACTGGGTCACGACTAACAAAAGCCCGTATCTGAGCTTTGCCAAGCTGGGCTGGTTCAGCGGACTGTTGATGGTCTTGCCCAATGCCTTCCTCGCGCTGTATTACACGCGTATCGGCAGGCAGGACATCGTCATGAGTTCGCAGGTCGGCGACGGGCATATCTGCATCCCGATGTGCATCGGCCTGTTCGCGGTCTTCAATCCCATCAAGGTACCCGTTTTCTTCCAAATGGGTGCCTTTGTCATCCTGGGCGCGGGGTTAGTCCATTTCCTGTCCCTCATCTTCCTCGGAAGAATCCCACGCACGGTCGGCATTGGACTAGTCGGTGTCTATGCCTTGTTCTTGTATAAAGGACTCATACAGTAGGGCAAACGTTTCGACTGACTGCTATTGGCTGCATTCCCGCGATTCACGAGTGTCCGCTTTGGGGTGCCCAGATTTATCTTCTCGGCTTGGAATGCAAAAAGGCTTAATTCCCTTAAGAAATAAGCCTTTTCTGGATGTGGTGCGCCCGGAGCGATTCGAACGCCCGACCCCTTGGTTCGTAGCCAAGTACTCTATCCATCTGAGCTACGGGCGCAAGTAACTGATTTGCCTTCTTATAACGTGTAATTAGAAACCTGGCGGAGAGGGAGGGATTCGAACCCTCGATACAAGTTTAAGCTCGTATGCGCCCTTAGCAGGGGCGTGCCTTCGACCTCTCGGCCACCTCTCCGAGGCCGCGCATAATAGAGTAACCCACCTGAAAGGTCAAACGGCCTGCATGTTTTGTCGACTCTCAGGCTTCTTCCTGATCGAGATCGAACGCCTTGTGCAACACGCGCACCGCCAGTTCAAGATATTTCTCGTCGATGACCACGGAAATCTTGATTTCCGAAGTGGAGATCATCTGGATGTTGATACCCTCTTCAGCCAGCGTGCGGAACATCTTGCTTGCGATGCCGACATGCGAACGCATCCCGACGCCTACCACGGAGACCTTGGCCGCCTTGTCATCGCCGATGACTTCACGCGCACCGATATGCGGTTGTACTTTTTTCTTCAGGATATCCATCGCCTTGGCAAATTCATTGCGATGCACGGTGAATGAAAAGTCGGTCATGCCGTCCTCACCGACGTTCTGGATGATGATGTCCACGTCGATGTTGGCGTCAGAGACCGGTCCCAGAATCTGGTACGCAATGCCCGGCCTGTCCGGGACCCCCATGACGGTGATCTTTGCTTCATCGCGGTTGAACGCGATCCCTGAAATAATGGCTTGTTCCATTTTGTCGTTGTCCTCAAAAGTTATCAGCGTGCCTTCGCCTTCTTCCTCAAAGCTGGACAGCACGCGCAGCTTGACCTTGTATTTCCCGGCAAATTCCACCGAACGAAGTTGCAATACCTTGGAGCCCAAGCTGGCCATCTCCAGCATTTCCTCAAAGGTTATGCTCTTCAGACGGCGCGCCTCGGGAACCACGCGTGGGTCAGTGGTGTAAACGCCATCCACATCGGTATAGATCTGGCATTCGTCGGCACGCAATGCGGCTGCGATGGCCACCCCTGTGGTGTCCGAACCGCCGCGTCCCAATGTGGTGATGTTTCCGTGTTCGTCAATGCCCTGAAATCCGGCCACCACCACCACGTAGTCGTTGGCCAGATCGGCACGGATATCTTGTTCGTCGATGCTGATGATGCGGGCCTTGGTAAAGGCGCTGTCGGTGAGTATCTTGACCTGCGCGCCGGTATAGCTCTTGGCCTTCAGCCCCAGTTCCTTCAGCGCCATCGCCAACAGTCCGATGGTGACCTGCTCGCCGGTGGAGATGATCACATCCAGCTCGCGCGGATCGGGATGCGCCTGGATCTCCTTTGCGAGGCTGATCAGACGATTGGTCTCGCCGCTCATCGCCGAGACCACTACCACCAACTGATGTCCTTTTGCTTTGAATTTCGCGACGCGCCGTGCCACGTTCTTGATGCGATCCGAATCACCGACCGATGTACCGCCGTACTTCTGAACTATGAGTGCCACGTTTTTTCCATGCCTGACTTGAAAAGAGGCGCGATTTTAACGCAATTGGCCAAAAAAAACGAGGCGGGAACCCGGCCTGATTTGCTAAACTGAAAACTATTGATCCGTCTTTGCAGAAGTACCATGACAGAAATCACTCCGCGCACATTTTCCGCTCACGTCGTGCAGCACCTGTTGGATAGCGGTTATTCGCCGGCCATGGCAAAGATCTTCGCGGCGCGCGGCATCACCGATAGCAAGCAACTGGACACTTCCGTTGCCGGGTTGCTGCCCTTCGACAGCCTGAAAAATGCCAGTGAAATGGCGGGCTTGCTGGCTGATGCGATCGCTGCCCGAAAAAAACTCATGGTCATCGCCGACTACGATGCCGACGGCGCCACCGCCTGCGCGGTCGCGGTGCGCGGCCTGCGCGCCTTCGGTGCTGATATCGACTTCATCGTACCGAACCGCTTCGAATACGGGTATGGACTGACTCCCGAGATCGTGCAACTCGCCAACCAGTCCAATCCTGATATTCTGATCACCGTGGACAATGGCATCGCCAGCATCGAAGGTGTTGCCGAGGCCAACCGGCTTGGCATGCAAGTCCTGGTCACCGACCATCATTTGCCCGGCGATGCGCTTCCGGATGCCGCATGCATCGTCAATCCGAATCAGCCGGGCTGCGGATTTCCGAGCAAGAACCTGGCTGGCGTCGGTGTGATGTTTTACGTGCTGCGGGCGTTGCGTGCCGAGTTGCGCGCACGCGGGGCATTTGCCGGACATCCCGAGCCAAAACTCGGCGAGTTGCTGGATCTGGTCGCATTGGGAACAGTCGCCGATGTGGTCAGGCTCGATCAGAACAATCGCATCCTGGTGCAACAGGGACTGCAGCGCATCCGTGCCGGACGTGCCTGCGCAGGTATCAAGGCGCTGCTGCAAGTGGCAAAAAAGGATCCGGCACGGGTCACCAGCCAGGACTTGGGCTTCACCGTCGGTCCGCGCCTGAATGCGGCAGGCAGACTTGACGACATGAGCCTGGGCATCGACTGCCTGTTGACCGGCGATGCCGGGAAAGCAAAACAAATCGCTGCAAAACTTGATTCCCTCAATCGCGAACGGCGCAGTATAGAAACGGATATGCAGGACAACGCGCTCGCCGCTCTTGAAGATGTCGACCCGAAGGATAATTATGCCCTCACCTTGTTTGACGAGACCTGGCATCAGGGCGTGATCGGCATCCTCGCCTCGCGCCTCAAGGATAAATTCCATCGCCCGACGATCGCTTTCGCCCGTTCCTCGGGCGGAGAGTTAAAAGGTTCGGGACGTTCCATCAACGGACTGCATCTGCGTGACGCGCTGGACCTGGTCAGCAAACGCCATCCATCACTCATCAAAAAATTCGGCGGGCACGCGGCTGCGGCGGGACTAAGCATCGCCGAGGCAGAGTTTGAAAACTTTGTCGAAGCCTTTGAACAAGTGGCATCGGAACTGCTCAGCAAGGAGGATCTTGCACAGCGCATCGAAACCGATGGTGCGCTAGATCATGTCGAGATGAATCTCGAAGTGGCAAGGTCATTGAATGAACAAGTGTGGGGACAGGGCTTTCCGGCGCCACAATTCAACGATGATTTCGTGGTGCAGAATCAGCGTGTCGTTGGAGATAAGCATCTCAAGCTTCGTCTCGGTTTAAAGGAAAAGCCCGTCGAAGCGATACTGTTCGGACACAACGAACCACTGCCCGACCGTATCCATGCCGTATACAGCCTGAGCGTCAATGAATACAATGGCAACCAGAGTGTACAACTCATCGTCCGTCACTGGTCTAGTGAAGAGTAAAGCCATGAATGAAACGAATGATAATATGATATCCGCGTTGGATCGTGCTTCAAGAGATCTCAATATCAATATTCGCGGACTGGCTGCAAGCCTGCTTATAGGACTTGCAAGTTACTTGTTGTTCCCTGCGTCCGCCTCGGCCATCCCCGCTTTCGCGAGACAATACGGCATAAGCTGCGCCACCTGCCATGCCGCCTTCCCGAGATTGAACAGTTTCGGCTTGAATTTTGTGGCGAACAATTACCGTCTGGAAAACTGGAAGGAAAACACACTGCAGACCGGCGACGACATGCTGCAATTGCCCAAGGTCGTGCCGCTCGCGTTGCGCGTACAGGCCTATGTGCAATCGCACCAGGCGAATGACATGGACCCCGCTACTGGCGTCGTCAACAACAAATCGTCATGGGATTTCTCGTCGCCTTACATGATCAAGCTGCTGTCCTCTGCTCCGTTGTCAGATCATATCTCCTATTACTTTGCCGCGATCATGTCGGAACAGGGTGCTAACGGAACACTGTTTCTCGATGACGCATGGGTCAGTCATGATGACCTTTTCGGCAGCGGGATCGCCATGATGCTGGGACATTTTCAGGTCAGCGACCTTATGTTTCCGCGCGAGACGCGACTGACGGCTCAAGATTTTCTGGCCTACCGTATGGCCGGGATCACCTATGAACGGGGCATGACTTTGAGCCGCGACATCGGTCCGGCAAACCTCGCATTGGGCGTGGCTAACGGCAATGGCATCGACACCAGCTATCCGGCCGGGAGCGCCGGTTATAACCGTCCCGAGACGCTGTTCGACAACAACGATTCCAAATCGGTGTTCGGCCGCATCGGCACCGACATCGGCCCGGTCCGGACGGGATTGTTCGGCCTCACCGGCAAGCAGCCCAGCGGTGGCACCACTTCATCCGGGACACGCGAGACTAACAAGCGAGTAATAGGGCTGGACTTTTCAGGTGATAACGGTCAACTGTACTGGTTCGGCCAGCTGCTGTGGAACCGCTGGGATAATTTTCTGGATGACAGCCCGACTGTGAACCGCAGCTGGAACGGCGGCTTTGTCGGCGCGGATTACGTATACAGCGAACGCTGGAGTTATTCGCTGCTCTACAACCGCGCCATCGCAAAAGATTTTCGCGGCACGAATACCATCTACGAAGGCATCGAAGCCAATACCCTCAGCACGACGGCCAGTTATTATTTCATGCGCAACGTGAAAGCAATCATCGAGGCCAACTTCGATATGCAACCCGTGAACCATGACCCGAACTATGTCGGACATAAAACCAAAGAGGGTTACCTGCTGCTGGGTTTGGACATGGCCTTCTGATAGGTATTGAATAGCTGCCGATTGAACCACTAACCATCTGACAAAGCCGGCAAAAATAGTTGAAAAATTGCTGGTTGTGGCGCGGCCGCTTGCGGGAAGCAAAGAGGTGAATCGATGGAAATCAGTTTTCTGCAAGGCAACGGCATCGAAGTGCTGCCGCAATTCATCACCAGCCTGGCCATCGGCCTGCTGATCGGCCTGGAGCGCGAAAGAAATCCCTCAGCCAAGGCCGGATTGCGCACCTTCGCATTGGTCGCCTTGTTTGGCACGCTGACCGCACTACTCTCCACTAAACTCGATTCACCATGGCTGCTGATAGCCGGCCTCCTGGCTGTGGCTGGCATGATCATCACCGCATACATGAACAATCCGCGTGAAGAAACCGATCCCGGCACCACCACCATCATCGCTTTGCTGATGTGTTACGGACTGGGCGCGCTGATCTGGTATGGCCTTGCCGAAATTGCCATCATGCTTGCAATAGCGGTCACCATCCTGCTCTATTTCAAACCCGAGCTTCATGGAATTTCGCAACGGCTGACACGCCACGACCTGGTCGCCGTACTTGAATTTTGTGTGCTGACTTTCGTGATATTGCCGATTCTGCCCGATCAAACTTATGGTCCCTACGATGCTTTCAATCCTTACCAGGCATGGCTGATGGTGGTATTGGTCTCGGGCATCAGTTTGGCGGGATATACCGCGCTGCACGTGGTTGGAACCCGATATGGCGCGCCACTGTTGGGTCTTTTCGGCGGACTCGTATCAAGCACCGCTACCACTTTGATCTATGCAAAGAACAGCAAGGACAATCAGACCATGTTGAATCTTGCAGCATCGGTCATCGTGATTGCAGGTATGGTGGTGTTGCTGCGTCTGTTCGTGATCTGCGGCATTGTCGCCTATGGCATGCTACCGGTCCTGATTCCGGTGCTCGCAGGCGGATTTTTTTTCGGTTCGGCCGTCGCGCTATACAACTGGCGCAAGATGAATGATGCAAGCGATCTTTTCATTCCCGAAACAGCCAACCCCGCCGAACTGCATACCGCCATCCGCTTTGGTATCCTGTATGTAGTCATCTTGCTCGGTTCAGCCTGGATGGAGAATATCGCAGGCAGTAAGGGATTGTATGCTGTAGCATTGGTGTCCGGGCTGACTGATGTTGATGCAATCACCCTTTCCAGCCTGCGACTGTTCAACCTTGGACAATTGAGCGAACACCAGACCGTCATGTCGATTGCGCTCGCTTTTCTTTCCAACATCGCATTCAAGTTCGGCATGGTGTTGTTCATCGGCGGCAGGAATCTCGCCAGGCTGGTTGCCACCGGCTTTGCCGCGATTGCCTGCGGGGTTCTGCTAGGACTGATTGCGCTATAATCGCGCCCCTTTAGCTAGCGACAAAATCATGGAAGCCGAACAACTCAACGCCATATCCAACCAGCTGCAAGACCTGGCGGCACGCAGCGCCGAATTACGGAGGTATCTTTGACTTCGATGCCAAACAGGAACGCCTGACCGAAGTCAGCGAGCTCTCCGAAGACCCCGCCATCTGGCAGGACGCCAAGCGTGCCCAGGAACTGGGGCGCGAGCGCAAGATGCTGGAAGGTGTGGTGCTGGGCCTCGGCAAAATAAGGCAAGACCTTGCCGATGCGTCCGAACTGTTCAAGATGGCACAGGCGGAAAATGATGACGAGAGCCTGGCAAGCACCGCCGCCGACATACAGGACATCGAGAAACGCGTCGCGGCAATGGAATTCCGCCGCATGTTTTCCCACCCGATGGACCCGAACAACTGCTTCGTTGATATCCAGGCCGGTTCCGGCGGCACCGAGGCGCAGGATTGGGCGGCGATGCTGCTGCGCATGTATCTGCGGTACTGCGAACGCAAAGGTTTCCGGGTCGAGGTGCTGGAGCAATCCGACGGTGACGTCGCTGGCATCAAGGGTGCATCCATCAAAGTGACCGGTGACTATGCCTATGGCCACCTGCGCACCGAGACCGGCGTGCACCGCCTGGTGCGCAAATCCCCTTTCGACTCCGGCAATCGCCGCCACACTTCTTTCTCCAGCGTGTTCGTCTATCCGGAAGTGGATGAATCCATCGAGGTCGAGATCAACCCCGCCGATTTGCGCGTGGACACCTATCGCGCCTCGGGTGCTGGCGGACAGCACATCAACAAGACCGATTCGGCGGTGCGCATCACCCACCTACCGACCAATATCGTTGTGCAATGCCAGAGTGACCGCTCGCAACACCGCAACCGCGCCGAAGCGATGGCGATGCTGAAATCGCGGCTTTATGAAGAAGAGTTGCGCAAACGCAATGCCGAGAAACAGGCGATGGAAGATGGCAAGACCGACATCGGCTGGGGTCACCAGATACGTTCATATGTACTCGACCAATCGCGTATCAAGGATTTGCGCACCAATTACGAAGTCGGCAATACCCAGGCCGTGCTGGACGGCGATCTGGACGATTTCATCTCTGCCAGTTTGAAGCAGGGGGTGTAAGCAATTTGATCCGCCCTGCTGCTAGAGCCCCGCTACAAGGGATAGGCCTCCCTGGCCAATAGCTACGAGCCGGCAAAAGCCATCACGTGATTACTCAGGCAGGGCTTCCGCTTCTGCAAAACGCTGTCTGGAAACGACCGCGTTGAGGCAACCTGTAGTTATCCATTCCAACCATTCCGCCATGCCCTCTCCGGTGGTCGCCGATACGCGTATCACCCGCATGTCCGGATTGACACGTTGTGCATTTGCCACCGCCAGGTCCGCATCGAAATCAAGGTAGGGCAACAGGTCGCATTTGTTCAGCAGCATCAGGTCGGCTGCGCGGAACATGTCGGGATATTTGAGTGGCTTATCCTCGCCCTCAGTCACTGAGAAGATCACCACCTTGTGCGCCTCGCCCAGATCGAAACCCGCCGGACAAACCAGATTACCGACATTCTCGATCAGCAGCAGACTATCTTCTTGCAGACCTAGTCGTTGCATGGCCTGACCCACCATGTGCGCATCCAGATGGCAGCCCTTGCCGGTATTGATCTGCAGCGCAGGTGCGCCTGCGGCGCGGATGCGCGCGGCATCGTTGTCGGTCTGCTGGTCGCCCTCGATAACGGCGAGCGGTTGCGCCCCGTTCAAGGCAGTTATGGTCTTGACCAGCAAGGTGGTCTTGCCGGAGCCGGGGCTGGAGACCAGGTTGAGCGCAAAGATTCCGTGCGAAGAAAAGTAGCGCCGGTTCTGACCGGCATAGCCGTTGTTCTTGGCGAGTATATCGCGTTCGATCTTCACCATGCGTGCCTGACTCATGCCCGGCGCATGCGTGCCGGCCGGTCCAGAGCCAAAATCAATAGTGTCGCCAGACGTGTGGTCGTGCGTATGTGCATGCACTGCATGCTCCAGGTGCGCGCGATAGTGCATCGCCTTGCCGGGTTTGCGCTGCCGTGCAAGCGCGTGGCCGCCGATGAGAGTCTCGCCTTTGCCGCATCCGCACGTCATGCACATCATTCCACCTCCAGTTCTTTTACCCTCATTTCCTCGCCGCCCGTCACCTGGATCTGAAAACTCCCGCAATTCGGGCAAGGTTCGTAACGGGCCGTCACCGCTACACTGCGGGCGCACTCAAGGCACCAGCCCTGTCCGTCGGTCTCGATGATTTCCAGCCGCGCGCCCCGGGCAATGCTGTCTCGCATCACCGCATCAAAGCAGAAGCGCAGCGACTCGGTTTCCACGCCGGCCAAACGGCCGATTTCCAGCCACACTGCATTGACCTTGGCATAGCCATCCACTCGCGCCTTGTCCTCGATGATTTGCAGCACGCTTTCGGCAATCGACATTTCATGCACGGCGAACCTCGTTCATACCGATTATGGTGAACCTCTAATCCAAAATTGGCAAATCCCCAATCAACAGATCCTCGGCAAAGGGTCGTCTTCCAGTTCCTCCAGAACCCGTTCACCGCCCAGTTCGGTTTCCAGCACCACATGAGCGCGCGCCGCCTCTTTTACGCTGCCGATGATCGCGGCGTCGCGTCCCTGCGGCAGCGCCTGCCAGCGCGCCAGCGCATCTTTCGCTTGTGACGCCTCCACCGCCGCCACCACGCGTCCCTCGCAGGCGAGGTACATCGCGTCGTAGCCGAGTATCTCGCATACTGCCGTGACCTGCTCGCGCACCGGGATGGCGGTTTGATGCAAACGCACCTGTAATTTTGTTGCGCGGCAGATCTCGTGCATCACCGTGGCCAGGCCGCCGCGCGTCGGGTCGCGCATGAAGTGCAGACCGCTCATCGGCAGCAGCGCCTGGGTCAGCGGCAATACGCTCGCCGCATCCGACAACAATACGCCGTGCAAACCGAACTGCTCGCGTGCCAGCATCACCGCGGTGCCGTGATCGCCCACCGGCCCGCTCACCAGCAATACATCGCCCGGAAGGATTTGATCGAGTCCGAGTTGCAGATGTCTCGGCCGCGTGCCGATGCCGGTGGCGGAGAGATACAAGCCGCCGCCCTCGCCGCGCCTGACCACCTTGGTGTCGCCCGCCACGATCGCGACATTCGCTTCGCGCGCGGCCTCGGCCATGCTGATGACGATGCGTTCCAGCTGCGCGATCTCGAAGCCTTCCTCGATGAAGGCACTCAGCGTGAGGTAATGCGGTGTTGCGCCGGAAACCGCAAGATCGTTCACCGTGCCGTGCACCGCGAGCGAACCGATGGTGCCGCCGGGAAATTCCAGCGGCTGAACGGTGAACCCGTCGGTGGTCACCATCAGCTCGCCATCCAGCGATGGCAGTGCCGCAGCATCCACATTCACGTCGAGCAGCGGATTGCCTAGATGGCGCGCGAACAGTTCCTCGATCAGCTCGCGCATGTAATGCCCGCCGTTGCCATGTGCCAAACTGATATTCAGGTCATCCATGCTGATGTGCTGCTTCTATCAATTGGCCAAGTGCAAGTCCGCCGTCATTGCAAGGAATCTGTTGCGTCAGATACGCCTCGAATCCGGCAGCAGCCAGATTTTGCATGGCAAGTTCGGCAAGCAGTTTGTTCTGGAACACCCCGCCGGTCAAACCCACCGCGTCAAATGGAATTTGTGCCCGGATGCGCATCGCCTGTGACACGATGCAATGCGCGAGGCTCAGGTGGAACTGCCTCGCGCGTTGTGCCACCGGTACTTCCTCACGCCGCAATACATGCAACAGTGGCGTCCAATCGGCAAAGAGCAGGCCGTTTTCATCTTCGTGCAGCGTTAATTCTATCGCTTCAGCTGTTCCGTTCGCACCAACATGAGTAGCTGCCGCTTCCAGCAGCATGGGCCCCTGCCCTTCATAGCTCGTGCAGTCGATCAGGCCGAGCAAGCTGGAAGCGGCGTCGAACAAGCGTCCCACGGCAGTAGTTGTGGGTGAGTTCAGGCCATGCTGCCACGCGCTTTTCAGCAGAACCGCATCGCGTGCATTCGACTTCCAGTCGAGTCCGCTCTCCCAGCATAATGATGCAGCAGAGCGCCACGGTTCGCGTCCGGCGCGTTCTCCGCCCGGCAGCCGGAACGGCTTGAAACTGGCGACTCGCTGCCATTCACCCGGCTTTCCATGCAGCGCCTCACCGCCCCACAATGTGCCGTCATCGCCCAGGCCCACTCCATCCCATGTAAAGGTCAGCCAGGTTTTATCGAGACCGCCTTCGAACGCCAATGCCGCTGCATGCGCATGGTGGTGTTGCACGCGCTGCAACGGCAATCCCTGCTTCGCCGCCCAGCGGCTGCCGGCATAGCCGGGATGCGCATCGCATACCAGTGCTTCCGCCGTGACCCCGTACAATTGCTGCAAGTCCGCGATCACCTGCTCGAAGATCTCCAGGCTGCGCGGCGCGTCGAGGTCACCGATGTGCGGCGACAGCACCGCGCGATCGTTCCATGCCAAAGCAATCGAATTTTTCATGTGGCCGCCCACCGCCAGCAGCGGCTGCGGCAAGGAGAACGGCAGGTCGAATTCCAGCGGCGCGATGCCGCGTCCGGCACGCAGCATACGCGGCTTGCCCGCTGTCACACGCATCACGCTGTCGTCAGCCGGGCGCGCGATGGGACGGTTGTGATGCAGGAAGGCTTGCGCCACCTTGCCCAGCCGCGCCTCGGCCTCGGCATTGTCGGTCAGCACCGGTTCGCCGCTGATATTGCCGGAAGTGGCGACCAGCGGCGATGCCGTAAGCTTTCCAGCAGCAAATGATGCAGCGGACTGTAGGGCAGCATCGCGCCGATCTCGCGCAGCCCCGGTGCGATGGAATCGGGCAGGGTCGAATCTGCGCGCCGCGGAATCAGCACGATCGGGCGCGACACATCGCACAGCGCTCGTTGCGCCACCGCATCGAGCTGCAACTCCGCGCGCACCCGCTGCAAGCCGTCTGCGCCCTGCCACGGGAACATCAGCGCCAGCGGCTTGTGCGGCCTGTGCTTGCTGGCGCGCAGCCGCGCGATGGCCGCGGTATTGAGCGCATCGCACATCAGGTGATAGCCGCCTATGCCTTTCACCGCGACGGTCTCGCCGAGTCGCAAAGCAGCAATACATGCGTCGAGCGCCGCATTTCCCCAGATTAGATCATGGGCACGTTCATGTGCAGCGACGAAACTCGGTTGCGGCCCGCATACCGGGCAGGCCAAGCGGCTGCGCATGGAAACGGCGGTTGTGCGGGTCTTCATATTCGGCACGGCACGCTGCACACAACGGGAAATCCGCCATCGTGGTATTCGGCCTGTCGTAGGGCATGCGCGTGATCAGCGTGTAGCGCGGCCCGCATTGCGTGCAATTGATGAACGGGTAGCGGTAGCGCCTGTCGTTCGGATCAAGCATCTCGCGGCGGCAGTCGTCGCAAAGATAATTATCCGGGGGAATGTGAATATTGGCTTGCAGAGGAAACGGCACTGAGCAGGATTTCAAAACTGCTCACCTCGCGCAGCGGAATCGGCTGGCAGGAAACGACATGCGGTCGCGCCAGCGGCGGTGCAGCGGAAACCAGCGCGGCAGCGAATGCATCCAGCAGCGCCAGCTTCACCCTGCGCCTCGACCAGCACCTCGCCGGTGAGATTCTGCACCACGCCGCTCAGGCCGGATCGCTGCGCCAGATTGAACACGAACGCACGGTAGCCCACACCCTGCACCCGCCCGCCCATCAACCAGCGGCGGGCTTCTATTGCAGGGCCGGAAGTTTGGCCGTTAACGATCACCGCTTAACCGGGCAGGCCGCGTGCAGCCTGATGCGGATGGAAAGAGATGTTACGCGATTGGCGGTCACTGGGGAGCACCACTGTTGCGGACCAATTTGTTGTAGAGCCATGCGAAGACGATACCGCCAACAAATCCATCGGCAAGCGCCCAAATCAAACCGATCAGGCTGCCGATCGGAGTCATCCTATAACCGCGGTACAGGTGTCCCAGAAAGGCGGGCGCATCAGATGCGCCATCGAAGAAAATGACCCACCAGGTGAGCGCGAAGACACCGAACCCCCATACCAGTCCACAGGTGATTCCGAAAGCTTTCACATCGAGCTTCATGCTTTCTTCCCCGAGAATTAAACGAGTTTAGTATACAAGCACATTCGTCGCAGACACGCATTCGGCGACGAATGTCGCGGCGCCGACGATGGTGGCGCCCTCGACCATGTCCGGTTGCGCGATCTTGCGCGACCCGACACACGGACCACACACGTAGATCTTGCCGCCGGCCTCGGTGTAGGTCTTCAACAGATCCTTGAGTGGCGGGAAACCGGAAGCAGCCACATGGTCGGCCATGCCTTTCACTGTCAGCATCACGCCGTTGCCCTGGAACCCCATCAGCACGTCAACGTCCGATGCCTGCGCCGTAACTGCCATCACGAACGGGATCGTCGCGAGCTCGGCATTTTCTGGCCCGTGTGTGACCATCAACACCAACTTCTTTTTATTGTCTGCCATGATATTTACTCCTTGTCTGGTTGATCAATCGTCCTGCTTGCATATAAATTCGGAAGCAATTTCTATTGCAATGATGAGCCGTTCCTGAAACTGGCTCCAAATTGCTAACAAAGAACCTCTGGTGCTCACGAAGTCGCAATGAAGCCAAATTGAATCCGGTTGATCTGTACGGCAATACTTACGATGTTGATGGTAACGGCTCTATGACATTGCCAAGGTCTTTGCCGGCCATTTCCCATTACTTTCGCGATGGTGCCCCCGAACATCGTGCCCATTAGCCCAACATTCAACTGAGAGACTAACACGTCTGTCCATGCTTGTTTTCATATACCCCGATCGCCAAGGGCATGAAGGCAGTCACTCCACGGTCAGCAACGTTCCCCAGAATCTTCGAGGCGTAGCCGGATTGCAAACGTTTATGCTGCAACTCGTTCAAGGGCGGCGAAATTTGCAGTGCTTTTTTGATCGTCATTGACCACCTGCACCACGCAATCCTGTTTATCTTGAGCCTCAGTTAACACGGAAATCGTTTCATCGTAGTTATAACTACTCTTGCGTTTGATCAGCATTAAAGCAGGCATGGTAAACCACACGATCATCGCCATTAGAGCCATGCCTACCACTATCCAAACCACAGCCATATAATTTCCCATTTTGCTCACCTGAATAAAAAATAAACCTGAAAGGTTCCTGAGGGTGCCGAATCGTCTACCTGTGGACTGGCGTTGCTAAACAGTAACCAGCAAATATGCGCCATCGCTGCAATGACAATACCCAGCACTTTTGACAGCAAAGCATAACGCTGCCGTGTAGCAACACCCACCGCGATGCCGCTGAGATGCAAGGTTGCCGTCGCGGCGAGGAAGCCCAGCGCATATTCCACCGGCGCGGCGGACTGTGGCAGTTCAAGACCATGTGCGTAACCATGGAACAAGCCGAACAGCGCGGCGATCGCCACGCTGAGCATCATGGGGAGTTGCAGCGAGAGCGCGATCAGCAAACCCAGTGCCAAAACCGACGTGGCGATGCCCGCTTCGACCAGCGGAAGCGATTGCCACTGCATCGCGATACCCGCGCCGGCTGCGAGCATGGCCATGAACGCAGCCGGCAGCAGCCATATTCCTTTGCCACCGCGCCCCTTGCCGCTACCTTGGGCCGCCCACAGTCCCACCGCCACCATCGCAAGCAGGTGATCAAGCCCGGAGTATGGGTGCATCAGCCCCGCCGCGAAGCCGGAGACATTGTGGCCGGGATGGGCGAACGCCATGCTGCTTGTGCCGAGCAAAATGATCGTGATAAAAAATTTTGTGGTTGCGTTGCGCATGATGTTTCTCCTTGATGTGTACCTGAAAACCATTTTGTCACACCGGCGAAGGCCGGTGTCCAGTTGATTAAAGACGCTAGATTCCGGCCTTCGCCGGAATGACGGGACTATTCATCACTTACCTGATTTTAACCTTGACCAACTCTTCCCCATTGGGATCGGTGACGTGCACCGCGCAGGCGATGCACGGGTCGAAACTGTGGATAGTGCGCAGGATTTCGATGGGCTGTTTCGAATCATACAACTGGTGGCCTTTCAGCGCTGCTTCGTAAGGCCCTTCCTGGCCCTGCGCGTCGCGCGGGCCGGCATTCCATGTCGAAGGGACGACAGCCTGGTAATTGTCGATCTTGGCATCCCTGATCACGACCCAGTGCGCCAGCGCACCGCGCGGCGCCTCCGTGTAGCCGACGCCTTTCGCAACAGCGGGCCAGCTTGAAGGTTCCCAAAGTTTGTCGTTGTGCGTCTTAACGTCGCCGGCCTTGATATTGGCGATCAACTGGTCGTACCAGCCCTGCATCGCATCCGCAAAGATTTTCGTCTCCAGCGTGCGCGCGGCGGTGCGTCCCAGCGTGGAGTAAAGTGCGGTTACCGGCAGGTCGAGTTTTTTCAATGTCATGTTCACCAGTTCCTGGGTCTGCGCGTGACCCTTCGCATACAGCATCAGCACGCGCGCCAGCGGCCCGACTTCCATAGGCTTGCCCTGCCAGCGCGGGGATTTGAGCCATGAATACGATGCATTGGTGTCGAGGTTGACGTAGGGCGTCTTGGGCCCGGAGTAATTCAGCTCGGGTTTCTCCCTTGTAAGGATGCAAGCCTTGTTCTTTGCCGACACTGTAGTCGTACCAGGAGTGCGCGACGAATTCCTGTATCTGGTTTTCGGCTTCCAGATCGACCGGGTGGATCACGGACAGATCGCGATTCAGGATCACGCCGGACGGAACAAGATAAGAGGAGGGATCGTTCATGCCTTTTTCCGGGAAATCGCCGTAGGTCATGAAGTTGCCGACGCCCTCGCCCTGCGTGCTCCAGTCCTTGTAGAAGCCCGCGATCGCCAGCGTGTCCGGCACATATACCTGGTCGACGAAAGTGCGCATCTGTCCGATGATGTTGCGTACGGTTTCCAGTCCCACCATGTTGAGTGAAGTGGCCGCTTCGCCGCCGCGAAAGTGCGGGCCGTTACCGCGTCCCTCATGTTGCGGATGCACGCTGATGGCACACGGCACGCCGCCGACCAGAAAATTTGGGTGCGGATTCTTGCCGCCGAAGATGGCATGCAGCTTCGCCACGTCGCGCTGCCATGCCAGCGCATCCAGATAATGCGCCACCGCCATCAGGTTGGCTTCCGGCGGCAGCTTGTAGGCGGGATGTCCCCAGTAGCCATTGGCGAAGATGCCCAACTGTCCGCCTTCGACAAAAGTCTTGATGCGCTTTTGCACATCGGCAAAATAACCCGGCGAGGATCTCGGGTAGGAAGGACTCACGGTTTGCGCCAGCGTCGAGGTGGCCTTGGGATCGGCATTCAGCGCCGACACCACGTCCACCCAGTCCAGCGCGTGCAGGTGATAGAAATGCATCACATGGTCGTGCACGAATTGCGCCGCGATCATCAGGTTGCGGATCAGTTGCGCGTTGGGCGGCACTTCGTATTTCAGCGCATCCTCCACCGCGCGCACCGAGGCGATGCCGTGCACCAGCGTGCACACGCCGCAGATGCGCTGCGCGAACGCCCATGCGTCGCGCGGGTCACGCCCGCGCAGGATGATCTCGATGCCGCGCACCATGGTGCCGGCACTGGAAGCGCGTGTGATGCGATTGTCCGCATCGGTCTCGGCCTCGATGCGCAAATGGCCTTCGATGCGGGTGACCGGGTCGACTACGATGGTTTGCGTCATAGAGAGTCCTCTTATGTTTCTGACTGAGCAAGGTGGTTGGCGATCGTTTCGGTCAGCCCCACAACCGGAATGTTCATTTTGTAATGCTCGAGACCTTCCTCCAGCACAATGCGGCAATTCGCACAGGCGGTCACCAGCGTCTTGGCGCCGGTCTGTTCCAGTTGCGACTTCTTGATCTTGAACGCCTGCAGGCGCAATTCTTCCGCTTCCTCGATGGCACTCACTCCGCCGCCGCCGCCGCAACACCAGTTCATTTTGCCGGGGTCGCTGGTTTCCACATAGTTCTTTGCCACCAAATTCAGCAGTTTGCGCGGCTGTTCAATCACGCCGCCGCGCCGCACCAGTTGGCAGGGATCGTGAAAAGTGAGTCTCTCCTCTTCGTAGCCTTGCGTTTTCAGCAATCCCTGCTGATTGAAACCGTCCAGCACTTCCAGAATATGCAGCACGTTGAAGGAATACGGACGGCCGGTCAGGTTGGGTCCTTCCCAGCGCAACGCGATATAAGCATGGCCGCATTCGGGGCTGATCACAGTCTTGACTTTGAGCTTCTCCGCGCCGTCGACAATACGCTGCACCAGCACCTTTGCTATGTCGGAGACACCGATCTGGATGCCGCTGTTGGTCGCCTCGAACGCTTCCGAGCACAGCGTCCAACTCTTGCCCGCCTGCTTCATGATCTTTGCGATCGCGCCGAGGTATTCTGGGTAGTTGATGATCTCCATCGATGACATCAGCACCATGTATTCCGCACCGACTGTGTCAAGCGGGATCTCGATGCCGGTCTCAGCCTTCACGTGCTTCATCTGCGCCTGGACAGCGGCCAGCTTCACGCCCATCGGGCTGCCGATCTCCACCGCGCGTTTGGATGCGCCGACCAGGCCGTCCGGTGCATGTCCCGAGATCGCCATGCCTTCGCGCAGCCTGCGCACCATGTACACGATGTCGTTGCCCACCGGACACACCAGCGAACAGCGGGCGCACAAGGTGCAGCTGTCATAGACCAGCGGTTTCCACTCTTCCAGTTCTTCGTCGGTGACCGGTTTGGACAAGCCCAGCATCTTTGCCAACTGCCCGAGCAGGGTGTATTCCTGCTGGTACACGCGGCGCAGCGGCTCCAGCTTGTGGATCGGCGTGTATTTTGGATCGCCGGTCTCGGTGTAGAACAGACAGGCTTCGGCGCACAACCCGCAATGGACACAGCTGCTGAAGTAGCTGGCGATGGGCGCGTCGATGACTTCCTTGAGGACGCCGATTCCTTTGTCCAGTGATGCAGTCATACTGCCACCTCATTAAAGTTCTGCGTTATACCAATAGACGTGTTTCGGAGGCTGCCGGCACTCGCGGACGTTCCCATCCCCGCTGCGCAGGGCCCCTGCTCACTGCTCATACCGCCACCCCTTTCTTCGCGTTGACATCGCCGTTGTACCAGCGCGAGCCCCACAAGGTGAACACATGCATCAGCTTGGTGAATGGCAGAAAGACCAGCAGCAGTTCCACACTGAGTATGTGCATCGACAGCATCATGGTGTAGGGCAATAGCAGGTGTTTGGTTGCCAGATAACCGGTCAACACCGGCAGGAATGTCAGCGCCCAGGCTCCATAGTCCCCGAAGGTGGAGAGGAAACGCTTGACCGGTTTGTTGATGCGTTCCACCAGCACCAGCAGCATGGTTGCCAGCGTTACCACCGCTGTTGCGTCGATGAATTGCGATGGCAGTCCGGGCCATGACAGGCCGGTCAACCCCTGGATCAGTTTGATATGCTGTGCTAACAGAAATACGACCACGAACAGCCCTAAGTGGAACACGTAGCCGCCCACATAACTGACGGCCGAGCGCTTGAACATGCCGGGTGGCGGCACGGAGCGGCGGAACATGGTATGCAACCCGGATGCGCCAGCGCGATGACGGGGCACGGCGAGATCCGGTTTGCGTCCCAGCGTATAGATTTCAAATAATCGCCACAGCGTGCCCAAGACAAATATGCCGACAGCCATGTCCAGTCCGGTGCTGCGTACCCAGGTCAGAAACAGATCTTCGTTCATGAACATTCCGTCCTATTTCTTGAGATCGGCGATGGTGGCTGTTTCGTGCGCGGACTTGGCCGCATTTTTCTTCATCCGGTTGGCGACGGATACCGCGGCGCCGATTGCCGCGCCCGCGACCACCGCCTCGGTTGCCAGCTTCAGCGGGCTGGAGGGCATCGACAGCGCGCTATAGAAGCTGCCCGCATCCCAGAAGTGCGGCTCCGAACAGCCAAGGCAGCCGTGACCCGACTCGATCGGGAAACTGGTGCCGCCGTTCCATTTGGTCGTCGCACAGGCATTGTGGGTGGTCGGTCCCTTGCAGCCCAGTTCGAACAGACACCAGCCATTGCGCGCGCCTTCGTCGTCGAAACTTTTTGCGAACTTGCCCTGGTCGTAGAACGGGCGGCGATAGCAGCGATCGTGGATGGTCTCGCCGTAATAGGACTTGGGACGGCCCAGTTTGTCCAGTTCGGGCAATTCGCCGAAAGTCAGGTAATGTGCCAGCACGCCGGTGATGACGGCGGGTATCGGCGGGCATCCGGAAATGTTGATGATAGGCTTGTCCTTGATGATGTCCGACACCGCCACTGCGCCTGTCGGGTTCGGCTTGGCATTCGGGATGCCGCCGAACGCGGCGCAGGTCCCTACCGCGATGATCGCTGCCGCGCCTTTTGCCACATCTTGCAGCAGATCGAGGTTGGTGCGCCCGGCGATGGTGGAATAGACTCCGCCGTCATGCATCGGGATCGAACCATCCACCACCAGCAGATATTTGCCGAAGAAATTCTTCATCGCATCCTGGCGCGATTTTTCCGCGCCATAACCGGAAGCGGCCTGCAGCGTGTGGTGGTAATCGAGCGAGATCATGTCGAAGATCATGTTCTCCAGCGTTGGTGAATAAGAGCGCGTCAGCGACTCGGTGCAGCCGGTGCACTCCTGGAATGAAAGCCAGATCACTGACGGCCGTTTTGCCTTGATCAGCGCTTCGGCAATCGCGGTCGCGGTACCGGGCGGCAGCGCCATCAGCGACGCCATCGCGGTGCAGAATTTCAGGAACGCGCGGCGGCTGACGCCCTGCTGTGCGAGACGATCTCCCAGAGTGTCGTGATCGTTCATTGCTGCACCTCGTTGTTGAGTAGGGCATCCTTAAGTTGAGCGCGTAACAGTTCGAGCCCGGTTCGAATGTCTTCAGTCTGGCTCCTGATGATTTCCGGAATCCATGAGATCTCTATCAAGTCGGCGACGATGTCGCCTTCCACGTTGTAATGTGTCACCCACCATACGCCGGGGTAGCGCGTCTCGATGATCTCGCTCGGACCGATGGCTTCGATGCGCGCGGAGACTTCGCCCTGCCCGAGCGTCTGGCGCAACTGTTCGTATTCGCCAGGCGCGAGCGGCAGGCTGTTGAGATCTATCATGCCGGTCTCGCCGGTTTCCGCCAGCTTTTCCAGGCGCGCAGCGATCTCCGCCTGCAGCGCGCGTATATTGCCGACGGAATATTCTTCCGCATCATCGATTTTGACAGGAATGTCTTTCAGATTGTTACTGGGCAGTTTCATGACTGCCACTCTGCTACGAGTTGCATGGCCTGATCGCAGGCCAAGCGGATCGCGCCGGCAACCGGCGGCGAGGGCGTTTCGCCCCAGTCTATGATATGCGGCTGGATGCCGATCAGTGCGCGCTGTCGAGGAAGCCGATCGGCAAGGCGCGCGATCATCATCAGGTCGATCAGGCTCACTTCGTGCACGCTGCAGCTTGCGGTTGCCGCCGATGAAGGCATCCATCTGCTCGCCGACGAATACTTTGGTGGTACCGGGTTCGCCGTCGTACTGCGCGGCATCGATCACGATCAGTTGTTCCGCATCTTCGATCGCGCCAGCCAGCAAGAAGCTCAACGTGCCGCCATCCATCAACTCGATGTCGTCGCGCTGCACAGCCTGTTGCTCCAGCATCCGTATCGCATGCACACCCGCTCCCTCATCCTGCAACAGGGTATTGCCGATGCCGAGAATCAAGGTCTTGCGACGGGTATTCATTTGAGCGAAACCGCGAGCAGATGATGCGCTTAATCTAGCACTCCGGGATAAAAAATCAACTGAGTAATTTGCTCTTGTTTCAGAATGTTTCAGAGACACATCGCTGTTGCAATCAGGAGTAAACTTGCAAGACGCCATTCAATGGAATCTTTGCCATGTGCCTCGGTATTCCCATGCAGATCGTCGCGATCGACGGCTACAACGCGCGCTGCACCGCCAAGGGCGTGATGCGCGAGGTCAGCCTGTTCATGCTGCAGGACGAGCCCGTCGCCGTGGATGATTTCGTGATGGTGCATGTGGGCTACGCCTTGCAGAAGATGACCGAGCAGGAAGCGCGCTCGACTTGGGAGTTGCTTGATGAAATGCTGGCTCATGATCCCGACATGCAAAGTTCCTGAGGACTGATCATGATTTTGACCGCAAGGGACTGGCTGGAAAAAATCCGCGCACTGCCGCTGACTCGACAAGTACGGATCATGAACGTGTGCGGCGGGCACGAGCGTTCGATCACGATGGCGGGACTGCGCGGCGCGCTGCCGCAGAACATCGAGCTGATCCCCGGCCCCGGTTGTCCGGTGTGCGTGTGTCCCGAGGAAGATGTGTACCACGCGATCCAGTTGGCGTTGCATGCCGGCGTGATCCTGGTCGCGTTCGGCGACATGTTGCGCGTGCCGGTCAACGTCCCGAAATCAGAGCCGCGCTCGCTGGAACAGGCCAAGGCCGCAGGCGCCGATATACGCCCGGTGTCGAGTCCGCAGGAAGCGGTGAAGATCGCCAGGGAAAATCCTGAGCGTCAGGTGGTGTTCTTCGTCGCCGGATTCGAGACCACAACCGCGCCGGTGGCGGCTATGCTGCTCGAAGGCATACCGGATAATTTGTTTTTGCTGCTGTCGTGCCGGCTTACCTGGCCTGCCGTTGCGATGCTGCTCGATTCAGGCAAACCCGGCTTCGATGCGTTGATCGCGCCCGGCCATGTTGCAACGGTGATGGGCCCCGAAGAATGGGCGTTCGTGGTGGAACAGCATGCTATCCCCGCCGCGGTCGCGGGATTTTTGCCGGTGTCGCTGCTTGCGGCGATGTATTCCGTGTTGCGCCAGTTGCTCGAGGAAGAATGCTTTCTCGACAATTGTTATCCAGAGGTGGTGCGTCCCGGCGGCAATGCAACGGCACAAACTCAGCTCAGGCAGGCGCTGCATGTCGCGGATGCGAACTGGCGCGGCATCGGCATCATCCCCGCGTCGGGTTTTGCGCTCAACGCGCAGTTCGCCGCGCACGATGCGCGTCAAAAATTCACGGGATATGAAGCGAAAGGACGCAAGCGGGTCGGCGAGATGCCGCCGGGTTGCGATTGCGCGCGCGTGGTGCTGGGGAAAATCTATCCTAACGAATGCAAACTCTTCGGCACCGCTTGCACGCAGCGCACGCCGGTAGGGCCCTGCATGGTGTCGGATGAAGGTGCGTGCCGGATCTGGCGTGCAAGCGGAATGAAGTCTTCCTCAACTATTCAATAGCAATACCGCTACTAGCCGTTCACTTAAAGTGTTGGGAAATTTTTAACAACAATTCTGAAGATGGGCGTTATAAAGACTGCGATGACTGACCGCTTTAGGGCAATGTATTAGGGTGGTATGACGTTCCGCTTTGTGCCACAAGCCGCCGTTCGGGATGTCAGCATAAACCGTCGAGATTCCATTTTTCCAATCACTTCTTGCATCGAATTTTCCTTTTATCTTGGATATTCGACCTTTCATCCCAAAAATAATCGCTTTTGTATTCAAACTCCTCGACACTATAACAGTGTCTCTTTGCAACCTTACTGTATCTTCACAAAGCGAAATAAATACGATTCAAGGAGAGGTAAATTGAATACAACCCAATTGGCTCTTTTAATGTTTTTCAGTTTCATTGTAAAAGGCTTCGGTCGCGGCGGCGGCACCTCAACAGTCGGCTCAAAATCTCTGTCTTTATACGCGAGAAAGTCTGTCTCGGCTACGCAAAACAATTTCTGGCGCCCGAACAAATCGACGACCCGGATTTGGGCCGGGATTACAGGAGTTAATGATTTTTATGACCAGTCGCAACTGACAAGAATTGTCGGTTAGTGACGGACTCGAGCTGGTCTTGGCGGTCAAAATAAATCAAGGAAAAATAAAAAACATCGTGAAAACATTGAATAACAATATTGGCATAGCAATTGCGCTGAAATATACGCCGACTGGGTGCGTTGCCCATCATGTGGTGATCAGCATCGCAGCGGAAATGAAATCTAGTCGGGTGCTAACCGCTCCTTACTTGATTGAAAACTACTACAATTAGGAGGCAGCATGTCTACAAGCACTGCATTCTTTAGTTTCAATAAATTTCCGATCGCCGTGGTTTTACTGGCTCTCACTCTGACTTCCTGCGGTGGCCATAAATCGAAAAATCCACCTCCACCCCCGCCATCGCAGCCAAGTCAACTTGGCGCTGTGTCGCCACTTTTTCCCAGCAACGGTGCAAAATGGAATGACTACGTGAAGGGCAATGACTGGAAGACAGCACCTGATACCGCATGCACTGCTACCAGCGATACTGCCTGTATGCATGGCGGCGAACTGAGGGTAGTGGTCGCGACCGGCCAGTCCTCATGCAGCGGGCTGACGGCCTCTGATGACCTCGGTGCATTCAACTGGGTGTGCGATGCCGGCACTAATCCGGTTCGTCTGGTCTCTACCGGGTTGGCCGATGGCAAGAATCTGTCTGACCTGATGGACTTCACCGGCGGCAGTTTCAAGCCCAATAAAGTGACGGTGTATGCAAATGGCACCTCATGGAACACCACCCCCAGCAGCACCTGGTGGGGCAATCCGGTCGTGTTAAATCCGGTCGTGACAAGCGGCAGCATTGACCTCACAACCACCGATTCGACCATCTATCTGGTCACCAGCAACCCGGCGGCAGCCATCACCTTCTATGCGGATAAAATCGCACTGGTGATCGAGCCGGGTGTGACGATCAACGGTCCAAGTGCAGCGGCAAATGTGATCACGACTCAGGGCTATGCCCACTTCTGGCTGGAAGGCAAAATCGACGCAAGCGCTGACAGTTATGGCGTATTTTCGGTTGGCGCGCGCTTCTCCATGCTGCGCAATCTGGAAGTGGATAATGCAGGCTCTGGAGGTGTCGTCCTCAACGGCGCCGTGAACAACAAGCTGATGGGCGTGACTGCAAAAAACAACACTGGCAGCGGCGTCACCCTCTCCAACTCCAGCCAGAACAACATCTTCACGGACGTGACGGCAAGCAACAACAGCGGCCACGGCGTTAATCTCGACCAACTGCACGAACAACACCCTCACGGGCTTGAAGGCGAGCAATAACGGCGGCATACGGCGTCTACCTCAACGCCTCGAACAACACCCTCACGGGCGTGACGGCAAGCAATAACGGCGGCACCTACGGCAGCGGCGTCTACCTCTCGAACGCCTCGAACAACACCCTCGCGGACGTGACAGCGAGCAACAGCACCTACGGCGTCTACCTCGACTCAGCCTCGAACAACACCCTCACGGGCGTGACAGCGAGCAACAACACCAACTATGGCGTCTATTTCACCAATAGCACGAACAGCCTCACAAATAGCACCGACAACACCCTCTCGAACGCGACACTTAGCGCCAATAACTATGGTGTCTACCTTTATAACAACTCGAACTACAACATCCTCGCGGATGTGACAGCGAGCAACGATGCGACAGCGAGCAACAACTACAGCATAGGCTTGCTCCTATACAACTCGTCATACAACACGCTGGAGAATGTGGGTTCGAGCGGCAACTACTACGGTGTCTATCTGTACAGCTCTTACGGCTATCCCAACACCTTCACCGGCTTACTCAAGGTCGGCAATAACATATATGTAAATTGTTTGGTAAGCGGCGGAACATCCATGGGTCTGGACGGCACGTGTACTGCGAATGGAGCCTCGGATGTGACAAACGATAGCACGATCACACTGGCCAACTCCTTCGTCGGCAAGGTGACAAGCGATGATGTGGCGAATGCGAGCGACTCCTCTGGGATGGTAGCGAGCTTCCCTGACCCCGCCGCATTCGACTGGGTACGCTTCGACAACAAGTACCGCGGCTGGGGCATCGATGGCACGACCCTGACCTATGGCCGATGGACCACAGGCGCCGGCCGCATCTGGGACTGGTCATTGCTTGCCACCGACACGGTCATCAAGGACGTGTTATCGCTCCCGACCGGCAACGGTACAATTATGCACTCCTGGAGCGATGCGACCAACACCACCTTTTTACGCAACGCGGTGGAGATCGCGGGTGACGGCATCGGCAACGACAATGGCCTGTGCGAGAGCGGCGAGACGTGCCGTTACACACCGAACATCGGCAGCTACCAGGGCAGCGGCAATCTGGTGAGTGCAGGTACGATCACCACTGGCACCACGCTGACCAACATCACACTGATGAAGTTTGCAACCAACGGCGAGGCTGCCCAGCCTTGATGTAAGGCTGGTTATGCGTGCACTCGTTGTGAACAGGATAGCCACCTGACTCGACGTATATCGGGTCAGGTGGCTTGATCAAAGTGAATCTGCAATGCAGAACGGGGGCTCAGGCTCCCGTTTTGCATTCTTGGATAGTGAAGTGTGAAGTTCCGCGTTGTGTCGAAAACTGACCGTCACGAAGTCCCGATTACAGGCTGCAAATCAGCATAAAGGAATGCCGTATACGGGACGGCGTTTCATCAATATCAATCACAACATTTAGGTATACTGCTAGAGTCCAACTGCCTTTAATTTTCTCCGCCACCAGTAAGTCGTGTTTCTGTGGAACAAGATTCAACTACCTGTTTCGTTGCCGCTTCCAGATTATCCGCTGCCTTATCGCTCAAAGGGTCACCCAACTCAAAGTCATAGCCGCGTATACGCAGCAGAGAAGCTTGCGGTGCATCCTTGTGATACACCTGACGAAAGGCGTGCAACAAAGCTGACGGGCTCATCGCGTGGCTGGTGTAGCTGTCGTCCTTGTCCGCGCTGATATCGGAAAACTCGAACGGCTCGGCACACGACATGTCGGCATCGATGAACAATACCTGCTCGCACTCAGCCAAGTCAGCGACGTGCTCGACTTGCAGTTGCATGTCGTTCTGGCACTCGACACCAGCGAGATGCATTTCCGCGATGCGTGCGATCAATTCAGGCCCGAGTGCATCATCGCCGCGCCCCGGATTGCCGTACCCGAACAATAATATTTTCACGAGGATGCCCGAACCGTTCCGTTCGAATCTTGCCATTGCCGCCCTTGACCATCCGGTCGAGCATTGCGCCGTCCGCATCGAGCAACTCAACCTGCAGCGGCATTTTGCCGAGCGCGTGCGTGGCACAGGACAGGCACGGGTCGTAGGCGCGCACCGCGACTTCCAGATGGTTCAGCAAGCCTTCACTGATCTCACGGCCGTCAAGATATTCGTTGGCGACCGAGCGCACCGATTCGTTCATCGCCTGGTTGTTGCCGGTGGTCGAGACAATCAGGTTGGCTTTCTCTATCAGTCCATCGTCATCGATCCGGTAATGATGGAACAGCGTGCCGCGCGGCGCCTCGATCACGCCTATGCCTACACTTCGCTTTTCGCCCAGGTCCGCCACCAGATCGCTGCCGGTGATTTCCGGGTCGTACAGCAATCCGTTGATCGACTCGGCGCAATGTAACGCTTCGATCATGCGCGCCCAGTGGTAGGCCAGCGTGTCCTGCACCATTCCGCCGTTGCCGAATTCCCTGAAACGCTTGCGCGCGGCTTCCGCCAGCGGCGTGGAAATCAGTTCGCAGTTGTTGACGCGAGCCAGCGGGCCAACGCGGTACCAGCCTTGCTGCTTGCCCAGCTCGATCAGATAGGGGAACTTCATGTAGCTCCACGGACGCACTTCTTCGCGGATGATCTGCTGGTAATCGCGGTAATCGAACTGGTCGAATATCTTTGCGCCGCTTGCCGAGCGCGCGCGCAAGCCGCCGTGATAGAGCTCCAGTTCCCCGCCGCTGCCGGTCAGGCTCAGGAAGTTGCTGTTGATGGAGGCGAAGCCGCGGTGCTCGGTGTGCGCGGTATGGATCTGCTCGTTAAGCGCCACCGCGTCCCGGCACCATGCCAGGATATCGTCGATGCCGGCCAGCAGCATGTCACGCTCTTCGATGCCGAGCGCCTTGTTCATTCCGCCCGGCACGGTGGCCGTGCCGTGGATGCGCTTGCCGGCGATCGCCGCGATGACCTGCTGCCCGTACTTGCGCAGCTTCACACCTTTCAGCGCGAGATCCGGATATTTGTCCAGCACGCCGGCGATGTTGCGCCGCACCGGATCGCTGCCGAATCCGAACAGCAGGTCGGGCGAAGACAGATGGAAGAAATGCAGCGCATGCGATTGCAGGACCTGGCCAAAATGCAGCAGTCGGCGCAGCTTTTCGGCCGTGGGCGTGAGCCGTTCCACGCCGACCAGCTGGTCTACCGCCTTGGCCGCCGCCAGTTGATGGCTGACCGGACAGATTCCGCACAAGCGCTGCACGATGAACGGCACTTCGCGGTAGGGGCGACCCTGGATGAATTTTTCGAAACCGCGAAACTCGACGACGTGGAAGCGCGCCTCGTGAATGTGATTCTCGTCATCCAGCAGCAGCGTGATCTTGCCATGACCCTCGACCCGCGTGACCGGATCGATGGCGACGCGTCTGAGATTGGATGTTGGTGCAGTATTCGGTTCCATGGCAAGTCCGGGTCAATCGTAATGAATGAGATTATTCGGGAGCGCGGGCTCCTTGCCCTCCAGCAGATCGCCGAGGATCTTCAGAAATTCATCTGCCGAAGGCGGGCATCCCGGCAGGTAGTAATCGACATGCACCACCTCATGCAGCGGGTGCACCTTGTCCAGCAACAACGGCAGTTCGACATCATCCGGGATCTGCGGGCTTTCGATACCAGTCCCGCTCAGATATGCCTCCTCAAGGCACTCGCGCAAATTGAAATGGTTGCGCATCGCGGGCACGCCACCGTTGATGGCACAGGCGCCGACCGCGATGAGTATCCTGCAGTTGTCACGAAACTCGCGCAACACATGCACGTTGTCCGCATTGCACACCCCGCCCTCGACCAGGCCGATGTCGCATGGGCCGCAATGCTTGATGTCGGTCAGCGGCGAGCGATCAAACTCGACTCGCTCCAGCAACGCCACCAGCCGCTCATCCATATCGAGGAATGACATGTGGCAGCCGAAACAACCGGCCAGCGATGCAGTGGCCAACCTTAGTTTGGGATTATTCATCGCTGTGCCTTGTTTTGGCCAAGGGAATTTCCATCAGCCCGACCTCGCCGACCTGATGAAGATCGAATGTGCGACGACCGATCGGCACCGCAAAGCCGTGTTCCTTGATCATGATCGCGCCTACCGGACAGATATGCGCAGCCATGTCACCGGTTTCAAGATCGCTGTCCGACAGCTTTCCACTGGGTGAATTCACGATCAGATGCGCATCCGTGCCGCGCCCGGCGATGGCGAAAACGTTCTTGCCATCAATTTCGCGGCTGGCACGCACGCACAATTCGCAGAGTATGCAACGGTCGCGGTCCAGCATCACCGAAGGATGCGAGGCGTCCACTTCGCGGCGCGGAAAGAACTGCGGGAAATGTCCGTCCAGCATGCCCAGATGATAGGCCATCGCCTGCAGCGTGCAGTCGCCGCTCTTTTCGCAGGAAGGGCAGATATGATTTCCCTCGATGAACAGCATCTGGGTGATGGTCTTGCGCACCTCGTTCAGAGCAGGCGTGTTATTGCTGACCTGCTGCCCGGCGACGGCGTGCGTGGTGCAGGCCGATACGCTCCTGCTGTCGGTATCGACCGAAAATTTTGCCTGGACCCGGCGATCAGAGTCGTGTGGCGCCACATCCCTGCTGTGGACATCGACCACGCATAGTTTGCAACTTCCATGCGGCGAGAGCCCCGGATGATGGCACAGATGCGGGATATAGACACCGGCTGCAAAAGCCGCATCCATGATGGTCTGGCCGGCATGGAACGGAATCTCCTGTCCGTCCAGAAAGAAGGTATTCGGGAAGTTGTCAGCTTTGTTTTCTTCTGAGCTCATTCCATCTCCGTTCACTTCAGATGGGCTGCCGCATCATCGCGATGGGTGATGTTTCTGGCTTCTTCGAGCGCCGCATCCAGATCGAAATGGGGTTCGAAACCACCACTCACCAAACGTCGCTCGAAAGCCTGCGGGAAACGCAGCAAACCATCCAGTATCGGGTTTGCTGCGGTCTGCCCCAGCCCGCAATGAGAGCGGCGTCTGACCAGGTTTGCCATGCGCTGCATTTCGTCCAGGTCATAGCGTGTGCCGTGCCCGCCGGCGATCTTGTCCAGTCCGTCCCTGAGCAGCGTGGTACCGACTCGGCACGGCGTGCAGAAGCCACAGCTCTCATGGGCAAAGAAATGCGCAAAATTTCTGATCACGGCCAGGATGTCACGGCTCTGGTCGAACACCATGAACGAACCGCCGGTGGACAGATCCTCAAAACTGAGCCTGCGATGGAAATTGGTGCTGTTGATCATCGTCCCGGCTGGACCGCCGATCTGCACCGCCTGGACTTCCTTCGCGCCGCAGTCGTCCAGCACCTGCTGGACGCTGATGCCGAACGGGTATTCATAGATGCCAGGGTAGACGCAGTCGCCGCTCACGCTCAGTATCTTGCTGCCGGCCGACTTTTCCGTGCCAACGGCCCTGAACCATGCACTGCCGCGCGAAACTATATGAGCGGCCGCAACGAACGTCTCGACATTGTTGACCACGGTAGGCTGGCCGAGATAGCCATGAGTAACCGGGAATGGCGGACGTATCCGCGGAATTCCGCGCTTGCCTTCCAGCGATTCGATCAGCGCCGATTCCTCGCCGCAGATATATGCTCCCGCACCGACGATGATCTCGATGTCGAAATCGAATCCCGGCCGGCCGAGTATGCCGGGACCCAGAAGACCCGATTCCCGCCTGTGTGCCAACCGGGCTTGCAACTGCGGCAGCAGATAGCGATACTCGCCGCGCAAATACAGGAACCCCCGTTCTGCTCCTATCACATAGGCGCATATGGTCATTCCCTCGAAAACCTCATCGGCATGGCTATGCAACAGGATGCGATCCTTGAACGTGCCCGGTTCGCCCTCGTCGGCATTGCAAACCACATAGTGCGCCTCGCCTTGCGCCTCACGGCAAAACTTCCATTTCATGCCGGTACTGAATCCCGCCCCGCCCCGCCCGCGCAATCCGGACTGGGTGATCTCGTCCAGCGTAGCATCGCTGCCGCGGGCCAGCGCCGCACTCACGCCCGCTGCGGCGGCAAGATCTTCCTTGAGCAGCAAGCCGCTGACCCGGATATTGTCGTCAGCCCGGAACCACTCGGCAGGCCAATCCGCCAGCGGTGTCCCTGTCCCAACCAGAGCGGCGATACTGTCTATCTTGCCGGCATCCAGACGGACGACCGGCATGCCGTTCACCAGCAATGACGCGCCATGGTCGCACATGCCGATGCAGGATGTCTGGCCTAAGCTGACCAAACCGTCAGCGCGGGTGTTTCCGGCAACCATGCCCAGGCGGCGGGCAAGCATGTCCTGCAGATCCTCGCCATCGGCCATATAGCCGCAACTGGTGCAGTTGCTGAACAGAATATCGAAACGGCCGCGCGCAGATTTATGCAGGAAGGAATAGAACTCGACCGCTGCGTCCACCTGGCTTGGCGGGATATCGAGATGTGCGGCGACTTCTTGTACAGCCTCTCCGGAGATATGCAGGAACTGCCGTTGCAGCGCATGCAGCACATGCAAAAGGTGGGGCGACTCGGCATAGGCCAGTGCGATTGCCGATCGCAGCGAACCGGCCTGGATCGCGGCGCTCGGACTCGTGATCGAAACATTACTCAAGATGTCTCCCGTTCATCGCACTGCTTCCGCAAAGATTACTCTCAGGTTGCATTTACGGTCAATTGATATCGTCTGTTCCGCAATGTTGCCACGCCGCGACGATCATCATCCTGACAGGGATGGTTAGAGTCCGGAATTGCAAGGGATAGCCGGTTCGTGACACAATCTTCAGTCTCCAGCGTGAACGATGACTTGGTGCTTTTTCCGGGGGAGGCTAAAGCAACGCGTCTAAACAGGAATGACATGACTACCGGAAGCGAAAAAATGGACCAGAAAACCGACAGCCACGATAACGAAGCTGGGCAAACCATTTACCAGACCAACCAGGTGATAGAGGAACGCCGCGCCAAACTTGCCGCGCTGCGCAAAGCCGGCGTAGCATTCCCCAACGACTTCGAGCGCAAGCATCTGGCCGGCGATCTGCATGCCGAGTTCGGCGGGAAGACGCCATGACGAACTGGAGGCTTGCAGATTCACGTTGCGGTGGCCGGACGCATGATGCTGAAGCGGGTGATGGGCAAGGCCAGCTTTGCCACCGTGCAGGACATGAGCGGCAAGATCCAGTTGTTCATCAGCAACAACGACACCGGCGAGGAAGCGCACAATGCGTTCAAGCATCATGACCTCGGCGATATCCTCGGCGCGGTCGGTGTGCTGTTCAAGACCAAGACCGGCGAGCTTTCCGTGCGGGTATCGCAAGTGCGTCTGCTGACCAAGGCGCTGCGCCCGCTGCCGGAAAAATTCCACGGCCTGTCCGATCAGGAGCAGAAATACCGCCAGCGCTATCTCGACCTGATCACCAACGAGGACGCGCGCAAGGTGTTCATGACGCGCACCAGGATCATCCAGGCGATACGCGAATTCTTCATCCGCCACGGCTACATGGAAGTCGAGACGCCGATGATGCACCCGATCCCCGGCGGCGCGGCGGCCAAACCTTTCGAGACGCACCACAACGCGCTGGACATGAAGATGTATCTGCGCATCGCGCCGGAGCTGTACCTGAAGCGGCTGGTGGTGGGCGGCTTCGAGAAGGTGTTCGAGATCAACCGCAACTTCCGCAACGAGGGCCTTTCCACGCGCCACAATCCGGAATTCACGATGCTGGAATTCTACGAGGCGTACCGCGATTACAAATACCTGATGGATTTCAGCGAGAGCCTGTTCCGCGAAGTGGCGCAAAAGGTGTTGGGCAAGACGCTGATCAGCTATCAGGGCAAGGAGCTGGACCTGGGCAAGCCGTTCCACCGGCTGACGATGGTGCAGGCGATCCAGAAATATCATCCGCAGTTCACCACCGCGCAGCTCAACGACCGCGATTTCGTGATCGCCGAACTGGAAGACCTGAAGGCCAAGTACAAGCCGCAGGACGGCATCGGCGGCTTGCAACTGTCGCTGTTCGAGGAACTGGCCGAGGCGCAATTGTTCGAGCCGACCTTCATCATCGACTATCCGATCGAGGTCTCACCGCTGGCGCGCAGCAGCGACAAGAACCCGGAGATCACCGAGCGCTTCGAGCTGTTCATCGTCGGACGCGAGATCGCCAACGGCTTCTCGGAATTGAACGATGCGGAAGACCAGGCCGCGCGTTTCGATGCGCAGGTCGCGGCAAAAGAGGCCGGCGATGAGGAAGCGATGTTCAAGGACAACGATTTCGTGCGCGCGCTGGAATACGGCCTGCCGCCCACCGCCGGGGAAGGCATCGGCATCGACCGGCTGGTGATGCTGCTGACGGATTCCCCTAGCATACGCGATGTGATTTTGTTCCCGCACATGCGCCCGGAAATTTAACAGGCCATTTGTGGTGAGCCTCTAACGATATGAACACCTCCCCTTCGACAACACCCGCACGAGGTACGCCGGTGTGTGCCCCGCCGCCATGCGGCGACCCTACCGCAGGCTCAGAGCGAACGGCTGGATAGTCATGTTAGATAGCGACACACAATCCCGCCTGCTCCAGCAATACCCGATGCTGCGCGAACTGCCTGCCGCAGATCAGGCGGAGCTGCTGGCAGCGGCGAGTGTGATGCATCTCCCGGCGGGGACGGTGATGTTCGACGAGAACCAGCCCTGCCAGGGCTTCCCGCTGCTGCTGTCCGGCAACATCCGCGTCATCAAGGCCGCGCCGAACGGGCGCGAATTGCAGTTGTATCGCGTGATGCCGGGCGAGAGCTGCATCCTCACCAGCAGCTGCCTGCTCGGCAACACGCGCTATCACGCGCGCGGCATCGCGGAACAGGCCCTGGAGATGGTGCTGCTGCCGGCCAGCGCCTTCCACACCCTGCTCGGCAAACAGGAATCGTTTCGCAGCTATGTGTTCCACCTGTTTTCCGACCGGCTCACCGACCTGATGCAACTGGTCTCCGCGGTGGCCTTTCAAAAGCTGGACCAGCGCCTCGCCGCATTGCTCGTCACCAAATCCAACCCTATCCATGCCACCCATCAGGCGCTGGCGGACGAACTCGGCAGCGTTCGCGAGATCGTCAGCCGTTTGCTCAAAGGCTTTGCCGAACAGGGCTGGATCAAGCTGGGACGCGAACAGATCGAGATCATCGATGCGGCGGCACTGAAAAAATTCAGTTTGCTCTAACCTCTGTGTAACTTTTCTCACAGACACCCTGCCGCATACCCCCTACCCTGCGCGCTTCCGAATCAATTCTGAGGAGCATCGTCATGAAATCGAACAAGGTCGCATTAGTCGCCATACTGCTTTGGGTTGTCACCGTAGCCGTGTTCGCATGGTTCTTCGTCCGGGGCAACACCACAGCGGGCAGCGATAATCGCACAGCCGTCGTGCTGGCAGCCGGCGAACGCGAGCTGATCCTGTCCGAGATGCGCAATCTGCTGGGCGGCGTCCAGGGCATACTGGACGGCATCAACCGTGGCGACATGAAACAGGCCGCCAGCGCCGCACGCGCCATTGGCATGGCCTCCGCCGCCGACGTGAACCCGGCGCTGATGGCCAAGCTGCCGTTGCCATTCAAGCAACTGGGCATGAGCGTGCACCACGACATGGACGACCTGGCGCAAGCTGCCGAAGCCGGAAGACCAGCCGCCGAATTGCAATCCATGCTGACCAATACGCTAACGAAATGCGTCGCCTGCCATGCTTCATGGCAACTCAAGGCTGGTAACTGACAATATGTGACTTTCCTCACAGACAGACTGGAACAAGTCTACTAACCTGCAATTTCCTCAAACCTATTCCAAGGAGATCAAAATGAAAATCAACGAAGGCACTATCGATCGCGCATTGCGCGTTGTTGTTGGACTGATTCTGATTGGGCTTGCAGCCACCGGAACCGTCGGCGTATGGGGCTGGATAGGCGTGCTGCCGCTGGTGACGGGCATTGTCGGCTTTTGCCCGGCTTATGCAATCTTCGGCATCAGCACTTGCCCGATGAAAAAAACATAATTTATCACCCAATGCCACGCCCGATAGGCTGAGAATCAATCGGGCCTTTTTCTTTTGCCCTGTCTATACCCCGTCAAGGCCGGAAGAAACACACGGAATTTCTCTTTACATGAACGTATCCCGTGCTTTAAATTAGCATCATGAGATACGTCCTTCCGTTTTTCATATTGCTATTCACCGCCTGCTCATCCGTAAACAGCGATTTGCGGGCCCCGTTCAGCAGCTCCGAGGCAAAAAGCATCACTTCATATGCCAGGAGTCTGCTTGGCACCCCCTACAAATACGGCGGCAACTCCCCGGATACAGGATTTGATTGCAGCGGTTTTGTCGATCATGTGTTTCGTCACACGCTGGGCATCGGTTTACCGCGCAGCTCCTACCAAATCAGTCTAGTCGGCCAGGCGATCAGCAAAGGCAGTCTGCGCACCGGGGACCTGGTATTTTTCAACACGCTGCATCGCAAGTTTTCGCATGTCGGTATCTATCTGGGCAGTGACCGCTTCATTCATTCCCCCAGCAGCGGCGGCAAAGTACGCACGGAAGATATGCGCGAAACTTACTGGCAATCGCACTACGACGGCGCGCGGCGCATCACTTTGCACGGCTAGCCTTGCGAGCCTCTTTCAATGCCTCAGCCAACTGGAATACCGTCATCGCGTAGAAATCGCTGTTGTTGTAGCGCGTGATGACATCGAAATTTTTGAACACCAGCCAGAACTCCTTGCCATCTGCAACCGTAAAATCGACCAGACGTGCCGTCAGGTTTGGTGGCAATTTCACGTCGGGCTCAAACCCATCAGCAGACCATGCCTCAAGTGTGCGCGGAGTGGAGATATCGCCTGCGCATATCTGTTCGTTGAACTGCGCACGTACCGCAACAGGCGGACTTGTTAGGGCACCTTTCGAATGTTCTGATGTATCAGTCATTCCGCTTTCCCAGCCATATCCCTTCAGATAACTGGCAACACTGCCTATCGCATCCTTTTCTTCATGCAACAAATTGATTTTGTGGTTGTTGTTGAAATCCACCGCATAGATGCGATAACTGCTCGGCATGAATTGCGGAATGCCAAGCGCGCCTGCATAAGAGCCGCGTATGGAAAGCAAATCGAACTGCTGTTCGCGTGCCAGCAGCAGAAAATTCTCCAATTCGCTGCGAAAGAAATCGGCGCGCTGCGGATATTCGAACGCCAGCGTCGTCAGCGCATCCAAAGTGCGGAAATTGCCCGAATCCTGCCCATAGATGGTTTCCACACCGATCACCGCGACAATGATGTCCTGCGGCACACCATATTTCAGTTCTGCTCTTCGCAAGGTTTTCCGGTACTTGTTCCAAAATAGCAGGCCAAGTCTGATGCGTTGCGGGTTGACAAAGTTCGCACGATATTCCGGCCAAGGCTTGCTGGTAAACGGTTTGGAAATGGCTTCAATCACTGCAGGCACAGCCTGTGCAAGATCGAACACCTTTTCCAGTTCCGCACGCTTGAATTTGTGCTTGGCAACCATTTCATCAATGAATTCAGGGATACCCGGCAACGAAACAGCGTGAGCCGAATTCATTGCGAAAAATAGCGCCAACAACGCAAGGATTTTGATTAATTTCATGGTGGTTGGATTCTAACCGATGGATGCTCGCCTGACCGCCGCAACTCAACAAAGCGGCATATATCTACTGCGCAAACTGACATCGGGGTCGTGACGTGCTCCACATCCGGGGCGCGTAACATTAATGAGATGATTCTGGTGCCGGTGCTGCGGGCTTCTGCAAAGCCAGCCACTCGCTACGATTTCTGCCGCCATGTATACTTACATATTCTACTTTTTAATTGGCAGAAAGATTCAATTCATGGACAAACCCGCGCAATATCATCGCCTCATTATCCTGGGTTCCGGTCCTGCCGGGTACACCGCCGCCATATATGCCGCGCGTGCAAACCTCAATCCGGCGCTGATAACCGGCTTGGCCCAAGGCGGCCAGATGATGACTACCACCGATGTGGACAATTGGCCCGCCGATGTGATGGGCGTGCAGGGTCCGGAATTGATGGCACGCTTCCAGCAGCACGCCGAGCGTTTTCACACGCAGATGATCTTCGATCAGATCCATACCGCCAAACTGCAACAAAAACCGTTCCTGCTGATAGGCGACGCCGGCAGCTACACCTGCGACGCGCTGATCATCGCCACCGGCGCTTCGGCGCAGTACCTGGGCTTGCCTTCCGAAGATGCGTTTATGGGGCGCGGTGTTTCCGGCTGCGCAACCTGCGACGGATTCTTCTATAAAGGGCAGGATGTCGCCGTGGTGGGCGGTGGCAATACCGCAGTGGAAGAAGCCCTGTACCTGTCAAACATCGCGAAACATGTCACGCTGGTGCACAGACGCGACACTTTCCGCGCCGAACGCATCATGGTCGATCACCTGATGGAAAAAGTGAAGGAAGGGAAAATCACGCTGCAACTCAACAGCACGCTGGATGAAGTGCTCGGCGATGCCAGCGGGGTGACCGGCATGCGTGTCAAGCTTGTAAAGAGTGGCGAAACCAGGGACATCCCGTTGCAAGGCGTATTCATCGCCATCGGCCACAAGCCCAATACCGATATATTTACCGGACAACTGGAAATGAACAATGGCTATATCCAGACGAACGGCGGTTCGAATGGCAATATAACTGCAACCAGCATTCCCGGCGTGTTCGCAGCCGGTGATGTGCAGGATCAGATCTACCGTCAGGCGGTTACCAGTGCCGGAACGGGCTGCATGGCTGCGCTGGATGCGGATAAGTATCTGGCCTCGCAAGCCAAGACCTGAACCTATATTTCTGCGCAACTGCAAAGAAATTGATGTTGTGAGGAAGCCTCCAAGCAAAACCGGCAAGATAGCACCCGAGGATGCCGCAGCTGTTCCGCGCTGCAGTCGGCGAAGTGCGGCCGTTGGCGGAGCAAAACCGCATCACCCCGCGACCGGTTCCGCGCAAGCCTTTGCTTCGCCCGGCCGCGACACCGGCATCAATACCCGATACGTTATCGGATTTCTCTGCCGAAACCGCACCGGATGAATATCTGAGCAATGGCCTGTCACGCATGTCCTTGCGCAAACTGCGGCGCGGAACTTGGCCGATTGAAGACAGCCTGGACCTGCACGGCAGCCACACCGACGCGGCGCGCAAGCTGTTACAAGCTTTCCTGCAAGAAGCGGCAATGCGCAAATTGCGCTGTGTGCTGGTAATTCACGGCAAGGGATTGAACAGCCGGGGCGGCGACGCGGTGTTGCGCAAGCTTGCACGCCACTGGCTCACTCAACATCCGCTGGTATTGGGATATTGCGACGCGACGCCACAATACGGCGGCAGCGGAGCGGTACTGGTTCTGCTAAAGACCGGCACCTAGGATTTTTTGCTCATCACATACATCAGGTATTCGAAGAACATCTCACACCAGTCCAGATCGTTTTCCTTGAGCGATTGGAGCAGTTTTTTGACTTCCGTAACCGGCCAATTCGGGTTGTATGACACCAGCATATTTTCCGGGTAGATATCAAGCGATACGCTGAGACGGCTAGCCATTTTCTTTATCCCGTTCAGCATCAGCGCGATATCCTTGTCGGTCTCTATCTCGGCAGTCAGATCCCCGTACATTTTGGGATGCTGCTTGGTAAATTCGATGAATTTGGTGAGTATGTAAAAGAATTCGCCTTTGTTTTCCTTGCTCACGGGATCGCCCATCATGAACGGCATCACCGACAATTCCAGCCAATAGTGACCCAGTTTGGGATTGTGGTGTTTGGAAACGCTGATATAACCGTTTCGCGCCTTGGCGCGCTGGATGACGTCATCCAGCAACAATTTTTCCGAATTGCGCGTGGCGATCTCCTTGCCCTCCAGCACGCTGGGTTTGAACAGAAAAAAATCAGGGAAATCATCGTAAATTTTACCGGCATGATTGTGGTCGCGATAATAGGCATTGAATAGCTTCAATACCGCATCGGAAATCGCCCCCTCGCCATCCTTTTCCGCCTCTCTATAGGTCTTATTGGCAGCGCCAGCCTTGCTATCCCGCATGTTGCTTCTCCCTACGTTATTTCATGATCCAATGGCTCCTAATTCAGTTGCAATCATACCTCTACATGCTAGACTCATGTGCGGATTTAGCCGATATTTTCGGCGGGAATTGACTTCGACCAAAATATTGTTACCTAGGATGATTGATATGAACAAATTTTTGCTGATTTTGTTGGCGCTGGCCAGCACAAACGCATTTGCCGAAATTAACAAGTGGGTTGATGATCAAGGTCAGGTTCATTATTCCGATCAACCGCCACCCTCTGATGCACAATCAAAAACGCTGCGCACAACTGACGAAAATCCGGATTCCACAAGCGGCGGCACAGCCGAAAATAAGACCTTCGTGGAACGCGAAGCGGAATTGAAGAAGGAAAAAGCTGAAAAACAGTCCGCCGCCGACAAGTCCGCTCAGAAGCAGGCAGCTGAAGACACTCTCAAAGCAAACTGCCTCAGCGCGCAGGAAAATCTTAGATCATTACAGTCAGGCGCACGCATAATGCAGATTGATGACAAAGGCGAGAGATCCTACTTAAACGACACACAACTACAACAGCGCATCGAAAATGCCCAGCAAAATGTCAGCAAGTACTGCAAATAAACCTATGCGACAAGCTGCTCGTCACGCAGGCGCATAGCTTCTTCGATATCCACCTCCACCACTTTGGATACACCCTTTTCCTGCATGGTCACACCGACCAGCTGTTGCGCCAGCTCCATGGTTATCTTGTTATGGCTGATGAACACGAACTGGGTTTGTTGCGACATTCTCGTGATCAGCGCGCACAACCTCTCGGTATTGGTATCGTCCAGCGGCGCATCCACTTCATCGAGCAGACAGAACGGTGCCGGGTTGAGCTGAAATAACGAGAATATCAGCGCGATCGCCGTGAGTGCTTTTTCTCCTCCGGACAGCAGATGGATCGAGCTGTTCTTCTTGCCTGGCGGTTGCGCCATCACCTGAACTCCGCTGTCGAGTATTTCTTCGCCGGTCAGCACCAGCCTTGCTTCCCCGCCGGCAAACAGTATCGGAAACATTTCCGCCAGGTGCTGATTCACCTGATTATAGGTATCCATCAGCAGCTCGCGCGATTCCTTGTCGATGCGGCGTATCGCGTCTTCCAGCGTCGCCATCGCCTCATTCAGATCTCTGGCCTGCGCATCGAGGTAGGCTTTGCGCTCGGTCGCGGCTTGCAGTTCTTCGAGCGCCGCGAGATTCACCGCACCCAATGCTTCGATGTCCGCATTCAGCCTGTTTAACTCGCTCTGCAGGAAGTTCGGCCTGTTGTTGCCGGTCTCCAGCAACGGCAGCAATGCCTGTTCGTCGATATCCTGCAACTGCTCAGCCCATTGTTCGTAATGCAGACGCGCTTCCTGCTCCTTGAGCGTCAACTCATTGAGTTTTTCGCGCAATGGGTTCAACTTGTGTTCGCACGCCATGCGTTCCTGTTCCAGTTTTTGCAGGTTGACCGTGTCGTTTTCCAGAATGTTGCGCGCCTCGCCCAGCGCCTGCTCGCAGGATTGGCGCACCAGCAAGGCCGCCTGCAATTGCTGCTGTGCAGAATCATCCTCGCTGACCGACAGGTCGGCGCGCAATTGGATCAGGTTCTGCTCTAACTGCGCCAGTGCATCGGTGATCTGCTGTACGTTGTGCTGCAGATCCGCAATCTTTTCCGTGCAAGTCTTGGCAAAAAAACGGGCTTCCTGCAAGGCGTGCTGCGCCTGCTGAGCGCGGCTGCGTTGCTCGCGCAACGCAATATCCCGTGCACTGGCTTGTCGCTGCGCCTCGTCGACTTGCGCATAAAAAGCCGTAATCTGCTCGCGCAGTACCGCCATCTGTTCGTCTACGCCACTCTGCTGGCGCTGCTCGGCACCGAGTTGATCGGATATTTCCTGCATCTCTCGTTCGATCTGAGCGGCGCGTTCCACATTGCGTTCGTGCGCCTGGTTGAGCCTGAGTATGTTCATCTGCAGGCCGTGAAGGCGCTGCTGCAATTCATTGCCGGCAGTGCGCAACGGCGCGATCTGCATCTCGATGGACTGATAGTTCTGCTCGGCTTCGGCGACCTGTTGCCTGGAATACTCGGCATTGCGGTTCTGTTCGGCAAGTTCCAGTTCAAGCTTCTCGATCTCGCGCTGTCTCGCCAGCACGCCGTGCAACTGGCTGTCCGGTGCGTGGAACAACAAGCTGTGCGCACCGATCAGATGTCCCTGCGGGGTGACGAACCAGCCGCCCGCAGGCAGGTGCGCGCGCAGCGCGTAACCTTGCGCCACATCCGAAACGGCATAGACATGCGTCAGCCAATCGCGCAGCACCGGCAGCACTCGCATATCCTGGCATTGCACATAACCCAGCAACGGCTTCAACTCTGCAGGCCCGCTATCGCCATGTCCGTTTCCGGATGGCGCGAATACCGCCAGCTTCGCCGGAGGCGCGTCACTCCATGCTGCTGCGGCATCCAGCGAAGGCAAAGCCAGCGCGTTCAGCCGTTCGCGCAGCACCGCTTCCAGCGCGTCTTCCCAGCCGCTCTCGATACGAATGGATTGCCACAAGTGCGGCAGCTTGTCCAATCGATGCTGCTGCAACCAGACATTGAGGTTCTTGTCGCTGTCTATCTGCAGCTGTAACTGTTGCAACGCATGCAGCCTGGCCTCGGTCTGCGCCAGGATCCGCTCCTGCTGCTGCAACGAATCGCGCCGGTTGCCGCGCCGCGTATCCGCCAGCGGCAACTGTTCCTGCAAGTGCGCAAGTTTCTCAACCTGCTCGGCGCGTTCCTTTTCAAGGTCGGCCACTTGCTGCTGCGTGTGTTGCAACGTTCCGCTGTCGGCAACCGGCAGATTGTCCTTTTCCAGCAGCAAACGCGAGCGGCGCGCTTCCAGCTGCTGGATGTTGCGCTGCAAATGCTCGCGTTGCGTTTCGGCCAATTGCAATTGCTGTTGCAGTTGCAGTTGTTCGCGCTGCAATTCGTTGTGGCGCTCCTGCGCGATGCGCGCCGCTTCTTCAGCCTGCGGCAGATTCTGTCCCTCTGACTGCTCGAGTCGCTCGGCCTCGGCGACTTTGGCGCCGGCGCCTTCCTGTTGGCGCTGCCAATGTTCCAGCAGGGAGTGCACGCCCTGACGCTGATGTTGCTGCTGTTCGATCTGCTTTTCGGTATTGGCGAGTTGCTGCGTCATGCGCTGGCGCTGGTCGGCGACGTGTTTGATGTGCTGCTCCAGGCGCGCGATCTCGGCATTTGCCGTGTACAGCTCCCCCTGCTTGGCGTGCAGCGCGTCGGAAAGCTGGTAATGCGCGCTGCGCGCGGTTTCCAGTTGGCTTTCAATGTCGCGCAGCCGCGCAGTTTCGGCTTCCAGTTCGGTGCGCGTTCTCTCTGTGGCATGCGCAAACTTGACGCGTTGTGCTTCGGCTTCCTGCTTCTTCACCAGCCAGAACAAGCGTTGTGTAGTATCGCGCTGCGACTCCAGCGCGCGGTAATGCCTAGCCACCTCGGCTTGCGCACCCAGATGCACCAGTTGTTTATCCAGCTCCAGCAAAATGTCGCTGACGCGCAGCAGATTGTCGCGTGTGTCGCCGATGCGCAACTCGGTCTCGCGGCGGCGGTCGCGGTATTTGGAAACGCCCGCTGCCTCCTCGAGGAAGATGCGCAACTCTTCCGGCTTGGCCTCGATGATGCGCGAGATCATGCCCTGTTCGATGATCGCGTAGGCGCGCCCTCCCAGACCGGTGCCGAGGAAAATATCGGTGATGTCCTTGCGCCGCACATGCTGGTTGTTGATGTGAAAGCTGGAATCGCCGTCTCTCTGCAGCACGCGCTTGATCGAGATCTCGGCGTAGCTGGACCACTGCCCGTTCGCCTTGCCCAGAGAATTGTCGAAGATCAGTTCGACACTGGCGCGCGATACCGGCTTGCGCTTGCTGGAGCCGTTGAAGATCACGTCCTGCATGGTTTCGCCGCGCAGCGCGGAAGCTTTGGATTCACCCAGCACCCAGCGCAGCGCGTCGATCACGTTCGACTTGCCGCAGCCGTTCGGGCCGACCACGCCCACGATCTGACCCGGCAGCGCGATGTGCGTGGGGTCAACGAAGGATTTGAAACCTGACAACTTGATTTGGGAAAGACGCAAGGATACCTCTGTAAATCCATTTTTCGGGCGCATCGCTTCGTTGCGCGGTGCTCGAACCATCGCCGTACTTTGTGTACTGCCGATGGCCCTGTGCGCCTTGCGCTGCATCCCGAAAAACTGAATTTCCAGACACTTCCGCAAGCCACCTAGCGAGACGATATAATGTTGTTATTCTAACCGAACCGGAACACTACACAAAATGAGTTCGCAACCCTCGAAGAATCTTGAGACTTTTCCCAATCCCAACCCGGCACGGGACTACCAAATCCACATGGAGATCCCCGAATTCACCTGTCTGTGCCCCAAGACCGGCCAGCCGGACTTTGCCACACTGATACTTGATTACATCGCAGACCAAAAGTGCGTTGAACTGAAAAGCCTCAAGCTTTATATCTGGTCGTTCCGCAACGAAGGGCATTTTCACGAGGATGTAACCAACCGCATTCTCGATGACCTGGCAGCCGCAACCCAGCCGCGCTTCATGCGCCTGACCGCCAAATTCAACGTACGCGGCGGTATTTTCACCAATGTAGTGGCGGAACACCGCAAACCGGGCTGGCAGCCGGCACCGCATGTTGAGTTGAATCGGTTCGATACGCAATCGAACACCCGCGGCTGATGCCGAAGACATGAGGTTGCCCATCTAAATGTATTTGGGACTGGATTTCGGCACCTCCGGCGCGCGTGCCTGTGTCATCGACCATGACAGATCCATCGTCTGGGAGCAGCGCGTCGCATATCCGGACCCTGCCAAACAAACCCCTATCGAATGGCGTGCCGCGTTGCATACGCTGCTCAGTGCGTTGCCCAAGCTCCTGGCGGCTCGCTTGGACGGCCTTGCCATAGACGGCACTTCCGGCACGGTGCTGCTGAGCGACCAGACACTGGAGCCATGCTCAGCCGCCCTGCTTTACCATGACAACCGAGCGCAGATACAAGCCGGGCAACTCAAAGAAATAGCGAAAAACGGACATATCGTTTTTGCGGCCACCTCCGGGCTTGCCAAATTTCTTTGGCTTACACAACAAAGTAACGCCCACCATGCCGCGCATTTTCTGCATCAGGCCGACTGGCTCACCGCTCTGCTCAGCGGTCAGCCCGGCATCAGCGATTATCACAACGCGTTAAAGACCGGGTACGATGTCGAAAACCTGCGCTGGCCGGATTGGGTGATGGCTCTGCCGCACGCATATCTGTTGCCGCTGGTGCTTGTGCCGGGCGATATTATCGGGTGCATCCAGCCGGACATCGCAGCGCATTTCGGTATCAATCATTTATGTAACGTTCACGCCGGAACCACTGATAGCTCTGCGGCTTTCATAGCCGCTGATGTCCATGAAACCGGCATCGGCGTCACCTCGCTCGGAACGACGCTGGTACTCAAACAACTTTCGGCGCAGCGCATCGAAGCCCCGGAGTACGGCGTGTACAGCCATTGTTACGGCGATCTGTGGCTGGCTGGCGGCGCCTCGAATGCGGGAGCCGGGGTGCTGAAACAATATTTCAGCGACGCGCAACTCGACTCCCTGAGCTCGCTGATCGATCCTCAGCAGGACAGCCCGCTGGATTACTACCCGCTGACCAGGATCGGCGAGCGTTTCCCTGTCAACGACCCACGACTCGCGCCTCGAATGGTGCCGCGCCCGGATAGCGATGTGGAATTCCTGCACGGTTTGTTGCAAGGTCTGGCGCGAATCGAAACGGCGGGTTATGCCAGACTCGCCGAGTTGGGCGCGCCGCCGCTCAAGCGCGTCGTGACCAGCGGTGGCGGCGCGAAAAACACCGTATGGAATGCGATGCGAGAAAGGTTGCTCGGAGTGCCTGTCAGCATGGCCGCGCATTGCGAGGCGGCATACGGCTCTGCACTGCTATGTCTTGACAGTTCTTGATTCTCCCCGCAACTCAGCCTCGAACTGCTCCATCGGAACAGGGGTGCTGAACAGATAACCCTGGAAGGCATGACATCCGTGATTTTCGAGGAACTCGAATTGCGCGACGGTTTCGACCCCTTCCGCAATAACATTCAATCCCAGTACCTCGGTCATCGCGATGATGGTTTGCACGATCGCGGCATCGTTGGGGTCGCTCACAATGTCGCGCACAAAGGATCGATCGATCTTGATCTGGTCCAACGGAAGTCGCTTGAGGTATTGCAGAGAGGAATAGCCGGTGCCGAAGTCGTCCATCGAAAAACTCACGCCGAGCAGTTTCAATTCGCGCATCTTGGCGATGGTGTCTTCGACATTTTCCAGCACGGTGCTTTCGGTCAACTCAAGCTTGAGATGAGAAGGTTTCGCGCCGCTCTCCTGCAACACACGCTGCACCTGAAGGGCGAAATCGGGCTGGCGGAACTGCTTCGCGCTTACATTCACCGACAATGTCAGATCGCGCGTCAGCGCGTCCTTCTGCCATTCCTTGAGTTGCATGCAGACCGCTTTCAGCACCCATAAACCGATCGGCACGATCAGCCCCGATTCTTCAGCCAGCGGGATGAATTGCATCGGTGAAATGGGGCCGTGTCTCGGATGATCCCAGCGCAACAATACCTCCGCTCCCAGCGAACGTTGCAGGTTGTCGACCTGGATCTGGTAATGCAGGCGGAATTGCTTCTTTTCGAGCGCATGGCGCAGATCGGCTTCCATTGACGCGCGCGCATCCAGCGTTGCCTGCATTTGCGGATCGAAGAAACGAATGGCGTTGCGCCCGGCGGACTTGGCCTGATACATCGCGACATCGGCATGCTGCAGCAGGTTGTCGGCGCTTTCCAGGTGATTTATGAACATGCCGATGCCGATACTGACCGTCAAATGGCACTCGAAATCGTTCAGCACATAGGGTTGGTCCAATTCCTGACGGATCTTTTCCGCAACCAGTTCGGTCAGGCTGGCAGCCTCGTCCGCCTCCTTGCCCAATCCTTCCAACAGCACCACAAATTCGTCTCCGCCCAACCGTGCCACGCTGTCACCTTCTCGTACGCAAGTCTGCAAGCGGCGTGACGCTTCGACCAACAGCAGATCGCCCGCGGCATGGCCCCGCGTGTCGTTGATGGTCTTGAAATGATCCAGATCCAGAAACAGCAATGCACCATAGCGGCCGTTTCGGGCACTGAGTGCCAGCGCCTGATGCAAACGATCCATCAATAAACGACGGTTCGGCAGTCTGGTCAGCGGGTCGTAAAAGGCCAGTTGATGGATCTCCTGTTCCGACTTCTTGCGATTGCTGATATCGCGGAATACCGCGACATAGTGAGTCAACTTGTGGTTTTCATCGTAAACGGCAGTGATGGTCGTCATCTTGGGATAAATAGTGCCATCCTTGCGCTTGTCCCAGACCTCGCCGGACCACTTGCCGGTAGCAAGCAAAGCATCCCACATTGCCTGGTAGAAAGCGGCATCGTGCCGGCCGGACTGGAATATCCGCGGGTTTTTCCCGACCACCTCTTCCTTGCTGTAACCGGTGATCTCGTAGAAGGCCTGATTGACGCGCAGGATGACCGCCTCGGGCGTGGTGATCATGATCGCTTCCTGGGTGTCGAACGTCACCGCAGCGATGCGCTGCCCTTCTTCGACTTTTTTGCGCTGGGATATGTCGCGGCTTGAGGCATAGAGAAAAAGCTGCCCGTCTATCTCGGCGCCGGTAGTGCTGACCTCGACATCGATCAGACTGCCGTCCTTGCGCCGGTGCCTGGTCTCGAACAGCGCACCGTCCATGCGGATCAGCTTTTTGAAACGCTCCATCAATTCTTCTCTGGACCATTGCGCATCCCAGTCAGCCACGTTGAGGCCGGCCATTTCCATATTGGTATATCCCAGCATCTCGCAGAATGTCTCATTGGCCTCAACGATGTTGCCCTGCATGTCCATTACGTGGATACCCTCCAGCGTGGATTTCATCAATGTCTGGTGGCGGCGCAACATCACTTCGGTTTTCTGTTCGGCTTTTTTTCGCTCGGCAATATCTATACCCATACCGACCAGCACCGGTTCACCCTCACGTTCAATGCGCCGTCCGGTAAAGTAGTAGGGAGTCTTTATGCCATTCTTCGCCACCAGCACCGCCTCCGCGACTGTATCACCGTGGGTAAATACCCTGCGGATATTTTCCTCAATCAGGCTGCGATCGTTCCCCTCAAAAAAATCCAGCGCATGACTGCGGGCAATTTCCTCTGTGCTGCTGCACAACACGGTTTCAAGCTGTCTGTTCCACATCAAAAATTTTCCGGATGTATCCAGCATGTAAAATATTCCCGGCAGCGACTGGACCAGTTCCTTGTTTAATTCGCTATCCAGCTTGAGGGCTTCGTTAGCCCGGTTGCGCGCAGCCTGCAAGGCCGCCACCATCAGATCGACCAGCACCAGAGTGGCGAAGAACAACAGCAGGAATAACAAGCCCTGCTGGAAATCCGCGCTATAAAACGGGCCAAGTCCAAAACTGGTCGCCACTGCGGCAATCAAGGCCGGTATCAACACGCCCAAAGATGAGCCAATCACCCCAAAGCGCATGGCCGACCA
>CAWDWW010000020.1:0-92345 GCA_963806115.1 uncultured beta proteobacterium
GGGCGAACCGATCTCGCTTCTGTTCAGCATCATGTCGATCTCTACCATCTGCGCGGTACCGCCATGTTTGCTTGACGCGCCAACAGCCACAGACAACGTCAGGCACCCACCATAGGCCTTTGCGGGAATGTAACTACGAAGCGCGCCCCCTGGCCATTCTCGACGGTCAGTGTGCCGTCCAACTGCTTTATGAGGCCTTTGACCAATTGCATTCCCAAACTCGGAGATCGTTCTCCTGCAGCGTCGGCTGCCAGGCCTACGCCATCGTCCGCCACTTCCAGCTCAACGAAGCCGGGCTCATAGCCGCGAACGGCAACGCTCAGAAGACCGAGTTCTCGTCCAACAAATGCGTGTTTGAGAGCGTTGGAAATGAGTTCGCTCGCGATGAGGCCGCACGGCACTGCCGCGTCAATGCCAAGCCTAACATGAGCTGCATTCACTTGCAACTTCACCTGGCAGCCTGTGTCACCATAGGATCGGCAAAGATGACCGGCCAGGCTGGTCAGGTATTCGCTGAAGTCGATGTTGGCCAGATCCGCAGATTGGTAAAGCTTCTCGTGAATCAAAGCCATCGAACGGATGCGGTTCTGGCTGTCAAGAAGGACGTCCAGCGTAGCCGGATCAGTTGCCCGACGCGTCTGCAGGCTAAGCAAGCTGTAGATGACCTGCAGGTTGTTCTTGACGCGGTGGTGAATTTCCTTGAGCAATACCTCCTTCTCGTGCAACGATTCGAGCAAGCGGGCTTCAGCAGCCTCGCGTTCGGCCAGCTCAGCCTGCACGGCCGCATACAGCCGGGCGTTTTCCACGGCCACGGCTGTCTGATTGGCCAGCGTCATGAGCATAGCGCGGTCGTCAGACGAGTAATCCAGCCCAGATAGTTTCGGGCCAACGGCCAGGAGTCCGACGAGCGAGCGCTTGAGGCTGATCGGCGCAAGGAGCTCCGGCCTCAGCTCCTCCCAGTGTGTGCGCTCCTCCAGACGAAGCGCATGCACCATGCGCACACGATCGATGTTCCCTGCCCGGAACACTTCCTGGTGCTGCGCCATGTAGGCGACGATTGGATTGTCTGGCTGCAAGCTCCAGCGTTGCGGACTGATTATTCCTTCGCTCGCGACCATCTGATACCCGCCCGCTTGATCTTTCACAAAGATCGCTGCGCGCTGAACGTGCATGGTATTGCTGACCTCGGCCACGATCATCGCAGCCAGCTTCTCGACGTCGAGTAGCGCGGCGGAGGAGTTGCTGATGCGCTGCAGCATACGCGCGGCGTCGTACCTCTCGCGGAAAAAGCGTTTGTCAACTCGCACCTGTAACCCATTCCGCATCGGTTCGACAAGCAAGGCGGCCAGTATTGCCATCACGACCGACAACAGCAACACCTGGAGGTTCGAGACCAGGTGAAGGACCTGGACCGAAAGCGAGACGAGCAGGAAGTAGATGCCGCTGATCGCGATCGTAGTAACGGAGTAGCGCAGCCCTCTGCGAACCACGAGCTGGATATCGAGCAGGCGGTATCGCAGGATGACGAAGGCGGTCAGCAGCGCATTGATGAGGTGCGCTGCAATGTCGATCGGATATCCGCGCGTGGCTGGGAAGTAATTGGCTGCCGTGCCTAGGATCACGACGGGAATAGTGATTGTCAGATAGAGGAAGCGATTGCGTTCGATCGCCGAGGTGCTATTCGCCCGCGCACGGGCCAGCTGATACAGGGCAAAGATAAGGAAGGCGTAGGCCGCGGCCCCAACGAGTAAGGCAAGCATGCCAATATCTGGCAGGTACAGTGGCCATCCTGGCTCCTGGTAGACGCCCAGAATCATGCCGGGACCACCGGCCATCAGGTACATCGGGACGCCCAGCGCGAGCAGCCAACCAATCCGAGCAACATGGGGCTTCGGACGTACGCCGAGGAGGTCGTGGACGAACATCGCGTAGAAGAAGCCGAACGAAGCGGCAAACGCCAGGACCAGCCGATAACCCCAGAGCGCTACCTGTGGATCGGAGGTGAAGGCCACGACTGTCTGACTCGCCTGCCAGATCATCATGGCTAGTAGATATGCCAGGAAGTAGCGCGCCTCCACCCGGCCGCGGGCGCGTCGAACGACCAGCAACACCAGCAAGGCGTAGCATAGCAGCGCCAACACACAGGCTGCCCGAACCGCGGCCATCCTTATCGTTCTTTCAGCTGAGCTTCATGCCCGAAGTCAGCCCTTCCCGACCGGTGAAGCGCCGTTCTTTTGGCTAATCTCCAGTAAGCGTGCGACTATGTCGACTGAAGGCGACATGCGGGGCGGCTTGAGATGACCCAGCTCCGCACCCTCCGCCTGCTTCGCCAGCATGTAGCCCTTGAAGGTCTCGGGCGCAAGCGAGGTTACGCGCACCGGGTTGTGCTTCATGAAGTCCGCATACGTCCTATAGTCTTCCATCGTTTCCGAAAGCGCACCATGGATCGCGGAGGCCAGCTCGCTTTCACGGTAATGTCCGTTCTCCATGTACAGATGGAGTATCGGTTCGCTTGACGCGCTTGCTTCCTTTCGTACGACCCAGTCTGTCATGTGCAGGTCGAGCGTGCCGAACGCTTGCCATAGCGACCGCTCGGTCAAGAAGACCAGTGACCCAAGACTGATCAGGTCGTCGGCCCGTGATTCGACGACGATTTGAGGGACATCTATCCCTAATTCGGGATCACGCAGGCAGACGACGCGCACCAGGTCGCCGAGGATGTAGCGCACGAATGCGCCTCCCAACAGGCTGGTGCCCACGAGCACGTAGCGACCGGGCTGAACCTCGTCAGTCAGTAATGTGACTGGCCGGTAGGAGCGATCCAGACGCCACTTGGCGTACTCAGCCTCAGGCATAAACTCCCAGAACGCGCAATCGACCGATGGAATCAATCCAGCCGAACGCGCTCCCCAGCTTTGCAATGCCACGTTGCCGAATTCAGTACAGCCATATCCTTCCAAGACCTTGACGCCCCACAGCGCCTCGATGCGTTTGCGGTAGATCTGCACGTCCATCCCACCGGTTGTGATCCCCTTCAGATGCCAGAAATGGCGGGGCTGGAGTGGTTCGTGATGCAGCTTGCTCTTCAATATTCCCTTGCCGATGCGAGCGACGGCTGCGGGCTTGAGCACATCCTTTGATAGTTGCATCTGGCCGCTGCGCTTTGAAAAGGCTTCGCCCATCGTTATCAGCACGGACGCGATCCCCAGGAAGTAATCTACCCCGGTCTCCATGGCCATCAGGAATGCCTTCTCCATACGTTCCTGGAAGCCCATCCCCTCCGCATCGTCCACGTCGGGCACAAAGCGGAACGGGAACTCCTCGCGTGCTGCGCGTATGATTTGGCCGGAGATGAAGGGCGGCGGCGCAACGGTATAGAGATACACGTCGCCCGCCTGAAGCCGGACGTCGCCCTTGTGTCGGGCGCTGGAGAGAATCTGAGTGGAGACGAAGGAGCGCCCCATGATTTCGTACAATGGCTTGGTGAGGGGCGCCCATTTGCACGGAAACTCGCCCGTCCGACCGGACGTGCGCACCCAGCCTACAGGCGTGCTGGGCAGCACATCGTCGCGCTGTTCCGTCAGCCAAGGGAGGTAGTCGTTGTATGTCGTAATGGGGGCAATCCGACGGAACTCCTCGACGGACTGCGGCTTCTGCCCGCCGAGCAGGTGGCGACCTAACTCGCACCCATTCAGCAGCTCGATCTGCTCGGCCAACAGGCGATTCTGGATGTGCATGAACTCTTCGATCTTCAGGTCGAAGCACCCACAATATCGCTGCCAGATTTCCTGCGTGCGGCCTTCTGTTAACAATTGGGCCGTAGAAGTCATCGTCTTTGCTCCGTGCTGGGGTTGGAGTGGGCCTGTATCAGCAGCCCCGGGGGGTACCAGCGGCGTTTCGCTGGTAATGTCTGCATGTCCGCGTCGTCGAAACCCGCGGCCAGTAACATCGAGTGCCATGCTTCGGGCGTGAGCATGTTTTTCATCGCGTCCATCTCAGCCCGGGCGCGCGCCTTGCCTTGCGTCCATCCATAAACGGTAGCCAGCACGCCGACCCAGAGCCGGCCTGATGGCGTGCCCCAAAAGTCGGCGAGCCCAACGTCGGCGAGAAGTAATTGGCCGCCAGGTCGCAGGACTCGAGAAATCTCGTGCAGGAGCATGGGCACAATCATGTGGTGTGTGGCAAGGGCGCATGTAACGGCGTCAAATGAGCTATTCCGGAAGGGCAGCACCATGCCCGAGCCGCAGACTAACCGCACACATGGGCGCACATCTGCAGCCTTCAACGATGCCCCAGCGCCTGTCAGCATGTCGGGTGTAATGTCCAGGCCGACGATTTCGCCGTGCCAGCCCGGGCGGCTGAGGAGGGTACTCGGCACGACTGCCATTCCGGTGCCGATATCGAGCACGCGCTCGTGGCCAGAGAGATCTGCCCCGTCGACGAATCCCGTGATGAACTCACGATAGCCAATGCCCCAGAACTGACGGATCTCGCGATCGACAGTACGCTCATAGTGCGAGGCCATTTCCGTGAATGCGGCGACAACGGCGGCTTGTTGGTTCATGTGCGGTCGAAAACCTGTGAGGGGCGTGGATCAAGCACCCAAACTACTGGGCCAAGTGTACATCAGATCTGTGGAAACGCAAATTTCGTCAACCACTGGGAGGGGGGATCACAGGAGGAAATGCAACAGGAATGGAACTGGCAACGGGCGCGGGGAAGTTAATCGTGAAGCGGGCGCCAGCGCTGCGTTCGATGGTGAGTGTCCCCTCGAGCTGACGGACAAGACCCGCTATCAACTGCATCCCAAGTGGTGGTGAAACGTTGGCAACGATTTCTTGCGGCATGCCAATGCCGTCGTCTGAGACCTCGAGCTCGACCAGACCGGCGGAACTTTGGAGCATCTGTATACAGACGACGCCCTCATTCCTGCCGACGAATGCATGCTTGAGGGCGTTCGAGATCAATTCGCTCGCGATCAGCGCACAGGGCAGCGCAAGGTCCAGGGGCAATCGGACAGATGCGCGATTGACGACAACGGAGACTTTCCTGCCATTAACCGCATAGGAGCGGTGGAGATGGGTGGCGAGCTTGGGCAGGTAGTCGGCAAAATCGATATCGGCAAGGTTCTCGGACTTGTAAAGCCGTTCGTGAATGAGGGCCATCGAGCGAATTCGATTCTGACTATCGCGCAACACCTCAACCGTGGCTGCATCGGTCGCTTGCCTGCCCTGTAGGCTGAGCAAGCTATGCACGATCTGGAGGTTGTTCTTGACCCGGTGATGAATTTCCTTCAGCAACACTTCCTTCTCGTGTAGCGATTCCAGGATGCGGGCCTCCGCACGCTGTCTCTCGGCAAGTTGGTGTTGAACGTCCGCATACAGCCGCGCGTTCTCTGTCGACACGGCCGTCTGATTGGCGACAGTCATCAGCGTTAGGTGGTCGTCGGCATCGTAGTCGATGCCGGAAAGCTTGGGGCCGAGTATCAAAAGCCCTACTAGGGCGTCCTTTGCCACAACCGGTATGAGGAGGGCAGGGCTAAGTGCGTCCCATTGCGTCCGTTCCTCGAGGCGGAGTGCTCGCATCCTCGGCAGCCACTCAAGCGTCTGGGCTGAGATCACCTGTCGCTGGCTGCCCAGATGAAGCACGACGGGATGGTCGGGCCTCAGGACTGAGCCTGCGATGGATGGCACCCCGGAGCTCGCCACCAAAGCGTATCCGCCATTCTCGTTTTTGAGATAGTAGGCGCCACGTTCGATGTGTAACGTGTCGCTTACCTCTGTCAAGATCATATTGGCCAGCGTGTCTGGGTCCAGGAGTGTGGCTGCGTTGCTGCTCAGGCGCTCGAGCATCTGGGTGGCATCGTACCTTTCTCCGAAGAACTGCCGGTCCACCCGCCTCTGGATACCATCGCGAAGGGGTTGGACTACGACAGCCGCGAGGATGCCCATGACGATCGAGAGCACGGCTACCTGATAGCCCGATACAAAGTGGAACACCTGGACGCTCAGCGATACAAGCGTGAAGTAGATGGCGCTGACGATGATAGTGGTAATCGAGTAACGCAGGCCTTTGCCGACGACGACGTGGATATCGAGTAACTGATAGCGGAGTATGACGAAAGCGATCAGTAGCGCGTTGATCACATTGGAGGCCATGTCTACGGGGTAGATTTGCCACGCGGGCACGTAGTTGAGAGAGGAGCCAATGACGACCACCGGAACGCCAATCATGAGATAGGTGAGTCGCGTGCGCTGCAGAGGCGAGCTAGTGACTTGTCTCGCATGAATCAAGAGGACAAGGCCGTACAGCAGGCAGGCGTAGACCATGACGCCGGTAAGAGTAGGCCCAATGCCGATTTGCGGGAGGAACAGAGGCAGATCGTCCTGGTAGACGCCAAGAATGCCTGTGCTGGGGGATAGTGCGAAGGCCAGAGCGGCGATCGAAGTGACGAGATATCCGAACGGAGCGACAAATCTGTGGGTCTGCTTGTCGAGCAGGTTGCGGACAAACATGACATAGGCGAACCCAAAGAGGGGCGCTACGACCGCGATGATGCGATACCCGAGGATGGCCACGTCCTCACTAGAGGTGAAGGCGACGAGGGTCTGGCCGCTCTGCCAGGCGAGCATACCGAAGAGGTAGAGGAGGAAGTGGCGGGCCGGCTTCCGCCGCTTTATGTTACGGGCTACGAGCGCAATGAGCACCGCGTAGCACAGAAACGCAAGCAGGCACGCTGCTTGGATTAGCGCCAACGGACTCCCTCCTGTCCGGCTTGGTGCTCTACGCCAGGATCCTTACACGTCGATCGGCTGCCCGCCGTTTCCCACGTGGATTGCAACTAGCTGTTTCATGATTCTATCGGAAGGCTGCATGCGCGGTGGCTTAAGATGACCGAGCTCGGCTCCTTCCGCCCGTTTGGCGTCCAGGTATCCCCTAAAGGTGCCGGGCGCCATCGCGGTTACCCGAACATGGCTCTCGCCTGTCATCTCGAAGTACATCCTGTAGTCGGCCATTGTTTCGACCAATGCCTCATTGAGGTCCGCGGCCAGCCGGCCGTTGCGCTCGTAGCCGTCTTCGATGTAAATGTGAACGACGGGCTGCCGGGCGGCGGTCACCTCCTTGCCGCGCCACCCAATTCGTGCTTTCCAGATCCAGATAGCCGAAGGCTTGCCAGAGCGAGCGTTCGGTGATCCAGACCATGGAACTGAGGTCGATCAAGTCATCCGCGCGATTCTACCACAAGTTGGGGCAGGTCGATCCCCAGCTCGGGATCGGAGGTGTTGAGCACGCTAACCAGATCTCCAACTATGTAGCGAACGAACGCGCCACCAAGGAGGCTCGTTCCGACGAGCACGTAACGTCCCGGTTGCACTTCAGTCGCCAGCATGGTCTGCGGCTGGTATGTGCGGTCCACCCGCCAGTGGCTGTATTCGCTCTCCGGAAGGAACTCCCAGAAGGCACAATCGGCAGAGGGGATCATCCCTGCGGAGTTAGCCCCCCAACTCTGCACGGCGATGTTCCCGAACTCGGCACAGCCGTAGCCCTCAAAGACGCGCACGCCCCAAAGCGACTCGATACGCTTGCGATAGATTTGCACATCCATGCCCCCGACGGTAATGCCCTTGGGATGCCAGAAATGCTTGGGCATGAGCGGCTCGCGACGCATTTTGCTTGTGAGGAGGGCTTTGACGCTGCGGGTGAACGCGGCGGGGACCAGCATTTCACGTGATAGGCCCCGGCTAGAGCCCTTGGCGAAGGCTTCGCCCATGGCCACGAGTACCGATGCTACACCGAGGAAATAGTCAACGCCGGTTTCCATGGCCATTCTAAAGGCCTTCTCGGTGCGCTCCATGAAATCCATCGACTCTGCATCCTCAATGGACGGCACAAACCGGAACGGAAATTCGTCACGGCCGGCACGGAGAATGCTCCCGGTGACGAACGGCGGCGGCGCGCCGGTGTATAGGTAGACATCACCCTCCTCGATGCTCACATCGCCGTGACGACGTGCGCCGGACAGGATTTGGGTACCCAGGAAGTATTTGCCGAGGTTGTCGTACGCAGGCTTTGTGAGGGGAGCCCACTTGCAGGGGAACTCGCCGGTGCGGCCGGAGGTGCGTACCCAAGCGACAGGGGGCGCGGGCAATAGGTCCTCGCGCTTTTCGCCAAGGAAGCTGACGTAGTCCTGATAGGTCGTGAGCGGAGCGACCCTGCGGAATTCTTCGACCGTTGTCACTTTGCGGCCGTTCATCAGGCGGCGACCGAGCTCACACCCATTGAGGAGTTCCAGCTGTTCCAACAGCAAGCGCTCTTGGATCAACGTGTACTCGTCGCGCGTCAACTCGACGAACCCGCAGTACTTCTGCCAGACTTCGGCAGTTCGACCCTGACGGAGGAGCTCCACCGCACTTGTCATCGTGTTCGACTCCTTAGCATCGTTCACCGAATGGTGACGATCACATGTCGGCTGCGACTTCGGCTGCGCGGGGACCATTACCAGAAGACAAAATTTGCGCGACCTCTAGCGAAATCCATTCTATACCAGAACACGGAAATATGCAAGCTTCCTTGGGAGTTTGGATTGTCAAGAGGATATGCAAAGCCAGCTTATCCGGGATAACGAGCGGACAAGCTGGCCTGACACTGGTCATTCGGTTGAGTGATACCTAACCAGCCAAGAGGTGGTCCAGGATCAACCAGTCAAGTTCTTCGTAGTCCCGCGCAGCGACGAGCTCCTGAACCCTGGCTCGGTCCAGCGACCGGCTCAGTTCAACCAGCCGCAGGAACACGGCCATGGAGTTGCGGAGGTGCTTGGTCGCGAGCGCGGCCGGCTGGCTGCGCAGGGCCTTCACATCCAACCCGACCATACCGATCTTATTGTACTGATTTTCGTCAAGTACTCGCACCTCATTGAAGGCGCGACGGAGATCGACTGCACCGAAGGAGCGGTCCTGGTCGAACTTCAGCCCGTTTTGGTCGTTCAGATGAACGCTCCAGAGCTTGCCGAAGGCCATCGCGTAACCGATTTCGTCAGACGGGTCAAGCCCGGCGAGAATGGAGTGGGCCGATTCCATGAGAACGCCAACGCGCTTGGGGTCATCGCTCTGGAAGCCGAGAGCCAGCGCGTGGCCCATCGTCGGGATGTACGCGAGGTCCATGGGTTCATTGGGCTTCGGCTCGATGACCACGCGCACGTGCTTGTCGTACGCGAGGAGTGCGTTCACTGCTTCGAGCAGGTAGTGCGTAGACCGGACGATGTCCTTGCTCTCGCGCATGTAGGTTCCCTCGCGGCGAGCCAAAGGACGATCAGGTCGCAGCCGAGCTCACGGGCGATGTCCGCACACTGCTTGGTGCGATCGAGCGCGTAGCGCCGCTCACCGGCGTTGTTCGAAGTGAAGCCGCCATCAATCGTGCGCGGACTCTCCCACAGGCGAGGAGCTACGAATTCCGCGACGAGCCCATGGTCTTCCAGCAGTTGGCGCGTCTGGCTGGCTACACGGCCGACTTGCGCGGGCGACAACTCGTCCAGGTTCGGGACCGCGTCGTCGTCGTGGAACTGGACTGCGTCAAAGCCCAGTTCCTTGTAGACCATCAGCTTCTGCGCGAAGCCGAGGCTCGGCCGCACCGCCGGGCCGAACGGATCGGCTCCCTCGTGGATGTTCCACGGCCCGAACGAGAAGCGATAACCGTACTTCTCCGAAGCAGTGTGCTGCGACTCATTGTGCTGCACGCTATGCCTCCCATTGCACTGACTCAGTCCCCTTGCGAGACCTGCCTCGCGCGGCGTCACGTGGCTCCAGACGTTGAATGCCAGCAGCGCGATCAGGACGAAGTCGAAGCCCAGGTTGAACACTTTCGGGGTAAACGGCTGGAACATCAGCACCACGCCGATCAGGATCGCGCCGATGATCGTCAGGATGCCCGCCAGGAACGCGCCCTGGCTGACCTTACCGCGGAAAAGGCGCGACACGACGGCGATGATGAACCCGAACTCGACAATGGTGGCGACGAGCAGCGGGATGGCGACGACTGCCGAGATGACCAGCTTCGCTACCCCTGCCACGCTCACGACTGCCGCCATGACCAGCGCAAGGATGCCGCCGATCACCCCGAGCTTCGCCAGCCCCGGATCAGTTTTTCGATGCAGCCCAGCAACGACGAACCAGCCGATCGCCACGAGGGCCAGAATAATAGGTATGGTAGGTGACACGTGTCGCTCCTTCTGGATACTGTATCCACCGAACCAGGCCACAACCACCAAGACTCCTGTTGCGTTGCGCGTTAGGCAAGAATCCGGGCGATAAAATTATTGCCGCCCTCAGCGGCAACTGGCGCGGCGCTGCTTGAAAGCAATACTAACAATCTATTTGGCAAGCCTCCGTTAAACCGTCACGTCCGTATCATGGTCACGCTGCCCGGCGAAGTGGCGGACGATTATTCTCTGATCAAAGACATGCTCGACAATGGTATGGATTGCGCCCGCATCAATTGTGCGCATGACACGGCTGAAATATGGGCGCGCATGATCGAGCAGATCAAGCTGGCACGTCGTGAAACAGGAAGGCATTGCCGTATCCTTATGGACCTGGGAGGTCCCAAGTTGCGCACCGGAGAGATTGCCCAAGGGCCTGCCGTGATCAAATGGAAGCCGCAGCGGGATCAGTTTGGCAACGTGGTTGCCCCGGCGCGAATATGGCTGCATCCCGATAACGACACCTCTGCCAGTCCGGCTCCCGCCGATGCCAGCCTGCCGGTAAACGGAGATTGGCTCGAAAAGGTGTCATTGCGCGACTTGATTGAATTTACCGACGCGAGAGGCTCCTCCCGCACCCTGCAACTTGTCGAACAGATCGGGACAGGCTTTTGGGCCGAGTGCAATCAGACCAGCTACGTCACGCCCGGCATCGAACTAAGACTTCTGCGGGCCGGTACATCCGGACATCCGCGCCGGGTTGGCCGTGCCGGCATGGTGGGGACGTTGCCCGTAGTGCCCGAATCGATTCGCCTGCATATCGGTGACAATCTGACCATCACGCGCGATCCGTTGCCTGGCAAGCCGGCCCAATTCGATGGCAACGGACGATTATTGCGCACAGCCAGCATAGCCTGCTCGCTGCCGGAAGTACTTCTTGCTGTCCAGCCGGGAGAACGCATCCTGATCGACGATGGCAGAATCGAAGGTGTGATCCGCAGTGTCAGCAAAAACAAATTAGTGGTCGAAATCACGCAGGCCCGTGAAGGCGGGGAAAAACTGCTGGCGAACAAAGGCATCAACCTGCCGGACAGCCGGCTTGAATTGACTGGACTGACGGCACAGGACCTCAAGGATCTGGAATTCATCGTTCAACATGCCGATATGGTCGGGCTATCATTCGTCAGACATCCCGCTGACATCGAGTCACTGCAAATGCACTTGAAACGGCTGAACGCAGAGAATCTCGGCATCGTGCTGAAAATCGAAACGCGCGCCGCATTCGATCATTTTCCGGAGCTGTTATTTACGTTGATGCATTCGCCCATCATAGGCGTGATGATCGCTCGCGGCGATCTGGCCGTGGAGTGCGGCTATGAAAGATTGGCGGAATTGCAGGAAGAAATCCTCTGGCTGGCCGAGGCGGCCAGATTACCGGTCATATGGGCCACCCAGGTGCTGGAAGGATTATCCAAGAGCGGCAAACCCAGCCGCGCCGAAATCACCGATGCGGCGATGGGTGTGCGCGCCGAATGCGTCATGCTGAACAAGGGCGCGCATATCATCGAGGCCATCCAGTCACTGGACGATATCCTGCATCGGATGCAATCCCATCAACAAAAGAAGAGCTCTTTGTTGCGGCGCCTTCATTGGTGAACATCAGTCCGTTCGGTCCGTTCATCAAATCATTTTTCTGTCATATCGCTGTCACTCTCCTGTCATCAAGCCGTTCGAAAATACGGCCGAGCTTCCATGATCGCTTTCACAATCGCCAAGCTCGATTATCTGCGTAGAAACACCCGTCAAAGCAAACTCAAAATCAGGAGAACATCACCATGAAAATATCCATAGCAGCACTTGGAATACTGGGCGTCGCGCTGGCAAGTCCGGTTATCGCCAACGAAGGGAAAGTGCCCCAAGGCGTCCGTCATCTGGATCACGTCTTCGTGATCATGATGGAGAACCACGGCTACAGCCAGATCATGAACAATCCCAATGCACCGTTCATCAACGATCTGGCGCACTCGGCCAACCTCGCGACGAATTACTACGGCATCGGACACCCCAGCCTGACCAACTACCTCGAAGTGGTGGGCGGCTCCAACTTCGGTGTGCAAAGCGACCATAACGCTGACTGGCACAATACATCCTGCGCCAACAACCTCGTCACGGGAGTCGCCAATACCGATAATCCGCCTACTGGTGACATTTGCCCGATCTCGGGTACCGGCACCGACGCAGCGACTCCTGCAGTCGACGCCAGCAACGAGTCGGGACCGCCAGGCTTGAACAACATCGACGGGATCCAGTCTATCCCGGCAATGGCAAACATTTCCGGCAAGACCATTGCCGATCAGTTGTTCGAAGCGCGCAACAGTTGGAAAAGCTACCAGGATAATTTACCTGTCGAAGGCGCAGACCTGGTGAATTACAGCGACGGGGTCTATACCAACAAAACGGATTTCAGCACCATCCTGCCTGCGCTTACTCCGCCGCTGTCGCAATCAGGAGTCGTCAGCCTGTACGCTGCCAAACACAATCCGTTCGCCTATTTCCAGAGCGTGCAGGAAGGGCGTGACCACGGTCTCAGCCTCGAACAAACAGTCGGCTTCGACGGCCCCAAGGGTTTGTATGCCGATTTGAGCACTGGCAAGGTACCGGCTTTCTCGTTCATCGCGCCGAACCAGTGCAACGACCAGCATGGCCGCGGCAATGCCGGGCCGTTCTGCAACTATGATCCGGTCTCGGATGGTTCTCAGTCCGGTCTGAACCCTGCCCTGATACAACGCGGTGATGTGGAAGTCCGCAAACTCGTGACTGCGATCAAGAAATCGCCGGCGTGGAAAGAAGGCAACAACGCAATCGTCGTGCTCTGGGACGAGAACGACTATAGCGTGGCGCCGAATACGAATCAGGTGGTATTGATCGTCGACACCAACTACGGGGTGGGTGGCAAGCAAAGTGCAACACGATACAACCACTTCTCGCTGCTCAAGTCGCTGGAGTCGGCATTCGATCTGCCATGCCTGAACCATGCCTGTGACGATGACGTGCAAGTGATGTCCGATCTTTTTGGCGGCAGCGGACACGACACAAACAACGGGAAGTGGCTCAGTACCCCATTCGGGCGGTAAAGTCCTGCCGCGAATAAGCAAAGGGGCTGCATTTGCAGCCCCTTTGTGTTTTGGCAATCAACTATTCGTTATCGAAATGTAAAGAGAAAGCCAATAAATGATTTGCCGAAGCACATTCCGCTACTAACCTGCCTCTACCTTAGGCATTGCTGGAGCCTTGGCGGGGGCTTTGCTCTTTGCAGGAGATTTGGCTTTGGCGGGTGATTTGGCCTTAGCGGGAGCTTTGGCTTTTTTTGCAGTCTTAGTTTTGGTTTTAGTCTTAGCCTTGATCTTTTCTTTTTTCTTTGCTTCCTTTTTGGCTTCCTTCGCCTCTTCCTTTTCCTTCAGGGTACGCATCATTTTGCGCCATTCCTGAAGTTGTTCATCTTCCAATTGCAACTGCCTGGCCAGCGCTTCTGTCTGGCTTACCTTGCTCTTCTCTAGCCGGCGGTCAAGTTTGCCGCCCATTCTGGATAACAGGCGTTCGGTTTCTTCCTTGGTCAAACGTTTGACCTTGGCTAAATACTCAGGCTTGATTGTTTTTGTCATTATGTGATTTCCTCCGCAATGTTGTTGTGGCTTTTGTCCTGCCGATATTTCAAAATGGATACGATTGTTGGCATTATCGTTAACCCTGAGACTGCAAACTGATAAAAGGCTATCTTTTCTGCAAATCGGATGCAATTGTAATATTTGCTGTTGAGTGTATTTTCAGCTCTTGATGGAAAACTGCAATTCCCCCGTTACGAAACTCTAATTGCTGAGTTTGCCTCTCATGTACCAGAGTTGAGTCGCATTGGCGATTTTCACTACCAGCAACATCACCGGCACTTCAACCAGTACGCCGACCACGGTGGCCAGACGCTGCGCCGGACTGAAAGCCGAACAGGCTGATCGCGGTCGCTACCGCCAGTTCGAAAAAATTGCTCGCGCCTATCAATGCCGAGGGGGCGGCGACACAATGCACCACTCCCAGGCGGCGATTCAGGGCATAAGCCAAGCCCGCGTTGAACATTACCTGCAGCAGTATCGGCACGGCCAGCATCGCGATCACCAAAGGTTGCGCAACGATGGCATTGCCCTGCAACGCAAAAAGCAACACCAGGGTCAGCAGCAGCGCGCCCATAGACATGGGCGCGATCATTTCCATTGCATGTTTGAATGCTGACTCGCCCTTTGCCAGCAAACGGCGGCGCAATATTTGGGCAATGATGACCGGGATCACGATGTAAAAAACCACCGAGACGAACAGCGTGTCCCACGGCACTGCTATGCTGGCGATGCCGAGCAACAACGCCACCAGCGGCGCGAACGCGAAGATCATGATGGTGTCGTTGAGCGCCACTTGCGACAGCGTGAAATACGGATCGCCTTTCACCAGACTGGCTCCATACGAACACCATCGCGGTACAAGGCGCGGCCGCCAGCAGGATCAGACCCGCGATGTAACTGTCGAGTTGATCCTGCGGCAGATAAGCTGCAAACACATGGCGGATGAACAGCCAGCCAAGGAAGGCCATCGAAAAGGGTTTCACCCCCCAGTTGATGAACAGCGTGACACCGATACCGCGGCTATGCGCCCTGACCTGATGCAGCGCTCCGAAATCGATCTTCAGCAGCATCGGGATGATCATCACCCACACCAGCACGCCGACCGGAATGTTGACCTTGGCGATCTCCAGGCTGGCGATGAACATGAAACAATCCGGGCAGAAACTGCCCGAGCAGCACGCCAGCGACGATGCACAGCCCGACCCAGACAGTCAGGTAACGTTCGAACAGGTTCATTTGGCTAATCCTTGATACGGCCGATTTCGGCGAGTTTTTCTTTCAGCGTCAGCTTGTCCAGCTTCTCGATCGGCAGACTCATGAACAACTGGATGCGCCGCGCCAGTTGATCGTATGCCTTGCGGAAAGCTGCGCGTTTGACCGCTTCATCGCCTTCCACGGCGGCCGGATCGGGAATGCCCCAGTGTGCGGTGGCGGGTTTGCCCGGCCAGACCGGGCAGGTTTCACCCGCCGCGTTGTCGCATACGGTAAAGATGAAATCGATCTCAGGCGCGCCGGGTGCGGCGAATTCATCCCAGCTCTTGCTGCGCAGCCCTTCCGTGCCGAGTCCCTGCTGCTGCAGCAACTCCAGCGCGAACGGATTGACCTTCCCGGCCGGATTGCTGCCGGCACTGTGGGCGATGAATCTTCCCTTGCCCAGCAGCGTTGAACAGCACCTCGCCCAGGATGCTGCGTGCGGAATTGCCGGTGCACAACACCAGCACGTTGTATTGCTTTTGACTCTTGCAAGATAATCCTCCTTGTATGGTATCAACACTTCTTTTTTACCTGGCACGTGCAGGCTACTTGGATTGCCGCCACAGCAGTTTTCCGTCAGATACGCCACCATGTCGTTCATCACCGTGAAATTCGCGGCGTAATAGATGAAGCGCCCGTCCTGCTTGCTCTCTATCAGCCCGGCATGACTTAGTGTCTTGAAATGAAACGACAGGGTAGCCGGCGAAACCTTCAATTTTTCGGCCGCCTGCCCCGCCGCCATGCCTTCCGGTCCGCGCGCCACCAGCAAGCGATACAACGCCAGGCGCGTGGGTTGCGCCAGGGCTGATAATGCCTTTACCACTTGAGCCGATTTCATCATTTTATATTTCCATTGTTAAACAATTATGAAAATGATTGGTTCGATTAGAACATCTGCAATCGAAACATGCAAGATGTAGTGGATGATTTTATCGGGGAAGCATATCGCTGCATCGACGACAGGCATGTTTGTAACAAAAACGTCACATCAGACCGTTAGCATTGGCCGGTTACATTTCCCCTTTGTCAGGAATGGAGTAGCCGGATGGTATATAGCGAACACACTTCAAAGCAATATGACGCAGAACTTGAATCTGTGCGCGAACGCGTATTGTTGATGGGTGAACTGGTAGGAAAACAGGTCCGGCTTGCCATTGATGCGCTGAGCAGAGGCGATATAGAACAGATGGATCGCATCATCGCCGAGGACCACCGTGTCAATGCACTGGAAGTAGACATAGACGAAAGTTGCACCCAGATCATCGCTCGCCGCCAGCCAACAGCAGTCGACTTGCGTATGGTGATCATGATTATCAAAACCATTACCGATCTCGAACGCATCGGCGATGAGGCAAAAAAGATTGCCATCACTGCCAGGAACTTATCACAGAAGAAAAACCTCACCCTGCCGCGCTTCGATAAAATAAACCATGTGACAAATCTGACGCTGGACATGCTGCACCAATCGCTGGATGCTTTTGCCAAACTGGATATTTCCGCAGTCGCACATGTGGTGCGCCAGGATGAACAGGTGGACGAGGAATTCCGCACCGTCATGCGTTATCTCGTCACCTTCATGATGGAAGATCCGCGGACTATTTCCAGCGCGCTGGAAATCCTGTTTGTCGCCAAGTCCATTGAGCGCATAGGCGACCATGCCAAGAACATGTCCGAATACGTGGTCTACATGGTCAAGGGACGCGATGTGCGCCATATCACTGCGGATGAAATTGAGCGTGAAGTGCGGCAATAATTTTCTGTAGATTCAATGCATAGCACAACAGATGCCTGCAAATCTGTTATTGGAGATTTGCTGTAATAATCCTGTAATAAAACTGCCATAACATGCATTCCGCAACAAAGCGTTGCTGGTTAATCGGCAATCGGAAAGAGCGCAAGCAACACTTCAACCAAATGGAGACATTAATGAATAGCAAACTGAAGCAACTCATCATCGGCATCGCTGCTGCCACTGCGGTAGCTTATGCAGGCGCAAGCCAGGCAACCGACATCACCGGTGCAGGTGCCACATTCCCTTACCCCATTTATGCCAAGTGGGCTGATGCCTACAAGACAAAAACCGGCATCGGCCTGAATTACCAATCCATCGGCTCCGGTGGCGGCATCAAACAGATCGAAGCCAAGACTGTAGACTTTGGCGCATCCGATATGCCCCTCAAGCCTGAAGATCTGGAAGTCAAATGGCCTGATGCAGTTCCCTACCGTGATCGGCGGCGTGGTTCCGGTCATCAATGTGAACGGAATCGACTCCGGCGCGTTGAAATTGGACGGTGCCACTTTGGCCGACATCTATCTGGGCAAGATCACCAAGTGGAATGATCCGGCAATCGTCGCGTTGAACAAGGATCTCAAGCTGCCCGATGACGATATCACCGTGGTGCACCGTTCCGATGGCTCCGGCACCAGCTTCATTTTCACCAACTATCTGTCCAAGGTCAGCCCGGAATGGAAGTCCAGTGTCGGTGAAGGCACAGCGGTTTCCTGGAAAGCCGGTACCGGCGGCAAGGGCAACGAAGGTGTGGCTTCTTACGTGCAACGCATCAAGGGCTCGATCGGCTATGTGGAATATGCATACGCACTGCAGAACAAGATGAACCACGTGCAAATGAAGAACCATGACGGCAATTTCGTCCAACCGGAAAGCAGTGCATTTCAGGCCGCAGCGGCTGGCGCAGAATGGTACAAGGCACCCGGTTTATATCTTCTGCTGACCGATTCTCCCGGTGCAAAAAGCTGGCCGATCGCCGGCGCGACGTTCATCCTGATGCATACGGTGCAGGACAAGCCCGAAACCGCCAAGGAAGTGCTGAAGTTCTTCGATTGGGCATACGCCAACGGCGACAAGATGGCATCCGATCTGGACTATGTTCCGTTGCCGGATAGCTTGGTCAAATTGATCCATAGCGCATGGGAACAAAGAATCAAGGATAAGTCGGGTAAGGCCGTCTGGAAATAAGTGCACGGAAAGTGTGGCTGACACAGCACAACCATAAGCTATAATCGCGGGGGCTATTGCCCCCGTTATTTTTCAACCAATAGAACTCAACCATGCCGATGATTTCACAAAAGGTTCAGCATAAACAACAAGCAGTGTTCGACCTGCTGTTCCGCAGCCTGACGCGCGTCTGCGCATTTGGTGTGCTGACGCTATTGGTAGCAATCATTGTTTCACTGGTGGTGGGCAGCTTGCCTGCCATCCACGCTTTTGGCTTCGGGTTTCTGACCAGTTCCGACTGGGACCCGGTCAACGATCAATTTGGCGCGCTGATACCTATAGTCGGCACGCTGGTCACCTCGGGAATCGCGCTGCTGATCGCGATTCCGGTCAGTTTTGGTATCGCCGTTTTCCTGACCGAACTCTCGCCACGCTTTCTGCGCCGTCCGCTCGGCATCGCGATCGAATTGCTGGCCGGCATCCCCAGCATCATCTACGGAATGTGGGGACTGTTTGTATTCGCCCCGCTGTTTGCCGATCATATCGAACCGTGGCTCAACAAACATGTCGGCACCATGCCTTATCATCGGACCGTTCTTCTCCGGCCCGCCTATGGGTATCGGCCTGCTGACCGCCGGCATCATTCTCGCCATCATGGTCATCCCGTTCATTGCTTCGGTGATGCGCGATGTGTTTGACGTCGTGCCCTCCATGCTCAAGGAGTCCGCTTATGCGGTCGGCGCGACCACCTGGGAAGTGATGTGGGGGGTGGTCCTGCCATACACCAAGGTGGGTGTTGCCGGCGGCATCATGCTGGGACTCGGACGCGCACTGGGCGAAACCATGGCGGTCACTTTCGTGATCGGCAATGCCCATGAATTGAGCAAGTCGCTTTTGAAGCCTGGCAACAGCATTTCATCGGCATTGGCCAATGAATTCACCGAGGCGGTCGGTGATCTGTACACTTCCTCGCTGATCGAACTTGGCCTGATCCTGTTCTTCATCACTTTCGTCGTCCTGTCCATTGCCCGCTATATGTTGTACAAGCTTGGACAACTCGAGGGGCAGCCTGCGTGAACATCATGCTGAATCTCTACACACGCCGCCGTATCGTCAACGCAGTGGGACTCTCGGTCTCGGTGTTGGCCATGCTGTTCGGCCTGTTCTGGCTGTGCTGGATCTTGATGACCTTTTGGATACAAGGGCTGCTCTCTCTTACTCCAGAGGTGTTCGCACAAATGACCCCGCCGCCGGGCAACTCGGGCGGTCTGCTGAACGCCATCGCCGGCAGCCTGATGATGTCGTTGGTCGGGACCCTGATCGGCACCCCGATCGGGATTCTGGCCGGCACTTATCTCGCTGAATTCGGCCAGCGCGGCTGGCTGGCGCCGGTCACACGTTTCATCAACGACGTATTGCTGTCGGCGCCCTTCCATCGTGATCGGCCTGTTCGTCTATGAAATGTATGTGGTCAGAGTCAAACACTTTTCCGGCTGGGCAGGCGCATTTGCTTTATCCATACTGGTGATCCCGATCGTGATTCGCACCACCGAGAACATGCTGAAGCTGGTTCCCAGCACCCTGCGCGAAGCTGCCGCGGCACTCGGTGCGCCTCAGTGGAAAGTGATCAACTTCGTCACGCTGCGCGCGGCGCGCGCCGGTATCATCACCGGGGTGTTGCTGGCAGTGGCACGCATCAGCGGCGAAACCGCACCGCTGTTGTTCACCTCGCTCAACAATCAGTTCTGGAACAGCAACATGGACCAGCCGATGGCGAATTTACCGGTGGTGATCTTCCAGTTCGCAATGAGTCCTTACGGGGACTGGCAAAAACTTGCCTGGGCAGGCGCACTGCTGATCACTTTCAGCGTGTTGACACTCAATATCATTGCGCGCGTGCTGTTCCGGCAAAGTGCCACCACTCATTAATTCCGGCCATGAATCCGATCATCAACAAGGCATGAAAATGGACATCGAAACCGTCGTCAACCCGAAGATCGTCATCAAAGACCTGAATTTCTATTACGGGAATTTTCGCGCGCTCAAGGACATCAACCTGAGCATCGCGGAAAAAATGGTGACCGCCTTTATCGGGCCTTCCGGCTGCGGCAAGTCCACGCTGCTGCGCACCTTCAACCGCATGTATCAGTTATATCCGAAGCAAAAAGCTACCGGTGAGATTATTCTGGATGGCGCGAACATCCTCGACAGCAAGCAGGATCTGAACATGTTGCGCGCCAAGGTCGGGATGGTGTTCCAGAAACCCACGCCGTTCCCGATGACCATCTATGACAACATCGCATTCGGTGTGAAGCTGTACGAAAATCTCAGCAGGCATGACATGGAAGCCCGTGTCGAATGGGCGTTGCGCAAGGCCGCTCTTTGGAATGAAGTGAAGGATATACTCAAGCAAAGCGGCACCGGGCTTTCCGGCGGCCAGCAGCAGCGTCTGTGCATCGCTCGTGCCATAGCGGTCAAACCGCAGGTGCTGCTGCTGGACGAACCCACTTCCGCACTCGATCCGATCTCCACCGCGCACATCGAGAAACTGATCGACGAACTGAAGGAAGACTTCACCATCGTGATCGTCACGCACAACATGCAGCAGGCCGCGCGCATCTCCGATTACACCGCCTACATGTATCTGGGTGACCTGATCGAGCTCGGTGAAACCAGTTCGGTATTCACCAATCCCAAGCGCAAAGAGACTGAAGACTACATTACAGGCCGTTTCGGATAGGCCAGTGGCAATTTAGCGGCGGCTCATTCCAATCGGCAGATGTAATTCTTCGTCCTTGTTTCCCTGCGCATCGCCCATCGATGTTGGATGTCAGAGGCTGTTTCAGGATTCTATTTAGGCGCTGGACCGCTTGAGGTGAAGTTGTGGTAAAGTAAAATCAATAGAATGAGTATTGCCCGGCGATCCATCCAGCGCCTTAAGCCATAACGACCGCGACCGGCAACCCAAGAGGACGGCCATAAAGAATGAGCCAGTTGTCGATAACAGACTCCGACGAACTTTCTGATTGGCTGGCTTCTCGCAACAAATCGTGCGACATGCGGGTCAAAAAAACTTCCTTGCAGGAATCGGGTGAATGGCTCCTTGATAACCATAAAATAAGCCGGCGGGATCATTTTTTCTTCAGTGTCGTGGGAACCGAGGTCCTAAAATGCGGAATCCATCTTCCACATTCAGACCAGCCATTGATACTTCAGCCAGAGATCGGCATTCTCGGTTTTCTCTTTTTCAGAGGACACGCTGGTCGGGAGATTCTCGTACAGTGCAAACCCGAGCCCGGGAATATTCCATTATGTCAGTTAGCCCCAACGGTTCAGGCAACCGTGTCGAATTACACCAGAAAACACAATGGCAAAGCGACTGCGTATCTCGAATATTTTACGGGGCAGAGCAAGGGAATACTTTTCTCTGACACTTTGCAGTCAGAACAAGGCACACGTTTTCTTGGCAAGTACAATCGAAATCTGGCGATCGAGGTGCCAAGCGGTGATAAGCCCGGGGAAAACGAATGCACAAAATGGGTCCCGATTGAATCCTTCACGCAACTGTTGAAAAATGACTTTTCGATTAACACCGACGCGCGATCCGTCCTCTCATGCACCCCGTGGCACCTGCTTTCTCAAAGCGGCAAGCCATTCGACAGGCTCGAGCAAACGAACGACCTTGCCATGTTATTTCGCGAATCGTACCTTGCCACTGAAAACCAATCGGAACTTGCACTGGGCGCGTTGCTAAGCCTATTGAAAGAATCCAGAAACAAGGCTCAACTCCGGGTACACATCCAGAGCCTCCACGATCTGACTGACTGGGTAATCGACCCATACGGTGTTGCTCCGAGAGAGGAGAGCGGCCTCTCGATTGTGCATTACTCGATAGAGACTACCGAAAGGGAGACCGACAGCTGGGATCAGCCGTTTGCGTGTACTGCACAAACAGGTTTGGTCGTACTGCTATGTCAAATTCGGAAAGGAATCCTGCATTTCTTGTTTCAGTGCAGGACAGAAATTGGCTTCACGGAAGGTTGTCAATTTTGCCCGACCATACAAGATTACAGTGATACGAGTGAAAATATTTTGGACATTGACGTTGTCCAGTCAGAGTTAAAACAGCATTTCAAGTCTGGCAAAGTTCTTCTTTCGTGTCTTCATTCAGATGAGGGCGGTCGTTTCTATCAATGCATCACGAAGTACCAAATATGCAAAATCGACAAAGATGATCACATTGAGCCAGACAAGACTCTGGCATGGATGACGCTAAATCAAATCGAGAATTTCCTGGCGCGAGATGGAATATTTTCTAATGAGTCCAGAACGCTCGTGTCCATGCTGTTGGCTTATGTCTGAAGATCGTTATGAAGCCTGCCAGGGTTAGTCTTGTTATCGCTACACATGGTCGCACGGATGCTCTACGAGCGACCCTCATATCCGTGGTCAGACAGGAGCACCAGGATTGGACGGCGATTGTGGTTGGGGACTGCTGTGACGAGAAAACAGAACAGGCGATCAGATCTATTTCAGATCCACGGATCAAATATTACAACCTTCCGATTCGTTGCGGCGAGCAATCCGGACCTAATAGTTTCGGGCTCAATATCGCGACGGGAGACTATCTCGTATTTCTCAACCATGACGATATCCTGCTAAGCGATCATCTTTCATACGGAATCGATCAAATTGGCAGGAAGGACGCGGACATGTTTTTCGGAAAGTATACGATGGCCGATTCCTATTATGAAAAGGATGGCCTGGTAATGCCTCTTTTCACGTATATTTTTCCAGACCACCAAGACAGTACCTTTATGCTCGATCCTTATACCGGAGGACTTGACCCCAGTAGTTTCTGGATCATGCGGTCGCAATACGCAAAACGGTTGGCAAATGGAGGTATGCCGCAGATATATGGCGAACCCCGATTTCAGACTGGTTATGCCGCTGCTGGGAACAGGGTGGAAAGTTTATATTTGGAGAACAATTGACTGGATTGAGGATACACACCCATGTCGCCAGGGGAAACAGGAACAAGGGCGTTCCAAACTACCAGAACCCTTCCCCCGAGCATTCTGTTATCACCGACTATTTGGAGCGGTATTCCGCCGATGAGATCAGGCGTCTTATACTAAATGATTCCGAAATCTCAAAACTTGCCTATCCAGGAGCAGCGACCCTATACGTTACATAAAAGGTTACATAGAAAGTTACATAAAAAATGGCGGCAGTACAGGCATCACCAACGCAGAATATTTGCAGGACTCCTGTATAAATATTTTAGTATTGATCTGGCGGAACAAAAGTTGCGGAAACTCAACGTCCTTCCGGGCCATGAAATGAATGAGCTAAGCAACAGTCGAACAGGACAGGGAATCGGGGTTGCTGCCGATCTGCTGCCGTTGATGGACCGCCCGGAAAGATTCCGCGTGATTTAGGATTCCCCGGTTTTGGATAAAACATCTTCTTTTCGTCCGTCATATAGCACCAGGGTCAATTAATATAAAACCGGGGGATGATACCGGAGTCGTTTTCCTTTCAGTCCCCCTCATCAGCCCGTATGGCCTGAGCCTATAAAATTTATAGCCGAAATCAGGTGTAATGACGGGCTGTTCTCAAAGGTAAAGAAGTAGCGGGTCAGGTGGAAGAAGATCGGCGCAGCGAAGCTGATGGAATCCATGCGATCCATGATGCCGCCGTGTCCCTTGATCATGGTTCCCCAATCCTTCGCGTGCAGGCTGCGCTTCACTGCGGAAAGCGACAATCCGCCGAGAAATCCCATCAGCACGATGACGAATGCCATCGCAGCCGACTGTAGCGGCGTGAATGGCGTGATCCACCACATCGCGGCGCCGATCAAAGTGGCGCTGGCGGCCCCGCCGATGAATCCCTCGACGGTCTTGGAGGGACTGATGACAGGGGCGATCTTGGTCTTGCCGAACAGCTTTGCCGAACACGTACTGCAGCACGTCGCTGAGTTGCACCACCAAGCACCAGATAGAACAGCAGCAGGGCGTCCTCGCCCCTGGTATCCCGGAATGTCGAGCAGCAACAATGCCGGCGCGTGGCTGATGCAGTAGATCGTGATCATGATGCCCCACTGGATCTTGGCGGTGCGCTCCAGGAAGTTTTCAGCATCTTCCGCCAGCACGGAGAGGGCAGGCAGCAACAGGAACGCATAGACCGGAATGAAGATGGAGAACAGCGCATACCAATGGATCGCGATCAGCCAGTATTGAACCGGGATCAGCACGAAGAACGCCAGCGACAGCGCGCGATGATCGCCCGGTCTGGTGGGCGTGAGGGTAATGAACTCGCGCAACGCGAAGAACGAGATGAAGGCGAACATGACGAGAGTTGCGTCCGTCCCGATCATGAACGCAGCGGAAAAGATGCCCGACCATGGCCCACCATGCGCGCACCCGGGCGTTGAGGTTGTCGATCACGGCGATGGCGCTTGCGCTGCTGGCGCGGCGGCGCAGGAACCAGCCGACCAGCGACGCAACCACCAGGATGCAAAGCATGCCGCCGACCAGCCAATAGAATTTTTCCCTGGGACTCATTGTGCGACTCCTATGACGGCATCACGTGCCCGGTTCAGAAAGGATTGCTTGTCTTCGTTGGCGATGCGCTGCAACGGCGCGCCGAAACGCACGGTACAGATGACGGCACCGGAAGGAAAGTGCCCTTGGGCATGCTGCGATGCAGATTTTCGAGATACACCGGTATCAGTTCGACCTGCGGGTAGCGCTCTGCAAGATGGAACAAGCCCGATTTGAAAGGCCCCGGCAGCGGCTGGTGTTGACGCGTGCCTTCCGGGAACATGATCAGAGAGTCGCCCTGGTCGAGCACTTTATACAGCGGTTCCAGCGGATCGGCGTCCGGATCGGCGTGGCTTCTGTCGATCAGCACCGCATTCAACCCCCGCAAAACGATATAGCGTTTCAAGCGGCTGGTTCCCCAGTAATCCGCCGCGGCGACCGGATGCGTCCTTGCGCGCAGCGCGGGCGGCAAAGCAGACCAGAGCGCGACGGTGTCGATATGGCTGGAGTGGTTGGCGAAGTAGATACGCTGCGCGTCCGTCGGCGCCGAGCCGATCCAGCGCGGGGTCGCGCCGACCATCAGGCGTGCGGTTACTATCAGCAAAGTGGATAGCCACATGGCTTAGCTCCCGGGAAGCAGCTTCAATGCGTTGCGTATGCGGTTGACGATGTTGAACAGTATCAACAGCGCGACGGCAGGCATGATCCAGAAAGCCCAATCCGGCAGACTGCCAGCCGCACCCAGCCACAATCCCAGCGCACCGAACACAAAGGCACGGTCGCTCTTGCCCATGGGGCCGTCGTAACGGCGTTCGACGCCCACCATGGGCCCCAGCGCGCCGGTCATTTCGGAAAGAGCGGAAAGGAAGATCACGCCGGCGACACTGCCCCAGCCGAAAGGCGCGATCGATCACGAAGGGCAGGTAAAGCGCCGCATCGGAAACCACATCGGTCAGTTCGTTCAGGTAAGCGCCCAGCGGAGATTTGTGGCCGAACTCGCGGGCGAGCATGCCGTCCACCGCATTGAGCGCCATGCGCAGGAACATCCACAAAGGCAGCAACAGGAACAGGCGCGGGGATTGGGCCATAAAAAGAACGATACCCAGCGCGCATGAAACGAACATCGCGAACAGCGTGACCGTATTGGCGGTCGTGCCCATCCGGTCAAGCTGCGCGACGATCGGACGCAGCAGCGCCTGGAAGCGCGGCTTGAGCTCGTAGATGCTGATCATTTGGCCCCCCTTTTGCCGGATCTCAGCCAACCTGGTCTTATGGCGATTTCACCAGGCTGATTGTCATCATGTCACGGCCCGTTGTCTACCCGAAACCCGTCGCCCGCGATCATAATCTGATCTTGTTGTTTGAATCGCTTGAAGCGGATGCTGATGATATACAGCTCGCGAAACGCTTTTCCTAACCGGGTTGAAACACCCGATCCAGGATCGCTTTATACGGGAACGCGGCGCCGGGATCCACCTTGCGCCGCTGCGTTCTGTCGCAGGCCATCATCGCGTGGTCGAGATCGGAGTGACGCTTGATGCCTTCGCGCGTGATGCCGCGGCGCTGCTTGATGTCGCGGAGCAGCTTCACCAACGTCGCCAGTTGCGCTTTGGGAAATGGATCGACCCCGTCCCCATCGTTGACCAGCTCGATGCCGATGGACTGACCGCTGTAGTGAAAAACGTGATTGGCCACCTGGTCTTCGGGCACGCTGGCGCGCAGCGTCCCATCCCGGTCTATCATGTAGTGGATGCCGAGTTTGGGATCCGCTTCTATCTTTCGCATGTCTTCTTCGAGGGTGCCGGCTTTTACCCAAATGGGCTTGCCGGTGCTGGCATCACAGGTGGGGCCGCCCGTCGAATGGATCACGACCATGTCGATGGCTTGCGTACGAACGTTGCCGGTGCGACGCGCCTCGGCATCATTGGCGGAACGGTGAGCGCCGCCAGCACCAGCCCGATCACGGCCGATATTCTCCTGATGTTGCGGACTGCGCGCGATTTTGTTGAATAGGTCATCGACGCCGATGTTTTGCCGGAACGAATAATTCGGGATCGACCATTGCGCCGTTCAGTATGACGCTCCAGTGCAGATGCGGACCGGTGGCGCGTCCGGTCATTCCGGAACGCCCGATTCGCTGGCCTTTGCGCACCGAGTCGCCGGCTTTCACGTCGATGCGGTCCAGGTGGCAGTACATGGTGATCAGGCCATTGCCATGGTCGATAAAGATCGTCTTGCCGTTGAAAAAATAATCGTCGACCGCCAGCACCTGGCCTTGTCCGCTCGCCTTGACCGGTGTGCCGCGCGCGACCGCCACATCGATGCCGACATGCGGTGCGCGCGGCTCTTCGTTGAAGAAACGACGCAGGCCGAATTGACTGGACAGTTCTCCTTTGACGGGACGGATAAAAGCCAGATCGGTGTCCTGCGCGGCGCGCCAGTGATGTTTCAGTTCCGTGATGACGGCGATCTCGCGGTCAGCGCGGGCCTCGTCTGCGGCAGACAGTTCCACCTTGCTCTTGTCTTTAAGGGTGATGTGCTGCTCGGGGTAATCTTTCGGGCTGACAACGAAGTCCTGCTCTTTTGTTTCGTCACCGATCTTGACGCGCAACTCATGCGGACCCGGCGATATATCGAGCGGCAGACCGACTACAGCGTACCATTGGTCGTGATCGGAGGTAACGAGAACCGGCTGATCGCCCAACCATGTTTGCGGCGTATCGGCGGCGATTGAAACGCTGCCGAGCGGAATGATTGCAACGCCGCCGGGTACATTGGAAGATTGGGGGAGGCTTGCATGTGCGAGCCCGGAAAAAGCAAGGGAAGAAGCAAACGCAAAAGCCAAAGCGAACAAACCGAATCGGTGGCAGATCCGGTACATGATGGCAACAAGCGTATGCATGGTTCCTTCTTGCTGAGTTTCAGTGTGGACGGTCTGGAGCGACATTTCCTACGGAAGCGTTTGGGCGATATGGTGAATCATCTAACGTCAGCCTTACATTTGCAAGCCGTCATTAAAGATTCCAGAAATCGGACACTCTACTTGGAGCAGCGCGGCTGTGCGCTATTCGCAGTCCCGCATGAGCTCAAGGTCAGACATGGTCTTTGGTTGAAAGGGCTGAGCGGAGGAACCTGGTCAGGAGATTTTCCAGAAAATTTTTGTCAACGGACTTGATTTCCAGTTTGTCCCTGGTCACGCCGATTTTTCCCGGCCGCTGGTCGAAACATGATGCGTGTTCGACTTTTTGTTCAGACACGAGCCCTTTCAAAACGAAAGCGCATTCGTTTGGAATATAACCGAACATCTGCCTTTGTAATAACCATCCTGAAAGCCGCCCCCTTGCGATTCGCAAACAAGTCAGTAAAACAGATCGCCTGGAATCGGATAGTGGTGACATGCAACTCTCGATACATTACTGAACCTGGATACCTTATTCATACTCCTTCTATGACTGACACCGCTATTGGAGATGCGTGTGGATTTCTTGAACTCACTGCGCCGGACTCCCCGTGCCTCCCCGCACGCACATGACATTCATAGGGGTGGTCATGGAACGGAACCCTCCACCGGGACCTTGGCCGCCTAAAGCCCCATACCAAGCGATGTGTCCCGGATCCGGCGCGTATACTGTGGTGGACCATGACGCGGCAATGGTATTGATTAATAAGAAGGGGCGGCCCGCCGGGAGCGCGAGGTGATGTGAGTCACGTAACGTTGGCTCGACCAAACTCCCCAGTTCTTGGACCGAAGGTACACGCCACCCCATACGACCCCCCTTCGTTAATTGATTGCAATGCTGTTGTGCCTGCTCCCATGTGTACAAGTCAGTGGAAGGCTCCATCTCCCATACCAACCCTGTCTCCTGATCGAGGAATGCCACGCTGCCGGTGGTTTTACGTGGTGGTATGCCTAGATGAGCCGGACTCAGTATTAAACCCAACCAATCCGACAATACAGTAAACCTGGGGCATGCAGTGGTATCGCACTGAAGTTTTTGGTCCCAGGCAGGCATCGCATAATACGGTCCAGCCGCGGTTGTGGCTTCTGCTTCGGTTGAACCAGCAACAATCACAATTGTCCCAATAAGCAATAGCCTAAAATATAACAATGTGTTCTTCATTGGATCCTCCCCTGATGAGCTTTCACGCCACCGTCACCCAGTATTTTTTTGTATTGGCAGATGCTTTCAATATCCGGTTTTCCGGTATTATGCTTTTTGAGAAATTTGTCTGCGACACTCCACTTGGCATTTTTAAGCGGTTTCAATTTCAGACACGTAAATTGCAGTTTCTGGCACCAAACAGACCTCCGAGACTTGCAATAGCCTAGCCGAATACGTCCTTTGGCGCTTTGCAATCAATTTTGTCAATCAGATCACCTGGAAGTGGAAGTTGGTGACCTTCTGATTTCGACACAAAGCTGCCCTTCGGCTTACTACAAAATAGGCGTTAAACGCCAGTCCAATTATAGAACTCGCGCACCAATCAATTCAGCTCGTCATCCTTCCAGTATTTGGTTCCCTTAACCGTAGCTTGCAGCGCCAACCCGCTTTTTGTTAACTGGTAAATGGTGATGCCATCGAGCAAAACCTCCCCGCCGACAGCAGCACCCTTTTCATCAGCTTTGGCTGCCGCATCAGCTTGCCCGCCGAATTCCCATCCGCTGTCGATGAACCTTTTCAGGGTTGCCCGGTCATGGAAGATAAATACAGCGCGAAAATCCTTGAGGCCAAGACCCAATCCAATCCCGACCTCCCCCATTTTCATATACGTCGACTTGCCGCTTTTGTTGTCTTGAACGACCCCATAACCGCCGCCAAAGCTGGCCAGGATAATGTTGATGTTGGCGTTGCTGAAAACAGCATAACCGGGTGCCTCTGCTACTTGTGCTTTTGCCTCCGGGCGAATTTTATAAAGATCCTTCAGAACATCGCTTCTCATGGAGAGAACCGCCTGGCGCTTTTCTGCCGTGGTTGAGCCACCAGAGGTAGCACAACCGTTAACAATGAAAACCGTTGCCAGGCAGCACAACCCAATAATCATTCGTTTCATCATATTCTCCTAGGCGTGGTAATTTAGTACAAATTCAAGCATTCATTTAACCAATACGGGCATACCAAAACAATCAATCATGTGTCGTAGTAATTCATATTTTAATATAGAGCCGATTATCATTGTGTCACATCGTGATGTTGGTCATTGATCGAACAAGCCCCTTTGCCACATCAAGATCATAAATGATCGGGCCTGATATAGAGGGAGTATTCTCCCGGATTGACCGGCAGTCTATCTAATGATGAGCTTGATTTGTTATTTGATTCGCGGCAGGATGCCTATTGTGGAACCAGCCCGGGTTTGATTCCGAAATGGCCCCTTATAGGAACCCAGTGTCAAACCGAAGGCGTGATTATCAACACCAGAAGGAGAAACCAATAGATGGCAGAAACTGAAATTATTGCAAGAGCCCCTTGCCTGGGTGATTGCAACATCAACGATGAAGGCATTTGCCTTAGCTGCTTCCTCTCGTCGGAGGAAAATGATCGTTGGAATCAATCCAGCAACCAGGAACGCCTTGCCATGCTGGAAAATACCCAGCTACGGCAAAAAGCAAATTCAGAGGGCAGGCCCATGAACGAAATCGGAAAGATCACACGTGATTGATTCAACCGCAGAGAGCGAATCGAATATTGCTGGCCCTGGTTTTGGTTGCTCTGAAAACATTCAATATCACGGGAGAGTTTTTCATGGCGTCGACGAAACAAAGAGTTCAAGGAATCATTCACGCGGCATCGATCGCTTGTGATGGACTTGATGGAGATTTAGCACAAGTTCCCGAATCGGACCCGGCGGCGATCGCACAGATCCGAACCAGCATGATAAAGGACATCGCTTCAGAACACGGTATCGGGATTACCGATGCCGCCGCCGCTGATTTGCTGCTTGCTTTCTCGGCGACCATGGAGAGCCATCCGGTACTTGCCAGCCGACAGTTACTGGTTGGATGGTTACCCGGTATTGATAACGACATCAATGATTCAACGGCAGCTGCACTCACCGAGGCAATAGGATGGACCGCCAACAGCCATTTCGAACAAGCTGCGGCCAAATGAAAGCCTGGATAGCTACAGTCATTTGCCGGGGATTCATCAGATACATTACGCCTGCAACTTAATCGGCATATTCCGATATTCAAGGAGAATACATTGACAACGATTTCCAATTTGCCTCAGCTTCAGGTTCTTGGTCAAAAAGGTTCGGTCATGGCGGCGAATATCACGGGATCGGGCAATCACGTTGCGATACTGGATGACAAAGTTCTTGATCAGCTTTCCGTGCAATGTCGCAAGGCAAAAGCGGAATCCATGAAATCAGGCGAAAGTGCGAGTGCAGCTCTCGAACTCTGTACAACGCTGGACAGTGTTCTCAAGGCATATGCACATGTCCGGGATGAGTACTACGACAGAATCGACATCGAGCGTGAACGGACGGAGGCTGAGAGCAGGCTTCAAGATGCGTCAAGCGCGCTTCAGAAACCCGAACCGCCACAATGAGCTACGCAACCCCGCACGCAAGCGCGATCGCGCAAATCCGCACCAAGTCAGGCTTCATATGAACGCCAAGCCCAAGCCTGTTGTTAATCGTGCTGCGGTGAGTAGAGATCACATCTGTCCCATCTGCGGGCAGCCGAACGAATGCGTACGCGCAAGGTTGGGTACGCTTGCCGAACCATGCTGGTGCACGGATGTCGAGATCAGCGCGGACGCCATTTCCCGGGTACCCGAGGAAAAGCGAGGCAAGTCGTGCATCTGTCGTAACTGCGCTTTCCCGACAAAACCATGACAATCGCTATGCAGAACTCATCGTCATAAGCGGAAGATGGGCTCTTTGGTTACTACATTGGGATGCAGCCCTACGCCACTTGCTGTTCAGCAGCAGCTTCCATTTTCAAATCGTCGGGCAGGACATCAGCCATTTTGGGGAATCTTCTGAACTCGGGATATAGCTTGGCGCCAGTGCCCAGGTGCTTGTATACCAGCAGCGCATGGTCGCGGTAATACGCGACCAGGGGTGCGTGCGGATGAAATGGCCGAAAGAGTGGCAGTGCCTTCCGGTAATTCTTCCACACTTCCTCCATCGAGGATCCGCTTGCAACACGGTAACCTAACTGCCCTCCCAATGGGGACTGGTTCTGAACCCAGGTTTCCACAATGCCGAATTTCTTAAGGTCCTTGCTGATGGGCGATCCGGCTTCAAGCCCGAATGGGCCGCTGTGGATAGCGTAGATGTAGTCCCTGTTATCATTCAGGAAGTTGAGGGTGTCGGCAAATTCCTCGGGCGTTTCCGTGGGGAAACCGCCAATGACGAAGACATGATTTGCGATCCCGGCAGCGTGTGTGGTTCGCATCACTTCCGCGACTTCGGCAACCTGTGTCCCCTTGCCCATCAAGTCAAGAATGCGCTGATTGCCACTCTCCAATCCCCACAACAGGAACTTGCACCCGGATTCGGCAATCTCCTTGAGTACAGTCGGGGTAAATGTCCTGTTGGGTTTCGAATACGCATAGTAAGTGATGCCCAGTTCCGCCTCTTTGATCGCCTTTGCCAGGCGAATGAACTGGCCCGGGGCGATCATTTCATCGACGAAGGAGAAATTGCGGATTCCTTTGGCGACGAAGTGCTGCAGCACTTCGATTATCGAATCTATCGATCGCACCCGGTAAGTATCCCCGGCAGAAAAGTAGTGAACGCAGAACGTGCACTTCCGCCAGTAGCAACCGCGGGAAAGCAGCAGCGGGATGATGGGTTCGGGTGAATAGTAGGATTCCACAGCGAGGCCGCCAAAGTCCGGGACGCCGAATTTATCGATGTCTTTTTGGAATACCGGCGGCTCTTTTACCAGTTTGCCTTCTTCTTCCCAATATACCGTCCCGGCAATGCCCTTTGGATTGCCCCCGCTGCTTAACAGTTGCTTGAGCGGTTCTTCACCATCACCGGTTATGATCACGTCCGCAGATTCGGGATACCATTTCATGAAATGTTCCGCGCCTTCTATCAGGCAACTCCCGCCCATGAAGACCCTCAGCCCGGCCTGCTGGCGGAAAAACCGTCCCAGTGCCGCACCGACGGGAAGCTGCTCCGAAAAGATCATCGATATACCGATACAGCTTGGTTTCAATGCCTGTATCTGCCATATGCAATCTTTGAGCAGCGGGGACATCTTCTGGCTGCGTTCCCATTCCGCGCAATCTGCGCCTCAACACCTTGGTTGTAAACTCGATGAATCTTGAGAACACGCCACCGCAATGGTTGTAGATATCCGGGCGACTGAACAGGATGTCATTATCCAATCCCCGAAAGACCTTGGCAGCCTGGAGCAATTCTTCTTTGGAAGCACCGATCTTCGGCATATACACTCTCGCCCAGATCGCGGGTGCCGGATTCAACTCCGGACAGGATTTTGTTAAGGGCCCACAGATTCAAGTCCAGTAATTTGACATCCCAATCCGGCAGTTCTCGTTCGATATAACCTTTCAGCATCGCGATACCAAGCGGAGGCGATGTTGGCAAAGTTAACGGGGGAAAAACCAGGACTAGCGTTTTCTTGGCAGTTTTAACGGCAGTATCCATACTGTTTCCTTGGCTAAACAACCACGGGCTTTAGCAGGTGGTTTTGAATTACGGACTTAAGTCCGGATTCACATCGACTGATCGACGCATCTTGTTCGGGTCCCAATTTGAAATCATTACTTGGAGTAGGGAAAAAGTGATGATTCAATTTGGTTGTACGATACCTCGGAAGTCTTGAAAAGTGAAGCAATTTGCGATGTTTCCACCCCATTCCTACTTTGCTCGAATGGGATTGCAAAGGCATGGAAATAATACCAATGTCTTCAGAACTGCGGGCTTCCGTATCAGAATTCATCCAACGATACCGAAGTCGTATGGTATGCAGCGAACACGTTCGCTAGGCGGATTGTTTGCTTCTGCGATGGCGGATGAATTCACTGATCGCAGGTATCAGCGAAATCAGGATGATGCCCGCGATGATCAGGGTAAGGTTGTTTTTTACCACCGGTATGTTGCCGAACAAAAAGCCAGCCACTGTCAGGCTGCTTATCCACGCCACACTGCCCAACGCGCTGAATAACACGAACTTCCGATAGCGCATCATGCCGATGCCCGCTACAAACGGGGCGAAAGTGCGGATGATGGGCATGAAGCGCGCGAGTATGACTGTCTTGCCGCCGTGCTTTTCATAGAAAGCGTGGGTCTTGTCAATGTGTTCGCGCCTGATGAGTCTGCCGCCGGCGCGCCTGAGCAGACTCATGCCGACCAGCCGGCCGACCCAGTAGTTGGTATTGTCACCGCTGAATGCCGCCAGCACCAGCAAAGGCACCAGCCAGTCCATCTGCAATGCGCCCATTCCGCACAGAGCACCCGCAACAAACAACAGCGAGTCTCCCGGCAGGAAAGGAGCGATCACCAATCCGGTCTCGCTGTAGATGATCAGGAACAGTATGGCATATACCCACATGCCATACTGCTGGGTAAGCGACAGCAGCTGCGCATCCAGATGCAGGACGATTTCTATCAGATTAGAGAACAGCTCCACTTACGGCAATATTTCTTCGGTGCTGGACTTTTCCGGCGTGATGAAATCTTCGCGCGATACACCGAACAGCATCAACAGCGGGCTGGCAACCAGCACCGAGGAATAGATGCTGAACAGGATGCCGATGGTCAGTGCCATCGCGAAATAGTGCAGTGTTTCGCCGCCCAGGAACAACATCGCGCCGACCATCATCTGGGTGCAGCCGTGAGTGATGATGGTGCGCGACATGGTGCGGGTTATGGCGTTGTCGATGATGACAGGCACTTCAGCCTTGCGCATGGTGCGGAAGTTTTCACGGATACGATCGAACACCACCACCGATTCGTTGACCGAATAGCCCAGCACTGCCAGTACCGCCGCCAGAACTGAAAGCGAGAACTCCCACTGAAAAAACGAGAAGAAACCGAGAATGATCACCACGTCATGCAAATTGGCGATGATGGCGGACAGGCCGAATTTCCATTCGAAGCGCAACCACAGGTAGCCGACGATGCCCAGCGAAACCAGCAGCAGCGCCAACTCGCCGTTGTCGATCAGGTCTTTGCCTACCTGCGGACCGACAAATTCCACGCGACGCATTTCCACGCTGGCGTCCTGCTTGCGCAGACCGTTCATGACCTCTTCGCTGAGTTTTGCTCCGGCAAAATTCTGTTTGATCGGCACCTGTATCAGCACGTCATAGCTGGAACCGAAATTCTGCACCAGCGCATCCGGCAAACCCATGGCGGCGAGTTGCGCGCGCACTTTCGGCAGATCGGCCGACTGTGCGTAATGCACTTCCATCACCGTACCGCCGGTGAAATCCACGCCGAAGTTCAGCCCCTTGGTGGAAAGAAAAAATATCGCAAACAGGAACGTCACCAGCGAAATCGAGGTGGTATAGCGCCCATAACTCATGAACGGGATGTCGTGCTTGATCCTGAAAAATTCCATGTTTTATTCCTTTAGCAGGGTGTTACAAAACGTAGCGAGCGATGGCAGAACAAGGCGCGAAAGGGCAAAAAAGCGGAGTTTACACGTACGTAAATGAGCATTGTTTGCTCTTGAGCAACGCAGTTATGCCGAGCGCAGTAGTTTTTTAACACCCTGTTAGCCTATCGCCACTTTGGCCAGCCGTGGCCTTGCGGCCGTATATCAGATTCACCATCGCGCGCGAGATCAGCACAGCGCTGAACATCGAAGTCATGATACCCAGACACAGCACCACCGCGAATCCCTTGACCGGCCCCGAGCCGAACATGAACAGCGCGATCCCGGCAATAAAGGTGGTGACATTGGAGTCAAGGATGGTCCCGAACGCCCGGTCGTACCCGGCATGTATCGCGGCCTGCGGTGTGACGCCGTTGCGAAGTTCTTCGCGGATGCGCTCGTTGATCAGCACGTTCGCATCGATCGCCATGCCCAGTGTCAGAGCGATACCCGCCATACCCGGCAGGGTAAGCGTGGCTTGCATCATCGACAACAATGCCACCAGCAGCAGCAGGTTCGCCGCCAGCGCCAGCATCGAGATCGTTCCGAACATCAGATAGTAGGCCATCATGAATATCGCGACCATGATGAAGCCGATCTTGGTTGAATTGAAACCGCGCGTGATGTTTTCCGCGCCCAGGCTGGGCCCGACGGTACGTTCCTCGATGATCTCCATGGGTGCAGCCAGCGCGCCGGCGCGCAACAGCAAAGCGGTGTCCTGCGCTTCCATGGTGTTCATCTGGCCGCTGATCTGCACGCGTCCGCCGCCGATCTCTTCACGGATGACCGGGGCAGTCACTATTTCGCCCTTGCCTTTCTCGAACAGGATGATCGCCATGCGCTTGCCGACATTCTCGCGCGTCGCCTCCTTGAATAGTCTTGCGCCCACACCATCCAGATTGATATGCACCGCGGGTTCATTGGTACGGTTGTCGAATCCCGGCTGCGCGTCGTTGATGCGGTCGCCGGTGAGTATCACCTGCTTCTTCACCAACAGCATCTTGCCGTTGCGATCCTTGAAAGCCTCGGTGCCGAACGGCGCGGTGGCACCCGGAATGTATTGATGCTCTTCATCCACCATGCGCACTTCCAGCGTGGCGGTTCGCCCCAGGATCTCCTTGGCACGCGCCGTGTCCTGCACACCGGGCAGTTGCACCACCACGCGGTCCGCGCCCTGCTGCTGGATCACCGGTTCGGCCACACCCAATTCGTTTACCCGGTTGCGCAGGGTGACAAGATTCTGCTGTATTGCGGAATCCTGGATGCGCTTTTCCGCAGCCGGTTTGAGCGTGACGAGCAGGTTGTATTCCTTGTTCCCGTCCTGGTCACTCAGCGAAAAATCGCCGAACCGTTGCTTGAGCTCTGCTTCTCCCTTGCTGCGCGTATCGGCATCGCGAAACTTCACCGTCAACACCTTGCCGTCGCGGTCCACTCCCGAATACGCGATATTCTGCCCGCGCAGCGCGCTGCGGATATCGCCGGTGGCTGCATCCAGCGCCTTGCTCAGCGCGGCATTCATGTCCACTTGCAGCAGGAAATGCACCCCGCCGCGCAAGTCCAGGCCGAGATACATCGGCAGCGCATGCAGATCGGTCAGCCACTGCGGCGAGCGCGGCAGCAGATTCAGTGCGACCACGTAATCCTCGCCCAACTGGCTGACCAGCAAATCCTTGGCTTTCAGCTGGGTGTCGGTATCGGCAAAACGGGCTTTGACGCTGTTGCCGTCCAGCATGATCAGTTGCGGAGCAACGTTCGCCGTTTTCAGGACGCTGCCAACGCGCTCCATCAATGCGGCATCCGCTTTCAAGGTGGAGCGTATCGGCGACACCTGCACGGCAGGTGATTCGCCATAGAAGTTCGGCAGGGTGTATATCAACCCGGCCAGCAACGAGGCCAGAATCAGCAGGTTTTTCCACAACGGATATTGGTTCATGACAACCTCTTGATAACTGCGTTCGTGTCCGTTCGGTACACGCCTTCGCAAAATTGAATTTGGGAATTCTAAAAATTCAGAGTTCGCCCAAATGCAAGGCGTGGAAAAAATTTTGCAGCGCCACATATAATTAATATGTAAGCAAAATATTTTCGCAACACAGCAGTTGGGATGAAATCTGGGTTTTTAGCATTGCCCATTACTTGATTGCCTTGATCGTGCCTTTGGGCATCACGCTTTGAATCGCGCTCTTTTGAACCATCACGACAAGATTCTCGGCGATCTCCAATCCGACATATTGCTCGTAAACCTTGCTGACTGTGCCGACTTCACCGCCTACAGTCGCGACCTCATCGCCGCGTTGCAATGCTGCGATCATGGCTTTCTGTTCCTTGGCGCGCTTGGACTGCGGGCGCAATATCAGGAAGTAAAACACCGCAATCAATGCAAACAGCGGCAGGAAATTCATGAGCCCGTTATCCGGCGCGGCTGCAGCCGCTTCTGCGTAAGCATTACTGATAAACATATTCTTCTCCACGATAAATCAAAAGGCGCGCATTCTAACACGAAGCCGTTGCCGCCCACTTGCGTCCATCGCATCAGGCTCATTAACGCGATGCGGGCGGGTTGCAGCACTGACAACTCCCTAGTATATTGATACAGTATTTTCCATATAAAAAACAGCACAAAAAGGAAAACTGATGCGCCAAGGTTCATGCGAACAATGCCGACGACGGATTCCCCGCCTCACAAATCTGCGGACCAGATTGCTATTGCCCTTCCTGATCCTGCCTTTTTACAGTTCCATTCTTTATCCCGCCTTTGCAGTTCACAGACCTGCCGCACGTAACCGCAACAGGAAAATCCCCGCCCTGCACAATGCCTGTCTTGTGATCGGACCGATGCTTATCGCAACCTGCTTTATGTTCAGCGCTACCGAAGCCGCGGCAGACGATTCGGCAGAATCGATATCGGTGACAGAGCTTTCGCGCATGTCACTTGAAGATTTGTCCAATATCGAGATTACCTCAGTATCGAAAAAGTCCGAACGCCTGGCCGATGCTCCTGCATCCGTTTTTGTGATCACCAACGAAGATATTCGCCGTTCAGGCGCAACCAGTCTTCCTGAAGCTCTCAGGCTTGCACCCAACCTTACGGTTTCGCGAGTGAACGCCAACGAATACGCCATCAGTGCACGTGGTTTCAACAACGGAATCGGCAACAAATTATTGGTTCTCATTGATGGGCGCACTGTCTATACGCCGTTATTTTCCGGTGTTAACTGGGATGCACAGAATGTGATGCTCGAAGACGTCGAACGCATCGAAGTAATCAGCGGACCGGGTGCGACGCTGTGGGGCGCAAACGCGGTCAATGGCGTGATCAATGTCATCACATACAGCGCGCAAGATACTCAAGGTGGACTTGTGAGCGCCGGCACCGGCAATCAAGAAGCAAATGGTGCAATGCGCTATGGCGGAAAAATCGGGGAAGACGGCCATTATCGCGTCTACGGAATAGGTTTGAACCGGAAAAATACCGAGCACGCCGATGGCAGCCCTGTTCCGGACAACGGAGAACGTAATCAGACTGGATTCCGCGCCGACTGGGGAAGCGCAAGGCACAGTTTTACTCTGCAAGGCGATGCCTATAAGGGCGGGACCGAGACTGGACCACTAGGTGCACCAACGATATCGGGAGCGACCTCAACAGCAGGGGCTAATCTGCTTGCCCGCTGGAGCCGGCAATATGACAACGGATCTGAGGCACAGTTACAAACCTATCTTGACCACAACGAGCGCGATAATCCTTCCACATTCCGAGACATCGTAGATACTATTGATGGTGAATTTCAGCATAGCTTCACTCTGGCTGCCCAGCATAAAATACTTTGGGGAGGAGGATATCGCTACGCAGTCGACAACGCACAGACTCACTTTCTCCCGCAGCTTCCGCTTTCGGCACCTATAGAATTCATTCCAAATCGTCGCAAGCTGGATTGGGCCAACGTGTTTGCACAAGATGAAGTTGCTTTAAGCCGCACCATTAATCTGACACTCGGGCTGAAAGCGGAAAGCAATGCATACACCGGGGTCGAATACCTGCCCAGTGCGCGGCTTGCGTGGAAACCGGATGCCAACCAGTTACTCTGGGCTGCAGTTTCGCGCGCAGTGCGTGCACCAGCGCGGCTTGACCGGGATTTCAATTTTTATTTATACAGCGGAAGCACCAAGGTGTTTACCTTCATCCAAGGCGGGCCGGACTTCCAGTCCGAAGTCGTGAAAGTGATTGAGATCGGATACCGCGCACAGCCTTTGGACGTCTTCTCCTATTCCATCACTGCATACCGTAGTTTCTATGACAAACTGCGTAGCGGGCAGCCAGCGCCTGCATTTATACAAAACATGATGTATGGAACAACCTCCGGAATAGAAGCCTGGGGTAGTTATCAAGCGACACAAATCTGGCGCCTTAGCGCTGGCTGGACGGCATTGCGGGAACGGTTCGCACTTTATCCGGGCAGCCTCGATCCGGACGGATTTACAGATCTGGGCAATGATCCCGCCAATACCTGGATGTTGCGTTCCACACTGAATCTCACCAGCAGGCATGATTTCGACATAACAGTGCGCCACGTCAGCGCGCTGCCCAATCCGACCGTTCCGCGTTATACCGCCGTGGATGCGCGATTGGCATGGCGGCCAAAGTCCAAAGTAGAGCTATCGCTGGTCGCACAAAATCTTCTTGTCCCGCCACATCTCGAATTTGGAGACCCCGCCACAAGCAGCGAAATTAATCACGGATTTTACGGTAAGGTCGCATGGGAATTCTGACGGGAATATTGCGGATGAAAATATTTTCCCGTTTGTGCGCCATTTCGACCGTTTTGCCGGGCGGCCGTAGCTGCCCTGTTCCGCTGATCAGTCCTCTTGATCTGTCAAAGCATGGACGACGCGATCTCGCCCGATGCCCGGCAAGATCGCGATAGCGTACAGGCAATCGCCGTTATTCATCGGCAGGATAAAAGGGCGTGATCCCGGATGCCGCATTCTCTTGACATCGGCAATCTCAGTTGCATGGCACAAATACCGCGTCGGGTAATTGCGCATTCGGAAATTCCTTAGTATATTGCACAGGTATTTTCCCAATTGAATAAAAACAAAAGGAAAAATCCGATGGGTAAGGACTTGGGGGAGCAATTCAGCGGGTGGATTCACCAACTCACCAACCTGCGGGCAAGGTTGTCGCTGCTGCGGCTTACCTTCCTGCCAGTTGACAGCATCTTCCTTTGTCGCCTTGCTGCGATTCACCGCCATCAAACCGCTCTCAGGCATGCCAGGAAAGTTGCCGATTTGCGCCCTTCTTTCGTTGCGGTTGGGGCTACGTTAGTCGCGATCTGCTTTATCTTCGGAACTGCCGGAGCCGCTGCGGAGACCGAGCCGGATACCATAGCGGCTGCGGATCTTTCCCGGATGTCGCTTGAAGAACTGAGTAATATCGAAATCACCTCAGTATCAAAAAAACCTGAGCTGCTGGGTGACGCGCCCGCCGCGGTCTACGTTATCACGCGAGAGGACATCCGCCGCTCCGGCGCGACCAGCATCCCGGAAATCCTGCGCTTGGCGCCGAACCTGCAGGTTGCGCGCGTGGACTCGAGCCAGTATGCCATCACGGCGCGCGGCTTCAACAGCACCACTGCCAATAAACTGCTGGTGCTGATTGACGGGCGCAGTGTTTATACACCGCTTTATTCCGGCGTATTCTGGGACGTGCAGGACGTGATGATCGAAAACATCGAGCGTATCGAGGTCATCAGCGGGGCGGGCGGCACACTATGGGGCGCAAATGCGGTGAATGGTGTGATCAACATTATCACCAGCAAATCAAGCGACACGCAAGGCGGGCTGGTAAGTCTTGGCGCGGGCAATACCGAAAACGGTGTCGGCACGCGCTACGGCGGCAAGCTGGGCGAAGATGCGACTTATCGCATTTACGGCAAAATATTTAATCGCGACAACACCGTCATGGAAAACGGCAACAGCGCACAGGATGCGTGGCACAAGGGACAGCTCGGATTTCGCACTGATTGGGCCGCAAGCAGCGATGCGCTGACGCTGCGGGGCGACGCCTACGATGGTTCGATTGATCAGGCAGTCAACGACAACCAAGAAATCTCCGGCGGCAACCTGATCGCGCGCTGGAACCGGGAACTGCAGGACGGGGCGTCGCTGCAAGTCCAGACCTATTACGATCATACCCGGCGCGTTTATCCCGGTCTCTTCGGCGAAATTCTCAACACCTACGATGTTGACGTGCAGCACAGCTTCCGCTGGAAAACGGGTCAAGACATCGTTTGGGGTGGCGGCTACCGTTACGCGCAGGATGCTATTACCAACAGTGCGTCACTGGCCTTTCTTCCGGCAGATAAAAATCTGACTTTGGCTGATATCTTCGCCCAGGACGACATCACGCTTGCCGAGCACCTGAAGCTGACCGTTGGTGCAAGGCTGGAACACAACAATTACACCGGATTTGAAAATCAGCCCAATGTACGGCTGGCCTGGAAGGCAAGCGATCGGGTTCTGCTGTGGTCGGCCATCTCACGCGCGGTGCGCACGCCTTCGCGTGTTGACCGCGAGTTGTTTGCCCCGGGCAGCGCGCCCTACACGATACTTGCCGGCGGGCCGGATTTCCAGTCGGAGAAACTGACCGCATATGAAATCGGTTATCGCATCGAACCGTCTGCGCAAGCATCGTTTTCCATCTCCACCTTCTATAACGTCTACGACAAACTGCGCAGCCTGGAACCAACTGGAGGCGCGCCGCCGTACGTATTGGGGAATATGATGGAGGGCAACACCTATGGCATCGAAACCTGGGGAAGTTATGGCATCAGCGAGTGGTGGCAACTCAAGGCCGGCTATACCTACCTCAAAAAGGATCTGCGTCTAAAACCAGGCAGCGGCGATACCACCAGTTTACAATCCGCCGATACCGATCCGAGACACCAATTTTCGCTGCGCTCAATGATGGATCTCGCACATAATCTGAACCTGGATATTGCATTGCGCGCGGTGAGTAGCCTGCCAAACCCGGGCGTTCCAGGTTATGTCACGCTGGATGGAAATCTGGGCTGGAAAATTGCCAAAGGCATGGAGTTATCAATGTCGGGGTTCAACTTGCTCGGCAAACAGCACCCTGAATTTGGAACGGCGGCCACGCGCAGTAATATCGGTCGCACTTTTTACGTAAAAATGCTATGGGAGTTCTAAATATTCAGCGACGCGCAGTAACGTGTTCTAAGCTGTTTGCCAATCGGCTAGTATTTTCTTTCGTCTGCATGGCACTGACATCTGCGGCCATTACCACGGCTCACGCTCAGGTAGAGGAATATGCCATAAAAGCGGCATTCCTGTATAAATTTGGACTCTTTGTCGAATGGCCGGACTTGGCATTTCCATCGCCGACCAGCCCTGTCGATTTGTGCATTGTCGGAGAAGATCCATTCGGTAAATCTCTCGACACGGTGGTGGCCGGCGCGCAAGTCAACGGCCGCAATGTCGTCATCCACCGGTTGAAAACGGTAGGGCGAAATCCTTCCTGCCATATCCTCTACGCCGGTGGTTCCGAAGAGCAAAGCAAGGCTCAGATCATCGAAACCGTTCGCGGCAGCAATGTGCTCACCGTAAGCGATGGCCGCAGATCCAAATTGGATAGCGGGATCATTAACTTTATTACCGTGGATAACCGTGTCCATTTCGACATTGATGATGAAGCCGCTGCGCAAAACGGGTTGGTCATCAGTTCCAAGCTATTGAGCCTGGCGCTTAACGTCAAGCGCAGATCCTCAAATTAGGAACGATAAATGCGTTGGCTTAATAATCTGAGTATTCGCACAAGACTGACGCTGATAACGGTGCTTACCTGCACCATCGCGCTGTTGCTGTCCAGCGTCATCATTATTGCGTACGATAATTACGCCTACCGCACGCAAAAAGCGGGAGAAATTTCCGCGCAAGCCGGTTTACTCGCGGCAAGAATGATCGCTTCGCTGGAATTTGATGATCGCAAGGCAGCGCAGGAATACCTGAACGCGATTGCGGCCAACCCTGAAATTACTGCGGCTGCCGCGTATACATCGAACGGATTGCTTTTTGCGAGCTACTCCCGCTCCGGAACCATGCCACCACCTTCTTCAGAGCTTCAGGGACAGCGATTCGAAGGAAACGAGTTTGTCGTTTTCTGGCCGGTGCAGCTGGATCAGCGACAAGTCGGCAGCGTCTACCTGCGGGCGAGTACCGAACCCCTGGCGATCCGCATCACCCGTTATGGCGGAATCATTTTTCTGGTGATGATCACCTCGTTACTGATCACACTGCCGATTGCGATGCGCTTGCATTATGCCATTGCAAACCCGGAGTACGCCCGCAGCCTGATCGAGGCGAGCCTCGATCCGCTGATCATCATCAATCCGGAGGGAAAAATCACCGACGTCAACGAGGCCACCATCAAGGTGACGGGAATCAGCCGCGCCGAATTGATCGGAACAGACTTCTCCAACTACTTCACCGAACCGGAAAATGCGCGCGCGGGTTACCAGCAGGCCTTCGCCCAGAAATCCGTCACCGACTATCCGCTTACGATCCGGCACCTTGACGGCAAACTCACCGATGTGCTGTACAACGCTTCGGTCTACAAGGATGAGCATGGCAATGTACTCGGCGTATTTGCCGCCGCACGTGACGTGACAGCACAGAAGCAGGCCGAAGAGGATATCCGCCAGCGCACCGTCGAGCTACAGGCCGCCAATCGGGAACTGGAGGCCTTCAGCTATTCGGTATCGCACGACCTGCGCGCACCGCTGCGCGCTATTGACGGCTTCAGCCAGGTGATAAGTGAGGATTATGCTGATCGGCTGGACGATCAGGGCAGGGATTATCTCAACCGCGTGCGCGCCGCTACCCAGCGCATGGGTCATCTCATTGACGACATGCTCGCGCTGTCGCGCGTGACGCGCACAGAAATGCAGCGCGGAATCGTTGACCTCAGCGCGCTGGCCGCCGACGTGCTTGCAGAGCTTCAGAAAAGCGAGCCGGAGCGCAAGGTGGACTGGCGCATCGGATCCGGACTGCTCGCAGCGGGTGACGCCCAGCTGCTGCGCATGGCGCTGGTCAACCTGCTCGGCAATGCCTGGAAATTCACTGCCCGCCAGCCGCAACCGCGCATCGAGTTCGGCGCGATGCGAAACGCCGATGGCACGACGGAATTCTTCGTGCGCGACAATGGCGCCGGCTTCGACATGGCCTACGCCGACAAGCTGTTCGGCGCGTTCCAGCGCCTGCATTCCGGCCGGCGAGTTCCCCGGCACCGGCATCGGGCTGGCCACGTGCAGCGCATCATTCACCGCCACGGCGGGCAGGTCTGGGCCGAAGGCACGCTCGGCCAGGGTGCACATTTTATTTCACGTTACCCGGCTAATTGTTAATATTGCCCGCTTGGGGCGGAAACGGAGGCATACCATGCACCAAAAGATCATCCTGCTGGTCGAAGACAATCCCGACGATGAGGCGCTGACGCTGCGGGCGCTCAGGAAGAACAACATCCTCAACGAAGTGAAGGTGGCGCGCGACGGCCAGGAGGCGCTCGACTATTTCTTCGGCGAGGGCGCGTCCGCAAACCCCGTTCCGGCCAGTGGTGCTGCTGGACCTGAAGCTGCCCAAGGTCGACGGCCTGGAGGTGCTGCGGCGCATCCGCGCCGACCAGCGCACGCGCTTGCAGCCGGTCGTGATCCTCACCTCCTCCAAGGAGGAGCAGGACGTCGTCAGCGGCTACCGCCTCGGCGCCAACAGCTACATCCGCAAGCCGGTGGACTTCGACCAGTTCATGGAGGCGGTGCGGCAGCTCGGGCTCTACTGGCTGGTGCTGAACGAACCGGCCCCCGTCCAGCGGGAACAAGCAAAATGAAACCGTTACGCGCCCTGGTCGTCGAAGATTCGGAGGACGACACCGCGCTGCTGCTGCGCGAGCTGCAGCGCAACGGCTACGACCCTGTTTATGCCCGGGTCGAAACTGCCGAAACGATGAGTATGCAGCTATCCACGTACCCTTGGGACATCGTGTTCTCCGATTTCAGCATGCCGCAACTTCAACGCCTTCGATGCCCTGACACTGCTGCATAATAGCAAATTGGACCTCCCCTTCATCATTGTTTCCGGCACCATCGGCGAGGATCGTGCGGTGACTGCCATGAAGTCGGGCGCGCACGACTACATCCTGAAAGGCAACCTGAAACGGCTGGTGCCCGCGGTCGACCGGGAGCTGCGCGAAGCGCACAACCGGCGGGAACGCCAGAAAGCCGATGAAACCATTCATCGCCTCGCCTACACCGACCTGGTCACCGGATTGCCGAACCGCATCCGTTTCCACGAACTGGTGCAGGAAGCCGTGTTGACCGGGCAACGTAAACACCGCTCCACTGCCCTGTTGCTGATGGATATCGACCACTTCAGGGAAGTCAACGACACCCTTGGTCACAACCGCGGCGATATCCTGCTGCAGCAAGTTGGCTTGCGCTTGCGTAGCGCGTTGTTCGCGCCCAGACGTGGTCGCGCGGCTCGGTGGTGACGAGTTTGGCATTCTGTCGCAAGTGGCGGCCACCGGCGATGTGAAACATGTCATCCAGAAAATCCTGGACTGCCTGGCGCTGCCACTCATGATCGACGGAATTCCGATCGTGGTCGAGGCCAGCATCGGTGTGGCATCCATGCCCGAACACGCCAACGACGCGGTTACACTGCTGCAGTTGGCGGATATTGCGATGTATCGCGCCAAGCGGATGGCAAGCGATTACGTTGTTTACGCAGCCTGAAATTCAATCCTCACAGTCCCGAACGGCTGGGACTCATGGCGGAGTTGCGCGATGCCATCGAGCAAAACCAACTCTTGCTGCATTTTCAACCGAAGCTGGAACTCAAAACCAGCCGCATCGTCGGCAAAGAAGCACTGGTGCGCTGGCAACACCCGCGCCTCGGCATGATTCCGCCTGACAAATTTATCCTGGCCGCAGAGCAAACCGGACTGATCGGCCCGCTGACCCGCTGGGTGCTGAACGACGCGCTGACCAGCTGCCAACTCGCACGTCGCGATGGCATTCGACTGCAGGTGAGCGTGAACCTTTCGGCGCGCTTGCTGCACGACCCGCAACTGCCTAGAATGATAGCAGAAGTGCTCGATGCCACCGGCACCGAGCCGGGATTGTTGATGCTGGAAGTCACCGAGAGCGCCATCGTGCTCGACCCGAAACGCGCCGAGGAAAACCTGGTCGCGCTGAGCCGCATGGGCGTACGGATCTCCATAGACGACTTCGGCACCGGCTACACCTCGCTCGCCAGCATCAAACACCTTCCCGTCAACGAGATCAAGATCGACAAATCGTTTGTCATCAATATGCTGACGGATGAAAAGGACGAAATGATCGTGCGCACCGTGATCGAATTCGGCCACAATTTCGGTCTCACCGTCGTCGCGGAAGGCGTGGAAACAAAAGAGATATTGGATGCACTTGCCGTCCTCGGTTGCGACGAGGTACAGGGCTATTACATCAGCAAACCGATGGCTTACGGGCCGCTGAGAGGACTGGCTCTCTCACGTCCCCATACAAGGTTGGAACGGAGTAAGTTGACCATCGCGGAAGTCCACTCCTGCCCGGACCGGGAATTGAATTAGAATACGGCGACATCTCCCGGCGGTGCCAACAACAAATAGATTTCCTTACCCTCATGAACCTCATCATCCAGGGCACCCACCCCATAGCCGCATCGCATCTCGATCATCTGGCCGAACTTTCCCAAAGCAAACAGCGCGTGCAGATTTCCGAGCATGCCTTTCGATTGAACCGACGCAGGCGCCATCCTGGCATTGCGCCCTATTGTCTGGCAAACCGGCTCGATTACGGCTTCGTGCCGCGCGGCCGCAAGCTTGCGGATTTCGGACTGGTGGTAATGGACATGGATTCGACGCTGATCACCATCGAGTGCATCGACGAGATCGCCGACATGCAGGGACTGAAGCCGCAGGTCGCGGCGATCACCGAAGCGGCGATGCGCGGCGAGATCGATTTTGCCGAAAGTCTGCGCCGCCGTGTTTCGCTGCTGAAGGGGCTGGACGAGCACGCGTTGCAACGCGTGTATGATGAACGCTTGCGGCTTTCGCCCGGTGCGGAGACCATGCTCGGGGCGCTAAAATCGCGCGGCATAAAGACACTGCTGGTATCCGGCGGCTTCGTGTTCTTCACCGAACGGCTCAAGGCAAGACTTGGCATTGACTACACCCGGGCCAACACGCTCGAGATCGCCGACGGCAAGCTCACCGGCAAGGTGCCGGGCAAAGTATTCGACGCGCAGGGCAAGGCCGACTGGCTGGTGAAGATCCGCGAGGAATTGAATCTCAAGCCGGAGCAGGTCATCGCGATCGGCGACGGGGCGAACGATTTGAAAATGTTGGCGCTGGCCGGCATCAGCATCGCCTATCACGCCAAGCCGGTGGTGCGCGAGCAGGCCAGTTATGCGCTGAATTTTGTCGGGCTGGACGGGCTGGTGAATTTGCTGGCGGACGATCAATGATTACTTGGCAAAACTAATGATGCAGACGGGCTGAATGATAAAATTGAACTGTTTCGCACTGAACTTGCCGGACACAGTGCGATCAATACCAGCAGCAAATGGCTTTTGAAGGAAGAATCGCAGTGGCTCAGGAAAGCATCTCCGAAAGTTTTCCGAAGAATTCGGCGCGCGGCCTTCCGCAAACGATGAAGGCGCTTCTGCTCGCCGTCGCGACTCTGCTGGCGCCCTGCCCTGCTTGGTCAGCTCCGCTCGATTTGTATTCGGTGCCATATCCGTTCACGAACGACCGCAACGAAACGGTGCATTTGTCCGAATGGCGCGGCAAACCGCTGATCCTCACGATGGAACACAGCAATTGCCGTTTCCAGTGCTCCGTCACTTTCTCGAAATTGAAGTCCATCCAGACGTTGGCCGACCAGAAGAACCTGAAGATCGATTTCATGATCATCAGCCTGGACCCGAAAAACGATACGCCCGGAGCCTGGCGGCAATACCGCATCAGCCGCGGTGTGGAAAGGAGCAACTGGCATCTGCTGACCGGCTCCGAAGCCACCACGAGAGCAATCGCCGATCTGCTCGGGATCAAATACTGGTTCATGGAAGAGCACGTATTCCATGACTTCAAGATCATGCGGTTGAATGCAAACGGCGAAATCGAAAAAACCATCACGGGTTATGACGATGAACCGGAAACCTTTCTGCAGTGAAGGCGCAGACCGGCCGCACAACTGATCTATCGGTTTTGTCCAGCCAGCAAGTTGCATGCCCTGAAAACTATTTTTGCGCCTAAGTAATTGTCGGGCTTGGCCAAAATATATTGTCCAAAATTTTTGCTTGCAAATACCTCCCTGCGGCCTACAATTAGTATCAATAAAACGGCTGACCACTATCTATAGTGGTTTTTTGCTTTTTTGGGACTAAGTATCCCGCGCAATAAAGGGAGTAAAATCGTGTTTGAAATCGAAAGCGTTCCCCATACATCGTCCACCGAAAAAGACCCCGAAAAACCCATGTCGTCTGCACAGCACATAATTGGCGAAATCACCGGCAAAATAGCGGAGAATCCGGCTATTGAAGGAACCACGGCAATGACACAAGAGATCAGCACCGAAGTATTGCTGGAAAAATACGCCGAGCCCGGCGAGCACACGGTCGAGGATGTGCGCCGCCGTGTGGCGCGCGGATTGGCACAGGCAGAAAAACCGGAACAGCGCGAACATTGGGAAGAAGTATTCTTCCTTGCGCAGCAGAACGGTTTCGTGCCTGCCGGCCGCATCAACTCGGCAGCCGGATTGAAGAACCAGGCCACCCTGATCAACTGTTTCGTGCAACCGGTCGGAGATGCGATCTCCGGCATCCACCGACGGCAAGCCCGGCATCTATGACGCGCTGCAGCAGGCCGCGGAAACCATGCGCCGCGGCGGCGGTGTCGGCTACGATTTCTCGTCCATCCGCCCCGAGGGCGCCCAGGTCAAGGGCACCAATTCCCGCGCCAGCGGGCCGATCTCCTACATGCGCGTGTTCGACCGCTCCTGCGAGACCGTGGAATCGGCCGGTGCGCGGCGCGGCGCGCAGATGGGCGTGCTGCGCTGCGACCATCCCGACATCGAGCGCTTCATCCACGCCAAGGACCAGGGCGACCTGCGCAACTTCAACATCTCGGTCGGCGTGACCGATGCATTGATGCATGCCGTCGAGAACAACCAGCCGTTCGAACTGGTGCACAAAGCAGAACCTTCCGAAGCGCTCAAGGCGCAAGGCGCTGTCCAGCGCGCCGACGGCAAGTGGGTATACCGCAAGGTGCAGGCCGCCGATCTGTGGAAGCAGATCATGGAGAGCACCTACGACCACGCCGAGCCGGGCGTGCTGTTCATCGACCTGATGAACCGCGACAACAACCTGTCTTATTGCGAAGAGATCGAGGCGACCAATCCCTGCGTCACCGCCGATACCTGGGTGATGACAGACCAGGGCGCGCGCCAGGTGCGCAATCTGATCGGCGAAACATTTTCTGCTGTAGTCGACGGCAAATCCTATCCCACCGAATCGCAAGGTTTCTTTCACACCGGCGTCAAACCGGTGTTGCGCCTGAAAACCGCCGAAGGACATTCGTTGCGGCTTACCGCAGACCATCCGGTGTTGCGCGTTTCGCGCATGACGCGTTATATACGCGAAACGGAATGGGTCAAAGCGGGCGAACTGCGCAGCGACGATCAAATCGTGTTGCACGATCATCGCGCCATGCAATCATGGAGCGGCGCGCACAATGAAGACGAAGGCTACCTGATCGGCCTGCTGATCGGCGATGGCACGCTCAAGAACGACAAAGCGGTGCTGAGCGTTTGGGATACCGTCGCGCTGAAAGTCGCCAATGCCAGAGAAATCTATCTTGGCGACATGATTCCATCCGCCGGGGTTGCCGGTGTCATGCATGCCGCCGAACAAGCGGCGCGCTCGTTGCCGCACCGCGCCGATTTCAACGGCTGGCAAAAACCTGTTGCAGGCCGCGGCGAATATCGTCTGGCGACAGGCGCATTGCGCACGCTGGCACTGGAGCTGGGTCTGACTCCCGGCAGCAAGCGCTTCACTTCGGCGATGGAAACCGGCTCGTCCGATTTCTATCGCGGCGTATTGCGCGGCATGTTCGATGCCGATGGTTCGGTGCAAGGCTCGCAGGAAAAAGGCGTCAGCGTCCGCCTGACGCAGATCGACCTCGGCAACCTGGAGGCCGTGCAGCGCATGCTGCAACGTCTCGGCATCATTTCCACCATCTACCAGAATCGCCGCCCCGAAGGCATGAAGACATTACCGGACGGCAAAGGTGGCTCCAAGGAATACGCCTGTCAGGCACTGCATGAACTCATCATCAGCGGCGAGAACATAGGGCGTTATGCCGAGCTGATCGGCTTTGCGGATAGCGACAAGATGGACAAGCTGAATGGCTTGCTGGCTAATTATCTGCGCAAGCCGAATGCAGAACGTTTCGTCGCAACTGTGCTGTCACTGGAAGAAGATGGCGTGGAAGATGTGTATGACGTAACCGTTGCCGATGTGCATGCTTTCGATGCCAATGGACTGTATGTCCACAACTGCGCGGAACAGCCGCTGCCCCCCTACGGCTGCTGCTGCCTGGGCTCGATCGACCTGACGCGCATGGTGAAGAACCCGTTCACGGCGCATGCCAGTTTCGACCACGAACCGTTCAAGCAACTGGTGCGCACCGCGGTGCGCATGCTGGACAACGTGCTGGATGTCACCGCATGGCCGCTGCCGGAACAGCAACTGGAAGCGCAGAACAAGCGCCGCGTCGGGCTGGGCTTCACCGGGCTGGGCGACACGCTGGCGATGCTGGGCCTGCGCTACGACACCGACGAGGCGCGCGCGTTTGCCGCCGATATCACGCGCATCATGCGCGACGAGTCGTATCTCGCCTCTGTGGATCTGGCCGTCGAGCGCGGCGCGTTCCCGCTGCTGGATGCCGAACCAATATCTGGCCGCGCCGCGCTTCGCGTCGCGCCTGCCCGACCCGATCAAGGACAAGATCCGCAAGCACGGCATCCGCAACAGCCACCTGCTGTCGATCGCGCCGACCGGCACCATCTCGCTCGCGTTCGCCGACAACGCCTCGAACGGCATCGAGCCGCCCTACTCGTGGTTCTATACGCGCAAGAAGCGCATGGCCGAGGGCGGCACCAAGGAATACGCGGTGGAAGACCACGCCTGGCGCTTGTACAAGCACATGGGCGGCGACACCAACCACCTGCCGCCCGCGTTCGTCACCGCGCTGGAGATCTCCGCGATCGACCACATGAAGATGGTGGCCGCCGTCGCGCCGTTCATCGACACCTCGATCAGCAAGACCGTCAACGTGCCCGCCGATTATCCCTATGAGGATTTCAAGAACCTCTACACCGAAGCGTGGAAAGCCGGACTGAAGGGCCTGGCGACCTACCGCCCGAACAATGTGCTGGGCGCGGTGCTGTCGGTCACGCCGGAGATCAAGCAGGCAAAAACAGAAACAGCAGAAACGAACAACCGCAGGATTTCATCTTCGACCAGGACCGGCGCATCGTGCTGGAAGCGACACCGAAACCCGCGCTCGCCTCGCTGCGCTGGCCGGGCCGCCCGCGAATTGCCGAACGGCAGCGAAGGCTGGGTCTCGCAGGTGGTGAAGCATCCGCTCGGCAGTTTCGTGGTGTTCGTTTCGCACACCACCAACGGCCACAACCATCCGTTCGAAGTCTGGGTGAACGGCTCGGAGCAGCCGCGCGGACTCGGCGCGCTGGCCAAATCGCTGTCGATGGACATGCGCACGCAGGATGCGGTGTGGGTGCGCATGAAGCTCGAGATGCTGATGAAGACCGCCGGCGACGACGCGTTCGACATGCCGATGCCGCCCGACGGCAAAATGACACGCATGCCCAGCCTGGTTTCCGCGTTCGCGCACCTGCTGAAATACCGCATCGAACAACTGGGCGCGCTGGAAGCCAGCGCGGACGCGACCACGCCGATGATGGACGCGCTGTTCGCGAAGAAGGAACCCAAGACCGGCACCGACGGCACGATGAGCTGGACGGTGGACATCTCCAACGCCGGCAGCGGCGACGACTTCGTGCTGGGCCTGAAGGAACTGGTGCTGCCGGACGGGCAGCGCCGCCCCTACTCGATGTGGCTGGCCGGCGTCTATCCGCGCGCGCTCGACGGACTGTGCAAGGTGTTGAGCCTGGACATGCGCGTGATCGATCCGGCCTGGATAGGCATGAAGCTGCGCAAGCTGCTCAACTTCGGCGAACCGCTCGGCGACTTCATGGCGCGCGTGCCCGGCGGCATCAAGATGGAAAACTACCCCTCGACGGTCTCCTACGTCGCCAAGCTGATCATCCACCGCTACGCGATGCTCGGCATCCTCGACGAGAACGGCTATCCGATACAGCACATGGGCGTGATGGATGTGCCGAAGAAGAAAAGCAAGGCCGCCGGACCCAAGACACTGGCCGGCAAGCACTGCAAGGAATGCGGCAACGCCACGCTGATCAAGAAGGACGGCTGCGAGTTCTGCACCAGTTGCGGCGCGATCGGGGCGTGCGGGTGATGCTTCCATAGTGAATGGTGAAACAGTACCATAGGATTAGCCCGATGACAGTTAGATACTGTTAGATGAGAAACAAGGACATCATTATGCCGAAAGCGTCTATAAACTTAGCTGATGGGACTACTGTCCAAATCGAAGGCTCAGCAGAAGAGGTGGCAAAGATTCTCGCTCTCTATGGCGGCACGCCTAGCGGTTCTGGCACAAATCCTAAGGGTCCGGCCATCAAGAAAAATCAAAAGAATGTAGCCGGAAAAAACAATGTACCAAAGCATAACAATGCTGAATCAGATGGTTCACCAGATCTATCAACGATTATTCAAATCATCAAGGACTGTAATGAAGCAGAAAACATCGAAACCACAGTTCTCGATAAAATTGGGCAGGTGAACCGAATACTTCTACCGTTGTTTATTGTGCATAAGTACATGGACAATGCGTATGGCCTCACTTCCGGTGAAGTGAGCCAAATCACGACCCAATTGGGGATTCCGGTACAGACACCAAACGCATCTAAAACCTTATCAGAAACTGCGTCCAAATATGTCATCGGGAACAAAGTTAGAAAGCAAGGTCAACCGGTCCGATATAAACTAAGTCGCCGTGGAGTTCAGTACTTCAAAGATGTGTTAGACGGAACTGCCAATGATAAGCAGAAGTGACTTTCTCTCGACATCTCGCCAAACTAGAGCTTTCGCACACTGACAGAGCCATTGCCCTTCTCTACTACTACCGTGAAACGCAAGAATTTGAAGAGCGTTCTGCATCTGAACTTGCTGCAGACCTTCATGATGATGGATTTCCTCGACCCAATGTGACGCGTCTTCGTCAGGACTTATCTAAAAGTCGATTCACAACGAAAGGATCGCGTTCCGGAGTTTTTCGGCTCGATCTGAGGCGACTAGAGGAGATCACCAAAATGTATGAGGGTGCTCTTGATCGCAAGAAAGTTACAGTTTCTAAGTATGTTGTCCCTCCCGAGTGGGTTACAGGAACACGGACATACTTGGAGCAAATGGTATATCAGATAAATGCTGCTTATGATTGGGGGATGTATGATGCTAGCGCAGTCCTCCAGCGTCGTCTGATGGAATCGTTGATTATCGAAATATATATCCACGAGAAAAGACATCACGATATTCAAACTGGTGGTGCCTTCTTCATGCTGGAAAGGCTAATTGCTCATATTACATCTGATAAACAAGTTTCACTTTCGAGAAATTCTCCAAAGACGATGTATGAAGTTAAGCAACTCGGCGATACAGCTGCTCACGACCGTACATACATCACCCCACAGGTTGATATTGATGATCTAAAACCAAAGTACCGACGAATGATCCAAGAATTACTCGCGAAGGCAGGTATCACGAAATAAGATTTAGATGGGGATTTAGATGGGGACGGAGCCCAATACATTTCACAATATCAATTGGGCTCCGTTCCCATATAACTCCAGTTGTGTGGCTATCGGAGCGTGTGGGTGATACTCTAGTAGACTCAACATATTGGAGGGAGAAATGGCTAAAGCAAAACTCACGCTTCCTGATGGCGCAATTGTTGACATCGAAGGTACGGCTGATGAAGTCGCAACTCTTCTCGCCAAGTTTTCAGGCAACTCACCTTCCAATACTGGTGCTAAGAAATACTCAGCCAAAAAGACATCTCGTCGAACTTCAAATGTAAACAAGAAAGACAAACCAAAGCGCAAAGGTCCTCAGGCATTGTTGGAAGAACTTGTTAGCGACAACTTCTTCAAGTCAAAGCGAACCATCGCCGAAGTCCAGAAGAAGCTAGAACAAAAGGGGCATATCTATGCTTTACACAGTTTATCGACACCACTTCTTCGGTTGACCCGAGACAAGACTTTGAGGCGCATCAAGGAAAAGAGCGGTTGGGTTTACGTCAGCTGAGTAGTAACAATAGGGGACAGACCACGTTTTCCGGAATTACTTGGGTACGCAGCCCGTGATTTAGTGAGTAGTAAAATGTACCAGAGTCAATTTATTTTTCAGCTAAAAGGGTCAGCATCAAATAAGAGAATTACATGGGGACGGAGCCCGTGATTTAGTGAAATGAATGGGGCTCGGTCCCCATGTCAATCACTAAAGCGCAGCCCCTTACCTTCACGTTATGCATAGTAGATGAAATGCAAAGAATAACTAGGACTGCGCCCCTTAATGTTTGATAAAAACGGTTAAAAGATATATGAGTAATATTACAGATAATATGAATGTCGGATACATTGATGACGCAATTCAGATGTTAAATAAATACGCAAAGGAAGACAGTTTAAAACCGTTAATCTCGATTTTAGAAGCGTTAAAACAAGACCTATACAACGAATCTCTTTTAGTAGAACTTACTCATACATGGAGGAATCTTGGAGTGTATCAAGGTACAGTTTTAACCTATGTTCCATATTTCTATACTTTGATACCTGATGATATTTTTGGAGATAATTTAAAGAAATCAATAATAGGGGATAGACCACGTTTTCCTGAATAACATGGGGACGGAGCCCGTGATTTAGTGAAATGAATGGGGCTCCGTCCCCATGTCAATCCAATGTTCGCTTGGAGGAGCCATGAGCATAAAGTTACGCAGCACCGAACTATCTTCCGCGGAAGCGTCGTTCCTGAAATGGCAGTACGGTTTTGACGAAGAGGACGAACCGTTCGAGCGGGCGTTGTGGCAGGCCATCGTGCGAGCCTGGGAGGCCGATAACGCCCCGGAGGCAGACACACGCTATCTCGAACGCCTCGGCTGCAGCGGCGCTTACCCCGAGGAAGTGGCGTTGTACCTGCAATTCAAGTCCGAGGACAGCGATGTGATCTGGAACGAATTGATCCGCCGTGCCGCCCTGTCTGATCGCCGCACCGCCAAAGTCGATACGCCGACCAATCGCCGTCGCAGTCATTAACTAACAGGGGCGGCATCACGCATTATCCGAGGGTGACGACAATATGAAAAATATTCTGAGTATCGAGTTCGCCAAATCCGGAATACCGGTTCTGTTTTCACTCGGTTTGCTACTTTTGCCCGGCTGTGCCATGCCGCCATCCGGGTTTTCTCCTTCCGAACAAAGTGCAATGAGCGCTGACCTTTCCGATCCTTCCGACCTTGTTAGAGTGCGAAACGTATTCAAAAGGGAGGTCGAACGTACGCCGCTTGTAAGAGACGTGGTCTTTCACAACGAACCGGGAGAGGTTCGCTATATCGAGTACACCGATCCTTCCAGCGGCAAGTCCAATGTTGTCCAGCTCACCTCGTTATTGCCCGATTCGATCGTCGTGAGCTATAGCCCCGGAGGTGCTTACACATATCCGGCCTGGAAGGTATCGTATACCGAGTATGTTGAAATGCACCAATACTTTTGGCTGTCGTCAACCTGGTCGCAAACCGATGCGGAAAATGTGGCGCGCGCATTGAAGATACTCGTCCTGGATGCGCGTCACGAGCTGGACGGGATATTGGCCGCAAACTTCGAAAAATTCAAACTGACTTGCCAGTCCTGGCATTCCTTGCAGGAAAAACCACCGATGCCGGAGGAAGCACGACGTCATAAGGTACTTGCGGAAAATGCCGTTCGGGAAAAAGACCCGGATAAAGCGACCGATGAATATATGGAAGCGTTGAAGATCTATCCATGCTGGCCCGAAGGACAATATAACGTGGCATCCATATTGGGTGATACCGGATGGTACACAGGGGCCATTGCCCACATGAGATACTATCTGGAGCTGGCACCCAATGCATCCGATTCACAAGCTGACAGGGACAAGATCATAATTTGGCAGGACAAGATGGGCCGTTAAGAACTAGAGAGCGAACTCAAGTGGTCAGCATCACGCATTATCCAAGGTTGTCGGCGAAATGAAAAAGTCCCCAAAATAATACCGATGCCGACCTCTTTAATATTTCGTTTTCCGGCGCAAGGAAAAACTGGTCTGACGGGTTTCGATACGAGGCTCCAAAAGGACACGAAAATGTTGAACAAGATTCTGATGTTCTTGATATGTCCCTTGCTGTCGATCTCGTTCGGCGATCTTGCGATGGCCAATGGATACGACGATGCCCAAGCGGGCGTAACTGAACTATCGAATGGCAATAATGCGGAAGCAATTCGTCTTTTGACCCGTGCCCTTGATTCTGGCCAGATTGTAAATGGCGATCTGGCCGCGGCGTATTTTGACCGTGGCCTCGCCTGGGCAAATAGCGGTGAGTACAACAAGGCGATAGCCGACTATAACGATGCGATCCGCTTTAATCCGCACCTTGTGGATGCCTACCATAGCCGCGGCGTGGCTTGGGTCAAAAAGGGGGAATACGACAAGGCCATCCCGGACTTCAATCTGGCGATCCGATATAACGCACAGGATGCGGAACACTTCGAAGGCCGCGGTGTGGCATGGTTTTATAAGGGCGAATACGACAAGGCGGTCGCCGACTTTGATGTCGCGATCCGCCTGAACACACATGATACGGTTGCCTACTATCACCGCGGGCTGGCCGAGTTCAATCAGGGAAAGTTTGGGATCGCCGCAACGGATTTCGCACAAAAGCTTCAACTTTCACAAGATGGTGCCAGCATTATCCTGCTTTACCTGTCACGTGCCCGATCCGGGGTTTCAGATTCCCAAGCCAGGCATGCACTGGACAGCAACGCCATTGACCAGGCCAAATGGCCCGCTCCGGCAATTGCGCTGTTTCTTGGCAAGAGCAGTCCGGCCGCCGTCTTCGAGAAAGCGGCTGATGCCAACGCCGGCAAACAGGCAGCACAGATGTGCGAAGCATACTTCTATTCAGGAGAGTGGAGCTTGCTCGGCGGGAACAAGGACAAGTCGCGAGATTTTTTTAACAAGGCTGTCAGACTATGTCCCGCAAGTTCCTGGGCAGCGATTGCCGCCACCGCGGAAGCCGGAAGGATGTGATCTACCCGATGTTGGCGTATCCTTGACTGCTCCCTGACCGTTGCTACAACGACCCTTGCTACAAACTTGATATTGAATATACGAAAACGAGAATTAAAGGGTTCAGCTTCACACATTACCCAAGGGTGACCACGAAATGAATAAGCCTTTCTCCATGATTCGCGAGTTCCATCTTGCCGACTGGTTCACGCTGGCAAACGCGGTCTGCGGCACGGGAGCCTTGTTTTCCATGCTGACATACCTGCAAACGAGCCGTGTCGGCACGTCTACTTTGCGTGCGGACTGGTCGTTGCCGCCTTGATCTTCGATGTACTGGATGGACGGATTGCCCGGTGGCGGCAGCAGGCTTCTGCAATGGGCCGTGAGCTTGACTCGCTCGCCGATGTTATTTCCTTCGGCGTAGCCCCGGCCGTGATTGCATACGGTTGCGGCATGCAGGGTTTTTACGACCGTATTGTCCTGGCCTATTTTGTTGCATGCGGAGTATCGCGCCTGGCGCGCTACAACATCACCACCGAGGCGACGTCCGAGGGCGGTGATAAAGTGAAGTACTTCGAGGGAACTCCCATCCCGACATCTCTGCTGCTGGTCGTGCTGATGTTCGCGGCCGCCTCACAGGGCGCATTGGGCGAGTCCCTCTGGTTCGGCAAGGTCGTGTTGGCCGGTTTCACGCTTCATCCGCTGGTACTGTTGTTCGCGGTTTCCGGCTCACTGATGGTCAGTCGCATACGGATTCCAAAGTTCTGAGCTGCCGCCACGAATTAAAACGGCCAAGTCCGACATATTTCCCAATGCCCTCTTCCACTTTCCGCAAACCCCTCTCCACCCGGAACCAAATGTTTCAACACCAGATCATTTCTCCCGGGGATTTCGGCGAAATAAAAAGTCCGGGAAGTGATCCGATGCCGACCCTGTTGATCGTTCACGAATGTCGAATTTCCGCCCGGCGCAAATTCCGGACACACAGGAGTTAAAAAATGATCAGTCATCTCGGGCGATACGAGATTCTTGAAGAGTTGGGGCGAGGCGCCATGGGCATTGTTTACAAAGCCTATGACCCGTTGATCGAGCGATTCGTCGCAATCAAGACCATCAAACATCAAGTCCTGTCCGGGACGGAAAGGGCCGAATACGAAGAAAGGATCTATCAGGAGGCCAAGGCGGCGGGTCAATTGAACCACCCCAACATCGTTACCATTTACGACCTGGGGGAAAGCGGCGACATGGCCTACATTGCCATGGAGCTGATGGAGGGCCGGGACTTGCAGGTGATTCTCAATGGCAAGAGGCGCCTGCTGGTTACAGATGCACTGAACATTGCAATCCAGGTAGCGGCAGGATTGTCCTATGCACATCAACGAGGGGTCGTGCATGGGGATATCAAACCTTCAAACATCATGGTTCTGGGCAACAATCTCGTGAAGATCGCCGACTTCGGTATCGCGAGAATGGCTTCCACTCTGGAAGGCAAGCAGGAAGAAGCGGTTTATGGCACGGCTCCGTACATGTCACCCGAACAGATCATGGGTAAAGCGATTGACGCTCGCTCGGATATTTTTTCACTCGGGGTTGTTTTGTATACCATGCTGACTGACCGATTGCCCTTTCCCGAGGAAGACATCAGTTTGCTCGAGAACCAGATCGTCAATGTTGTCCCGGAAAAACCCAGTTCATTAAACCCCGGAATTCCGGAAGCGTTGAATGCTGTTGTATTCAAGTGTCTCGCAAAAGCGCCCGATGACCGCTACAAGAATGCCCATGATCTGGCTAATGATTTGCGTTCATGCCTTTCTGCATTGTTGCATACCAGTACCGGCCCGGATCATCCTTTCATATCCGGCGTCAAATTCAAACGCTTGAGGAGCGTGGTCACGCCGCGGGGGTTCTCGCAGAAACTGGTCGCCCATGGCAGCTATTTTGCGATCTTTGCAATGCTTGCGATCTTCATCGTCGACATCGTCACACCTTCCACCATTCAGCTGGAATTCCTGTATATATTTCCGCTGGTCGTGATCAGCTTGCATTGTGAACGGATGAAACTGGTTGGCGGGGCTGTCATATTGGCGCTGTTGCTCCAGGGCATACACATCGTGACGGACACCATCCCGATCTCTTCAAAGATCATCAACGCGATAATGGTATTGCTGACGAATATCACGGTTGTCTTTGTGTCCAGGATCGCACGGATAAACTTTATCGAGGTCGAGCAGCTTTCTTCCTTCGACAGTTTGACCGGGCTGCGCAATCGCCTGAGTTTTGAGCGCATCACGGATATTGAAATCGACAGGCAGAAGCTCAAAAAGGGAGTCTTTGCGTTTGCATATATCGACCTCTGCAAACTCAAGGATTTGAACGAAGCCAGGGGATACGCTGCCGGTGATAATGCCATCAAGCTTGTCGCCCGGGTGATTCGGGAAAATTTACGGCAAATCGACACGACTGCAAGGATAGGCGGGGATGAGTTTGCGATCCTGATGCCGAATACGGATGCGGAGGGATGCGAGTCATTCTGCAAGCGGCTTTCGCTGGAGATTTCGAAACAGATGGAAGATGCATCGCTCCCCTTGTCGACCAACACCGGTTATGCGGTCTTTGAAAATCCGCCGGTATCCATATCGGAAGTTTTTGACAAGGCTGAAAATGCCATGCACAGGGCCAGAGCAAGCGGCAAATCATTTGCGGTAAGTGCTTAGGAATCAAAGAGGCCAGCATCAAATCATGATCCATCGGTGACCGCCAAATGAAAAATTCCAAAAATAGTCCCGATGCTGCCCCCTTTACATTCTTTTCCAATATGATGATATTCTTCTGACTACAGGGATCAATTTATGCCCCGCTAAATCATCAACAACGTGACAAGCCGGGGGAATCCTGATCCCGCCCACTACCGTTGGTATGGTTATGTTTTCTCGAAATACCAGTACATTCCAATCATGAAAGCCCCGCTTTCTCCCAACGAAGCCGAACGCATCGAGGCCCTGCGTAGCTATAACATCCTGGACACGCTGCCTGAGCAGGACTTCGACGATTTGACATTGCTGGCCCAGCAGATCTGCCAGGTACCGATCGCATTAATCTCGCTTGTTGACGAAAACCGGCAGTGGTTCAAATCCCGGGTTGGTGTGAGCCACACTGAAACTCCTCTTGAATTTGCGTTTTGCCCGTACGCCATACTTGACCCGAGCGAGTTGCTGATAGTCCAGGATGCACAAAAGGATCCGCGTTTCGCCGAAAGCCCCCGCGTCACGGGCGGCCCGAAAATTCGCTTCTACGCCGGGGCGCCGCTGGTGACACCCGACGGGCTTGCGCTGGGGACGCTGTGCGTGATCGACCATGTGCCGCGCGATCTTACGGCCGAGCAGAAGACCGCACTGCACTCCTTAAGCCGTATCGTCATCACGCAGCTCGAGTTGCGTCGTAACATCGCAGCTCATCGCCAATTGGAGGAACAGTTACAGTCGCTCAACGCCTTGCTCGAACAGAAGGTCGAGGCGCGCACCGGCGATCTTCGCGTCGCCGCCACTGCCTTCGAATCTCAGGAAAGCCTGATGATCACCGATTCCGACGGTGTGATCTTGCGGGTGAACCAGGCATTTGCCGATTGCACCGGCTATACGCCCGAAGAAGCCGTGGGAAAGACACCGCGTCTGCTCAAGTCCGGTCGCCAAGATGCCGGCTTCTACCGGACGTTGTGGAAGACACTACTTCGCACGGGAAGATGGCAGGGCGAAATTTGGGATCGGCGCAAAAATGGCGAGGTCTACCCTACTTTTCTAACCATCACCTCCGTCAAGGATAACAACGGGGTCATCACTCATTATGTGGGATCATTTATCGATATCACCGATCGCAAGATAGCAGAGGAAAAGATCCAGCATCTCGCGTTCTATGATCCCCTTACCGGCCTGCCCAATCGGCGGCTTCTTTTTGACAGGCTCCAGCAGGCAATGGCATCGAGTGCGCGTGTCGGCAAAGCCGGGGCGCTGTTGTTCATCGACCTGGATAATTTCAAGAACCTCAACGACACTCTCGGCCATCTGATCGGGGATATTTTGCTGCTGCAAGTTGCGCAACGCCTGTCGTCCTGTGTGCGTGAAGGCGACACCGTGGCGAGGCTGGGCGGTGACGAATTCGTGGTGATGCTGGTAGACCTGAGCGTGCAGCCCATCGAAGCCGCGGCGCAAACGGAAGCGATCGGCGAGAAGATCCTCGCTTCCCTCAGCGAGGCTTACCGGCTGGAAATTCACGACCATCTCAGCACTGCCAGCATCGGCGCCACTCTGTTCAGCAATCATCAATCATCGGTCGACGAACTGATGAAACAAGCCGACATCGCCATGTACCAGGCCAAGAAGGCCGGCCGCAACGCGTTGCGTTTCTTCGACCCTCAGATGCAGGTCAACATCTCTGCCCGTGTCAAACTGGAAGACGAATTGCACAAGGCGCTGGAAAAGCAGGAATTCCTGTTGTATTACCAACCCCAAGTGGACAGTTCGCTCCGGTCTTTGGGTGCGGAAGCATTGATCCGCTGGATACACCCTGAACGCGGTTTAGTGCCCCCGATGGAATTCATTCCGCTGGCGGAAGAAACCGGGCTGATACTGCCGATCGGGCAATGGGTTCTGGAGACTGCCTGCGCCCAGATAAAAGAATGGCAGCAGGATGCGCTCACCCGTGACCTCGTCCTGTCGGTGAATGTGAGCGTCAAGCAATTCCGCCAGGCAGATTTCATGGCCCACGTGCAGGCTGCTGTGCAACACCACGAGATCAACCCAAAGCTGCTCAAGCTGGAGTTGACTGAAAGTATGTTGCTGGAGAATATCGAAGACTCCATTGCAGTCATGAACGCATTGAACAAGGTCGGTGTCCGCTTCTCAATGGACGACTTCGGCACCGGCTATTCATCCTTGCAATACCTCAGACAACTGCCACTGGATGAGTTGAAGATCCCCATGAATTTCATAGAAGGTATTGTCACCAATATCAACGATGAATCCCTTGTGCGTACCATCGTTGCCATGGCACGAAGCATGGAGATGGATATCATCGCCGAAGGGGTCGAAACGGAAGAGCAACGACAACTCCTGCTTAAGATCGGGTGCACCCGCCACCAGGGATTCTTGTTCAGCAAGCCGGTACCGATCCGGCAGTTCGAGGCGTTGCTGAAGCAGGGACCAGACAAGGGAGGCGGCATCAAATAGTCCTCCAGAATTAAGGGGACCAGGCTCGAAATATTCTTGCACCCACCGCATTCATCGTTCCGGTTCGCCCCGGTTGACCCTGTCATGACCTGACACATAGTGGTATAAAACCCAACTTTGCAGTCGCTCGGATCAACAGTATGTACCACGGGGAAAAGTTCAACGCCATCACCCATCTGGTCGGCGCCATGCTGGCGATCGCCGGCACGGTCGTGCTGATCGTGCTGGCTTCGCTGCAGGGCGATCCATGGAAGATCGTCAGTGTCTCGATCTACGGTGCGACGCTGGTCCTGCTCTACAGCTTCTCCGCGCTGTACCACAGCCTGCGCGGGCGCGCCAAGATCATCCTGCGCGAGCTGGACCACCACAGCATCTATCTGCTCATCGCCGGCAGTTACACCCCGTTCTGCCTGGTGACGCTGCGCGGCCCCTGGGGCTGGTCGCTGTTCGGCGTGGTGTGGGGTCTCGCGGTGCTCGGCATCCTGCAGGAACTGTGGCTGAAGAACAGTGCGCGAATACTGTCGGTGCTGATCTACGTCGTGATGGGCTGGGTGGCTCTGGTGGCCCTGGTTCAGCTTCTGCATGCGCTCGGGCCGTCTGGATTCGCCTGGCTGGTGGCCGGCGGATTGTTCTATACGATCGGCATTGTCTTCTACGTGATCGACACCCGGCTCAAGCATGCGCACGGCATCTGGCACCTGTTCGTGGTTGCGGGCAGCGCATCGCATTATGTCGCGATCCTGTTTTATGTACTGTAAGCAGAGCAGGGTTATACCCGTGACGTACGGTGTGTTGACGATCAAGGGAGCCAGGCTCGAATTACTTCATTCACATCGAAACCACCCCGTCAATCTCTCAATTTCCAAGGTCTGAATCCTGTAATAGCAGTGCCATGGGTTTTATTGTAAGCTGCGCTCATGTCGAATGAAGTTTCCAAATCAGAGGCGGCGTTTGCCGCGATCATCCAAAGGCTGCAGAACCTCCCCCCTGTCGATATCTGGTTGCTTGCGATCTTCATTTCGGTGGTGATCACAGAGATCATCGTCTGCGTAATGGAGTTGCTCCTGAAAGGACAGATCACCTACGATTATCTGCTGACCGGCCTGGTGGCCTCGGTATCCGTTGCGGGTATCGTCGTTGCGTTCCTCATCAGCTTTGCTCGCCCGACTGAAACAGGAAGTCCATACCAACGAAGGGATGAGAGATGATCTGAATGATAGCGAAGAACGCTACAGACTGGCGGTCATGGCTTCGAATTCGGCCATGTGGGACTATGACCTGACGACCGGCCGCGTATTCCTGTCGGATAACTGGTCAAAGTTCCTCAGCGGAGTGGAGAAACCAACCTACACCACCATACACGAGTTGACCGCACTGGTGCCGATGGAGGAACAGCAGGTGGTGAGAGATGCGATTCTGAGCGTCGTAAAGAACCAGGCTGCTTCCTCATACAAAATCACGCACCGGGTGAGAAAACCCGACGGTGGCTTCATTTTGATCAGCAGCGAGGGCCGCGTCACCAAACGCGATCGGGACGGACGGGCGCTGCACATGATCGGCATCAACCGCGACATCACCGGGCAATAGTTTGCTGTAGTAATTAAAGGGGCCGGGGTCGAATTATTTTCCAACGCTCTGGCCTGCTTTCCATAACAGAGTTAAAGGCGTATGCATCAAGTAATTATTCAAACGCGACGGCGTTATGGAAATTCCAAAAATAGATTTCCATGCTGACACCTCTTATGAATATTGAACATGTGTAAAAATCAAAACCACTATCCCCGGGCAACCTCGAAGATCATGGTGCTGCTGGCGGCGCTTGGCTTGCTGGCCATGTTCGGGTGCAGCCTGGACAAGGGAGACGGCACTGTGCTGATCCTCGAACTGGAAAATTCGGAGAATGTCCACCAATACTGGGTGTTCAATCCCTATAATAAAACGATAGAGAAATGCAAAGCGACCGCAGAAGAGGCGATTGCCCAGATCCTGGCGAGCAATGCGGTCCCGAAGGACTCCAGGGTCAAGAGTTGGCGCTGTTCATTTACTCCACCCGAGAGTGGCGGGTGATAGCGAAAACCAAAGGTGTCAGCATCTAATAATCACCCGTATTCAACAAAGGGGTCGGCATCAAATAATCATTTCATTTTTTGTACTTGTAGTCCTTCGGGGCTTTTTCATCTATGGCACGGGCATCCCACCCCAGCTTGAAACTCAATCGAATGATGTGGCGTTCCCGGTCGGTCAAATTATCGCCAAATATTGCCATTGCAATCGGCAGCCAGACATCGAAGGCTTCTCGTTTTCGCAGGTTTGTTCGCTTATGTCTCATCAAACAAGCTATATCGAGTTACAGAACCAATAGGGCCAGCATCAAATGATTATCCAATTGTATCGGCGAAATAAAAAAGTCCAGGAGAAGTATCCATCCACTTCGGAGGTCTGGTTCCCGGCCAGCCGGAATCTGTCCATGCCTTGACAAGGCTTCACTGCTTTTCCAGCATATAACCCAAGCCGCGCATCGTACGAATATTGATGCCCCCTGGTTTAAGATGTTTGCGCAAGCGATGCATGTATACCTCGATGGCATTATCGCTCACCAATTCCCCAAGGCCGGAAACCAGCTCACCCAATTGCTCCTTGCTTACCACCCGGCCGGCACGAAGCACCAATATTTCCAGCACTTTCAGCTCACGCGCCGACAATTCCAGTGTTTTTCCATTCAACGTGGCAATGTGGCCAACTGTATCCAGGCAAAGCGAACCGACCTGTAATTGTGCACCACTGGCCGAAGTCCCCCGCCGGATCAGGGACCTTACGCGCGCTTCCAGTTCATTTATATCAAACGGTTTGGTCAGGTAATCGTCCGCACCCATATCCAGTCCGCGCACCCGATCCTGCACATCATCCCGGGCGGTCAGGATCAACACTGGCACATTATTTTTGCGACGGCGCAGACTGCGAAGAATATCAGCCCCATCCATATCCGGCAGACCCATATCCAGAATAACCACATCAAATTCGTGCGCGGCCAGCAAATGGTCGGCCCGCTTGCCATTACTTTCGTGTGTAACTGTATATCCCGGCTTACGAAACGCATGAAACAGGACTTCAGCCTGTATAGGATCATCTTCAACGATAAGGACGCGCATATTCGCAATTCATTCAGGTTGGCGTAAGGAAGCACCATTATTATTTATTTCGTGACAGTTTTGCACAAAACCTTTTGGTTGAAAAACCAAGGAAGAAAATAACGCTTTATGCAGGGCTGGCATCATATATCTATAACGCATGTTTACAAATATAACCAACTAACAGGAGGTTCGATATGAAAATCAGAAATGGTGTTACTTTTGCAGTTGCCGGCTCAGCGCTTTTATCGGTCTTGTCATTTCCAGCAATCGCTGATTCTTCAACTCCGGTTGCCCTGAAAGAAGTGATTCATTTGAATGCCGGAAAGCAACTTGCGGCAGAAGGCAACAAGTACACAGAAATAGTTTCACTTGCCGCGAACAGGCAGGATGAGCTGACAGCCAGAAGGTATGAAGCTGCCAATGCTTACAAGAAATGGCATGAATTGAAATCCGCAGTTGTAAAACACTATCCGACTTCGCAGGACTATAGGGCGGTCGAATTGGCTGCGGCAGAATACTCAAAAGCCAATAAGGCCTTTATCGATCTTCAGAAACGCATCCTTGCGGACAACAATATCCCGCTTGATAAGGTAACGGAAAAAATCATAGCCCTGGAATAACGGGAGCAACATTCTGAAATGATCGAAGCAATTATGTAACGCAGTTTCAAACCGGAACGGAATGTGTTGGCCTGCAGTAGCTTCACATTCCGATTCAAACATATAGACTGGAGGTCACTATCATGGAAACCACTACAATTGAAGCAAACTCAAAAGCCGTTGCAGTAGAAACCAAACGAGAAAAGCTGAAGGAATTGCATGCCCAACAAGACAAGCTGAACGAATTGCAGTCTGAATTGGACATAATTGAATCAAAGATCAAGAATAACGAGAAGCTGTCAATTGAAGACACCAAATTTATCGGTGAACTTGGCTGGCTGAGTGCCGCAGCAGTGACGATAGCCAGCATAGCCGCCAGCATTTAGTAACATTCTGGATGTTGTTTCCAGATCGCGGTAAGCAAGCAATCAGCAAAAGGGCGGGAAACCGCCCTTTGTTTTTCCCGCGGTCATATCACTGAATGTCTGCTTTTCGGAAACGCCGATGACCCCTGTGGGACGTTAGCCGTACTTCGCCAGTTTGCGCTTCCGGATGTCCTGATTGATTGGCTTGATCGCGCGTCTTGAAGGGCAGTTTTCGCGCAGGCAATTGCGAGTATCGAAGGTCTGCGTCGTGCCAACATAGAAAAGCCGGGCATGCCCGGCTTTTCCGTTACTTTCTCAACTAATGCTGCGATTAAAAATTAACGACTACACCCACGGCGATATTTGATCCTTTGGAATTAGTGCCAGGGTTGTCAGTTATCTTGCCGATATCTTCGTATTGAAGGCGAACGCCAACTTGCTTGTTGAAGTTGTATTGTGCTCCAAGTCCGTACATGCCATCGTCTTTGGTGCAATTGGGACAACCTGCAGTTGCTGCCCCCGACATCTTGTTGGCGGCAAAGCCCACTTTGGCAAACACATCAAACTGCTCGTTGACGGGATAAGTGCCGGTCAACGCAAGTTGAACTGATGTGACTTTATAGTCTCCGGCAGGGGTCTTTCCATTGCCGCTTTCGGTATACCCGAGTTCAGCGCCCCAATTGGGCGTGAAATGATACCCGCCGGCGACGCGGAGTCCAGCAGAAGGGTTGTCAACGCCAGCGCCTTTGTTGCTCAAGGTCCATGTGTTCACATCAAGCGCGCCGTAAAACCCGGTGCCCTCCGCAAAGGCCGGTGCTGTGAACATTGAAAAAAGTGCTACAGCAATAATCTTTTTCATTTCAGTCTCCTTATTATTAATTTGACGATATAGACAAGTTGTAACGAGCAGCGAGAAAGTATATCCACACTACTCCATAGCAGGCAATATATCAATTAAGAAAATCGCTTATATAATTAAAACAGTCAAATATTATTGGACGTTACTGACAGATGCCGGCCCCTTTGATATTCCCATTGGCACACTCATTTACAAGGTCGCTGGAAGTTCCCTGAATGCCGGCGCCTGTGAGGACATTTGGATTATAATTCTGGCTGTGCGCCAGTGAGAGTAATTAGCTGCGTTTGCCGTCAAGATGTTGCTTAATTCGTCCGCTGTTTGATCTAACCAAATACAATGAGTTGTGATTATGGAAATCAAGATAACTGTCCCCAAAGCGCCGCCCCCCGCAATAGTAATGCCCGCCGGTTTACCTCCCCATCTGTCCATAATCTGGGATCAATTTCCCCGCATTGGAGAAAAAATCTCGCTGATGTGGGGTTATGTCGAGCTGCAGAATTATCTCGGCACCATCATCCTGGACGAACGGGGTGACCGCCAAGGCTTCCCCAAGCCCGTTCTGGCCGCTCTGATGGAAGTACACAAGCGTCATTCCAGGTTGGTTCCATAAGAAAGCATGGGCTCTATCTCAAACATTGCAGCTGATCGACCCGCCTATGGATCTGCATCGGCACGCCAACCCCATATCACGCTTTTTGCTCACGCCCGCTGCCGCCGGCAACAATAGAGGAAGGGACTTTGCCGTGAAAATATTTTGTGTACTTTGCTGCACCTTGTTACTTGCCGCATGCGGCGACCCCCACGACACCAAAGTGCCCACTGATATTTCAAAGTGGAGTACCACTGTAAAGCCATCCCTGCAGAAACTAACCCCCGAGGAAAGGATTTTATTTTCCCAGTTTACTATTCGGCACATTGCGGAGGCGGCTGGTGGAAGCATGGGGAACAAAACCGACCCGATCCCGGAAGGCATGACGATAGGAAAGGCGATTGAAGAACAGCGCAACTATGTTGCCCGGCAGCAAGCCAAAGAATCGGAAGAAAAGACACGCAAAGACGCAGCCAATAAATAGCAGTCAAAGGTTCAGCTTCGTTTTGCTTTTCAGTAGCCGTGTCCTGCTGCGACGGCAACGCAGAAGACGCGGGCTATTTCACAGGGTCAGCGCTGCATAGATATGCAGCATCTTTTCGGGCAGGGTTTTAACGTGATCGACCACCATATAGTTCCTCGCGCCGAATATCCTGGAGATGTATTCGTCAGCCTTGGGATCGAGTCCGATGCAATAGGTATGTATGCCGAATTGCTGGGCTTCGATGACCGCATGCTTCAGGTCATGGCGCAGGTAATGCCGGTCGGGCATGTCGATGTCTGCGGGTGCCCCGTCAGTGATGGTCATTAGCAACTTCTTGCCGGATTTAAACTCGTTGAGGTGGTGCGTGGCATGGCGCACCGCCGCACCCATGCGGGTTGAGCGATCGGCGGCCATGCCGGCGATCCTGGTTTTCGAGGCATCGTCATAGGGCTGGTCGAAATCCTTGAACCGGAAATAATCGACATCGAACCGGCTGTTGGAATTGAAGCCGTGTATCGCCAGCGGATCCCCTACCGCCTCGATCGCATCTGCAAACAGTACGCATACTTTCTGGGTAAGCTGCAGCACGTTATAGTCCTGCCCGTGGATCTTTTGAATCGCCGAACCCGACAGGTCCAGCAGCAACAGCACCGAGATGTCGCGGGTCTTGCGCAATGAGCTCATCATGATCCTGTCATCCGGCATTTTGCCCAACCGGATGTCTGTCATCGCGCGTATCGCCGCATTGATGTCTATTTCATCGCCTTCCTGTTGTTTCCTGATGCGGCGCACACCCTTGTACTGAATGGCAAGTAGAAGATTCTTCATGCGGGTGATGAGATGCTTGTTCTGCGCGGTGATCTCTTCGACCATTTTCAAATCGCCTGTCTTGGGTTTTCTCTCCCGCAAGGTCACCCACGAAGGCGTACTGGTGTCGGTACGGTAGTCCCATTCCGGGTATATGTAGGTATCCGCAGCGGCCGCGCTTTCTATTCGCAATTGCATTGCGGGCTGCTTTTTGTCTTTCTCGGTGCCGGACACGGTTTGGTTTGTCGAAAGCAACTTCAACCACGGTATATCTATCGGCTCAATCACATCCGCATGTTCGGATGCCCATAAATAGCGGTTGTCATCACGGTAAGGCGCTCCCGGTCCGGGGAGTTCCTCGAACTTGATTTGGTTGTTCTTGAACGATTGTTCGAGCGCCAAACCCATGTCCCAGGAAAAATTGTATGCCTCCAGATCGTGTGCGCCCATGAACAGCGACCGGCCCCGGCTGATCCAGGGATCGTCATCCTGATAGTTCTCATCCAGCAATGCGCGCGCAAGCCGGTCGAGATAATCGCCGGCGGTGCGGTTGTGCGATGGCGTCGCGCGATGCTGTCGGATCCACAGTTGCTTGAGGCCGGGGAATTCGCGTATCGTCAGGGCTTCCACCCGCGCATCCTCGATCGTGGCGATCACCGCACGCTGCCTTTTGTTGACCAGGTTATCGGAGAATCGCCGCGTCGAGTAGATGATGTGCGCTGCGGCATGAGTGGCGGCAGCACGATAGAGTTCCAGGCCGGTGCTGTGCGTGACGCCGCCCAGGATCAAATCGTGATAATGACTGGGCAGATGGATGGCTGCTTTCCTGATGAAAGGTTGGCGTGTTTCGCGATTTTCGGGATCGTTGCCGATCGACTTGATGACGAAATCGCGGCCCCATAAAGCGTTCAGATATATCCTGATGCGACGTTGAACGTCGATCAATTCGGTCTTCGGCGGTGATCCCTGCAAGTCAGCCGCGGATTCCCTGGCTGCCCGGCCGAGATAATTCTGCAACTTGCTTGCGATGCGCCCGAAGGAAAATTTCATAGTGGAAATTCATCCAGACAGAAAAACAAGCCGGATGAGCCGGACATGAAAACCACAAATCCTCCAACTCTCATTTCAAAAATATTACCTGAATAATAGGTGAATAATTAAGTGAATCATAGGGGGCAGGCCATGGTTTCCGCCGAAGATTACAAAATCAATTTGGATATATAAGTAATTTACTGCGTTGATATTTTGAATTTATAAGATTAGTGTGTTCATCGGGTGTCAGTTGATCTATCGCCCAAGTTCATTCCCCCTGACAGGGAAGTAATAAGGTCATGTTGCCCCTTAGATATTGCCGGCTGAACCGTCCATATATTATCTGTTAACCGGGCTGATTCACGAGGAAACTTAAGTTCAGGATGATTACCCGACGCCGCTTGCTCAAGACGTTTTGTGCACTTCCTCTTGTTGTCCTTATGCCAAGACTGGGGAACGCTCAAAACATCGTCGATTTTTCCATATTGAAAGACGGGTACGCAAAACGCCTGAAGAGAATTCTCGCTGCTGGCGAGTTGCCCTATATAGACATAGAAAGTTCATGCAATTCCAGGAAGCTGGACATGGATTCTTTTGCGAGGAGCATGGACCGGCTCAACATCGGGCTGATGGCGCTTTCCGCGGATATCGGCAAGGGCCAGTTCAAAAAAGGCGTTCGTTACGATGACTTGTCGGAGCGCCTGCTCGACAGCTATCCGGACCGTTTCATCCCCGTGGGGAATGGCGGGCAATCGCCGGCCTTGACTGAGGCCACAGACGAATTCCTCGATGCCCAGGAAGCCGCCGCCAGGACGAAGCAAATCATGCTTTTAGGCGAATATGAATTTCGCCACTATCCTTCGAACAGACAGGCAAAACGCGGCGAGATGGATCGCGATGCCACCGTCCCGATTGATGGCCCGATCGGACAACGCGTGTTCAGCATCAGCGAGCAAACCGGCATGGCATTTCAGCTTCACTATGAGATCGAAGATGTATTGCTGGCGCCGCTGGAAAAAATGCTGCAACAATACCCGAAGGCCAGGGTGATCTGGTGCCACCTGGCTCAAATACGCTATATCGAACGCGCCTCCCGCTACACGCCCGCGTATGTCGATAGTTTGATCATGCGTTTCCCGAATCTGTATTTCGATACTGCATTTGGCGACGCTATATCGATATATCCGCTAAGCAACCAGCGACATGCGCGCGTGTGGGCAAACGATGGCAGCCTTAAGCCCGAATGGCGCGACCTTATCGTCGCGCATCCGAAGCGGTTCTTGTCGGCGTTGGATCTGGGCGGAGACCGTATCGACCGGATCGCCGAATACGATCTAAAACACAGGAATTTCCTGAAGCGCCTACCAGACGAAACGCGACATCAGGTGGCATACCGAAGCGCGTGGTCACTATTGTTCGGCGAAGAGTTCGTCTGAGCAGCCTGGGCAAACACCATGAAACTGCGCACTCAATACATCAAGCGTTTCCAAGATTTTCTCCGGGGTGAGGTTATCGGCGCCCCTTTGCTGTGCCGCCGTCTCATTCTGACGCTGCGCACGGTTGAGCTTCGAAGAAAGACAGGGTAAAGCGAATGTTGCTGGCAGGGATCGGCACAATTGCGTTATTTCATTTCAGGAGTTGAATCATGGCGTATCTGAATGGAACGAAAATGTTCTCCCGCCACTCGCGCAAATCATGAGCACGGTCGCGGAAAAAGGCGGCGGCACCTTCAAGGGCATCAAGCTGTTGCTGTGTGAAAATCCGCTGCCGCCTATCGAAGAAGCGATCGCGGCAGCACAGGCTGAAGTGCCGCACGGCAATTACTACACCGAGCCCTATTCTGCGCCGTTGCGCCGGCTCATCAGCGAACAGATCGGTGTTCCCGAACGGCTCATCCATATCAACGCCGGCTCAGAACTGATCCTGCGCCAGTTGTTCGATCGCTTCGGCCAGCAGGTCCATTTGCTGACACCGACGTATATGTTGTTTCCCGAGATCGCCCGGCGCTACACCGAAACACGGATGCTGCCCGAAAACGACTTCGCGTTCGATCTTGCCGAACTGGCGATCCCGCAAGGCACGACGCTTGCTGTGATCGTGAACCCGAACAACCCGAACGGCGGCATATTCGACATGACGCCGTTGCCGGATCTGTTGCGCCGCCACCCGAAGACATTCTTCCTGGTCGATGAGGCATTCATCGGCCTGGGTGGCGAGTCGGTGGCGCACCTGGTGCCGGAGCATGCCAACCTGCTGGTGACGCGCACCCTGTCCAAAGCACACAGCTTGGCCGGCTTCCGGGTCGGCTACGCGATATTGCCCGAAGCCATCGCCGACGATTTGAACGGCCACAACGACGCCTATCCGCTCGCGCGTCCCAGCCAGGCGGCGGCCATCGCGACACTTCGGCATGAAGACAAGGTCAGTGCGCGCGCTGTGCAGTTGCGCGCCTGGGCCGGTGAACTCGCGAAGCAGTTGCAAACCCTGGACGTGCGCACCTATCCGACTGAAACCTATTTCTTCCTCGCCGATTTCGCACCGCATGATGCGGCGCAACTGGCCGAGGCCCTGGCGGCCAAGGGGATCCTGGTCAAACCCTTGGGTGACCCGAAACTGGGCAAAGGGTTCATGCGCGTGACCACCTCACTGCCCGAGGACAATGCCCGGTTTATCGATACATTACGCGCATTATTGATATAGAAAGGAGATAGCTATGTTCTCGAAAATTCTGGTGGCAGTGGATGGAAGCGACACTTCCCGGCATGCGCTGAATCAAGCGATCGAACTCGCCAAAAACTTGTCGGCCAAATTGCGCATTGTTCACGTCGTGGACATGAGCTGGCTGCCGATCGGCCCGGAACTTGCCGTCGACACCGATGCGATCTCTGCGGCGCGGCGCAGTGCGGGTGAAAAAACTGTCGCGGCTGCACTCAAAATGGTTCGGGAAGCAGGATTCGAAGCAGAAGCTGCGCTGACAGAAACCGAAACACCGACCCAGCATGTCGCAGAAGCGATTGCCCAGGAAGCCTCGCGCTGGCCGGCAGAACTGCTGGTGCTGGGAACACATGGCCGCCGCGGCTTTCAGCGCCTGATGCTCGGCAGCGTGGCAGAGCAAATGGCCCGCCTGTTTCCAGGGCCAGTCATGCTCGTTCCATTTCCCACAGGTTCGCAATGAGTCTGATCGGAGACTGCTCATCGCTCCCGGTGAAACACCGGGTATATTTCATTCAATTATAGGCTCCGGTTTCGCGTTACTTCACAAGAACCTGACAAAAGGCAGCGAAGACGATTTCATTTTATGCGTGCGGCGAATTGCCATAGAATGATCCGACTCCGGCAACCCGGGTTCACCGCTTTAAATAAATCGACACCGATCCATCCGGAGCGGATCGGAGATAGGGATACATCATGAAAATATTGATTATCATTCTTTCGTTTGTGGTCGGGTGTGCAGCCACGGCAGGCATTGCAAGGTTCAGCGGTGTCCCTTTCTGCGCGTTGACGAACTCTTGCGCAACCAATCTCCTGGAAATAAACAGGGAGCTTCAAAAAACCGTAGCGCAAAACACAATAAGGATTTCGCAGTTAAACGCGGAAATTGAAAAGAAGACCGCTGATCTGGACGCGGCGCTGACCAAGGGCAAGCACGACATTGATCAGGCAAAAATCGCCGTCGACAAGCTTGACAAGCTCAATACGGAGGGGATGAACAATGGTGAAAAATTACGCGCGATTGCAAAGCTTCTCGATCAGATTCGTGTGGACCTGCTCGCTATCACTCATTAGTTTCACTGCCGCACTGGCCGAGGACGACAATAATCAAAAGGCGGAATCGATCAACCGGCTGCAAATCATCAGCGATACGCTGAATCAGATGGCCGACAAGGAAGATGAAAATATCAGGCAGCGCAACCAGGAAGTCGAGGAGCTCAAGAAGCTGTTGATGCAGGGCGGCGAGAACCTCTCGGAAGCGCAAAAGAAAATCGATGAATTGGCCTCCAAGACGCAAGAACAGAAACGCCTGCAAGATGAAAGCAACCGGGCCATGCAGGAAATGCAGAAAAATTTTGACAAATATGTTTTCCAGACCCGGGCGGAAAAATACATGCCGATATTGTATGCGATCGCTGCGGTGTATTTTTCCAACGGCGATGCCAAGGACAAGCCCCTTTACGCATTGGCCGGTTACGGTACGGGAGCGTTGATAGAAAACACCCACTATGGCACTGCCCGGTTGATCACGTATTTCAAATATGAATTCTAGTGCTGAGCCGCCGCGTCTTCCTGACTTTGCGCGCCAGGGGTCCGCATAGCCTATAATCCTGGTTGTGCCGGGATATTGCAGTGCGCGCCGGATCGAGGCGAAGCCTGCATTTTTCACTCAGCAATTTTTATCGATCACTGGAGAAAATGATGAAACAACTAAAAGCCATATTGCTAAGCTTTCTTATCGGCGTGTTATTGGGATTGTGGTTCGGGGTGAATATCGGGCGCGAAGTGCCCTTCTATTCCAATCCGTTCGACACCCGTTCGCTGCATGAGAAACTCAAGGACGTGGCCGGTGAAACGCTGGAAAAAGGCGGCCATGCGCTGGAAAAGACCGGGCAGTCACTGCAGGACAAAGTGAACAAATAAGCCCGGATCGCACCGTACAGCGGGGCGGGATGCCAACCCGGTACGGATCGCTCATAAGCTGCCCGGTGCGGGGCTGGCAACTGCGCGGTTGCCTCCGTGATCCTGAAACAAATCATTACACTTCCGCATCCTGCACTCACACTTTTCTTACGACTTGATCCTAATATTCGGTCTCGTACTTAAACACCAAGGAGAAGGAAGATGAATAACCGTATCATTCAGAGCATTGTTTGTAACCTTTGGCTTGATGCTTGCATCCGCATCGGTCCTGGCCTCTGAAGGCGAATATGATCATTCCTGGAGCGCTGAACACCATCGCGACCGGGCTGAACATTTTGAAAAGCATATGGCCAAATTGCATGACACCCTCAAACTCACGTCTGCGCAGGAAGCAGCATGGACCGATTTCTCGAACAGGATGAAACCGGTCAACAATGGATAAACCCGTAATGGGCAAACCGGGGCATCAGGACTGGAAGGATATGAGCACACCCGATCGCTTCGATAAAATGCTGGACCGGATGAAATCGCGTGAAAAACTCATGTCCGAACATGCGGAAGTCGTGCGCAAGTTCTATGGCGTGCTGACTCCGGACCAGCAAAAGACATTCGACCACCATTTCCTGCCGCACCGTCACCGCCATGACCACCGCTGGCATGATGAAAATGCCTCGATGCGGGGTTAGGTTCATTTCACGCGGCTAAACCGCTCCTGGGCGAGCGGACGATGTCCCCGGAAATCTTTGTGGGGATTCTTCGCGGCATCGGCTGTTGCGCCCGGGATGGTTACGCCGCGTTCCGGGGATAGGGCGTCTGTTCAAAAATAATCTATCGTTCTATGATGCTACCCACGGTTGTGGCGATCATCGTGTTGTTCGACAATCACCCTGACCATACCCATCACCATTATTACAACTGCCCACCCGGAGACATTCCATGAAACTGCTAGGCACCAATACCAGCCCCTACGTGCGCAAGGCGCGCCTGGTGCTGCTGGAAAAGAACATCCGCCATGACTATCTCGTCGATCCGCCGCGCGAGCCCGGCAGCCAGGTGGCGCGCGTCAATCCGCTCGGGCGCATACCGGCACTGATACTGGATGACGAAACCTGCGTGTTCGATTCGCCGGTGATCGCGGATTATGCCGACACGCTGAATGACACCCCGATCCTGATCCCGCGCACCAGTGCGCTGGCGCGGATGCGGGTCAAGCGCTGGGAAGCGCTGGCGGATGGCATCATGGATTCGGCTGTCGTGGTGCGCACCGAGAATATGCGCCCAGCAGAACATCAGCAAGCCAGCACCATCACCGTGCATAACAGCGCCATCACGCGCGCGCTGTCTTTTGCGTCCGGGCAACTCGGACAAAACGAATGGTGCGAGGGTTCTGCGATCACGCTGGCCGACCTGGCGCTGGTGAGCGCGCTGATCTATCTGGATCTGCGCCAGGCCGAGCGCGACTGGCGCGGCGCGCACCCGAATCTGGCCAAATGGTTCTCGCGCATCAGCGAGCGCCCCAGCGTGCGCGCCGTTCTCACTGGTTAGCATGCCCTATTCAAGCTTCAACCCATACTCCAATCAACTGATTCAAAACCATGGCAGTTGGGATGATCATCGCCTGAAGCAGGCACTTGCAACAGCCCACGGCGCGCAGATGACTTGGGCACAGACTCCTTTTGCGCGGCGCGCCGAAGTGCTGCGCGATGCGGCGGCCCGGTTGCGCGCTCAGCGTGACCGGTACGCGACCCTGATCACGCAGGAAATGGGCAAGCTGTTGCGCGAAGCACGCGCCGAAGTCGAAAAGTGCGCCAGTGTCTGCGACTACTACGCGCAGCATGGCGAAGATTTTTTGCGCGCCGATGCGATGGAATCGGATGCCGGAAAAAGCTATGTCGCGTATTACCCGCTAGGCGTGGTGCTTGCCGTGATGCCGTGGAACTTTCCGTTCTGGCAGGTGTTTCGCGCTGCCGCGCCGGCCCTGATGGCGGGCAATGCGCTGGTGCTGAAACACGCATCGAATGTGCCGCAGTGCGCGCTTGCAATCGAAGCGGTGTTCCGCGACAGCGGTTTGCCGGAAGGATTGTTTACCACGCTGATGATAGAAGCCGGCCAGGTGGCCGATGCGATCGCCAGTCCTCATGTGCATGCGGTCACGCTCACCGGATCGGAAGCCGCGGGACGCAAGGTCGCGGCCAGCGCCGGCCAGCATCTGAAGAAGTGCGTGCTGGAGCTGGGCGGTTCCGACCCGTTCGTCGTGCTGCACGATGCCGATCTGGAGCTCGCAGTCGATACGGCGGTGGCCTCGCGTTTCCTCAATTGCGGGCAATCGTGCATCGCCGCGAAGCGCTTCATCGTCGTACCACAGATCGCGGATGAGTTCCTGCGCCGCTTCAAAACAAAAGTGGATGCGCTCAAGCTGGGCGACCCGATGGACGATGCCACGCAGATCGGACCTATGGCGCGCCTCGACCTGCGCGTGAACTTGCATCAACAAGTCACCGATTCCATCGCACAAGGCGCAGTGGCGGTGTCCGGCTGCAAGGCGGTAGCGCGGGAGGGATTTTTCTACCAGCCATCGATCCTGGACCGTGTAACTGCCAAAACCCGCGCCTGGCATGAAGAGCTGTTCGGCCCGGTGGCGATCGTGATCCGTGCCGCGAGCGAGGAGGATGCGCTGCGCATCGCCAACGATACTCCCTTCGGGCTGGGATCGTCGATATGGAGCAAAGACACGGCGCGCGCCGAGCAGTTGGCGGCACAGATACAGGCCGGCTGCACCTTCATCAACGGCTTGGTCAAATCCGACCCGCGCCTGCCCTTCGGCGGCGTGAAGGCTTCAGGCTACGGACGGGAACTGTCCAGGCTGGGGATACATGAATTCGTGAATGCGAAGACTGTGTGGATCAGGTAGGTTTCCGCTTTGCGTGAGTTGTCAGCACTATCCCCACAGCAGCAGCGCGTGACCGCTGCTTCTGCGGGTGCGCGTCCGATTCCGCTCCGCTCGCGGACAACTCCACGACCTATTTGGCTGCGCGCTCCTTCGCATGTCCGGATGCCAATTGGTAGATATTCAGCAGATCCTGTTCGCCCACGTCGATGACGCCGTCCATCCGCGTCAGCGCCCATTCGATATCTTCCTGGTCGAGCTGCGCGCTCCCCGCCGGTTGACGAAGCGGAGACCTGACTGCGTGGCGCATCGGATAATGCCTGCCGGGAATCACATTGTTGATGATCAGCGCCAGCAACAGCGAAACGATGGTATTGGCGACTACCGTGCCCGCAGCCCATTCCCAGCCATATTGATGGAACTGGTTGGCCCCCAACACCATGATCATCGCCATCGCGCCGCCGGGCGGATGCAGGCAATGCGACAGGTGCATCAGCAATACCGAGATGCCGACAGCAAAGCCCGCAGCCATGACCGGATCGGGAATCAGCAGGCTGCAGGCCCAACCGACCATACCGGAAAGCAGGTTGCCTGCCACCAGCGGCCACGGTTGTGCCATCGGACTATGCGGCACTGCATAGAGCAGAACTGCAGCTGCACCCGACGCGGCCAGCATGATAGGCGGATAACCGCTATGAGGCAGGAATCGCAACGCCAATCCCAACAACAAAATGCCGGCCATTGCTGCCAGGCCGGCGCGGATTTTTTCTGTTAGTGGAACGGGATCGAAACTCGGCTTGTATGATGAAAATAATTCTTTAAGATTCATGGAGCGCTCCGCATTAACGTCTTCCCTGTTCGGATCAGATCAGGGAAAACTGGTCCAACCTGAAAATCGATATATGCGGAATGAAGCTTACGACTGTTTCGTCCTGCTGGCTATCAGCACCGCCCATATGCCCAAAGCGATGTAGCACAACAGCGACCATTCGGGGATGCCGAGGGTAAGGAAAGTCCATCCCTTTGCCGCGCATTCGCCGGAGCCGTGCATCAACTCTTTCAGCACGTTGGACATCGGCATGGTTTCCAGCATGTAATCCAGTCCCGGGCCGCAGGCGGGAACCTGGTCCTTGGGCAGATGCTGGATCCAGATGTGGCGCGCCGCGACACCCACTCCGGCCAGCGACAGCAATACGATCAGTGCGGCATAAACGCGCTCTCCCAAACGTTTCGGTCCATGCAGCGCGGCGAGCGCGAACACCGCCAGTATGGCGATGAAGATCACGCGCTGCACCATGCACAACGGACACGGATCCTGGTGTTCGACGTATTGCAGGTACAGGCCGAAACCCATCAGGCCGCCGGCAAACAGGGCGCCGGCCAGATACAGCCAGCGATTGGATATGCTGCAAAAAAGTTTGACCATATTCATGCGTTCTTCTACAGCATCTTTTTAAGGGCCTGACTTAAGCTGCACGGCAAGCTTTGAGCACGGCAACCCGGGGTTGGTTGCCAAACGGACAGCCGACAGGAATTGCCGCTACGGCAAGCCCCGACTTTCTGTGAAGCAAGTGGGATGATTTTATCCGTCAGCTACGGATGTATCAACGTGACGCGGAGTACGCCATGCAAGGGGCCGTTTAAGCCGGCCCCCTCCGGCATGGAACACTATGCAGGGACACTCACCGGCTTGATCATTTTGCTCATGGAAATAGCCGGGGCTTTGAGATTGCGTTTGTTTTGATTGTCATCCACCAATTGTTGCAAAGAGACCGCCTGCAGGTAATCCAATATGCTCTCGTTCAGCCCCATCCACAATTCATGGGTGATGCATGGCTGGTTGTCGCCATTGCAGTTGGCTTTGCCGCCGCACTTGGTTGCATCCAGCGGTTCGTCCACCGCGATCACGATTTCCGCGATGGATATCTTGCTGCTTGGACGCGCCAGATAATACCCGCCGCCCGGCCCGCGCACGCTTTCGACGATCTTGTTTCTGCGCAGCTTGCCGAACAATTGCTCCAGATAAGAAAGCGAAATCTTTTGGCGCTCGCTGATTGCCGCCAGCGTCACCGGCGCTTTACCGCCGCGCATCGCGAGGTCAGCCATTGCTGTCACGGCAAATCGTCCTTTGGTGGTTAATCGCATGTCATCTCCCAGTCGTTAATAACGAGTTCGATCATTCAATGCAGCCTTTGATGCGCAGTGAATACCGACGACTGGGATAATAGAATAACCATGTTTTTTAGTCAACAATCTTGTTCAGGTGATTGGGGTCGAATTTGTCGGCGGTGGCGCGCTCCTCATCCAATGGCACACCCATCTTTTCGAGCTGCTTCAAGATGAATTCGATACGCTGATCCACCGTCACGCTATGCCCGATGAGGCCATGCAGCGCCTTGTTGACCGGATCGTTCTGGTCGTTGCCGATGCCGTAGGCGTTAAAACCGCCGGCGCTTTTCCTTTCTTCATCCAGAATCCGCGCCGGGATACCCGCCGCGGTCGCACCGGCGGGAACATCTTTGACTACCACCGCATTGGAACCGATCTTCGCACCGTCGCCGATGCTGATCGGGCCGAGTATCTTTGCACCCGCCCCCACCACCACACCGTTGCCCAGCGTCGGATGGCGTTTGCCTTCCTTCCATGAGGTGCCGCCCAGGGTGACGCCATGATAGAGCGTGACATCATCGCCGATATGGGCGGTCTCGCCGATCACCACGCCCATGCCGTGGTCGATGAAGAAGCGCCGCCCGATGGTTGCGCCGGGATGGATCTCGATTCCGGTAAGCCACCGCGCGATATGCGACAGAAAGCGCGCCAGCCATTTCAGGTTGGCATTCCACAGGGTATTCGTCATGCGGTGAATGACGCGCGCATGCAAACCCGGATAGCAGGTCAGCACTTCGAAAGTGCTGCGCGCGGCCGGATCGCGGTCGAATACGCTGGCTATGTCTTCACGAATATTCTTGAATATCATGGGTGTTTCGGGACATCGTTGTGTTGGGAAATCCCCGGGTTGTCCTTTTGGTAGCGGGCCCTGAGGCGCGCATTATACTCGGTGGCAACGCTTAATATGCCGCGCAGGATATTGATCTCTTCCTGCTCGAGCCGGGCCCGCGCATACAATCGGCGCAGCCGCTGCATCAGGCGCGCCGGATTTTGCGTGGTGAGAAATCCGATCTCGAACAGGGTCTTTTCCATTTGCGCAAAGAATCCTTCCACCTGCTCATGCGGCGCAGGATGGATCTCAGGTTCGCCGGGCAAATAATTTTGCGCCGCCACGACCAGTTCATAAGCCATCACCTGCACCGCAGCGGCGATATTGAGCGAAGAAAATTCCGGGTGCGCGGGAATGTTCACCAACACCTGCGCCTTGCCTATCTCTTCATTGGTCAGGCCGGACATTTCGGTGCCGAACAGCACCGCCACCGGCTGCGCAGCGGCCTGTTGCAACAACAGCGGCATCGCCTCGCGCGGCGTTTTCACCTCGATGGAAATATCGCGCAGCCGCGCAGTCATCGCCACCGTGAACACCACGCCGTGCAGGGCTTCGTCGATGGAATTGCACAGCACCGCATCGCGCAGCACATCATCTGCGCCCGCCGCCATCGCCTCTGCCTGGGGGTCGGGGTAATGGCGCGGATTGATCAGATACAAGTGGCGCAGACCCATCGTCTTCATCGCGCGCGCCGCCGCGCCGATGTTGCCCGGATGGGTGGTATGGCTGAGCACGACCCGTATATTTAAAAAAGGATTGTGTTTATTCAAAACGCGATTCCAACTAAAATACGCGCTGGATTTCTCCAGCTCATTAAAAAGGTCGTACCAAAATGCATCCCATGCTCAACATCGCGGTGAAGGCCGCGCGTCGCGCCGGCAATCTGATCCACCGCTCCGCCGACAAGATCGACCACCTCACCATCACCAAAAAATCCCACGCGGATTACGTCAGCGAAGTGGATCGCGCCGCCGAGCAAACCATCATCCAGACCCTGCTGGATGCCTATCCGGACCACGCGATTCTAGCAGAAGAGAGCGGCAGCCAAGGCGAATCGGAGTACCTCTGGATCATCGATCCGCTGGATGGAACGACCAATTTCCTGCACGGCTTGCCGCAATTCGCCGTATCCATCGCATTGCAGCACAAGGGCGTCATCACCCAGGCCGTGGTATACGACCCGACCAAGAATGAACTGTTCACCGCCACGCGCGGACGCGGCGCGTTCCTCAACGACAAACGCCTGCGCGTCACCAAACGCCTGCATCTGGCCGACAGCCTGATCGGCACCGGTTTCCCCTACACCAGTTTCGAACACCTGGATGCCTACCTCGCGATCTTCAAGGACCTGATGCAAAAGACCGCCGGCCTGCGCCGCCCCGGTTCCGCCGCACTGGACCTGGCGTGGATGGCGGCCGGACGCTACGACGGATTCTTCGAGACCGGCCTCATACCCTGGGACATCGCCGCAGGCACGCTGCTGATCACCGAAGCGGGCGGCATGGTCAGCGACCTGCACGGCTCGGACACTTTCCTCAAGACCGGACATCTTTGCGCGGGCAATCCCAACATCCATCCGCTGCTGCTGCAGGTGATGGCACCGCACCTGACCGGCGGCCTGAAATCTTCCAGAGCCTGAACATGATTCGGGCTGCGGCACTGGAACAAATATTGCACAACGAGATCCCGATCTCGAGGGCAATGGGTATCCGCGTCGCAGGCTATGATGGCGCAAGCCTGAAACTTGACGCACCGCTGGCTCCGAACATCAATCATAAAAGCACCGCGTTCGGCGGCAGCCTCTACTCGCTTGCCGTGTTGTGCGGCTGGGGTTTGCTGCATCTCAAGCTTGCCGAAGCCCGGCTGCACAAACACATCGTCATCCAGGAAAGCAGCATCCGTTATTTGCATCCGGTCGAGCATGACCTGCATGCCGAGTGTCGTCTGGACGAAGATGCTTTCAGGAAATTTTTGCGCACGCTGAAAAAACATGGCCGCGCGCGGATATCACTCGACGCCGTCATCACGCAGGACAACCGGCCGGCCGTCGAATTTTCCGGCCGTTATGTGGTGCACGGTTGACATCATGACCGATATCCATTCCCGGTCACAGGCAAAGCAAGACCAAGGCGGCAAAGAGGCAACGCCGATACATCCCGTAACTGGCAGGCGAGAAGTTGCCGACGCAGCCAACGCCGGTATTGCGCAGCATGTGACCGGGAATCATACGCCGATGATGCAGCAATACCTGCGCATCAAGGCGCAGCATCCCGACATGCTGCTGTTCTACCGCATGGGCGATTTCTACGAGTTGTTCCATGACGACGCAGTGCGCGCGGCCAAGCTGCTCGACATCACGCTGACCCAGCGCGGCGCGTCCAACGGGTCAGCCGATCAAGATGGCGGGCGTGCCCTATCACGCCGCCGAGCAATATCTGGCGCGGCTGGTCAAGCTGGGCGAGTCGGTCGCGATCTGCGAACAGATCGGCGACCCCGCCACCAGCAAGGGCCCGGTGGAGCGCAAGGTGGTGCGCATCGTCACGCCCGGCACGCTGACCGATTCCGCGTTGCTCGAAGAGAAGCGCGACAACCTGTTGCTGGCGCTGCATGAACGGCAGGGCAAGCTGGGGCTGGCCTGGCTGAATCTGGCCTCGGGACAATTCTTTGTCATGCGAAACATCCGCCGCGAATCTGCCCGCCGAACTGGAACGCCTGCAGCCCTCGGAGATCCTGCTCGCGGAGAATGTTGCCGCGCCGCAATTCAATGCCCCGAAAAAAACTTTGCCCGAATGGCATTTCGAACTTGAATCTTCGCGGCGCGCGCTGTGCCAGCAATTCGCCACGCTCGACCTGGCCGGTTTCGGCTGCGATGATTTCAGCGTCGGTCTGGAAGCCGCCGGCGCGCTGCTCGGTTATGCCAGGCTGACCCAGGGACAGGCCATCAGCCACATCCGCGCCTTGCAGGTGTACAGCGCGGACCGCTATGTGCGCATGGATGCCGCGACACGGCGCAATCTGGAGATCACCGCAGACCCTGCGCGGCGAGCCCGCCCCCACGCTGCTGTCGCTGCTCGACACCTGCGCGACCAACATGGGCAGCCGCTTGCTGCATCACTGGCTGCATCATCCGCTGCGCGACCGCGCTGTGCTGAATGCCAGGCTGGATGCGGTCGGACAAACTCGCGCGAGCTGTCAGCGCGCAAGGCTGCACGAGCAACTCAAACCCTGCGTGGACGTGGAGCGCATCACCGCGCGCATCGCGTTGCGCAGTGCGCGCCCGCGCGACCTGTCCGGCCTGCGCGACACGCTCGACGACATTGCCGCAACTGCATGCCGATGCTTGCCGCATGCCGATGCGCCGCTCATCAAACAATCTGGCCGATCGCGCTGCAGGCCGATGCGCAGCTCGTCTCGCATCCTGCGAGCACACGCTGCAGCGCCGAACCTGTCCTCCGTGCTGCGCGAAGGCGGCGTGATCGCCGACGGCTTCGATGCCGAGCTGGACGAACTGCGCGGCATCCAGACCAACTGCGGCGATTTCCTGCTCGCGCTGGAAGCACGCGAACGCGCGCGCACCGGCATCGCCAATCTGAAAGTCGAATACAACCGCGTGCATGGTTTCTACATCGAGGTGACGCACGCGCAAAGCGCCAACGTGCCGGACGACTACCGCCGCCGCCAGACGCTGAAGAATGCCGAGCGCTACATCACGCCGGAACTGAAGACCTTCGAGGACAAGGCGCTGTCCGCCAACGAACGCGCGCTGGCGCGCGAGAAGTTTCTCTACGAACAACTGCTCGACCAGCTCGCGCCGTTCATCCCGCAGCTGCAGCGCATCGCCGCCGCGATCGCCGAACTCGATGTGCTCGCCACGTTTGCCGAGCGCGCCGCGACGCTGAATCTTCAGCGCGCCGCAATTCACCGACGAGCCGCAGATCAGCATCAGCACAGGGCCGCCATCCGGTGGTGGAAGCACAAGTCGAGCAACTTCACGCCGAACGACACCACGCTCAACGATGCGCGCCGCATGCTGCTGATCACCGGCCCGAACATGGGCGGCAAATCCACCTACATGCGCCAGGTCGCGCTGATCGCGCTGCTCGCGCATGTCGGCAGCTTCGTCCCGGCGCAAGCAGCGGCGCTCGGCGAGATCGACCAGATCTTCACGCGCATCGGCGCGTCGGACGACCTCGCCAGCGGACGCTCCACCTTCATGGTCGAGATGACCGAGGCCGCCAACATCCTGCACGTCGTCTCCCGGTTTGATCATCTGGTTGTTCGCCGGGCTGGTTGGCGGAATGCTCGTCTCGATATTTGTGGCCTTCTTTCGAGCCAGCTGGGGACAAGAGCGCCTCTAGCCCCTCGAGCTCAGGCTGTTTCTGCAGGGCACCCAGGTGCAGGCATGCAGACTGCAATTGCCGTTACACCTCGAGTCGTATCGATCTCACGTGGATTAAGGAACTGAAGATGTCGTGGAAGCGGATGGTGAAGTCAATGTTCTCGGCTGCCGGCTTTCACCTTGAGCGCAATTCGCAGAATCCGCAGTACACGCTGATGGGCCTGAAGAACCTGCAGCTTCGATCCATTGTTGACGTCGGGGCAAACACGGGGCAGTTCGCAAGGGAGTTCAGGACGCATTTTCCGGACGCCTCGTTCTACTGCTTCGAGCCGCTGCCAGAGCCCTACGCAAAGCTCGCTGCCTGGGCTGCCGGGGAGAGCAACGTCCGGACGTTCAATTGCGCACTCGGGGAGACCACAGGCACCACCGACATGCATGCGCATACCGAGCATACGCCTTCCTCGTCCTTGCTCCGTACGACTGATTATTCCAGGGCGCTCTATCCCTTTACTGCGCAGCAGCAGTCGCTGAAGGTCGAGGTCCGGACTCTGGACGACGTCGTGCGGGAGTTGTCGGATGCGATGGTGCATCCTTTGCTGATCAAGCTCGATGTCCAGGGATTCGAGAAGCAGGTGCTGCGCGGCGCCAGGAAGACACTGGCCGCGACAGCCGCATGCATGGTCGAAGTCTCGCTCGATACGCTGTATGAAGGCCAGAGCACGTTCAGCGAGGTGTTTGCCGAGTTGGATTCGGCCGGGTTCAGCTACGCCGGGAATCTGGGGCAGGTTTATGCTGCCGATGGGCACGTCATCTATCTTGACGCGATATTCAGGCGCTAGGAACACTACAAGTGGCCGGTACTGGTGCATCAGTCGCGCATTGCCCGGGATGCGAGTCCGAGTCCGCTGTCGCTGTTGGTCGCATTCCGGACGCTGCCATGTTTGCCGGCCGCGTTCTGGATTCGCCAGTGCCGGGCGGTTTTCTTTGGGAGTGCCGACGCTGTGGTCTGATTTTCAAATATCCGAAGCTCGGCAAGGAAGACCTGGACAGCCTCTATCGTCAGGCAGACGCAGATGTCTGGCAAACCCCCGAACTGAATCGACCGGACTGGCTCATGACGGTGGCGGCCTTGTCGGCACAGGATGGCGGCAGTGTCCTTGATATCGGATGTTTCGACGGTGGATTCCTGAGAATGCTGGGAAAAAGCTGGCAAAAATTCGGCATCGAGATAAACGAGAGCGCGATACACCGTGCCATGAGGGAGGGGGTCGATATCATTGGTCGTGATTTCGATGCGCTCGAGTCGCATCGACAGCAATTTGACGTGATTACGGCGTTCGATGTCATCGAACATGTCGACAATCCAGAGCGGTTTCTCGTGGCATGCCGACAAGCATTGCGTCCTGGAGGGCTGCTGATCCTGGCTACGGGAAATGCACGGTCCTGGCCATGGAGACTCCATCGCGCAAGAAACCTGTACTGCATTTGTGCCGAGCACCTGGTGTTCCTTACACCCTGCGTGGGTGGCCGATGCTGCCCAGCGCCGGCATTTCAAGGTCGAAGGTCTGGTCAAGTACCGGCGAAGCCAGCCTTCAATCACCACGATCATCCGGGATGTGCTTGCAAATTTCGCCTATTTCATCTTTCCCTCGCTGATTGCGTGGCTTCGCAGGCAGGGCATGGGAAATCTGCAAAATGAAGTTACCAGCAATTATCCGCCCCTTTGGCCCAGCGCGCGCGACCATATGTTGATCAAGTTGCGGAAGACGGTGCATGAGTCTTGGGCGGTTGGTCCGGAACGCCCTCTCCTCTGCACTACAGGTAGTTGTGTCGGCAGGATTGCTTTTTGAGCTATATCGGTTTGCTACCCGCTACATCGCGATCGAGCAGATCGGAATCTGGTCCATCGTCATGGCGAGCGCTTCACTGGGCCGACTGGCGGATCTGGGTATGGGCGGGGGTATAGTCCGGTTCGTGGCGGTCGATCTGGGCAAGGGGGAAGCGGGTAGCGCTGCGGGCACGATCGGCATGGCTGTCACGGCGGTTGGGGTCGTCATGGCGGCACTTTGTGCCCTGTTGTTTCCGGTTTTGTGGATCGTTCTTGAGAATGTCATCAAGGATCCCAGCGCGCTCGGTGCCGCGCGCGAGCTGCTGCCATTCGGCCTCGCATGCCTGTGGATTTCCATGATTGGAACGCTGCTCTTGTCCAGCCCTGACGGTGCTCAGCGCACGGACATGCGCGCCGGAATTGCCGTGACCGGCGGTGTTGTACAGCTTCTGGCAGCCTATCTGCTTGTGCCAAGTATTGGCTTGACCGGGCTGGCGATTGCCCAGGTTCTGCAGGCGATTTGTGTTGTTCTTGCGTCCGGAGGGGCTGTTGCCCTCGTGTTGCGTCAACCGGTACGCGCCTGGGTACGTTGGGATTGGTATCGAGCGCGGGAGATGCTGCGGTTTGGCGGTGCCCTGCAGTTGGCCACGGTTGGCCAAATGCTGTTCGATCCGACGATTAAAATGCTGTTGTCGCTTTACGGTGGTCTGGCGATGACCGGCTACTATAGATGGCCAATCGAATGATGACGCAGTTCAGGGCGGTCATCGTTTCTGCATATCAGATGCTCGTGCCATATGTGGCCGCAGAAAATCCCGACCCGTCTCGAACCAGGGATACGTACTCGGCTGCCTATCGCCTGCTCGTGTTTCTGACAATTCCGTATTACGCGGGATTGCCATTGTCCTGCCGTTTCTCTTGTATTTCTGGATAGGGAGATGGGACGCCGGTTTTTTGACGACTGCGCTCTTCAGTCTTCTCGGGTGGGCGCTTAACACGATGGTTGCTCCAGCCTACTTTCTCTACCTTGCGCTTGGACGCGCGAAATGGCCCGTGGCGGCACAGGTTGTCATTGGAGTGCTGAATCTCGTGCTCGGTCTGGGTCTCGGTGTCATGTTCGGCGCCAACGGGGTATTGGCGGCTTCGGCAATTTCTTTGGGCGCGGGGAGCGCGGTCGTCATGATTGCGTTTCAGAGGGAATTCAATATTCCGTTGTCGCAGATCTTGCCGCGTGAGAGCCGATGGCTCGTTGCCATTGTTGTTGCGGGCACTTGATCTCGGTGCGGGTCGGCAGCGAGATGTCTCGTGGCTCGTCAGGTGTACCCACCTATCTGACCGTTGCTGCATTGGCGTCAGTGGCAATCTTGATTGCCGCGTGGAGAAACGAGCACCGAAAGGCCATTTTCTCGCTGCTTGGACGCGCGACTTCCCGGTAAAATGGGCGAGCATGGCGATTGGTTCGGTTGAAAGGTGAGATGTGTTGGTCTCTACCGTGAAAAGAAGGGATTTCATGAGCCAGCGCGTGGCGACTCATGGCTCTCGTAATATACAAATTGAATGAGCTGCGCGCCGTGAGGCTTGCAGTCGACCATATTCGCTGGAACTTGTGGAACTATCGCCTCGGCGGTCTGGGCGTCGATTCAAGAATCTACTCCCGTGTTGTGGTGCACTCTCCGAAACAGGTTGTCATCGGGCGGAACGTCGCCATTGCTGAATTCGTGCATATCTGGGGTGGAGGCGGCGTGACGATCGGGGACAATGCCATGATCGCTGCCCAGGTGGTTATCACGTCGCAGACTCACAACGTAAGTGTGGAGCGACGCCGCGAGAGCGTCCGTAAGGCTGTGAGTATCGGCGAAAATGCATGGATCGGTTCTGGAGCAATTATTCTGCCCGGGATATCCATAGGAAAGAACGCAGTGGTAGCGGCCGGGGCAGTAGTGACCAGGAACGTGGCGGACAACGCCATAGTCGCAGGAGTCCCAGCGGTGACGGTTTCGCAGGTCGAAGTTGATATGCGGTCCGCCGTGGCAGGGATCGACAGCAGCCACTCCGGGAAGCAAATGACGCGGAACTCCTTGCCCAACCAGCCCACCTTTGGATAAGAAGTTGATGACGCAAGGCGAACGAGACTGCTCCGGGATGTGCGGGGCCTAGATCGGCTGTTCTTTTCCCATGCCTCCACTAGTTCAAATCGCCTTCCTGATGATCTTGCCACAACCGGGTCCAGCACACTTTGGCATGCTTCGAGCCGATTTATCGGCAGGGGCTGGATGATGATTCCTTCGCTTTGTCCGTATTCCTCGTTGACGACGGGTCTACGGATGGGACAACTCGAGCGGTAGCCGATCGATACCCGGATGTCAGGATACTGCCGGGTTCCGGGCAATTGTTCTGGACAGGCGGCATGCGCAAGGCGTTCGACGCGGCGTTGTCGCAGGATTTTGACTACTTCTTCTGGATCAATGACGACACGCGGCTGCTGCCCGGCTCCCTTCGGTTGCTCGTCGATACGGCCATTGATCTTCGGAGAAGCGGACAAGCGACAGCCATCGTAGGGCCAGGGGCTACTCTCCGACCCGGTTCAGGGGACAATGAGTTACGGTGGCTGGCGCAAGGTATCGAGGTGGAATCCGGGTGCTCTTTCCAGGGTGTCGCCTTCTAGCGTGCCGATACGCTGTGACACTTTCAACGGCAATTGTGTGTTGATTCCACGAAGCGTGGAGCCGCATCGTCGGCAATCTCGATGCGGCATTTACACGGCATGGGTGACCTGGACTACGGTCTGCGCGCGGTAGGTGCGAATTGTTCAGTCTGGCTGGCGCCGGGATATGTTGCGACGTGTGAGCAGAATATTGGCAAAGGACTTTGGGTGGATGAGTCAATGAGCTTGTCTGACAGGTGGGCGAAGTTGCTTGGGCCCAAGGGTTTGCCTCCCAGGGAGTGGTACGTTTTCACAGGAGACACCATGGAATGCTCTGGTGTGTTTATTGGGCCAATCCGTACGTCCGCTTCTGGTTCGATGGATTGACAAAGCTGTTTTCCATGCGCAAGGGGCGGGGAGGGTCGCAGGATGCGGGCTCAAGTTCGCAATAGCCTTGTCGGCGCGTTGAGCGTGTTGGCTCGAAATTCATAGGGATGATCTGCCTTGCAGACCTCGGGAATGTCGCCATCGACTCAGGTGCCTGCGATCGCCTTGGCGGCCGCACTTGCCGTGGCAATGTTCTGGTTGCCGCTGGCTGTTCTGTTGGCGTTGTGTTTATTCGTTGCTGCGCTGCCAGACCAGCGTTTCCACTGGGTTCTCCTGATCGCGTCCATGACATTGTTGACGGCCATTAACGTGACGAAGGAATTGCAGGGAGATCTTGGCTAACTACGTCGCGCTGCAGAGTTATTTCAGTGGCCGTCCGTTCACGGCTCTCTTCGGTGAGAGCGAGATTAAGATGATTTCGGGTTCATTTCGCATCAGCGAGATCGGATTTTATGGGCCAATGTGGATGCTTGCGCAGCTTGTGCCGAATGAGCGTATGGCAGTGGCTCTCGCAGCTTCGTTCGGCGTCTATCATCCGACCTTTTTCGGGCTCAAGCTGTTTCGCAAGCATCAGCAGTGGAATGAGGGTCATTTCCTTGCGGTGCTTTTCTTCGTGTTCTTCGCGTCGATAAATTTCGTGCAAACCACGCACCTGCTCCGTCGATACACTTTCAGTTCAATGATGTTTCTGGCGTTCGCGCTGTTCCTTTTCGACAGAAGGAGAATGTCGTTTGCCGTAACGCTGCTCGCCTGTACCGTACACAACGGTGCGTTTTTGCTCGTGGTCAAGCTGGTATTGCTGGCGTTGCTGTTTCCTCCTGGAATTTTCACGTCCGCAAGACGAGGTGCGCTCCTGTTGAGGGTTGCTGCGGGAGGCCTGTTGATGGGTGCTTCCTTCTATCTTGGCGCATTGGAGCAGTTGCAGAGCTTTACATCGGAAGAGACCAATATCGGGGCCACCCACTATCTGTTGATTGGCGTTCTTTTCGCGATGTATTTTATTGCGAGGAAGGCGCGGCAGACGACCGATGTTTCACGGCACTATGTGACAATGGCCGTTCTGGCTGTTTTCAGCCTGAGCCTGGGTTTCTTCTTGCTGGGCGCTCGTTTGTTTGCGCTCCGCTACTTTGTTTACCTGGAGTGGCTGTTTGGCCTGATGATCGGCGCGATATTGCATGCGTTGCCGCGAACCCGGCTCGGGGTGCAGCAGTTTGCCCGTTGGGCGTTGTGCGCCGCATCCGTGGCCATCTTCGTGCTGAGAATCCAGGGTGCGCCATGGGCCTATGCCGGAGAAAGGGTGGGTATCTTCAGCAGAAACTTCTTCGACCTGGTCGCCGCAGTCGGCCAGTAGCAGGGGTTTCATGCCAGGTGGTTTCGCTACCGGGTTGATTGGGGAATGAGGTTTCAGCGTCCATGGTCCATGCGCCCATAGCGGTGTTTGCATACAACCGTCCGGGGCATCTATCCCGGTGCATCGAATCATTGTTGGCCAACCCGGAGGCTCGGCACAGCCATCTCCACGTTTTTTGCGATGGGCCACGTACGGCAGCAGACATCGAGTCCGTGGAGAGCGTCAGGAAGCTGGTGGCGGACATCCGGGGTTTCGCGGCTGTCACGCCATTGGTACGCGGGCAGAATCGTGGCCTGGCGCGGTCAATCATCGAGGGGGTGAGCGGCTTGCTGGAGACCAGTGACAGAGTCATCGTAGTGGAGGACGACCTGTTGCTCTCGCCTCATTTCCTTCGTTACATGAACGACGCGCTGGATCTTTATGCGCAGGATGAAGCG
>CAWDWW010000021.1:0-76343 GCA_963806115.1 uncultured beta proteobacterium
CTGCGCGGACGATCTGTACCACCAGTCGAACTTGATCGCTTAGTGCCAACTCCATGAAATAACCCACTTGCTTCATGGTTTTCTTGGTGCTAATATCACCGGCGTCCTTTTACAGGGATCGTGAATTTTATAATCATCATTAGAACAGGGAGCCTCAAATGCTAGAACCAGACACAACAACCAGTGAAGTACTTCTTATGTATGTCGGTATTTTCGTGTTTTTATTCGGCTTGGCTTTTATTCTGATGAAAAAGAATTCCTGATTATTTTCATGCGTGCAATTTCATGCGTGATGCAAGATAGATAATAATAATTCCTGATTCCCTTGTCGGCTTGGGAACACAGTCGGGTATGCACTGCACTAGGTGCGGGTGATTAAAAATTTTAGAATGGGGAGGGGTACATGCGTAAATTATCCAATTTGGCATTGATATGTTGGGGCACAGTTGCCATGCTGGCTTTTTCTGGCCCGAACTTTGCCGAAGAAGGAGCAGTAACAGCAAATATCACTAATGGAAAGAATATCTACGAAAATGGCAAGGGCGACAGCGTTCCAGCCTGTGCCACATGCCATGGCGACAAGGCAATGGGAAATGATGCAATGGGCTCGCCCCGGCTTGCCAATGTTGGATATGTATATATCGTCAAGCAACTGACCAATTTTGCCGAAGACAAGCGCCAGGACCTGACGATGCAACAGATGAATGGCATTGCAAAAGGATTGAGCGAGCAAGATAGGCGCGATTTGGCAGCCTATGAGAACAGCTTCCCACACGACCCGGAGCTTTCCGACCTTAAAGATCTTAAATCAAGCGGCACCGCTGTGGGAGAGGCGTACAAGGGCCAGATACTGGTTCGCTACGGGGTAGAAGGCAAGGTTTCTGCATGCCAATCCTGTCACGGCTTTAATGGCCGCGGCTCCGATCCGGTTTATCCGAAGATCGGCCAGCAGAAATATGTATACCTGGTCAATCAGTTGACGCATTGGCGTGATGGATCTCGTGCCAATGACCCGATGGGACAGATGCAGAAGATTGCCAGGAATTTGACGGATGAGGATATACGCAATGCTGCTGCGTTTTTGTCCCAGGCATCAGACAGCACCGTCGGCGGAGGTTTGGAGCTCGACAATAAAACGGTTTTGAAAAACATCAAGATCGTACGATAAGGCTTACTTGATAATTTTTGTAAGTTCCCGCGCTGGGATTTTGGCGCGGGAAATCTACGGAGACTGGTCCGAGTTGATCAGTCTTTTTTGCTTTGTAGAGCGCCATTAGGATGCGGTGGCCATGCACAAGCTTCATGTTGTATCAGTTTCAGGATTGGTGACAGATGAAAAAGGGAGAAAAAATCCTCTTTGGGATAATCGGGTTGCTCGTGTTTATAACGGTGGTCAACTTTACCGTGCTTGAGACGGTCAGGCATAATTCCGCTAAACCATTATTTCCCGTTCTGACGCATTACGATTTTTCCGCCGAAGGCTTGCGTGGTTACGGCATATATCAGCAAAGCAATTGCTACACCTGTCATCACGCAGTCGGCAGCGGAACCAGCATGGGCGTGGGCCTTGACGGCCTTGGCTCGAAGCATGATGCCAACTACTTCTATAATTTTCTCAAGCACCCTGAACAGACGTACGGTGCAAAGACCATGGATCATGGGGCGCCGCCCAAAGATGCTGCTTATGTGTCGAATCTTCCGGATGCGGATTTGCACGCAATGGCAATTTTCCTGTCCGAACTTAAATCCGATCAGGGATCTTCTTCATCCTTCGAGCCTCCCCAAGGTGAATCAAGCTTTATCAATGCCATGCTTGATATGTGGACACCTGAAGGCTGGAGAAACAAGTTCAGGGATATACGCGATTGGATGAAATCAAACCATAAAGAGGAACATAACGATGGCAAGCATTGAGCACAACACATTGATGAGTCAGGATTACACCAGGTATGTATTTTGGTTTGTGTATGCATGCATAATTTACAGCATCATCGGATTCTCCTGGGGCGCAGTCATGGGCGGCGTTCCGGCCTTTAGGCATTTTGTCGATTACAGCGCGCATGGAAGATTGATTACCCTGGCACACGGGCACATCAATTTGCTGGGCTGGGTCGAGATGGCAATCTTTGCAGCGCTCTATTATGTAGTTCCCACACTTGCACGTCGTCCGATCTACAGCTTACGCCTGGTGAAGATCCATTTTTGGATGCATAACTTCGGGCTGATCGGCATGGTGGTGTTCTTCCTTGCTGCCGGACTGCTAGGCGGGTTAGCCACCGGAGAAGACCCGGAGAGAATGGTCAGTCACTTGCTTGCATTTGTCGGAATATTTGGAACGCTGGTACTGACGGCAAATATCGTCTGGGGATACAACTTGTATAGAACCGCGTTTGGATGGCAAAAGCGCATATGAACAAACGACAGTTTCTGTCGATTTTTTTCGGGATTATCATCGTTGGCTTGATGGGCTGCGATCAGAAATTATCTGCCGGCTTCACTGTCGGTATGCGTGCTCCGAGCTTGCCCACCAAGACCCTGGCTGATGCGGGAGGGAATTTCAGCAAGGTAACCACTTATCGGCAACCGGATGCCCGCATGTACCAATATTCGGTCGATAAGGCCTTGTTAACAGGCAAGCCGATTGTGCTCGAATTCGCAACTCCCGGTCATTGCACCAATTGCGATGAACAACTACAGATGCTAAAGGCACTTCTGGATAAATATCAGGATCAGCTGATATTTATCCATATTGATCAGTATGAGAATCCGCAAGCGTACAGAGCCTATCAGGTTATGGGCGACCCATGGACTTTCATAATCGACAAGCACGGTATTGTGCACTTCGAACGTGCGGGCAGAATGCTATACGGCGAATTGGACGAGGCAATCAAACAGGTCTTGTAAAGCAATGAACTGGCCGACCAATGCGGCAAATCAAATATAAAACTGGGTGCGTTCAAGGTAATGGCGGATAAGCATAGTGCGGAGCCGATGCGGTTCGATCTCGTGCAGGATCGCAAGGGCGTGGTATGGGATTTGTTGCTATACATTCCAACGGTGGTCGCGCTCGCCTCAATATCAGCCAGTTTTTGGTATAGCGATGACCATAACATGGGTTATTTGTTTTTCTTTCTTACATGCTTCTTTATTATTGCCGGGTTTAACCGCGTATTTAAAACGCGGTTGATGCTCCTGCCATCCGCGCCCATATGCCTTAAGGTGGGCGAGCAAAATCTTGGCTTGGTGCAAAGAAACGGAGTTCAAGTGGATTTGGTGAAGAACCTTCGTTACTACGGCGATTATGCCGACAAGTCCTTTGGCATCTCTGGTTTGGACGGCACGGGCAAGCAATTGCAATTCGTATTTCACAGGGGGCAATTTGCCAGCAGAGATCAATACGGCTCTGCCCAAAAGCTTTTGAAGCAGAATTTCAAGAAATAGGCAACCCTATTTCCTTCCCGAGCGTCTTTCATATACATCCCAGGTCATGTAACCAATGAAGCCGGTAATAATCAGGCAAACAATGGCGATGATCTGGTACTCAACTTCAGGGCTGACCAATCCGCCTATGAACATATGCACTGCGTAGCCGGATATGAACAGTGAACTGATCGCAATAACCACGTAAATCAATATCTCGCCTATCATTAAGCCCTCACTGTTTTTGTGCAAAGGTAGGATTCTTGATTTCAACGATTACCCCGCCTTGCTCCAGCACGACCGTCTCGACTTTCCCTGCATCCATCATCGCAAGATTTTGCGAAAGAAGTTTGTTGGCAGGATCTCGCGGGTCGAATATCAGATAATTGATTCCACGCAACATCGCGAACAATGACTGTTCATCTTTGGCGGCAGGCGGCATTGGCAAGGTATCGCACTGGCAAGCAAGCATGGTTCTTGCCGGCCATTGACTTGCGATTCTAATCGATTTTCCGGCGGACAGGCTTTGCTTGCTGTCATCTTTTGAAAAACTGACGATTTGTTCGACCAGTGACTTGATCAGCTTGTCGCGCGGGGCAAGTTTGTTCTCCAACATGTCCTGATAATGCAGCTTGTCAATAGACATGGATGTTGTTGCGATTACTACGACCAGCAACAATACCACGCCGCGCTGCTGCCAAAACCCACCTGAACCGGCCCGATTTTGCAACAATAGCGGGAAGCCCCAATACAAGCAGATAATCAGAGCAACTGCGCCAAATATTTCATCGCCGGTCAGCAGGCCAATAACGAGCGCAACCAATAACGTGCGCCCCAGAATATCCGCCCATAAATTGCTTGCCTGATTCCATATCACCAATATCAGGACGAATAGCATGCCTATTCCGGTAATCCAGCGTAAAGCGCCGACACCATCGCCATCCGCCGAACCCAGGACCACACTTGACAAGCCTTGCAACGGGTTTGAAAACCACTCTACATGGCTCCATCCAAAGGTTAATGCCAAGGCCAATAGAACAACAAAGGAGATTCCGCCGAAGAAATAATATTGCTGTTTTCTGTTGACCGGCTCTCTATACCATGTCCAAATCAAGGCCAAAGGGTATGCAAGTCCTGCGGGATGCAGTGTGATGCTCGCCAGACACAAAAGCAGTTGCGCAAAATACATCCCACCGAATGCTTGCGGCGATTTGCGGTAACTATCATCAGCCCAGGCACCAAGCACAAATGTTATGAGCAGGTATGGGGTGACAGATACACTATCTATTTGCTCTAATACCAGAGGAGAAATCAACAACAGCCCGGTCGCCAATAGTGCGCTTTCTGCATCTCCGCTGCGATTTCTCCACGCGTAAAATAGCCACGCTACGACAGACATCACGATTATCGTGGTTATCTTTGCAGCAAGCACATTGCCGGTCCATAAAAAACCGGCAGGAGCAAGAAACACTGCGCGAAAATCGGGAAGTCCCAGTGTCACAATCGAACTGACGACATTATCTGCGACCGACCATGCCAGTAATAATGCCTGGGCAGCCCCCTCGTCAATCCCGTATATGGTCTTATTCAACAACATGAAGCATAAGACACCCCAAAGCAGCAGCGAGAGATAGGCCCAATATTTTGGGGGGATCCGTGATAACCATTTGTTCATATTCGAGTTGATCTTTCCTGGGGTTGGGTTGTAGGCAAATCTGAACACCGCATAGAGCGCCGGATACAATAGTCATTCAGCTGTTTTAAGCTATTGATTTGATAACAGATGAAAGCGATATGGCGATATCAGGTTATATTTTGACGTGCCGCACAGCATTCAAACATGCAAATTCCCAATCAAGCCGAACCGGTGCAAACGGACTGGCTATTGATTCCAGCGCGATAGTTCAGCAAACCATAAGCTAATATTTGTAAAGATTCTATCAGTAAGCAATCCTTGCCAGCAATATCATGTAATACAGAAATAAATGCTGTTTGGCGCGTACAACGCGTAACAAGTTGCATGAGAACTAGGATTCAGATAAACTCCTCCGCAGTTGTTGTGGGCTGGTTGTTATTGGATCTTTTTGGTCAGTCAATTAACTATTTAAGGGAGTGAGCTATGCCAATTGAACTATTTGTGCCGATTATAATTTTTTCTCTGGGTGTCGTGATTGCTATCAGTTTGTCCAGTGCCGGGATTGAACGCATTGTTGAAAGCAACAAGAAGTAATCAAACCTCTTATTACGATCAAGAACGAATCAGAAAGTGTCCGGCTTTGCCGGGCATTTTCTTTTGTAGTGTCGAATAAATAGTATTTATTATTCTTTTTCATTAATTTTATAATCTTGCCAAGACAGCCAAACCGTATGTTCCATCCTGACGCCCTATGAGACCGGATTCTCTGCATCGGCATCTTTTGAAATTCCTGCTGCTTTCGGCTTTTTCATTTTTCATTGGCACCATTCACGGCATGCTACAGGTTATGCCCCCGATTCGCGCGTGGCTGGACTCGATTGGCAGCCCTTACGGCGGGCCTGGCCATATGATAGACCCGTTGGCCCATGCACACATGAATCTCGTAGGCGGCGTGGTATTGCTGTCCATGTGTGTGACATTTTACCTGCTACCGATTTTTACGGGAAAAAATATTTATTCCATCAAGCTGATTAAACATACATTTTGGTGGGTCGGCATCGGGGTTTACAGCTTCTATATCATACAAATGACCTTCGGCATCTGGGAAGGTTTGCTATTACATGCCGACCCTCAGGACATGCCAGCTGTACATCGCTATTATGGCCCTGCAATGGCGATTTCAGGCACCACAATGGCGATCGGCTTTTGCACATTTCTGGCGAATGTCTTTTTGACCATGACAAGTTCGGGCAATCACGAAACCAAACATTCGCCGGATTAACCTGCCGCCAGTTTAAACGGAAAGAGCAATACCTTCTGCGCCGCCCCCTGCTGAAGCAGCACTTGAACCTCAGCTGTCTCACCATCGCCGATATCTATCGCGCGACGGTATACGCCGATAAAACCATCCTGAATCGCCTGCACCCACGGCATTGATTCACTTCCGCGAAGGGAAACGGTCAAATCTCCCTCTGGTTTGCCGCGTGGACCGGTTACGATGACGACTATTTCCGACATACCGGCAAGCGGCGGATTGGGATGTGTTTCAATTCGAACTACCATCTCATTCCAGTGCTGTGCTGGGATAGAAACCGATTCGCTCGAGTTGTTACAAGCGACCAGCCCGGCAAATGAAACGAATGATATTGCCAGTATTTTTTTCAGCATGCTTGCGGAATATTATATTGCTTCGTGATGATAATGAAATAACTTCTACTTCAGCCTGCCGCCGTTGACTGGATTATTCTTATTCTGTTCTTCCTTGTCCGAATCCAACCTGCCACCGGCAGGGGATCCATACAGATATACCATGTAATAAACGAATGCTGCAGCGACGGCAATATATACAAGCGACCCCAGAAACCCCGGGTCTTTGACCCAGTCAGTCCATTTCACCACGACACCAGGGCGCAATCCCCAGAATGGGAAGCTTAGCCCCACCCCGACCAGTAATACAATCACCACCACCGCCATGAACCAATAAGGAACATTCCGTTGCGATTCCGGGATCTTCTCTACCAATTCCCAATCCTCCATACCGCGCTTCTCCAACCGTTCTTTGTCAGATGCATAACCAAAATTATCTTTGCGGCATTCTCCCCACTTCGTTTCTTCATTAACCGACCCCAATTGTTTGTCATTTTTATCCATATCATTTACCTCCTATTCGACAAAATGTTGGACATTAAAACGCCCGGTCCATCCATCGCTGGAATGGACTACCACCACAAAGGGGTAGAGGCCATGGTGAAGCTTTGGCGACACTGAAAGGAATACCGAGGTTCTCCCAACCGATGCCAAATCCACCTTTGGGCTGCTAAGCGTGAAATCATCCTGTGATAATCCCTCGACAGACATGGTCAATTCGGTTGGACGGTATCGCTTGCTGGAAACCTCGATACGGTAATCGCGCGCCGACTGATTTTGCTCGGTTTTTAGATATCCCACTGCCAGGTGATAAGGCTGATAGGACCAGATCCCCCACGCAAACATAATGATACCCAGTGCTGCGAATGGGAAGGTCCAATGGAATCGAGACAACAAAGACATGGAATTATCGCGGAATTTTCCAATCTTGCCCGATACACGCTGCCCCAGTTCAAACCGCAATAATCCCGCACCGCCTTTTTTAGCCTGCAAATTGTTGCATGCGTCGATGCAGTCCCCGCAGTTGATACAACTGTCATAGATATCTGTCTTGCGAGGATCAAGCTTGATAAAACAGGTTGTAACGCAGTAATTACATTTTTCACATTCACCTGCTCGACTGGCATCGTAAACTACATGCAGCGTTTCCTTGGTCTTGAACGAATGCTGCCAGACCTTGTAGACACAGGCAAAGCGACACCAGAAGTGCCGGAGCACTGCAATATCCAGCAGGATAATCATCACCCACACCGAATAAATCCAATATAAAGAACCGGCAAGTCTTGTATCCTCTCTGAAAGTTATAAAGGACCACACCACATCCGGCGGATAAAAATATAGCAATGGAACCAACGCAAATAGCATTGCAGCACTTATAAACGACAGCCCGAGCAAAGACCAGTTCAATACCCTGTTTTTGGCGGCCGCCACTTTCGGCGCCTCACCGGTCAGGCTCACTTCGGCACGCTTGCCTAGCAACTTATGGGTCATGTGGTTTGCCCATTCCGCCAATGAATTTTGCGGGCATGCCCACCCGCAAAAAACGGTACCCGCAACGGAATATAGCGCAACCAAGGCGCTGGCCAGCATGATCCACAAGCCGGATATCAAAAAGAAATCAGCAAACCATATTTGCCAGCCCAAAACCACCAGTGCTCCATTTTCCGGGTCGATACGAAATAATCCGGATACCGGGATAAGGACCAGCAAAATCAAAATGGTTATCTGGACAGCGCGACGTTTCCATCGAAACCTGGCCGGCTTCAATTTCGCTCCGGAGTTGATAATCCTGATTGGAATACTGGAAAGTGTTTTGTTGATGCCAGATGACATGAGTACCTTTTGATGGAGCACTAGTTATATAAAACTCAAGGAGTAACTCTCGCTTCGCCGTCCAGAGGTGAAATGTCGAGCAAACGTGAACGATAATGCTCTGCTTCCCGCATATTCCCCGCAGCCTGCTCCAGATGCCAGAGTGCGCGTAAAGCACCAACAAATTTCGGACATACCTTTAAGATTCGTTGTAATGCCTCGCGCTCGCTCAAACCGTGCTGACCGGCCTGAGGCAGCGACTGCAACATATTATCAGCTAGCGCATTGGCAATCCAGTTATCTTGAGGGTTCGCCTGATAGGCCAACCAAACCAGGCTGCCTGCCTTTGCTGCATCCCCTTGAACGGAAGAAACCCATGCTCGAACTGCAAGTTCATTGGCCACATAGGCGCGTCCGAACCTGTTCTTGTCATTCGCACTGATTCCCAATATCTTCATGGCCGCATTGGCATCGGGATGCCGCTGCAACAACCACAACATCAATGTCGCCGGGTTTACGCTTCCATCGTAACGCGCACGGGGAAGATTGAACTCGATATATGGCACCCATTCATCTTGAATCGGCCCACTGCTCTCCGGTATCGGTCCCCAATAGCGGCCAAGCCATGTCCATGCACCTTCATCACCCGTTGCCAGCCGCTGTTCTCGTTCAGTCAAACGATGCAAATTGGTTAACAATGCGCTAGAGCCGGAAAAGTTTTTCTTGGGGCCTACCAAGGCCAGATGCATTCCATCCATAAACAATTGCGCGTCCGGAAATGCTCTCTTGAAGCTGCGCAATACTACGTCAAGTGATTGAATATCGAACTGGTTAAGTGCCAGCCACTGCACGAATATACCATCATCATTCAAGTGATTTCGCGCCCTTTGGAATTGCTGCATGGACAACAACGAACCCATTCCAGCCAGATCGGGATGAAACAAGTCACCAATTATCACATCGTAATTGAGTTTAGAGGTATTTAGAAAATGCCTGGCATCGTCTCTTTGAATCAGTGCTTGATTCATGATATTGCCATTTACCGGCGTGAACCAATTCCGGGCAGCAGTGATCGAACCTTGTGATAATTCAACTGCAGTCCGATCCAAATCCGGAAATGGCAGGGATCCTGCCATCGAAATACCGGTACCCAAACCCAGAAACAAGACGCTGTGCGGTGCCGGGTGTAACAGCAAAGCAAGTCGTGCCTGATCCATCTGAATCTCAACGGCACTCGGATCAGTAGAAGCATCCATACGCTGTAAATCGCTCAAGAGCACGCGCTGGCCATCCTGTTGCTGTACTACGTGCGTGAGAGAAATTGCATCTTCATAGAGGTATAAGTCCCGGCTGTTTGCTTCGGTTCGCGGCAGAAGTTCATGCACTGGCGGCATGTTTCGCAAAGGCCATGATGCCAACAACATTGCTGCAAATAGCAGCCAAGCCCGGTGTGATTTGATCCATAACAATCCCAATGCAGCAATCGCAAGTCCGGCAATCGCTACCGTTGCCGCACTGCCAAACAAAGGAATGAATACCAAACCGGCAGCAACCGCACCGACTGCTCCTCCAAGACAGTTTGCAGCGTATAACCATACGCCACTCGTCTCCGCGCTGCCGTAGCGGCTTGCCAATAGTGGCAGCCATGCCCCCAAAGCCAGGGTGACCGGCAAAGTAAAAATTCCCAGCATCAGCGCTTGCGACCACAAGGCGCCAAAAAATGTTTGGAACTGACTTTTCTCTATCCAAGCAGACGCAGAAGGAAGCAGCCACAAACTTATAAGTACACCCGTACCGGCTACAAACGGCATCAATACATTCAGCCAGTATTTGTGCAAGCGCGGCAATAGCAGACTGCCAAGAGCGATGCCCAGGAGAAACACCGCCAGGATAACTCCGAGAACATATTCGGTACGCAGCATGATCATGCCATATAAGCGTACCCAGCCGACTTCCAGCATGATGCTGCCGGCCCCGATCCCGGAGTAAATGATTAGAGCAGACAATGGTGGCCGTAATTGCTTGATATCCGGATTCGGCTGACGCGATCCGTCAACAAATCGGGAAAAACCTGACAATGCCATTGCAACGGCACCAACCACCAATCCAAGAACGGCTGTAATCCTCACCGATGCGACCCAACCCAGCACAGGCAAACCCCACAGTGGAAACAGAGCCCCGGCGGCTCCGCCGATTGTGTTAAGTCCGTAAAGCTTCCCCAGCGAAAGCGGGGTACGTTCGACAAATTTCAGCACCAGTGCAAAACCCGCTCCCATTGCAATGGCAGGTATTACCAGCAAGCACAGAGCTTCTATACCTTGCAATAGATACCACTGTGCCCAAGACAGTTTGACGGCGATGCCATCCATCCATCCGCTGATCGACTGAAGCACGCTTGGCAGAATCAATGCATAGAGCGCGGTTGCAATCTCAAGTATTGCAAACATTGCCAGTGGCTTTGTGCATATCCTTGCCCACCTCACTCCAGCCAGGCTGCCCAAACCCAAACCGATCATGAACGCCGCTACAGTGAGTACCACACCGAAAATACTGACGCCAAATTGCATGGACAACATGCGCGCCCACAACACTTCATATGCAAGACTGGTCGTGCCTGACAGGAAATACAGTATGGCCAACACCCACCACCACGATATCCTGCTTGGAGTTTCGTTAGTCAGGCTGGCGGTCTGGGCAATAGGCATTAAAATTGGACAAGTAGTTGGGAGCCTCTGGGACAGGCAGCAAATGCGATCCTAAAAGGCATACTTCGAAGCGGGATGGTGCCGAAACAGGGATGGTACGAACTCATCAAACCAGAAATTCAAAAACAATGGGACTAGAAAGGGTAGAACCATACCACCCCGACTATCGCATGGACTATCGCCAGCGTTACGCTAAGACCGGCGAAAATCATGTGCGCGACAAACACCGGCTTACCGTACACCCCCATGGCGATCCCAAGGCCGCCGGTAATCAGAACGAATGTAATCAGCACCACGCCCAACAAAAACATGATGCGCTGCTTGTCTTTGTCGGTAATCGATTTTGCATGCTCCGCTTCTCTATGCTGCCGATTGAAAGCCTGCAGGATCTGCGCGCTGTCGCCCGCCTGGGAAGTGTCTTCAGCATGTGCCGGCAATATGCTCAATTGAGATAGCATTGCCACCAACATAATCCCCAGGAAACGGGCCAGCGTCCTCTTGATAATCATCTTGGTGTTCAGCATTTGTTCCCTACTTTGCGGAAGTTTCATGGCTTGTATCGGCATCTTCATCATCGGATTTGCGAGCGGCGCTGCGCCAAGCCAATACAACCATTAAAACAAAGGGAGCAAACACTCCCATCAATAGAAAGATAAAAATATACCAAGGCGTTGCGATGGTAACGTGTGCAAAACGGTAGCTGTCAACCGCTGCAAGTGCCGATGTGACTTCAACTGAACCGAGCAGCATCAGGATGGTTTTCAACCAAATGTGGTTCATCATATACCTTCGCTAAAACGTTTATTTTTCCAAATCGGATGCACAACGAAATCCATAAAAATCCGAGGCAAAATTTGGCCAGGAATAATCCCTGTGATAGGAAGCGGTAGAGAAAGGATCGCCCTTCCATGAGCCTCCGCGCAAAACCTTGTATTGCCGATTCACCGGCACCATTTCGGATAATTTCATGGCACGATCCTGTTCATTCAGGACGCGCGCCACCTTCCCCTTAAATACGTCTGCCGGGGCATCGCTCCCTTTGTAAGGATGAAAGTCATCTTCAACCCATTCATCAACATTGCCGGCCATGTCATAAACACCATAGGGACTGACGCCGCTTGCATAAGTAGTGACATTGGTGGCCGAACCGACATTGTAGTAAGTATTCAAACGTGCCGGGTCCATTTCATTGCCCCATGGCCAGCGCCGGCCATCCTTTCCGCGCGCCGCCTTTTCCCATTCGGCTTCCGTGGGCAAACGCTTGCCCGCCCATTTTGCGTAGGCTGCAGCGTCATACCAATTTACCAGGGTAACTGGATGTAACAGCACTCCTTGTTGTATCTTGCCATTCTTCCAATCTGAAGGGGGTCGATGCCCTGTTGCGGCAACAAACCGCGCATATTGCGCATTGGTGACCGGGTATTTGTCGATGCGATAGCCCTTCAGATAGATCGTATGCAGCGGGTGGGACGCCGCATCGGCACTTTTCGCATCGGTACCCATCAGGAAATTACCCGCGGGTATCAACACCATGCTGTCCAATTCCTGCCATTGCTCCTTGGTGAGCAACGCCTCGGCCTCCGCCACCGTATATCCTGAGGACTGATTTTTCCGTTCCTCATTAAGCTCGTGTATGGCTATATCTTCGCCGGCAGCCCTGATATGGGTGGACTCTTCTTTCAGGTTATATGTTGCCAAGGCACGCATTTCGCCCATGCGTATCGAGCCCAATTTGACAACATGCAGGCTTCCTCCGATCACCACCAGCGCTATACAAGTGATCAGCGTAGCGGACAGGAATCGCTTTCTTCTCAAACGCTCTTCCGGGGTCGGAACAATATGCTTGGGTATCCCCTGCATTATGGTTCCCTTGTTGTGACAGACTGGGCCGCATCGCCAGGGATCTTTATTGAGCGCCCATATACATTCTTGATCATGACTTCCCCTAATATTCCGCCGATTCCCGCAGACTCCATTGCCAATATGACATAGAAACCCCACCAGCCCAGCGGGTTCAGGGTGCTTCCATGCGGTGTGCCGGACACGTACAGAATTTCGGCATAGCTCAGGCAGCGCACGATCAGCGGTGGGAAATAACACAACCATTTCGCGCCCCAGCCGAATATCCATGCCACCACCAGGCCAACCAGGAAAGGCACAAAAAAGACATCCAATATCCAGGCAAAGCTGAAGGTGGACAGCCCAGAAAACAGCTCTATCTTGACCCCAAGCAATCTGTCCCCGAAATAGTTCAAGGACATGCCAATCAGCATTGCAACCAAGCCCTTGAGAAAGCGCTGGTTCATTTGGGATGCTCCATTCCGGTCAATTTTTCGTACTCGGCCTGCTTGGTTTGTTCAAGATACCAATCCTTGACTTTAAGACTTGCCAAATATTGCGCCATTAGATGCCGGTCATTCTCCGGCATGCTTGCATAAGATGGCATCTGATATTCCTTCTTGAGACGGGAGGGTAAAATTTTCTGCGGATTTGAGGATGAAAGATAATTGTACAACCAGGCTTCAGTACGCAACGATCCAATGCCATCCAGCATGGGAGAAGGAACAGATTGCAACATGTCCCGCAGTGTCCAAAGCGTGTGGCAGCTTTTACAGCCATTGCTGTGGTAGATATCCATCGCTTTCCTGGCTACATCCGGCGTGGCAGTGCTATAAAAGGGGATGTCCCTGTCATGCTTTCCTTCGACGCGCAGTTGCGACAGTACCACGCCTGCAGTGACAACCAAACCGATCAAAGCCAGGACAGCTTTCTCACCGCGTTTCATACCCCTAACTTATGCTTTTCTGCTTCTTTCGCCAGGAAACGCCTGCGGCTCTCATATTGCGACTTTATAACAGCCCGGCTTTTCGCGTATTCCTCCGGGGTCATTTTATCCTTGTCATTCTCGTCAAAAATCACGTATTTGATGTCTTCATCAAACTGTTCGTTTTGCGCGCCCCATCGTATCCAGTAGATTACCGCAATGATGATCATCGCCCCGATGATCAACCATAAATATATGGTCCATCCGTCGGGAAGTGTTTCAAAAAAATTAGCCATAGTTTATTCCCCAATAAATAATCAGAAAAGGTAACCGCCCAGCATTTGTAAAGCTCCAATAATTACCGCAACCACAACGCCGATAATTATTGCAGCAAACATCAACCGTTCCCCGAGCCTTACTTCGCCGGAACGGTTTTTGCTGAACATCAGCGCAATGATGATTCCGGAAAATACCACGATCCCGACCAGCAGAAAGGCAAATATACCTTCACTCCACTGTTGGCTTCGCATCCCTTCGATGCTCATATCAAGCTTTGGAGAAAGATCCGGGCTTAAATACGATACAGTCAGCCGGGTCAGATAGGTACCGAGAATTTGGATCTTCAACTCCTGTTGCTGCTTGGTTACTGCTTAAATAAAAATGCCGCGCCTTTTGTTCGGCGAGGCATTTTATATTATTTGTTTACCCAATCACGCCAAGTCATCAAGACCTCGGCAGCACCAATGCTTTATGTTCGCTTGTTTATTATTTTTTATTGCGATCGATAAAAAAGCTGTAAAAGGATGGCGCAAGAAAAGCCAGCGCAATAATCATACCCAGCGCCAAAGGACCGTTATCAAGTTCTATCATGCTAAATTCTCCAATTAAAAAGATTGCACAAAATCGAATCGGTGTGAACTACACAACACCGATTCGGATCAGGAATTTTAATGCCTTGGCTGCCATGTTGACGGCGGCAGTCTCTTGATCAGAATAGTCACCCCGATAAAGAAATAACTCAGGTAAAAAAGATCGATCAGGTATCCCTTGTCCCACCAGGGTTGTTTTCTTATCACGGTGCCATCAGGCCGCTTGTTACCCTCGAAATTTGCCATCACAACCCTGTCTCCAACCACCTCGTATTCGCCCAGATCCACGCCCTTGGCCATCAGCGCTTCGATCTGCGGCTTGACTATGCGCAAATCATCCATCGACAAGGGATGACGTTCCAGCATCGGATCATGAGAGCCACCTAGATTCATCTGAACGATCTTTTTCATCGCCTCATTGTCGTCCTGAATCGCCATCACTTCCGGTGTGTTCATGGCTTTTACATAGCCCTCGTAGATCTCTGCGGTCGGGCGCTGTCCCCACAACGGGAAAGTCACGAAAAACGCCGTGACGACGGTCAGAACGACCAGCCACACCACCGGCATGGGCATACGGTTATTGTCTTCGGTGATTCCACCGAGGCTTTCACTTTCCCATAACCTCTTGTCTGCTTCATTGGTAGCCTGATCACACATGGTGTACAACGGCTTATCTAATTTCCAAGACATATTTTTTACCCCCCGTTATTTTAGGCTCAACATAAAATCAATCAGACTGCGGATCTCGGAATCGCTGGCATAATTTGGAACCTCCGGAGGCGTTACCCGCTTGCCTTCACGATAGTCGTTATACTCGGCTCTCCACTTGGCGAAATCGATCTTGTTGCCCGATGCATCCTTGTCGCCCCATAGATAGTCGAAGCGCGGCATGATCGAGTGAGGCTGGACCAAACGCGGATTGAAGAAGTGCATCATCATCCACTCCCTGGAAGAATTGCGCGAGCCAACGTGCAACAAGTCCGGAGCTTTGCGGTCGGAACCAAAAGCCGTGGGAGATTCTCCATTAAAGTCGCCCAGCATCGGAGGGGCACCAAATACCTGCCAATCCTGTGTTTCCTCAGGCAACAGCGTGTGACACCACCAGCATCCCTCGCGCACGAACATGGTCTTCCCCTTGCCCGCGTCAGTAACATCCGCATCTTTGGCTACACGCATCACGTCAGCGGGTGTCCAACCCTTTGGTTAGCGGTGAGATTATTAATGAAAGAAGCTGGCTTGCCTTGATAACTCCCTTTGTCCAACGTAAAAACAGCGCCAGTATCTTTCCGGGCTTCGCCAATATGACCTTGCTGCACGCTCAATTGTTCTATACCCTCACCCAGGATACGCGGATGCAATATCCCGGCCGGGTAATGTCGTTCCCGCCTGATAGACATACACTTGCATTGGATTGGCCAAAGCTGGCCCGATTTGGGATCAACCTTGAGCGAAACCCCTATGGGTTTGTTCTTGCCCAGCATCAACGGGTCGTCAAGATTGAAGCCCGTTTCGTGGCCTATCGCCAGTTGCTTTGCCAGAGCCACATCAGTCGATGACACTGATGCGATATTGATGCTCGGAAAAAACAGGGTAATTGTCATCGAGCCGCCGAGCGCGAGTGCAAACAGTCTCGATCCGATCTTATATTCTCTAAATCCAGCCATTCTTGGTCTCCCTAAATATTATCGGCTTATTTTAGCGTTCGTAAGCCAGTTCATGCGGCATACGACCCTGGGGTATCACAGTTCCTTTGCGTGCTGTCATCCACATGTTGTACAGCCACATCACGTTGCCGGAAAATACCATGCTGCCTCCAAGCCAACGCGCGATCATGTAAGGATGCTCCGCAATCACCACATCGATATAGGGAACCTCGTATATCTTGCCTGCGCCCTGGATCAAGCCGGCGATCGTCATGGAAACCCAATAGACGGTAAAGCCGATCAACAACAGCCAGAAATGCAAATTGGCCAGCGTGATCGAATACAGCTTGCGGTTCAATATTGCCTGCAACCCGAAATACACTGCGGCAGCCTCCAGGAAGGTGGAGAATCCCAGCAATGCCAGATGGGCATGGGCGACGATCCAGCCCGTCCCGTGTATGTACCAGTTGATGGCACGTGTCTGCTGAAAGCCACCTTGCATGTTCAGCGGGATCGCCATCAGGCATCCGGTAATGGTGAAGCGAACCTCGATATTCTCGACGAACATGTACCACTTGCCCTGCATCGTCAGCATGATGTTTGAGACGAATGCGATTGCCGGCACCAGAATCAGCACGCCTTCCACGGAAGCGAAAGACTTCAGCCACTCGGGCAGAGGCGCTGACATCAGGTGATGGGCTGCGGGAGTCGAGTAGAACACCACCACGGACCAGAAATGCAGGTGCCCGATGCGATGGGAATACAACGGATTACCCGTCACCTTTGGAATGGTGTAATAAGCGATCGCGGCGGCCACCGGGGTGATCCATAGCCCCAGCACGTTATGCGCAAACCACCATGTCAGATAAGCCTCGGTCAGTCCGGTCAAATGGAAGAACTCCGGCGCATTGCCCACCAGGAAAACGATGATCACCATGAAGATGGCTGCAGCAAAGAACCAGTTGGTGGTGTATATACCCTGGGTGCGGCGATTCAGAATGGTCATCCAGACGTTGATGCCCAGCGGAATGAATACGCATGTGGCCAGATACAAGTCTATCGGCCAGGGAAAGTCGGAATATTCACGACCGGAAGTGATGCCAGCCCACAAGACCGTCAAGCCCAGAACCAGCCCCAGGTTCCACAGCAAGCAATTCCACAAGCCCAGCTTTTCGGACCAAAGTTTGTTGTTGCCGAGTGCGGGTGTGATGTACATCATGGCCATCGCAAAAGCCATCGAAATCCAGCCGAAGATCACCGCCATCACGTGCACTTGGCGCATATGGCCGAAGGCAAAAAATTCGTTACCCGTTACAAAATCGGGAAATGCGAGCTTGGCCGCATTGAATGAACCCAATCCCGTACCGATCACGAACCAGACTATGGAAGAAAACCCGAAAAAGACCGCCGCAGAACCAGACGGAATGTCTTCGTTCTTGGCAAATAGATATTTAAGCATGCACTACCCCTCCCTCAATTCAAATGAATATGCTAGTGATGTCCGGCCCCGTTATTTTTTTCATGTGGAATAAGGATATACCACGATAGCAACATACTCGAAAATGCCAATAGCACCCCTAGCGCCCCCGCAATTATAGTCATAGCTACTTCCCTTTTAAAGAATAATAAATTCTAATAGAACAAGCCGCTCAATAAAAGCGTACTGTTAGCCGGCTGCTTTCTCCAATCTGTCATGGCGACCCAAACCGACAATAAGTATCGCGATAAATGCAAACCCGAAAACTAACATAGACCAATTAATAAAACCGTCAAAAGTGACCGGGTTATATTGGTCAGCAATAGAGCTACCACCCCAATTTGGAAAGCCTCCGCGCCCCAACAAGCACATCAGAGTTGCACCGAACACACTGCCATTTCCCATACCAGTCAACATCCCGCCGACGAGAATGGACCACATAGACCGAGATACGATCGACTTCTTTGTACTCATGTAAACCCCCCCTACAGTTATTGAAAATCAAGACTTCATTCGAAGCAGACCCGGGCAAATCAGAGCGAATCAACCCCACCTAAATATTTTTGACTTCCAGCTTTAAGTATATTTTTTTTCGGGCTGGATGCGGACGCATGTTAATGAGCATTCCCCCACCTTGTCAAGGGGATTGGCGAACTGCAATACTAATTTAATGCAGACTAAAGCAATTATGCACGTCTAAAACTGTAGCAGATACGTCCGGCCTCTGTTTTTGACATTCCTGATGCTCAACTACCCTGCGGGTCACATGTGCGTAAAGCACCCTCTCCCGGCCACTTCAGTATCAGCCGTGCAGACATCCAAGCAGGCTATAGCGGTTGCTGACATTGCCCTGCAAACCGGGCAATTTTGCATGTATTGCAACAAAGTTTCCTGTTTATCTCGCTCCTAACAGTTTGGACGCAGCTGGTGCCAGCAATAAAAAAGGCGACCGTCGGGTCGCCTTTTTGCTGTTGGATTATTTCGTCAATCGCGTTCGCCGCTAAATGCCATCAGCAGGCTCAGCAGATTGATGAACAGGTTGTAGATGTTCAGGAACAATCCCAGCGTCGCCATCACGTAATTGGTTTCGCCGCCATTCACGATCCGGCTGACGTCAAACAGGATGTAGGCAGAGAAGATCAGCACGGCTATCGCGGAGATGGTCAGCGACATCGCGGGCACATGGAAGAACATGTTGGCGAAAGAAGCGACAATCAGCAAGATCAGCCCGATGAACAGGAACTTGCCCATGAAGCTGAAATCCTTCTTGGTGACGGTGGCCAGTGTCGCCAGGCTGAAGAAGATGATACCGGTGCCGCCGGCGGCCATGCCGATCAGATGCGCGCCGTTCTTGAGGTGCAGAGCCACTTGCAGGATAGGGCCGAGGAACACGCCGGCGACGAAAGTAAAACCCAGCAGGGCGACGACACCCCAGACGCTGTTGCGCAGCGCGGTAACGGCGAACATCATGCCCATCATCGCGCCAAACATCAGCAGCGCGGACATGATCGGGCTTTGCGCCATGAACGCGAAGCTCATCGACGTGCCGACGAACGCGCCCAGGACGGTCGGGATCATGGTGAGCGCCAGCATCATGTAGGTGTTGCGCAACACCTTGTTGTTCTGCGCGGTTGCGACCGCGCCGATCTGCGTTGCGGGGATATATTGCTGTTCCATGTGTAGCCTCCTTAATGTTATTCGTTAATTCTGCGACGTGTGTAAGACCAGTGAAGTACGGTTAAAGTTCATTCATGCACGAAAGGCGACAAGTTTGGCGGAAGCGGTGAGATTCGAACTCACGGAGGACTTTCATCCTCGCTAGTTTTCAAGACTAGTGCCTTCAACCGCTCGGCCACGCTTCCTGTACTGACTGCAACATTTGTCAAACTGCCCGTTTAAACCGCATTGAACATTTTCATGCGGCTTCTACGCACAGAAAATCGCATCCCGATGGTGCGCCAAGGCTTCCAGATTGCTTACTGCGCATCATTGTTTACAACGCATCAAAGGTTCCAATGATGTTCGTCGTGACCGTGCATTTTGAACCATGCCGCCGACCCTGTCCAGAAACTATCTGATGTGATCACCGGTCTCTGACACAATCCGCCCAGCAGTTGGGCGTTTCATAGAGACGCACTTGCTCGAGGCGCAGGTGGTTGCCGTAAGTATCCTGATAAGCGGAATCCAGGATGCCGAAGGCGATTTGCGCAAGATTTTCTGCTGTCGGCACTTCGTTGAGAACGACGGTCTTGTGATCGGGCAGAGTCGCCAGAAAATCGCATACCGTCTTGTCGCCGCGATACACCAGGAAGGCGTGATCCCAGGCGTCCACCAGCTTTTCCCTGGCGATCCGTTTGACATCGGAGAAGTCCATCACCATGCCCTGTTCGGACTGCCCCTCTTTGGTGATGATGTCTCCGGATAATGTGATCTCGATCGCGTAGCGATGGCCGTGCAAATGTTTGCACTGGCTGTTGTGGTTGGGAATGCGATGTCCGGCATCGAATTCCAGGCGGCGGGTGATAAGCATAGAGGTCGCGTGAGGTTTGATTGGCGATGATTATACCCTGTCATATTTTCAAAGCCTTGGTGCGTTGCAGAAATTCGCGTTTCGCTTGCTCGTCATCAAGCATTCCATAGCGCAATGCGCTGTAACGTTTGGCAAGGTCGCGGATGGCGTCTGCAAGATCAAAGCGAGACTGGGCGACACGGGCAGCATAATCTTGCGCGCCTTCATGCGCGGCACGAGGCAACCCGGCGTTGGCCAGTTTGCGGCACATCTTCGAGCCAAGCGTCTTGCACCTTGTCGGACTGACGAATATACAAGTGGCGCAACATGAAAAGTGCAAACAGTACTATCACCAGCCCCATGCCGCTCGCCATGTTGAGAGCCATCTTTTGCCAGGTGATTGATTCCATTCCGAGCCGCGTCAGAAACGCGAATTGGCGTTCGGTGTCGTATCCCAGCACCCATTGGTTCCACTGGTTGGCGAGCGAGTCCAGATTGAAGCGCAGGTTGCGCATCCATTGCGGCGGATTGCGTTCCATGAACGGCAGGATCGCGTTGTCAGATAAGGCGGCAGACAAACCGCGCTGTACGCGGTCCGGGGCGATCACGCCGGTCGGATCGACACGCACCCAGCCTTGTCCCGCCAGCCATACTTCCGCCCAGGCGTGCGAATCGGATTGGCGCACGATGTAATAGTTGCCGACGTCGTTGTATTCGCCGCCCAGATAACCGGTCACCACGCGCGCCGGAACGTTTGCGGCACGCATCAAAAACACAAATGCAGAGGCGTAGTGTTCACAGAATCCCTGTTTGGTGGTGAACAGAAAATCATCGATTCCGTCCGGGCCTATCGGAGGCGGCTCGAGCGTGTATACAAAGCCTTGTTTGTTGAAATAGGTCAGCGCAGTGCGGACGATATCGGCATCATCCTTGCTGTTGGCACGCCACTCGGCGGCAAGCTGCCGCGCGCGGGGATCGAACTGTTTGGGCAATTGCAATGCGCGTTTAAGCTGCCGTTCGGTTTCCTGCAAGTTGGCCCGATAAACCAGATTCGAGCGCGCCGCATAACGCAATCGTGCGTGGACATTATCCTTGTTCAATACCTCGAAATCGTTGCTGATCGTGGCGGGCACCGAAAGCTTGTCCGGCACATCAAGCGCAAACAGCCAATGCTTGTTGTGCGGCTCCAGCGTGACGACATAATCGATGGGCTGGCCGAGTTCAGTGAAATTCGGTGTGATCGTGAGGGTGGATACGCCGGGAGTCCAGGTTCGTCCGTCGAAGTACCACAGTACCGGCCCGCGCCAGTACATCTGGTCGCGGCGCGGGGGTTTGTCGTTGTATGTGACACGAAACGCCACCGCTTCGGACAGACTCAAGTGGCTCAGACTGCCCGGCGACATGCGGTCATCCAGTCCGGTGCTCGCATAAGCGTCCTGCGGCAAACCCCACAGCGGGCCTTGCACGCGGGGGAACAGGATGAACAGGATCAGTGTCAGCGGAAGGGCTTGCAGCAGCAATACCGCTGCGATGCGCAGGCGCGGTTTCAGCGCGATGCTCTGTGCTTGCAGATGCACCCAGGTCGTCACGATGACCATCAGCGTGGCGAGCAGATATAGCGCCGTGGGGATGCTTTGCGAGTAAAAAAAGTTGGTGATGATGATGAAGCAGGCGAGATAGATCAGCACCATCGCATCGCGCGCATCGCGCAACTCCATGAGCTTGAGCGTGGCGAGCATCACCAGCAAAGTGACTCCCGCTTCGCGCCCGAACAAAGTATGAAAATTGAATATGATCCCGACTGTGCTGGCAAAAGTGATCAGCATCAACAGCCAGCGTTTAGGCAATTTTCTGCCACTGTGAACAAGCCAGGTGCGCCACAGCAGCAAAGCGGCGCACAGGCCGCTGACCCACAAGGGCAGATGATCGGCGTGCGGCGCGACGACCATCAGGATACCGAGCAAAATTCCAAAGGTTAACGATTTGCTCATGGCAGCCGCTCCGACACGGTGGGGTGGAGCCCTCTGGTGCACCCGCCAGGAGTACGCCGGTAGGTGCCCCGTCGCATCGCGATGACCCTTCCGCTGCGGGAGGAGCGGCCGGCAACCATTCCCGCTGACAACTCCGCATCCGGCTTGCCGGATAGCGGATTGCGTACCTTTGGTGCAATCGGCCCGCTTCGCGAGTAACGTGTCATGGTTGCCCCTGCGCACCCAGATTGAACAGAGCGATCCTGCGCAGGCATTCATCGCGATGCGCGAGGCCATTGCCGGAAGATAATTCGCCATCCGGCATGCGCAGCCCGTAGCGCAAACCCTGTGCCTCGGCATCCAGTACCCAGCGCGTCATGCGCGCGAGCTTTTCTTCTTCGTTTCGATCCGGCGCTTCGGAAAAGTCCAGCCACAGCTCTTCGCCGAGCGGTGTGGAAAATTGCTTCACCTGCAAACCCCGCTCTCGCGCATAGGCCTTCCAGTCGATGCGCGGCAACGCATCTCCCGCGGTGTATTTGCGCAGCCCGGAGAAATCCTCATCACCGGCTATGCTGCGTTTTCCCGTGCCGTCGGGCGAACTTCCGAACGGCAACGGCGCCGCGCGCAAAGGTTTCGGATAGACCACGCAACGTGTGTCGAAATGCAAATACGACCAGCAATAAAACAGGCCGAGCGGGAATTCGGTGTACAGCGTCAATCGGCCCGGTTGCAGCCATCCGCGCTGTGTGGCCCGCAGAGGAAAGGAAACTTCAGTATCCTGCCGGGCGGGAGCATCGAACAGCAGTGGCTTGTCGGTTTTTTTCCAGAACGAATCGCCGGTCTGTATCAGGCAAAGCTGGTAGCGCGATAACTTGCTGCGATTGTTGAAGTGCAGCAAGAAGCGCGCGGTTTCGCCGCAGAACACCGGTTCTGCACGGCCTGAACGAATTTCCAGGTGTGCGAGATTGCGAAAAGCATGCAGCATGGACATCACCGCCATCATCGTCAGCAGAAATGTGAGAACATAACCAAGGCTCAAGTTGTAGTTGATATCGCCGAGCAGCATCAGCACCAGCACAAATCCGAGCATAAACCCCTGTTTGGTGGGAATGATGAATATGCGCCGCTGCGTGAGCGTGATCGCACCGCGCTCAATGCTGGGGCGGAACAGCCAGGACTGGAATCTTTGACGAAGTGCGGATTGCACAGTGTTATGGTATCGCGACCGCTTCAATCAGTTCACGCACCAGCAGACCACTATTCAATTTGGCGTATTCACCGACTGCTTGCAGGCGGTGGCTGACCACGCCGGGCAGCACCGCCTGAACATCTTCGGGTATCACCGCATCGCGCCCGTCCAGCAATGCCCAGGCGCGTGCGGCAGACAACAGCGCCAGTCCGGCGCGCGGCGACAGGCCGTGTGTATAGCGCGACTCTTCGCGCGTATAACGCAGGATGGCCTGCACATAATCAAGCAGCGCCGGCGAGACGAGCACTTCACGCGCGCGCTTTTGCATTCCAAGCAGTTCGCTGCTTTCCATTTGCGGGTTGAGCTGCGCAACGATCTCGCGCCGGTCCACGCCGGATAGCAGGTTGCGTTCCGCCTGCGCATCGGGGTAACCCATCTGGATGCGCATCAGAAAGCGGTCCAGTTGCGACTCCGGCAGCGGGAAAGTGCCGATCTGGTAGGCCGGGTTCTGCGTGGCGATCACGAAGAACGGAGACGGCAGCGCGCGTGTCGTCCCATCTATGGTTGCCTGCTGTTCTTCCATCGCTTCCAGCAACGCGCTTTGCGCCTTGGGGGTCGCGCGGTTGATCTCGTCCGCCAGGACCATTTGCGCAAAGATCGGGCCGGGATGGAATTCGAATTTGCCGGTGTCGCGCTGATACACCGAAACGCCCAGAATATCAGCCGGCAGCATATCGCTGGTGAACTGGATGCGCTGGAACTGCAAGCCCAGCGTGCGCGCCAGCACATGCGCCAGCGTGGTCTTGCCTACCCCCGGCAGATCCTCGATCAGCAAGTGGCCGCGTGCCAGCAGGCATGCCAGCGCGAAGCGGATCTGTTGCGGCTTGCCGAGGATGATCTGCTCGGCCTGGCGGATGACATTGTTCAGATTTTGGCTCATTGATGTCCTTTAAATCAGTATCGCGGCGACCACCTTGCGATCTTCCATCACCAATATATTGTAAGTGCGGCACGCAGCGGGGGTGTCCATGCACTCCACGCCAATGCCCGCATCAGTCAATGCCCGGTACAGTCGCGGATGGGGAAATCGCTGTGTAGCCCCGGTGCCCAGCAACAGCACATCCGGTTTTAGGGCGAGAAAATAGTCGAAGTGTGCTTCTTCCAATCCTTCGAATCCGTTGACTGTCCAATCGTTGCGAACCTCTTCGGCCAACACCACGATGCTGCGTTCGAAGCGTTCGCCGTTGACCACGACATGACCGGACCCATGGGAAGTGAACAGTTTCGTATCGCCGGGATTGGCTAGATGAAGTTTCAAGACATGGCCTCACTATCTCTATGGCATTTGCTGTGCGGGGACGGGGCGGGTAAAATCGCGCCCTTTGCAGCTTTGTTGCGAATTCTAACATCCAGCTAATATCGGTATCGCCATCCGGCTAATATCAGTATCGGGCACCGGGCGAATTTTAGCATTGGGCGGCACCCGGATATCTCCGGGTAAATAACCGAATTGAACATATAAAGTGAAGCCAATCTTAAAATCAGCCAAACTCTCCAACGTGTGCTACGACATCCGCGGCCCGGTGATGGAACGCGCCAAGCAGATGGAGGAGGAAGGCCAGCGCATCATCAAGCTGAACATCGGCAATCTCGCGCCGTTCGGCTTCGAAGCGCCGGAAGAGATCCAGCAGGACGTGATCCTGAACCTGCCGAATTCGTCCGGATACTCCGATTCCAAGGGCATGTTTGCAGCGCGCAAAGCCATTATGCATTACTGCCAGTCCAGGAAGATCATGGGCGTCGGTCTGGACGACATTTACATCGGCAACGGCGCGTCCGAGCTGATCGTGATGGGGATGCAGGGCTTGCTCAACACCGGCGACGAAGTATTGATTCCGACGCCGGACTATCCGCTGTGGACGGCGGCAGTGACGCTGGCGGGCGGCACGCCGCGCCATTATGTGTGCGACGAGGCCAACGAATGGAATCCCGACCTGGCCGACATGCGCAGCAAGATCACGCCGAAGACGCGCGCCATCGTCGTCATCAACCCGAACAACCCGACAGGCGCGCTGTATTCGGACGACATCCTGAAGGAGATCATCAACATCGCGCGCGAGCATGACCTGATCATTTTCGCCGACGAGATCTACGACAAGATGGTGTATGACGGCGCGACGCATACCGCGATCGCCTCGCTGGCCGACGACGTGCTGTTCGTGACGCTGAACGGCCTGTCGAAGAATTATCGCGCCTGCGGTTACCGCGCCGGCTGGATGGTGGTGTCCGGCGAGAAGAAGCACGCGCAGGATTACATCAACGGCCTGACGATACTGGCTTCGATGCGCTTGTGTTCCAACGTTCCCGGTCAATTCGCGATCCAGACCGCGCTGGGCGGTTACCAGAGCATAGCCGACCTGGTCGCGCCGACCGGGCGCCTTTGCAAGCAGCGCGATCTTGCGTACAAGCTGCTCACCGAGATTCCCGGGGTGACCTGCGTCAAGCCCAAGGCCGCCTTGTATCTGTTCCCGCGCTTCGATCCGAAGATCTACCCGATCAAGGACGACCAGAAATTCATCCTGGAGCTGCTGGAAACCGAGAAGGTGCTGGTCGTACAAGGCACCGGTTTCAACTGGATACATCCGGACCACATCCGTATTGTGTTTCTGCCGAATGCCGATGACCTGACCGAAGCGATGGGACGCATCGCGCGCTTTCTGGAAAATTACCGCAAGCACCATGGAACATAATGTAGGGGCGTATGGCAATACGCCCTTGATGGCAGGGATAGGCATAAAAGGGCGTATTGCCATACGCCCCTACGAAGGAAACAAATGAAGCCAATCAACGTAGGACTGCTTGGCATAGGCACGGTCGGTGGCGGCACCTTCACCGTGCTGCAGCGCAACGCCGAAGAGATCACGCGCCGTGCCGGGCGTCCGATCCGCATCACTGTGGTGGCCGACAAGAATCTGGAGTTGGCAAAGAAAGTCACCGGCGGCAAGTGCCGCGTGACCGACGACGCGTTCTCGGTGGTCAGCGATCCCGAGGTGGACATCGTGATCGAATTGATCGGCGGCTGTGGTGTAGCGAAGGAGCTGGTGATGAAGGCGATCGCGAACGGAAAGCATGTCGTCACTGCGAACAAGGCGCTGCTTGCGACCCACGGCAACGAGATATTCAAGGCCGCGCAGGACAAGGGCGTGATGGTCGCGTTCGAGGCGGCGGTGGCGGGCGGCATCCCTATCATCAAGGCGCTGCGCGAAGGGCTGACCGCGAACCGCATCGAATGGATCGCCGGCATCATCAACGGCACCACCAATTTCATCCTGTCCGAGATGCGCGACAAGGGCTTGAGTTTCGACACCGTGCTGAAAGAGGCGCAGCGTCTGGGTTATGCCGAGGCCGACCCGACCTTCGACATCGAGGGCGTAGACGCCGCGCACAAGATCACGATACTTTCAGCTTTGGCGTTCGGCATCCCGATGCAGTTCGACAAGGCCTACATCGAGGGCATCTCCAAGCTGGATGCGATCGACATCAAATACGCCGAACAACTAGGCTACCGCATCAAGCTGCTGGGCATCACCAAGCGCACCCCTGAAGGCGTGGAGCTGCGCGTGCATCCGACATTGATTCCAACAAAGCGCTTAATAGCAAATGTTGAAGGCGCGATGAACGCGGTGCTGGTGCAGGGCGATGCCGTCGGCGCGACGCTGTATTACGGCAAGGGCGCGGGCGCGGAACCGACCGCCAGCGCGGTGATCGCCGATCTGGTGGACGTGACGCGCATGCACACCGCCGACCCGGAACACCGCGTGCCGCATCTGGCGTTCCAGCCGAACGCGATGGCCGACCTGAAGATTTTGCCGATGGACGAGGTGCAGACCAGCTATTACCTGCGCCTGCGCGTGCAGGACAAACCCGGCGTGCTGGCAGACATCACGCGCATCCTCGCCGACGAGCAGATCTCGATAGACGCGGTGATCCAGAAAGAACCCGGCGAAGGCGAAGACCAGACCGACCTGATCATGCTCACCCACCTGACGCGCGAGAAGCGCATCAACGCGGCGATCAGGAAGATCGAGACATTGGGTGTGGTCGCAGGCAAGGTGACCAAGCTGCGGCTGGAAGAGCTGGGCAAATAATCGCCCGAAAATGGAAGCAAGCCGAATCCTGTTCGAGTCGATGGAGTGGCAGAATGCCGCCCCCGGTTTGCGCTTCAAGGTGTACCGCTATGGGAACAGGCAAATGCGCCTGCTCGAACATGCCCGGGAATTCGTCGAGCCGGACTGGTGTGTGAAATCTCATGCAGGTTTGGTGTTGAAAGGCGAACTTGAAGTCGATTTCCAGGGCAGCATCGTTCGATTCCCGGAAGGAAGCGGGTTGTTCATCCCCGCCGGGCAAAAACACAAAGGCCGCCCGGTCGGTACAAGTGTCCTGCTTTTCCTGGTTGAAGATATTTAGCGAACAATGAACGACATCGAATGACCCCATGAAATACATATCCACCCGGGGCAACGCACCCGCGAAATACTTTCACCGAAATCCTGCTCGGCGGTCTCGCTCCAGACGGCGGACTCTATTTGCCCGAACAATATCCCCAGGTCACGCGCGCAGAACTGGACGCGTGGCGCAAGCTTTCCTACGCCGAACTCGCTTATGCGGTGCTGTCCAAATTCATCACCGACATTCCGGCGGCTGATCTCAAGGCCATCGTCGGCAGGACCTACACCACCGCTGTTTACAGCAACGGCCGCGCCGATTCCGATTTCACGCAGATCACCCCATTGCGCACGCTGGAAGAAGGGTTGCATATCCTGGAACTCTCCAACGGCCCGACACTCGCGTTCAAGGACATGGCGATGCAGCTGCTCGGCAACCTGTTCGAGTATGTGCTGGACAAGCAGCATGCCGAATTGAACATCCTCGGCGCGACCTCGGGCGACACCGGTTCCGCGGCCGAATATGCGATGCGCGGCAAGCGCGGCATCCGCGTGTTCATGCTGTCGCCACACGGCAAGATGTCGGACTTCCAGCGCGCGCAGATGTATTCGCTGCAGGACCCCAACATCTTCAACATCGCGATCAACGGCATGTTCGACGACGCGCAGGACATGGTGAAGGCGGTATCGAACGACCATGCCTTCAAGGCGAAGTACAAGATCGGCACGGTCAATTCGATCAACTGGGCGCGCGTGTCGGCGCAGATCGTGTATTACTTCAAGGGCTATTTCGAAGCGACCCAATCGAACGACGAGCAGGTCGGCGTTCTCGGTGCCGTCGGGCAACTTCGGCAACATCTGCGCCGGCCACATCGCGCGCATGATGGGTCTGCCGATCGGCCAGCTGATTTTGGCGACCAACGAGAACGACGTGCTCGACGAATTCTTCCGCACCGGCGTGTACCGCCCGCGCGATACCCAGCACACCTATGAGACCAGCAGCCCGTCTATGGATATCTCCAAGGCGAGCAACTTCGAGCGCTTCGTGTTCGACCTCGTCGGGCGTGATGGAGCCAAGATGCGCGAGTTCTGGAGCAAGGTCGACAAGGGCGGTTCGTTCGACATCAAGGGGACGGCCTATTGGGACACGTTGCCGAAATTCGATTTCGCCTCAGGCAAGAGCACGCATCAGGACAGGATCAAGACCATTCGCAAGCTGTGGGAGGACTACGGCTTGATGATAGACCCCCACACCGCCGACGGCATCAAGGTCGGCATCGAGCAGCGCCGGCCCAATCTGCCGCTGGTCTGCATGGAGACCGCGCTGCCGGCCAAGTTCGCCGAGACGATACAGGAAGCATTGGGCCTAGTACCGGAACGCCCCGCCGCTATGGTGGGAATCGAACAAGTTGCCGCAACGCTGCGAATTGATGGATGCGGACGTGGACAAGCTGAAGGCTTATATTTCAGCAAACGTACCTTGATAACCAGCTGCGTTGGCACTGTTGCCGCTTAACCGCAAACCTGTTGGGCGAGATGCGCTCTGCTACTCTGCCTATGACGGCTTGCCCAAGGATTTCTCGGCAAACATTCTGATCAGGTCGATAGGCATCGGAAACACGATGGTCGTATTCTTGTCCGCACCGATCACGGTCAGCGTTTCCAGATAACGCAGCTGTATCGCCTGTGGTTCCTGTGCAAGTACCCTGGCTGCCTGGAATAATTTTTCCGAGGCCTGCAGCTCTCCCTCTGCGTGTATCACTTTTGCGCGCCGCTCGCGTTCTGCCTCGGCCTGTCTGGCAATTGCCCGTATCATGGATTCGGTCAAGTCGACCTGCTTGATCTCGACGTTGGCGACCTTGATTCCCCATGCGTCGGTTTGCGTATCCAGCGCTTCGCGGATGTCTGCGTTCAGTTTCTCACGTTCTGCCAGCATTTCATCCAATTGATGCTTGCCCAGCACCGAGCGCAGCATGGTTTGCGCCAATTGGCTTGTGGCATTGAGGAAATTCTCCACCTGGATGATCGCCTTCTCCGGGTCGATCACGCGAAAATAAATCACCGCACTGACTTTCACGGATACATTGTCGCGCGAGATCACATCCTGGGTCGGCACCTCCAGCACCACGGTGCGAAGATCCACCCTGACCGACTTGCTGGATGCCCGGGATGACGATCACCAGTCCCGGCCCCTTTACCTTCCAGAAACGCCCCAGCGTGAAGACAACGCCGCGCTCATACTCGCGGAAAATTCGCAGGCTGGAAAACGCCAGCAGGACGAGTGCGATTAAAATCATACTGGCAAAACTAAGATTCCAAAACATATCAACCTCCATTTCTTTTTGCATCGAATTTGACATCGAACAAAGCTATTTATTCATTGCGCCCTTCTTCCGGTTCCACGTCCAGGATCAATCCGTCCCTGCCGATAACTCTGATTTTTTGTCCCTGAACCAACGGCTGCGTGCTCCTGATGCGCCAGGTTTCGCCATGCACCCGCGCCGCACCATCCTCGCCATCAAAGTCTTCCAGCACCTCTCCGCTGCTGCCGATCAATTCCTCGCGGCCGCTCACCACGGGCCGCCGCCGCGCTTTCAGCGCCATGCCGCCCACGAAGAAGATGAACAAAGCACTGGCAATGCCAACCGGCACGATGACCGACCACGGAACACCATAGCCCAGAATGTCGGTATCGATCAGCATCACCGAACCGATCACGAAGGCGATGACACCGCCGATGCCGACCACCCCGAAGCTGGGTATGAACACCTCGGCGGTCATGAAAGCGAGCCCCAGTAATGATCAGGCCCAGTCCGGCATAGTTGACCGGCAACATCTGGAACGCGAACAGCGCGAGCAGCAGCGAGATCGCACCGACCACCCCCGGCAACACGAATCCCGGATTGGAAAATTCGAAGAACAGGCCGAACATGCCCCCCAGCATCAGCAGGTAGGCGATGCTCGGGTCGGCGATCACGGCCAGCAGCCGGCTGCGCCAATCCGGCTCCAGCGTGACGATGCGCGCATCCTTCAAATCCAGGGTGCGCTCCACGCCCAGCACATTCACCTTGCGCCCGTCGAGTTTCAGCAGCAGTTCGGGCACATCGCGGGCGATCACATCGATGACCTTGAGCTTCAACGCCTCGTCCGCGGAAAGGCTCACCGCCTCGCGCACCGCCTGCTCCGCCCATTCGACATTGCGGCCGCGCATCTGCGCCAGGCTGCGGATATACGCGGCGGCATCATTGATCTGTTTGTGCTCCATCGCCGAGCCGGAGCGGGAACAGGCAGCTTGCCGCCAAGCGGACTCTTGTCCTTGCTTTTGTCCTTCCCACTGTCCTTTTTGTCTTTCTCGCCTTGCTGCTGCTGATCGCCCGGCCCGGGCTGACCGCCGATGCCCCCAATACCGATTTGATCGGCGTGGCAGCGCCCAGATTGGTGGCCGGAGCCATTGCGGCGATGTGGCTTGCATAGAGGATATAGGTGCCCGCACTCGCGGCCCGCGCGCCTTCGGGCGCGACGAAGGCGGCAACGGGAACAGGCGAAGCGATGATCTGCTTGATGATTTGCCGCATTGCGGTGTCCAGACCGCCAGGCGTGTCCATTTTCAGCACGACCAGGCGGGCTTGCTCCCCGGCAGCGGCTTTTATGCCCCGCACCACATAGTCCGCCGTCCCGGGGCTGATCGCCCCGTCGACGTTCAGCACCATCACAACGGGCGCAGACCCTGCCGCACGGCCCAACCCGGCAAGCAACAACAGGCCGAACAACAAAGCGCGCATGATGCGTAGGCGATCCATAATCACAACTATAGGCGTTTTTAATCTATCCGCAAGAAATTTTGATGGTGTAATCTGCCGCAAGTTTCATAATCTAGCGCATGCTGTCATATGTACTGAACCTGCATGTCTTGAACGGGGCCAAGCGGCTGGCTAATGATGGCCTTCGGAATAGGTGAAGCTTGTGACTGTTCCATCCTTTAGCAGGATATCAAGTGTCTTGTGCTGACCGGTTGACTGCAATACATAAGTTAGAAAGAAGTCTTCTTCAATGACAATACTGGTTGAGTAGGAATACTTCCATTCCTCTTCATTTTCCGAAACTTCAGTCTTTGAGAGCGGCCCGCCAAACAATTCAATCAATTCATTAGCGGTGGTTTTCCCTTTCATGATTTTCTTCACATTCTCGCTGGAAAAATCAAAGCCATCGTTGTCGTCCGAACGGTGGTATGACAAAGCGCAACCAACAACCGCCAATGAGATAAAGGCAGCAAATAAGTGGACGATGTTCCTCATCGCAAACGCCATAGAGTAGAATCAATTAGTAACGCTTTAAACAATATACCTATATGGGAGCTTGATGCATTTGAGTTAATTGTGAATGTTGTACCAATTCAATCATTATCAAAAATTCTTTTGGAGATTGTACGACACGCAGAGAATCAGGAACGTAATACATTAAATTGGAAGTCAATAACCAAATTACACCTGAACAATGCGATTCCAGAAATTAATAAAATATTATCGACATTTTGGAGATTCAGAAAACTCGAGATGAAACTGAACGTTAGGGGAACAAGGCGGCAAGTTATTTTGATGTTGCTACTGGCTGTCGTGAGCAGCAATGCCATGGCGGAATGGGTAAAGGTCGGTGAAATCGAAGACACCAGATTTTATTTTAATCATTCCACTATCCACAAAGAGGGTGATAAGGTAAAAATGTGGGCTCTGATGGATTACAAGACAGCTAAACAAGCTATTGATGGTAAGTTGTATCTTTCAGATATGTCGCAGGAGGAATACGACTGTAAGAAAGTGCTACGACGGACACTTTATCTTTCTACCTACTCTAAAAATATGCGTAGAGGACATTTGTTTTTTCTTCTACTCTTGTTGGTCAATGGGTTCATATTCCACCAAATAGCATAGTTGAAGATTTGTGGAAAATCGCCTGCGGCAAGAAATAGGTGCGATAGTCTGGTGTGACATTCACTGGCAAAAAAAGGAGCCGCCCGGGTGGGCGGCTTCTTCATTTGGCGGAGAGGGTGGGATTGTTCGTCTTTCGCGCTGCCTTCGCGAAAGACTCATCACTCGCTACGCTCGTGACCGCCAGCGGGCGTCTGCGCGAGCAGTGCTCGCTGGTCGAACCCAAGCAGCTTCGTCCACACACCCCCATCCGAATTCAGAAAAGGCACCCTTGCGGGCGCCCTTTAATTTGGCGGAGAGGGTGGGATTCGAACCCACGGTAGCGTAAACGCTACGCCTGATTTCGAGTCAGGTACATTCGACCACTCTGCCACCTCTCCGGGTGAGCCGTCGTGTCGGCGGCGCGCATTCTACCAGCAACCTCCGAATTGGTGCAGAATGTTCGCATGCGGAACCCGACTCGAAGCGTGCAATTTGTGCTGGTCAGCTTATGCCTGTTGCTGGCTTCCTGTGACCAACAAGTATCGTCATGGAAAGCCGGGAATCTGGTGGTAATCGTCCCGGAAGCCACGCTATGGCCGGAATCGGAATTTCAGCGCGAATTGGCGAGATTGTTTGCCGAGCATTTGCATGCCACGCTCGAGTTGATGCCGTTGCCGCAAGATGAAATCCCTGATGCATTGCGCGATCATCGGGCGCATCTTGCCGCCGCTCCGCTGCGCATGGAGAATAATCCCGCTGCATTGCAATTCGGCCCCAGTTACCAGAGTGTGCGCGAATTGTTGGTATGCAACAGCGGTACAACCACGGATAAAGAACCTCGCCGATCTGAAAGGCAGAAAATTGGTGGTGGCGGCAGGATCAGCTCATGAAGTGGCCTTGCGGGAGGCACAGAGGAATTATCCATCGCTGAAATGGCATACGGATCACGACCTAACCACGCAAGACCTGCTGGCTGAAGTCGACGACGGCTACCTGGATTGCGCTGCGGCCAATGAACTTCAGTTAGCCGATGCGCTCAACTATCACCCCGATCTGGTCGCCGAGCTTGACATCGTGCCGCCTTCCCAGCTCGCCTGGGCATTTCCCGGGAATGCCGATTCCGACTTGCTCAAGCAGGCACAGATATTTTTCACCACCATACAAGAGGACGGCACTTTGCATCGATTGCTGGATCGCTACTACGGTCACACCAGCAGGCTGGACAAGATGGATGCTGCCGCCTTCATCACCGGGATCAATACCGTCCTGCCGCGGTTTCGCCGGATTTTCGAGGAAGCCGCCACGCTAACCGGACAAGACTGGCGGCTGCTGGCGGCATTGGCCTACCAGGAATCACAATGGAATCCGCTCGCCACTTCTCACACCAATGTGCGCGGAATGATGATGCTGACCGGCGATACCGCCGACCAGATGAATGTGAGCAATCGTCTGGATGCGCGTGAAAGCATAATCGCCGGCGCAAAATATCTGCAGCTTCTCAGGGAACAGATGCCGCGCCGCATTCCGGAACCGGATCGCACCTGGCTTGCACTGGCGGCCTACAATCAGGGCTACAGCCATCTGGAAGATGCGCGCATCCTGACCAAGCGAGCCGGAATGAACCCGGACAGTTGGTCTGATGTGAAAAAATGGATGCCGCTGCTGAACCGGCCAAAATATTACAAAACGCTGAAGCACGGTTATGCGCGCGGCGGCGAAGCAGTGATTCTGGTGGAAAGCATACGCAGCTACTATGACATGCTCAAGCGACTCGAACCAAGCCAGCCATCCTCCATGCCGGAAGAAACTTCGTACGGTCTGGTACCGGCAATGCCGATGCAGCGCTTGTTGCCCTAGGGAGTGAGTTTTTCCATGCCGCCCATGTAGTGACGCAGCACTTCCGGGATCACCACACTGCCATCGGCTTGCTGATAGTTCTCCAGCACCGCCACCAGCGTGCGCCCGACTGCAAGGCCGGAGCCGTTCAATGTATGCAGAAGTTCCGGCTTGCCCTGCGCGTTGCGAAAGCGCGCCTGCATCCTGCGTGCCTGAAATGCCTCGAAGTTGCTGCACGATGAGATTTCGCGATAGGTGTTCTGCGCGGGCAGCCACACCTCGATGTCGTAAGTCAGCGCGGCGGAAAATCCCATGTCGCCGGTGCAAAGCTTCACCACACGATATGGCAGCTCGAGTTTTTTCAGGATGACCTCGGCATGACTGAGCAATTCCTCCAGCGCGGAATAAGACTCATCAGGATGCACGATCTGCACCAGCTCCACCTTGTCGAACTGGTGCTGGCGTATCATGCCGCGCGTGTCCTTGCCGTAGGATCCGGCCTCGGAGCGGAAACACGGCGTGTGTGCGACGAATTTCATCGGCAACTGTTCCAGCGGCACGATCTCGTCGCGCACGATGTTGGTCACCGGGACTTCGGCGGTGGGAATTAAATACCAATCTTCTGGCATATACTCTGAGTATTCCTAGGTTCCTATGGAACCTGTCCTTCATGGCACACTCTAAGTCGCTATTCCGCTGCTTCGAAATCTTCGATCTTGGAATTTACTGAAACAAATCTGCCTCAAACTTCGGCAATTGCCCGGTGCCGCGCATCGAATCCGCATTCACCATATACGGCACATAGGTCTCGGTGTAGCCATGCTGCTCGGTATGCGTATCCAGCATGAACTGCGCGAGCGCACGATGCAGCCGCGCCAGCGGGCCTTTCAGCAGCGAGAAGCGCGCACCGCTGATCTTCGCGGCGGTATCGAAATCCAGCCCCAGCCTTTCGCCCAGATCGACATGATCCTTCACCGCAAAATCGAACTGGGGGATCTTGCCGACCTTGCGCACTTCCAGATTGTCCGCTTCGGATTTTCCCACCGGCACGCTGCGTGCGGCATATTGGGAATCACTTCCAGCAATTGCTGCAATGCAACTTTTCACGTTTATTCCAACTGTCTTCCACCTGCTTGAGTTCATCTCCAAATTTGCCACCTCGGCCATGATTCAGCGAGAGGCATCGTCTCCTTCGGCCTTGAACTGACCAATCATTTTTGAAGAACTGTTGCGCTTCGCCTGCAATTCCTGAGTGCGTGTTTGAATAGTCTTGCGTTCAGCTTCTAGCGTTCGAAATACTCTTGACGCTCGCATCAATCGCATAGCCACGTGTCGCAAAGCGTGCAGCACACCGTCGCCAAATCGTTTCGCAATAACTGAATATCTAGCATGCTGCTCTATCCTTTTCTTTCTTCGCTTTTGCATCCAGCTCGCGCAAATGCGCCAGCTTCTCTGCGATCTTCGCTTCCAGTCCATGATCGGTGGGCTGATAGAAACTCACCTCCGGCATGTCATCCGGGAAATATGTCTCGCCCGCCGCATAGCCTTCTTCCTCGTTGTGCGCATAGCGGTAGCCCTTGCCGTAATCGAGCTGCTTCATCAGCTTGGTCGGCGCGTTGCGCAGATGCAGCGGCACTTCGCGCGAACCGTCCTGGGCGATGAAAGCGCGCGCGGCATTATACGCGACATACCCGGCGTTCGACTTCGGTGCGCAGGCCAGATACAGGATCGCCTGCGCCAGCGCCAGTTCGCCTTCCGGCGAACCGAGCCGCTCGTAAGTCAGCGCGGCGTCCTGGGTGATTTGTATCGCGCGCGGATCGGCCAGGCCGATGTCTTCCCACGCCATGCGCACGATGCGCCGCGCCAGATAGCGCGGGTCGACACCGCCATCCAGCATGCGCACCATCCAGTACAGCGATGCATCCGGATTGGAGCCGCGCACCGATTTGTGCAGCGCGGAGATCTGGTCGTAGAACGCCTCGCCGCCCTTGTCGAAACGGCGCAGGTTTTGCGCCAGCGTGTTGTCAAGGAATGCGCTGTCTATCCTGTTCACGCCCTTGGTCTGTGCCGCGGTCTGCAATTGCTCCAGCGCGTTGAGCAATCTGCGCGCATCGCCGTCGGCGTAACCGACGATACGGTCGCGCGCATCATCATCGAACTCCAATTCCGGCAATGCAACCTTGCGTGCACGCTCGAACAACTGCTCCAGCTCCTCCGCAGACAACGCATGCAGCACATACACCTGCGCGCGCGACAACAGCGCGTTGTTCACTTCGAATGACGGATTCTCGGTGGTCGCGCCGATGAAGGTCACCAGACCCTGCTCGACGAAAGGCAGAAAGGCATCCTGCTGCGATTTGTTGAAACGATGCACCTCATCCACGAACAGGATGGTGTGGCGGCCGTGCTGCTGCAGCATCAGCTGCGCCTGAGCGATCGCCTCGCGGATGTCTTTCACGCCGGACAGCACCGCCGATAACGGCACGAACTCGGCATCAAAGGCTTGCGCCATCAATCGCGCCAGCGTCGTCTTGCCGACGCCCGGCGGCCCCCACAGGATCATCGAATGCAGCTTGCCGGATTGGAATGCCAGACGAAGCGGCCTGCCCTCGCCCAGCAAATGCGACTGTCCGATCACTTCGTCGATGTGCTTGGGGCGCAGGCGTTCCGCCAGCGGCGCTGCCGGTGATGGCGTTTCGAACAGGTTGCCGGTGGACATAGTTACTTTATTCCGAATCAATTTCGAAGATCAAACGGGGCTGCGACAAACAAACGACGAAAGCGGCCGTACGACAAAGAATAATAGAGAAATCCAATGCAGTTTTGCCGATGAAGCAGTTTGTGAACTACTCGCTCAGCACATCCGCGCCCTTGGGTGGCGTAAAGCGGAATTGCTGTTCCGGAATCTTCGGGTTGCGCTGCATGGAGGAAAATCGCAAAACCGTCTTATGCCCGAACATGTCGTTCAATTCCATCGTGACCAACTCGGATTGCGCGTTGAATCCCATGAGTATCTTATCGAAGCTGCTGTCCTGTCCCTTCGGAGCGGCTTGCAACCAATCCAGTCCTTCCCTGCTGCCATTTTCGGTCAATTTGAATCCGCGCTCTATCTCATTGCTGCCGGAGAGCAAAGCAGCGGGACTGCTGCCCAATGCCGCATCCAGTTTTTTTACCGTCACCTGGTTCAGATCCACGTCATACAGCCAGAATTTGCTGCCGTCCCCGACGATCAGCTGCTCGTAGGGCTTCTGGTAAGTCCAGCGGAATTTGCCGGGGCGCTGGAACTGCATGATGCCGGACGCTCCCTGAATACGCTTGCCGTCTTGATCCAGAACATCCTGTGTGAAATTCGCCTGCGCAGAATGTGTCGCGGCTATGAAGGATTTTAATTTCTCTATGGCCCCGGCGTGGGCCGAGATCGGCAAAACGGACAGCATCAACAGGGCAAATATATATTTCATCTTCAATCTAATAGGATCAGTGTGCCAGGATGAATAGGAAAGCAAAAGTTTTTGCTCAATCAAAAATCCCGGACCCTCTGACCATGATCCTCAGCGCTGTCTTACCGGCGCAATGACCTCGCGATTGCCGTTACTCTGCATCGCCGAGACAATACCCGCCGCTTCCATTTGCTCGACCAGCCGCGCGGCACGGTTGTAGCCGATGCGCAAGTGCCGTTGCACCAGCGAGATCGAAGCACGGCGATTTTTCAGCACGATTTCCACTGCCTGATCGTATAGCGGGTCGGCTTCTGCATCCAGGCTCGCGCCTGCTTCACCGCCCTCTTCCGATGATTCCTCAAGAGATTCCAGGTCGATGATGTACTGCGGCTCGCCTTGCGCCTTGAGGCTTTCGGCTACTCGGTGCACCTCCTGGTCGGACACGAATGCGCCATGTACGCGTTGCGGATAGCCGCTGCCCGGCGGCAGATACAGCATGTCGCCCTGGCCCAGCAGCGCTTCCGCGCCCATCTGGTCGAGGATGGTGCGCGAATCTATTTTGCTCGACACCTGAAACGCGATGCGTGTCGGAACGTTGGCCTTGATCAATCCTGTGATCACATCCACAGACGGGCGTTGTGTGGCTAGCACCAGATGGATGCCTGAAGCGCGTGCCTTCTGCGCCAGGCGCGCGATCAGCTCTTCGACCTTCTTCCCCACCACCATCATCAAGTCAGCGAGCTCGTCGATGAATACCACGATCAGGGGCAATTCTTCGAGTTCCTCCGGGTTTTCCGGTGTAAGCGTGAACGGATTGGTGATCGGATGCCTGGACTTTTTGGCATCGCGCAATTTCTGGTTGTAGCCGGCGATATTGCGCACGCCGAGCGTTGACATCAACCGGTAGCGCCTATCCATTTCCTGCATGCACCAGTTCAAGGCGGATGCAGCCTGGCGCATGTCCGTCACCACCGGTGCGAGCAGGTGCGGGATGCCTTCATACACCGACAACTCCAGCATCTTGGGATCGATCAGCAGCAGGCGCACTTGCTGCGGTGTAGCCTTGTATAACAGGCTCAGGATCATCGCGTTGATCGCTACTGATTTGCCCGAACCGGTCGTGCCCGCCACCAGAACATGCGGCATCTTGCTCAGGTCGGCGACCACCGGTTTGCCGGAGATATCCTTGCCCATCGCTATGGTCAGTGCGGAGTCCATATCGTAATACACCTGCGAGCTGAGTATCTCGGACAGGCGCACCACTTGCCGCTTCGGATTGGGCAATTCCAAGGCCATGTATGCCTTGCCGGGGATCGTTTCGACCAGGCGAATGCTCACCACCGATAATGCGCGCGCCAGATCCTTGACCAGATTGGTGATCTGACTGCCCTTCACCCCGACGGCCGGTTCGATCTCATACCGCGTGATCACCGGACCGGGATAGGCTGCCACCACCTTCACGTCCACGCCAAAATCTTTCAGCTTGTGCTCGATGAGACGCGAGTTGAATTCCAGCGTGCCGGCAGTCACGACTTCAACCTGCTGTGATGCTTCATCCAGCAAATCCAGTCGCGGCAACGATGAATCAGACATATCGGCGAACAACTGGACCTGTCTTTCCTTTTTAGCTCGCGCCGATTTGGCCACTTCCATAAGCGGCATTTCAATGTGTATGGAGTGGTGATCCTCAAAGCGTTTTTTTTCTTCGACGACAGCGACTCGCTCATTGGTCGCCAGCATGCCGATACGCCTATCCTGTCGCGTCTGCCAGGCCAGGCGTATCCACAGAAAAATGGATTCCAGCAGTTCGCCCAACCTGTCCACAAAACGCAGCCAGGACAATCCGGTAAACACGCTAAAGCCGGTGGCAATCAGGGTCAGCAACAACAGCGTAGCCCCGGTAAAGCCAAACACACGTGCCAGCGAATGGCCCAATACCGCGCCAAGCATCCCACCCGGAGCCAGCGGCAGCGGGAATTTCAATGTATACAGGCGGATCGCTTCGAGCGCACTGCTGGCAAGCAATAACGCCGCAAAGCCGGTGATCGAGACCAACCATGTGCGCTTGCTGAAGATGCTGTTGACTCGCAAATTGTGGTATCCCGCCCATACACGCTGCAGCATGAACAGTACGCACCACCAGGCGGAAAACCCGAACAGGAAAAACAACAGATCGGCGAGGTACGCACCCAGCACCCCGCCCGGATTGGAGGTCAGTGCTCCGCTGGCACTGTGTGTCCAGGCCGGATCCGCAGGATTATATCCATACAGGGCGACTGTCAAATACAGCGCGCAGCCCACCAGCAATATCCAGCGCGATTCGCGCAACAACAGAAGCAGCCTGCTGGACAGAAAATCGCCCCTTGCTTCAGCCATGAGACGCACCGATAGACAGCGGTAGTCTGGCGTCATTTCCCCTCCGGGCAATCTGCTTGTTGCGCACCTGGCCGCAGAACAGCAAATAAACGTCCGCCAACAGAATTTTCATGACAGCTTTCCCCAAACCGATTGATTGTAGCCAAACATGTTAATAATACCCCAGCACGTCAATGCGCGCTTGCCAACAGAAGGCGGATATCCTGCGCCAGCCAATCGTCGGGCTCTCTTTCCCCGGCCAGCAAACGCACCCTGCCCTGCGGATCGATCATATAGATGAACGTCGTATGATCCATTAAATATCCTTTTTTAGCCGGGACCTTTTGATAATCAGCCATAAAATTTTTTGCCGCTTCCGCCGTCGCTTTGGCGTCGCCGTACAAACCCAGGAATGCAGGATGAAAAGCCGGCACAAATCGGGCAAGTAATTCGCGAGTGTCCCGTTCCGGATCGATCGTGACGAACAGTACCTGCACCCGGTCGGCATCCTTGCCCAACAGACTCAAGGTATGCGCCAGGTTGGCGAGTGTGGTGGGACAGACATCCGGACAATGGGTATAGCCAAAAAACATCACCACGACCTTGCCCTTGAAATCTCCGAGGCTGCGGGGTTTGCCGTTGTGATCGGTCAAATGGAAATCGGCCTGCGCGTATTTGCCAGTTACATCGCTGGCATGGAAGTGGGTGGCCGGAGCGGATTTTTGGCAACCGGCCAGCAAACTACCCAGCAGCACCAGCACAAATAACCGGTACATCGTATTGGCATAACTCATCTATCTTCCAATCTAATTTTGAGGATTACATAAATTCCACAATAAACGCAAGTGCCTGTAGGAGCGGGCCATGCCCGCGATGAAAATTTTCGCGGGCATGGCCCGCTCCTACACTTGTTCCAAGAGTTTCAAATTGAGCTGCCCTGCTGCAATGCTTGCATCCGCCCGAGGCAAATAGGGCACCACGCCCAGCAGCGGCGCACGGATCCGCTGCTGCAACGCGGAGATGTTTTCCTCCAGGAATTTCATGTCAGTATCAATGACATTGGCTACCCACCCCGCCAGTGTCAAACCGCGTGCTTTGACCGCCTCCACGGTGAGCAGCGCATGATTCAAACATCCCAGACGCATGCCCGTCACCAGGATCACCGGCAAGCCCAAATCCTTTGCCAGGTCGGCACTATCCTGCAGCTCATTGAGCGGCACAAGCAAGCCGCCCGCACCCTCCACGATCACCACATCTGCCTGCGCAGCCAATTTTTCGATACGATCTGCGATGATGCGCGGCAAATCGATCTCGAACTTGTCTCGCTGTGCCGCGATGTGCGGTGCGATCGCCGGCATGAAACAATATGGATTGATCAGCCCATAGCTCACCGCAACATTGCCTGCCGCAAGTAATTGCTGCGCATCCGCGTTCTTTCCATCGGCATTGCAGCCGGCCGCCACCGGCTTCATCCCCGCCACACGTTTACCCTGTGCGGCAAAAGCATGCAGCAGGGCGCAACTGACCAGCGTCTTGCCGACGCCGGTGTCCGTGCCGGTAACGAAGTAATTCATTCCAATTTGAAAGAAGTCTTGATGATGGCCGCGCCGTCGCGGGTGGTGCGCGGCCGAGGCTTCCAGGCGTGTCCGTACACCACTTCAAATGTCGCGGGCAGCTTGCCGTTGCTGCGCAAACGCTCGTAATTTTCAACGAGGCGTAACCACGCTATTCTTTCCCATCAACCCGCGCGTCCGTCCCGCTGTGACATTGTGCGCGCCTATTGATTTAATATCCTGCAACACGCCGCGCACATCATCATAAGTCAGCGTGAAATATTCCATGTCCATCACCGGCTCGGCAAAGCCGCTGTGCACCAGCATGTCGCCGATGTCGTGCATATCCGTGAACCGGTTGAGATGGTTGTGCGGATCCACACCGTTGAACGACCGCCTCAATTCTTTCAGTGTATCCGGGCCGAAAGTGCTGAACATCAGCAGTCCGTCCACTTTAAGCACGCGATGCATTTCAGCAAACGTCGCCGGCAAGTCGTTGCACCACTGCACCGCCAGGTTCGACCACACCATGCCGACACTATTCGCCGCCGAGCGGCAGCGCTTCGATATCGCCGCAAACCTGAATTTGCCTGGTTCCGCCGAACAATTGTTGCCACCATCCGGAACTGCCGCGTGCGATTTCCAGCATGCCTCTGGCAATGTCCAATGCGATCATCTGCGCATCGGGATACCGTTGTACCAGCCGTCTTGTCCCCCACCCGGTGCCGCTTCCGGCGTCCAGGATGCGCCCTGGTTGCAGCTTGATGTATTCCAGGCGCTCCAGCATCCGCATGCACACTTCGCGTTGCAACACTGCCGAGGCATCGTAGCCTGCCGCAGCACGATTGAAAGCGCGGCGCATCAGTTTTTTATCTACAGCAAATTCATCCATGCTTCTATTCATTCAAAAAGGTCATCACGTGTTCCACGAATTCTGCCGTATGGGACAGAAACGGCGCGTGCGCCGCGCCTTCAATCTCCACCACACGCGCATTCGGCAACGTCTGCGCCAGATAAATCGAGGCTCCCGGCGGACTAAGCTTATCGCGTTCACCCGCGATGACCAAGGTGGGCTGCTTGATTTGCGGCAACATATTGCGCAGATCCGAATCGCGCAGTATCTCCAACCCGCCTCGCAGAGAGTTCAGATCCGGCTCGCCGCGACTGAACAGACTTTCGCGCAAATCCGCCAGCAACTCCCGCTCGCCTTCACTGCCTCTCACTTGCAGCCCAAGGAATCTGCGCAACGTTGCGGCGTGATTCTTTTCCAGATCGGCGGCAAATTGCAGCAAGATGTGTTGCGGTATACCGAACGGCCAGTCGTCTCGTTCAACAAAGCAAGGTGTGCTCGTCACCATAACCAGACGTTTTAATTTCTCCGGCTCGCACTTCGCCCAGTGCAACGCGATCTGCCCGCCTAGTGACCAGCAGCATACGGTAATGGGCTGAACGAACTGCGCAGCAAGATGCTCGACCACGCTATCCAATGTAAACGCAGCAATCGGTGTGCTAGCACCATGACCCGGCAGATCGACGCAATGCACCTGAAAGTGTTGTGCCAGTTGCGCAGCCGTGTCGCTCCAGATCCCGCCGTGCATGCCCCAGCCATGCAGCATGACCAGTGGCTCACCTTGTCCAACAACCTCAACGTGCAAGCTCATGCAGTGTTTCGATCAAACGGGTCACATCCGCTGCGCGATGTGCGGCGGACAGGGTGATGCGCAAGCGCGCCGTGCCCGGCGGCACGGTGGGCGGGCGGATCGCCGCGACCCAGATGCCGCTTTCACGCAATCTGTCACTCAGATTCGATGCAGCCTGATTGCTGCCGACCAGCAAGGGTTGTATCGCCGTTGCTGACGGCATCACAGACCACGGCAGGCCGCGCAACCCGCTGCGCAATTGCGCGATCAGCCGTTGCAGGTGGCCGCGCAGTCCGTCGCCATTTTCTATCTGCCGCAGACTCTCCAGCAGCGCGCTTGCCAGTGCCGGCGGTGTGGCAGTCGTGTATACATAGCTGCGCGCATGGTTGACGAGCGTATCGATCACCACCTGCTCCGTCGCGACGAACGCCCCGAACACCCCTGCAGCTTTGCCCAGCGTCGCCATGTAAATGATGCGTGGAGAATCCAGCCCGAAATGCGCCAGCGAGCCGCGCCCCTGACCACCCAGCACGCCGAAACCGTGCGCGTCGTCGATCAGCAGCCATGCATCATATTGTTCGCATAACGCCAGCAATTCCGGCAACCGCGCGAGATCTCCGTCCATGCTGAACACCGCGTCGGTGATGACAAGTTTGCGCCCACTCCTGGCTTGTCCTAGCTGTTGCGCCAACCGGGTCATGTCATTATGGCGATAGCGCTTGACAGTGGCACGCGACAGTTGCATTGCATCGTTCAGTGAAGCATGGTTGATCTTGTCGGCAAACACCGTATCGCCCTTGCCGACCAGCGCCTGAACGACACCCAGATTCGCCATATATCCGGTGGAGAACAATAGTGCGGAGGGCCTGCCGACGAAGGCCGCAAGCTCAAGTTCCAATTGATGATGCGTCGTGCTGTGCCCGCTCACCAGATGCGCGGCACCTGCTCCCACCCCGTGAAGTTGCGCGCCTTGTTGCAGCGCAGCGATCAGCCGCGGATGGCTGGCCAGCCCCAGATAATCGTTGCTGCAGAACGACAGATAGGATTTGCCTTCCACCATGATGTGCGGCGCTTGCGGACTTTGCAGCATGCGCCGCTGGCGTAACAGGCCCAATGCATTACGCTCGTCCAAGTCTCTATGTAATTCTGAGAACATCAATTCGGAGCACGCCGGAAATTCAGAATTCGCTCAAACGCAAGGCGCGAAGAAATTTGCGCAGCGCCGCATATATTGAATATGTAAGCAAGCAAATTTCGAAGCAACACAGCAGATGAGATGAAGTCTGGATTTCTAGTTTTTTTCGGCGAAGGGGTACATGCCCAGCTTGTCCATCAAAGCGCGATCGCGTTCCACCTCAGGATTGCCGGTAGTCAGCAGTTGCTCTCCGTAGAAAATCGAGTTCGCGCCGGCCAAAAAACACAATGCCTGCACTGCATCCGACATTTGCTGGCGTCCTGCCGACAGTCGCACACGCGCGGTAGGCATCGTGATGCGCGCGACCGCGATCGTGCGCACAAAATCCAGCGGATCGATTTCTTCGGCATGTGCAAGCGGCGTGCCTTCGACCTTGACCAGATTGTTGATTGGCACGCTTTCAGGGTAGGGATCTAGATTGGCCAGTTGCGCGATCAAACCTGCGCGTTGCGCCAGGTTCTCACCCATGCCGACTATGCCTCCGCTGCATACATGCATACCCGCTTTGCGCACCCGTTCCAAAGTATCCAGGCGATCCTGGTAATCGCGCGTGCTGATGATGTCACCGTAAAATTCCGGGGAGGTATCCAGGTTGTGGTTGTAGTAGTCCAGCCCGGCAGCACGCAATTGTTTTGTCTGCTCCTCGTTCAGCATGCCCAGTGTGGCGCAGGTTTCCATGCCCAGACCACGCACCGCTTTTACCATTTCAACCACGCTGGCCATATCCTCGTCGCTGGGTTCGCGCCACGCAGCACCCATGCAAAAGCGCCCCGCGCCGCTTTGCTTGGCGGCACGCGCAGCGGCGACCACAGCGGCGACATCGAGCATCTTCTGATTTTCCACGCCGGTTGAATTGAACGCCGATTGAGGACAATAGGCGCAGTCTTCGTAACAACCGCCGGTCTTGATCGATAACAGGGTTGAGAGTTGCAGCGCATTCGGATCGAAATGCTCACGATGCACCTGCTGCGCGCGAAACATCAAATCTGCAAACGGAAGCTTGAACAGGGCTTCCACCTCAGCCAAACTCCAGCGCTGGGATTTTGCGGATTGTTTGGCAGGATGGATAAATTCGATAGTTTGGGTATTCATATATTTTGTGTGTTCGGTATGATGCGCTGTATTCAAACTATAGCCCCGCGCAACGAGCAAAGGCTTGCGATGGCATAGCGATTGATCAGGGCTGGACGGACACACATCATCCTTGAAAGGGCGACAGCTTGTCAATTTTGAGCGGCAAAATTTTGAACATTCGCCGAAATATTAAGCGAATCCTGCCAACCCAGCCTTGTGTGTTGTGTAGTTGCATGAGCCATGACGGGTACTGGTGTGCGGCTTGCGACGCCGCGCTGCCCTATTTCAACACGCCGCATTGCCCGGTCTGCGCACTGCCGACGCCCACCGGCGAAGTTTGCGGGCATTGTTTGAAGCAATCACCTTTTTTCACACATACTACCGCCCTGTTCGGCTATTCCTTTCCGCTCGACAAACTGATCCAAGGCATGAAATATGGCGAACAACTGTCATTGGCGCATGCCTTCGCGAAAAAATTGGTGCAGCGTATCGACAAACGCAATATGCCGGATTACGTCATTGCCATGCCGCTGCACCCCGCCAAACTGCGCGAACGCGGCTTCAATCAATCTCTATTGATCGCAGCAACAGTCGCCCGCGAACTGAAACTCAAGTTGCTGAAAAGCGCTTGCCGTCGCATACGCGACACACCGCCTCAATCTGCCCTGCCGTGGAAAGAGCGCAAGAAAAACGTGCGAAATGCATTTTGCTGCGACATGGATTTGACAGGCAAACGAGTCGCGCTGGTGGATGACGTGCTGACCACCGGTGCCAGCCTGAGCGCGCTGGCCGAGGCTGCGAGAAGACGGGGGGCGGAAGACATTGCCGCGTGGGTGATTGCGCGGACATTGCCGCATTCTTAATTTCGGCGGGATACTAGTCCGAACCCGTGATTTTCTGTGTACGCCAATAGCAGCGATCTATGCTTTCCAGCAATTGCCCTTCGGTTACCACCGCCACGTCGATTCCGCTTTTAACAATGCGCGCAATTTCGTCGGCAGAATTCAAGTCGGTCGGGTCAGCCATCCCTACCAGCAGCATGCCATTTTGATCTTCCAGCACTATCGCTTGAAACCCACGCGCCTCGCTTTCCGATAACAGCCTCACCAGCTCGGGCTTGAATTGATACTGGGAGAGATTGACGTAGGGAATGCCGAGTTGTTTGGCAAGGGTCACGGAAATATTTTCTTCTGTTGCAAAGCCATTCTCTACCAGGACACGCCCCAGTTTAAGCCCGACTTTTTTTTGCTGTTCAAGCGCCAAGGCGAGCTGATCCTCAGAGATGAGCTTCTGTTGAAGCAGCAAATCGCCTAAGCGAAATTTTTCCAAACCCGCCATAATTCCTCCCCCCGAATTATGATTATTCGGAGTTACCATAGCCAAGTACGGAAGTTAGCCGCTTTTTGCGAAACTGACAAGGATTTGGCAATATATTTATGTTCAATGTAATCCTGTATCAACCCGAAATCCCGCCCAATACCGGCAACATCATCCGCTTGTGCGCCAATACCGGTTGCCAATTGCATTTGATCAAGCCGCTAGGTTTCAATTTGGAAGACAAACAACTGCTCCGGGCCGGGCTGGATTACCACGAATTTGCGTCCTTGCAAGTGCATGACACTTTGCCGGATTGCCTGTCGGCATTCGACCCATCGCGGGTATTCGCACTCACCACCAAGGGTACTCAGGCCTTTCATCAAGTGCGCTACCGGACAGGGGACGCTTTTGTATTCGGCCCCGAGAGTCGCGGCTTGCCTGCCGACGTGCTGGCAGGATTCGATGCCATACAGCGCGTGCGTCTCCCGATGTTACCCGATAGCCGCAGTTTGAATCTGTCCAATACAGTGGCAGTGGCGGTATTCGAGGCTTGGCGGCAATGCGGGTTTGATGGCGCACAACTCTGAAAGCAGCAAGCCTACACTTTTTCTCCAAGAAAGATCTCCAGCAGATCATTCAGGAACCGTTGCCCCATCGGCGTCGGCGCGATGCGCTGATGGTCCCGAATCAATAGTCCGCGCTTTTCAGCCTCCGCCAGCTCGCGCTGAATAGCCAGCAACGGCAGGCCGGTACGCTCCTGGAACAGCACGCTGTCGAAACCCTCGTTCAGGCGCAGCGCATTCATCATGAACTCGAACCCCAGATCAGCGCGGCTGACTTCGTTCTCAGTTTGTATCGGTGTGTCCTTGGCGACTTGCTGCATATACGCATTCGGTTGTTTGTAGCGCGCCTGGCGGATTACCCTGTCGGGGAAACTCAGCTTGCTGTGGGCGCCCGCGCCTAGTCCCAGGTAATCGCCGAACATCCAGTAGTTGAGGTTATGACGCGAACGTTTCTTTTGCTGCGCAAACGCGGAAGTCTCATAGTGCTGATAGCCCGCCGCTGCCAGCAATTCCTCGATGCGTTGCTGCATGTCACTGCCGGCATCATCATCCGGCAATGCGGGCGGATCCCGGTAGAACAGCGTATTCGGTTCCAGCGTAAGGTGATAGCAGGACAAATGCTGCGGTGCGAACGACAACGCAGTTTGCACATCCCGCAACGACTCATCGAGTGTTTGCCTGGGCAGAGCGTACATCAAGTCCAGGTTGATGTTTTCGAAATTCTGCTGGGCAATGGCTATCGCGAGTTTCGCCTCTTCCGCAGAATGGATGCGCCCCAGTGCTTGCAGATGCGCATCGTTGAAACTCTGTATGCCCAGCGACAAGCGATTCACTCCCGCATCACGATAGGCCGCAAATCGTCCCGCCTCCACGGTGCCGGGATTCGCCTCCAGCGTGATCTCGGCGCCGAGAGCTAGCGGCAACAGCATGCGCACATTGCGCAATATCTCCGCGACACTGTCCCCGCTCAACAGACTGGGTGTACCGCCACCGAAGAACACGGTATATACCTTGCGCCCCCAGATCAGCGGCAAGGCCAGTTCCAGGTCGCGGATCAACGCCGCGACATATTCCTTTTCGGGCAAGACGCCCCGCGCCTCATGCGAATTGAAATCGCAATACGGACATTTGCGCACGCACCAGGGAATGTGGATATACAGCGACAGCGGCGGCAAGGCTTTAAAATTCAAAGTTTGCGGATTGATAGCGACGGGATGCAAGAGGTGGGTAGTCATGTGGTTGGTTTCCAGGGCGGATATACACTGCCATTTTAGGCGTCTAGCCCTTCAATTTTTCCAGCAAAATCCTTAACGCCTTGCCTCGGTGGCTGATGGCATGTTTTTCATCGCGCGACAGTTCAGCGCTCATCTTGTTCAAAGTTGGCAGCCAGAACAGCGGATCGTAACCGAATCCGCCGTTTCCGCGTTCCTCGTGCGCGATCTCGCCGTGCCACTCGCCTTCCGCGATCAGCGGCTGGGGATCGTCGGCGTGGTGCAGCAGCACCAGCACACAGTAGTAGTGCGCGCTGCGGTCCTTCACGCCCTGCAATTCCTGAAGCAATTTTTCGTTGTTGCGCTGATCCGATTTAGGTTCGCCGGAATAGCGCGCGGAGAGCACCCCTGGCGCACCGTTCAACGCGGTGACGCAGATTCCCGAATCGTCTGCCAGCGCCGGTAAACCGCTCAGACGGCTGACATGGCGCGCTTTGGCAAGGGCGTTCTCGATAAAGGTGACGTGCGGCTCTTCTGCTTCTTCGATGCCGAGTTGCGCCTGTGTCAATACTTCGATGCCGAGCGGCTGCAACAGAAACTGGAATTCGCGCAGCTTGCCCGGGTTGTTGGAAGCGATGACGAGTTTTTGCATGGTTCTATTACCCCTTCCCCCAATTCCTCACCCAGAAGGGAGAGAAAGCGTAGGTGCAAGAAAGTTAACAGGGTGTTGAAAAGCGTAGCGAGAGGCGATCAGGCAAGGCGGAAGCCGGCGAAAAAGCAGCCGCACTGACACGGTGGGGCGTAGCCCTCTGGTGCGGGAAGTGCGGCCTGCACCTGCTCCCGCAAGCGGCTGGCTTCGCCAGTAACGTGTCGCAGATGCGGTTTACACAATGTTTATCGCTACGCGACCCCGCATTTTTCGCCGGATTCCAACACAGCATCATCGCCTCGCATAACCAATGACTTAGTTGGCGTAGTTTACCAACTTAGTCAGATGGCTAGTCGTTTCATCAGTAGTTTTGCAACACATTGTTAGTCGGTCTCCAGAACCTTGCGTTGTATCGCGATCAACTCTGCAATACCACGTTTCGCCAGCTCCAACAGCTCATCCATCTCGGCACGGGTGAAAGCGTGGCCTTCGGCAGTGCCCTGGACTTCGATGAAATGTCCGTTGCCCAGCATCACCACATTCATGTCGGTGTCGCAGGCAGAGTCTTCGAGGTAATCCAGATCCAGCACCGGCTTGCCCTGGTAGATGCCGACCGAGATGGCGGCGACGAAATCCCTGAGCGGGGATTCCTCGATCTGCCCCTTGCCGAGTAAATCCTTCACCGCGTCATAAAGCGCAACGAATGCGCCGGTGATACTGGCGGTGCGGGTGCCGCCGTCGGCCTGGATCACGTCGCAATCGATCTGGATGGTGCGCTCTCCCAGCTTTTTCAAATCCACCACCGCGCGCAGGCTGCGCCCGATCAGACGCTGGATTTCCTGGGTGCGCCCGGATTGTTTGCCCTTGGCTGCCTCCCGGCTCATGCGCTCACCCGTGGAACGTGGCAACATGCCGTATTCGGCGGTGACCCAGCCTTCGCCGCTGCCTTTTTTATGCGGCGGGATTTTTTCTTCAATGCTGGCTGTGCAGATGACCTTGGTATCTCCGCATTCGATCAATACCGAACCTTCGGCGTGTTTGATGTAGTTACGCGTGATGCGTATCTCGCGCATTTGGCCTGAGGATCTTTGACTGGGACGCATAGTGGATTCTCTCTAAAATATCTTACGGACAAGGTTCAAGTATCTATGTAATCTCGAGAACGTGACTGACCGGCTCGGCGGTATCGTGGGCGGCCTCACTGTTGCCCCAGCGTACCGCCAAACCGGTGACGTTGTCGGAATGCCCGTCCTCACGCTCCAATGCGAGCCCGACCAGACCATCCAAAACATCATTGACGGGAAGCGCGAAAAAGGATTCGACCAGCTCCTGATCGGTGAACGGCCCCCACAAACCGTCGCTGCCTAGCAACAAGACATCGTCGGACCACAACTCGACGGGTCCGCCGGCTTCCATAAAGAATACGTCTTCAATGCCGCCAAGACAGTTGGTGATATGATTCCGTTGCGGATGGACACGTGCTTGTTCGGCGGAGATCTTCCCTGATTCTACCCACTGCTGCACCACCGAGTGATCGTTTGTCCTGATGAATACCTTGCCGTCGCGCAGCAAATACAGCCGCGAATCTCCTGCATGGCCCCAATACAGTGTGTCATCCTGTATCAAAGCAGCGACACAGGTCGTTCCGGGAAACCCGCCCATGTCCTGGTCGTGCGGAAGTTTCATGATGCGCTCATGCGCATGGCGCATGGTTCCCAGGATGAATTGGTCTGGTTCGGCAATACGCGGATGCGCATGCCGACCAAACGACTCGACAAAAGTCTCGATGGTCAAACTTGCTGCCAGCTCGCCGTGAAGATGCCCGCCCATGCCGTCCGCGAGCACCAATAGCAGCGTATCGTTGGTATAGGCATACGCAACACGATCCTGGTTGAATCTGCGATTGCCGATATGGCTGGCCTGGTGTATCGAGAAATTCATGAGTAAAGGGAAAATATCACAAGATGCAATCGTAATATAATGTGCAGCTCCAGCACAGCGTTTTATTCGAAAGCCTCTTCACATGATTCTCAGTATGACCGGCTATGCCACCGCCAGCGCGGAACTAGACAGCGGATCATTGTCCCTGGAGCTGCGCGCGGTCAACCATCGCTATCTGGACATCCAGTTGCGCATGCCGGATGAATTGCGCGGTTTGGAGGGAACGCTGCGCGAGGCGATCACCGCGCAATTGCAGCGCGGCAAGGTGGAGTGCCGCATCAATTTTGCAGTGCGGTCCGCGCAAAGCGGCGCGGCGCTGAACCTCGGCCTGCTGCAACAACTCGCCGCATGGAACAAGGAAATACAATCCGCGCTGCCCGATGCGCGCAGCCTGAGCGTAGCCGATGTGCTGCGCTGGAACGGGGTTCTGGAAATGCCTGCCGTCTCGGCGGACGAAATGCACGCTGCCCTGCTGGATCTGCTGCAAACAGTGTTGCAGGAATTTTCCGCTTCGCGCGCCCGGGAAGGCGAAAAGCTCAAGGATTTCCTGTTGCAGCGAGTGGAAAAAGTCGAAGCACTGCGCAACAGCGTGTTGCCTCATGTGCCCGCCGCGATCGCGGCCTATGAGCAAAAACTCATCACACGCCTGCGCGACGTGATGCAGAATGGGGATGAAGAGCGCATCCGCCTGGAACTCGCATTGTTCGCCACCAAGATTGATGTGGATGAAGAGTTGTCGAGACTTGCCAGCCATCTCACCGAAATGCGCCGCATCCTCTCGTTAGGGGGCGCGGTGGGCAAACGGCTGGATTTCTTGATGCAGGAACTGAACCGCGAAGCCAACACACTGGGCTCGAAATCGGTCGATGCGGAAGTGTCGCGCTGCGCGATGGAAATGAAGATACTCATCGAACAGATGCGCGAGCAAATTCAGAATCTGGAGTAAGGGAACAATACATGTCGGGAAACCTGTTCATCATCAGCGCGCCCTCCGGTGCGGGCAAGACCAGTCTGGTACACGCCCTGCTCGACATCAATCCGCACATCGATCTGTCGGTCTCATATACCACACGCGACCCGCGCCCCGGCGAGCAGGATGGCAAGGACTACCATTTCGTCAGCCGCGAGACTTTCCTCGAGATGGCGAAACGCGGCGAGTTTCTGGAAAGCGCGGAAGTCTATGGCAACCTGTACGGGACCTCGCAAACCTGGATCAGCCAGGAAATCACCAAGGGGCGGGATATCCTGCTGGAGATCGACTGGCAGGGCGCGGCGCAAGTACGGAGATTGTTTCCCGATTGCATCAGCATCTTCATTCTGCCTCCGTCGATAGCGGCGCTGGAGCAACGCCTGAAGGGGCGCGGCAAGGATAATGATGCGGTGATCGCGCACCGCATGGCGGCGGCGCGCGAGGATATCGCGCATGTCGCCGAGTTTGATTATGTTATCATCAACGATAACCTGGATGCGGCGTTGCGCGAACTCAATGCGGTGGTGCTTTCCTCCCGACTGCGGAGCTCCAAGCAAATGTCGCAATATCAGGACTTGATCAATCAGCTACAGAAACCGGAGTAAATCATGGCACGTATTACCGTCGAAGAATGTCTCACACAAATCCCGAATCGCTTTGAGTTGACTTTGGTCGCGGCTTATCGCGCGCGCCAATTGGCAAATGGCGCTGCCCATCTGGTGGAGAACACCAAGGACAAACCCACCGTCGTTGCGCTGCGCGAAATCAGCGAGGGCAAGGTAGGCAAGGAAATCCTGAACCGCGGCCAAGCGTAACCCTGGATGGCCATAGCCAACGTGATCCAAGATTATAATAATGCATGGCCGACACAGATCTGTTAGTAGAGGAACTCTCCACCTATCTTAAACCGAAGGATGTCAAACACGTCCGTGAGGCGATTGAATTCAGCCGTGTGGCGCATCAAGGACAGATGCGCCAATCCGGCGACCCGTATATTTCCCATCCGATTGCCGTTGCACGCATCCTGACTCCGTTGCACATCGATGCGCAAGCGATCATCGCGGCGCTACTGCATGATGTAGTGGAGGACACCGAAGTCACTTCCGAACAGGTCGCCGAGATATTCGGCAAACCGGTCGCGGAATTGGTCGACGGGCTGAGCAAACTTGACCGTCTCCGATTCGAGACCCAGGAGGACGCACAGGCAGAAAACTTCCGCAAGATGCTGCTGGCGATGGCGCGCGACGTGCGCGTCATCCTGATCAAACTGGCCGACCGGTTGCACAACATGCGCACGCTGGATGCCATGGCATCGGACAAGCGCGAGCGCATCGCACGCGAGACCATGGAAATATACGCCCCGATCGCCAACCGGCTCGGCCTGAATGACCTGCACCATGAATTGCAGGATCTGAGCTTCAAATATCTGCATCCCAACCGCTATGCGGTGCTGGCAAAAGCCCTGCAGGTGGCCCGCGGCAACCGCCGGGAAGTGGTCGGCAAGATACTTGAGGCCATACGGCAACGCCTCGCCGAGCATCACATCGAGGCGGATGTCACGGGCAGGGAAAAAGACATTTACAGCATCTACAAAAAGATGCAGAGCAAATCGCTGGCCTTCGCCGAGGTGCTGGATATCTACGGCTTTCGCGTATTGGTGAATGATTTTGCGTCCTGCTATGTGGCACTGGGCTTGTTGCACGGTCTATACAAACCAATTCCCGGGAAGTTCAAGGATTACATCGCCATTCCCAAAGTGAACGGCTACCAATCTCTGCACACCACACTGTTCGGTCCTTTTGGCACACCCATCGAGATTCAGATACGCACCCATGAGATGCACAGGATCGCCGAGGCAGGCGTTGCTTCGCATTGGCTGTACAAGAGCGGCCATGAATCGATCAATGACTTGCACAAAAAGACCCACCAGTGGTTGCAGGAGCTCTTGGAAAGTCTGAGTCAGAGCAGCGACTCATCGGAGTTCCTGGAACATCTCAAGGTGGACCTGTTCCCGGATGAAGTGTATGTATTTACACCCAAGGGCAGGATTCTTTCTCTGCCGCGCGGCGCGACCGGGGTCGATTTCGCCTACAGCGTGCATACCGACATCGGCAATCGCTGCATCGCGGTCAAGGTGAACCATGAACTGGTGCCGTTGCGCACCGAACTCAGGAATGGCGATCGCGTGGAGGTGATCACCGCTCCGCATGCCAAGCCTAATCCCGCCTGGCTGAGTTATGTCGCCACCAGCAAGGCACGCAGCCAGATCCGCCACTTCCTCAAGACCATGCAGTCCGGCGAATCAGCAAAACTCGGTGAGCGCATGCTCAACCAGGCCCTTCTGGCGCTGGGTGTAAAACCGCAGGACATGGACGACGCGCACTGGAACAAGTTGCTGAAAGACACCGGAATAAAAACGCGTCAGGATATTCTTGCCGACATCGGTCTGGGCAGGCGCCTCAACATGGTGGTGGCGCGGCAATTGGCCAGTATTGGTGAAAGCTCAGCCAATGAAACGGCGGCCAACCCGGTTATTACCATACAGGGCACGGAAGGCATGGCGGTGCAGTTCGCCCCTTGTTGCCGTCCGATTCCGGGCGACCCTATCATAGGCGTAATCAAGAGCGGGCAAGGCTTGCTGGTGCATACCCAGGATTGTCCGGCACTGCGCCGTGGGCGCAGCAGCGGCGAGCAATGGCTGGATGTGGCATGGGACAAGAACATCACCCGCCCGTTTGATGTCAGCATCAAATTGCTGGTCGCCGACCAACGCGGCGTATTGGCAAAAGTTTCCGCAGCAATCGCCGATGCGGAGGCCAACATCGAGAACATCAACTTTACCCATGAAGGGGAATATTCCGGCCTGCATTTCACCCTGGAGGTGAATAACCGCCTGCACCTCGCCAACATCATGCGCGGTTTGCGCAAGATACCGGAAGTGGTCAGGATCATCCGGGTGAAGAACGCCGGTTGACAGGGAATTGAAAAACTACTGCGCTCGGCATAAATGTGTTGCTCAAGGACTCAAAATGCTCATTTACCAAAATGTAAACTCCGCGTTTTCGTCCTTTCGCGCCTTGTTTTGCCATCGCTCGCGACGTTTTCAATACCCTGTTAGCCTAAATCGAACAACAACATCTCTGCGTCGTCAGCTGCTTCCAGCTTCACCTGCTTCTCATCGCTGAACATCAACGCATCCCCCGCAGAAAGCGCATAACCATTGGCTTGCAGGCTACCGCGCGCGACGTGCAGATAGGCTTTGCGTCCTGCCGCCAGCGGATAATCCAGTGTTTCCGCGCCATCCAACCGTGCGGCAGACACGCGCGCGTCCTGATGGATCAACAACGAGCCTTGCGCAGCATCCGGCGAAGCCAGCAAACACCAGCGCGCCGAGTTTGTCTTCCAGCGGAAATAATTTTTGCTGGTAGCCCGGCATCAATCCTTGCCGATCCGGCATGATCCAGATCTGCAGCAGATGCACCGCCTCGTCCGGCGAAGGATTCACCTCGCTGTGCTGCACCCCGGTGCCCGCGCTCATCACCTGCACTTCACCGTAACGGATGTCACCGCTGCTCCCGGTGCTGTCGTTATGGCGCAATGTTCCGCTCAACACATAAGTCAGGATTTCCATATCGCGATGGCCGTGCGTGCCGAATCCAGTGCCGGGCTGGACGATGTCCTCGTTGATCACACGCAGCGGCCCGAAATGGACATGTTCCGGATCACGGTAATCGGCAAACGAAAAACTGTGCCAGCTCTCCAGCCACCCATGGTGTGCGTAGCCGCGCTCACCTGATTTGCGTTGAATAATCATATTCACCTCCGAAGATTCGCAATAATTCAAGCATGGCAGATGCCTTGTCCATGGTTTCCTGAAACTCCGCTGCCATATCGGAATCCGCCACGATGCCGCCGCCCGCCCAGCAGTGAATCTCACTGTCAAAATAAACCATTGTCCGAATGACTATGTTGCTGTCCATGTTGCCGTCGAATCCGACATAGCCTATGGCACCGCAGTATATGCCGCGACAGTTCGGCTCCAATTCATCGATGATTTGCATCGCACGCAGTTTTGGCGCGCCGGTGACGGAGCCGCCGGGAAAGCAGTCGCGCAGCACGTGCAGTGCATCGCGTCCGTAGGCCAGTTTACCTTCAACCGTACTGACCAGATGATGGACGTTGGCAAAGCTTTCCACCTCGAATAATTTCGGCACGCGTACTGAGCCTGGCACGCAGCTCTTGCCCAGATCGCTGCGCAACAAGTCCACGATCATCAGATTCTCCGCGCGGTCCTTCGGATGGTTGCGCAACTCGTCTGCCAGACGGATATCCTGCTGCGCATCACTGCTGCGCGGACGCGTACCCTTGATCGGTCTGGTTTCCACCTTGCCGCTTTGCACGCGCAGGAAGCGCTCCGGTGAGGCACAAAGAATTTGGACCTGCGGCAGGTTGAGAAATGCTGAATACGGAGCGGGACTCAAGCTGCGCAACTTTAGGTAAGCGGACAATGCATCACCCGTTGCGGATGCGCTAAAGCGTTGCGCGAGGTTGATCTGGTAGCAATCGCCTGCCTGCAAATAATTTTTCACGGCAGCGAATGCGCTGGCATATCTGTCTGGTGTGAAATTGGAAGTGATTTTTCCATGCACGCGAAAGGTACCGTCAGAAATCGTCCGGCTGCTTGTCAAGCGCTGCAATATGCGCGGCAACAAGTCTGCGGTCTCCGCATATCGCTGATGCGACACCAATCGCGCTGTATGTTGCTGGTGATCCTGCACCAGCGCCCAATCGTATATGCCAATCGCCATGTCTGGTGGTAGCTTGGCATCCACCTCAGCTCGCGGCAATGCGGACATTCGTTGCGCCAGGTCATAGCTCCAGTAACCCAGCGCGCCGCCTGCGAATGGCACATTCGCTATCGGCGCAACCTGTTCACCCAGTTGTTTGCGCACCGATGCGAATGGGTCGTTACACGCAGTTTCCCTGTCCAGCACCAGTGTGCGCTGGGGGGCGGCAGTTAGGATGTCATAGCGCGCCATCCCCCCGCTATCCAGCCACACCGCCCAGGGTAAATCAGCCACAGCTGCATAGTAATGTGCGGAATCGGTCCGGTATGGCAACTCGACGGAATAAAAGCTCATCGCTAATCGCTGATAATGTCAATAATTAATCAATGGATAGGGTTCAATCATGGCACTATCGCCGGCGCCAATAATGTTATCGCCACCGATAGCATTGACTTCCTTTGGCAAGGCTCGCCTGCCTTTAGCTTCTCGATACGTCTGCACGACAGGATATAGCAAATCGGTAACAGTCAGGTAGGGATTTGCGGCAGTATGGCGTTATCTATCGATATCCTGCATGCCTTATTTCATTGTAGATATTTTTCACCCGCTCGGGTATCCGGGGATCGCGGCAATTGCGTCATCATCTTCTGCCTCAAATGGGATCAGCTTGCCGGCCTTGTCCAGTTCGGGCATTTTTTCAATGACAGGGCGATGATATATCTATCGGATTAGCGACTCGGGCGGAAATGAGGAAATCTCACTATTGCTATCACGAAATTTAGGGGGCACGAAAACCTTCGCAAACCGCCCGGTTTGCAAAGAGGAATAACCACCCGCACCGGCATAGCGCTGGTGAAACAAATAGGCGCACGCACCAGTTAGTGCGCCCAAAAAACAAAACTACTGTGGTAAGCCCCTTTTTGTCCAGAGTTGCTACCTAGACATCAGGGGCCGCTGCCACAGTGATGCCACCGACTAGTTCGGCTTGCCGATCCCTGGTGTAGGAAAAGGCCATGTTGCAGCCGGACGCACAGGTGCTGGTGCGGAAGGGGCCGGTGCTGAAGGCCTTGCTGCCGCGGTAGTAGCCGGTTTTTTGGCCGCTGCTTTCTTTTTTGCTGCTGGCTTCTTTTTAGCAGCAGGCTTCTTGGCAGCTGCTTTCTTCTTCGCTGCCGGCTTCTTGGCAGCTGCTTTCTTTTTAGCAGCAGGTTTCTTGGCAGCTGCTTTCTTTTTCGCTGCCGGCTTCTTCTTCGCCGCTACTTTCTTTTTAGCAGCAGGTTTCTTGGCAGCTGCTTTCTTTTTCGCTGCCGGCTTCTTCTTCGCCGCTACTTTCTTTTTAGCAGCAGGTTTCTTGGCAGCTGCTTTCTTTTTCGCTGCCGGCTTCTTCTTCGCCGCTGCTTTCTTTTTAGCAGCCGGTTTCTTCGCTGCTGCCTTTTTTGCTGCTGGTTTCTTCTTTGCTACCATTTTGATTCTCCTTCAATAATGAAAGTTAATAAACACAACACTTACGTTTACTACACCTACACCCCCAGCCCGCGCTTAACTACAAGCGAGGGCCAAAGCCATTACCTTAAGGCCGGTTAGCAATGTTCAGCGCTAATCCCAGGACAACGCGCCACCGGTTTGATATTCGGTGACACGGGTTTCAAAGAAATTCTTTTCTTTCTTGAGATCGATCATTTCCGCCATCCACGGGAACGGATTTGTCGCCCCCTGAAACAGCACATCCACACCGATTTGCTGGCAGCGGCGGTTGGCAATAAAACGCAAATATTCTTTAAACATGGTCGCGTTCAGACCCAGCACACCTCGTGGCATGGTATCTTCAGCATAGGCATATTCCAGTTCCACGCCCTTTTGCATCAAGCCGCGAATTTCTTCGCGAAATTCTGCTGTCCAGAGATGCGGGTTTTCCATCTTGATCTGGTTGATCACATCCACACCAAAATTCAAATGCATGGATTCATCGCGCAAAATATATTGGTATTGCTCAGCCGCACCGGTCATCTTGTTCTGGCGGCCCAGGGCGAGGATCTGCACGAAACCAACATAGAAAAACAAACCTTCCATGATGCAGGCGAACACGATGAGACTGCGCAACAATTGACGATCCGCCTCGGGGGTCCCGGTCTCAAAAGCCGGGTTGGTGAGAGTGTCGATGAATGGCAACAGAAATTCGTCCTTGGCGCGTATGCTCGGCACCTCGTGATACATGTTGAAGATCTCACCTTCATCCAGGCCCAGGCTCTCCACTATGTATTGATAGGCATGAGTATGGATCGCTTCCTCAAACGCCTGGCGCAGCAGATATTGGCGGCACTCCGGATTGCTGATGTGGCGATAGGTGCCGAGCACGATGTTGTTTGCAGCCAGGCTGTCCGCAGTGGTGAAAAAACCCAGGTTGCGTTTGACCAGAAGACGCTCGTCTTCGCTCAGTCTGTCGCTTTTCCACAGCGCGATATCTGCTGTCATGTTCACCTCTTGCGGCATCCAGTGATTGGCGCAGGCAGACAGGTATTTTTCCCACGCCCATTTGTACTTGAACGGAACCAACTGGTTGACATCCGCCTTGCAATTGATGATGCGCTTGTCTTCAACTTTGATGCGTCCGGCAGCCCTGGCTTCAACTGCATGTTCAGCCTTTTCCGCCTTCTCCATCTGCGCTGCCAATTTTTGCATGATCAATGCCTCATCAAATGAGGAAATTGGAAGCATGCCCAAAGGCAGTCCGTCGGTCTTGGTATCTTCTTCGAAGTTCAGCATCTTTTTATTTTCCCTTTCATCTGGGTTGTGGCTATGGCCGCCCGCTTACGCGAGCTTCACATTCGCTACGCGAATATGAGCCTGCGCCGTAATCCTGAATGCGAGGCATGTCACTGACATGCCCTTTTAAATAGGATTGTGGTTCCGACATAACCTGAAGGTTAGTCTCCACCGCAACCCGGAGCGTGAACTTGTCTATTGGCAAGCTTCACACTCCGGGTTGTCAATCGAACAGAATTTGGCTTCTTCCTCCGCACCACCGGCGGCTGGAACCGCGTTCAGCGCGCCGGCTCGACCAGTGGATTTCTCCGCCGAAGTTGCCCCCATGGTGCGCAGATAATAGGTGGTCTTCAAGCCGCGCAACCACGCCAGCTTGTAAGTCTCATCGAGCTTGCGGCCCGACACGCCGGCCATGTAGATATTCAGCGACTGCGCCTGGTCTATCCACTTCTGGCGGCGCGATGCGGCATCAATCAGCCAGCATGGCTCCACCTCAAACGCGGTGGCGTACAGGTTACGGAGTTCTGCCGGGATGCGATCTATTTTCGCCAAACTGCCGTCGAAATATTTCAGGTCGGAGATCATCACTTCATCCCACAGTCCGAGCTGCTTCAGGTCAGCCACCAGATGTTCATTTATGACGGTGAATTCGCCGGACAAATTCGATTTCACGAAAATGTTCTGGTAGGTCGGCTCGATGCAGGCCGACACCCCGATGATGTTCGATATGGTCGCGGTGGGCGCAATCGCAATACAATTGGAATTGCGCATGCCATGCTGTTTGATGCGGGCACGCAATGCATCCCAGTCCATGCTGGCCGACATGTCCACATCGACATAGCCGCCGCGTTCCTTGCGCAATAAATCGAGCGAGTCTTGCGGGAGGATGCCGCGCTCCCATAGACTGCCGCGGTAGGTGGCATAACGCCCGCGCTCCTCGGCCAATTCGGTAGATGCCCAGTAGGCGTAGTAGCAGACTGCTTCCATCGAACGGTCGGCAAACTCGACCGCCGCACTGGATGCGTAAGCGATGCGCAGATCGTGCAGGCAATCCTGAAAACCCATGATGCCAAGGCCAACGGGCCGGTGCTTGAGGTTGGAATTGCGCGCCTTGTCCACCGAGTAGTAATTGATGTCAATCACGTTATCCAGCATGCGCATCGCAGTATTGACAGTGCGGCGCAGCTTGTCATGGTCGATCTGCCCGGCCTTTTCGTGTCCCTTGGGATACAGGTGCGCAACCAGATTGATCGAGCCCAGATTGCAAACAGCGATCTCTTTGTCGCTGGTGTTCAGGGTGATTTCGGTACACAGGTTGGAGCTGTGCACCACACCGACATGCTGCTGCGGCGAACGGATGTTGCAGGGATCTTTGAAGGTGATCCACGGATGGCCGGTCTCGAACAGCATGGTCAGCATCTTGCGCCACAGACTGGCTGCCGGAACTCTTTTGAACAACTTGAGTTCGCCGGTGACCGTTTTTGCCTCATAAGCAGTGTATGCGCGCTCGAACTCGGCGCCATATTTGTCGTGCAGATCCGGCACATTGGACGGCGAGAACAAGGTCCAGTCGCCGCCTTCCATGACTCGCTTCATGAACAGGTCGGGGATCCAGTTGGCGGTATTCATGTCGTGGGTGCGGCGCCGGTCATCGCCGGTGTTCTTGCGCAAATCCAGAAATTCCTCGATATCCAGATGCCAGGTTTCCAGATAGGCGCACACCGCGCCCTTGCGTTTCCCGCCCTGATTAACCGCCACAGCGGTATCGTTCACCACCTTCAGGAAAGGCACTACGCCTTGCGATTGGCCGTTGGTTCCCTTGATGTGTGCACCGAGGGCGCGCACCGGCGTCCAGTCGTTGCCAAGGCCACCCGCATATTTGGCAAGCAGCGCATTTTCCTTGATGGCCTCGTAAATCCCGTCCAGATCGTCCGCCACCGTGGTCAGGTAGCAAGAGGACAATTGCGAGCGCTGTGTGCCGGAATTGAACAGCGTCGGCGTCGAACTCATGAAATCGAAGCTGGACAGCAGGCGATAAAATTCCACCGCGCGACCTTCGCGATCTATCTCATTGATGGCCAGTCCCATTGCGACGCGCATGAAGAAAGCTTGCGGCAATTCGATGCGTTTCCCTTCAATATGCAGGAAGTAGCGGTCATACAATGTTTGCAGGCCGAGATACCCGAACTGCTGATCACGCTGTGCATCCAGTTCCTTGGCCAGCCGCTTCAGATCGAACTGGCCCAGACGCTGATCCAGCAATTCTGCAGCGATACCCTGCTTGATGAACTTCGGAAAATAAGTTCCATAGCGTGTCGCCATGTCGCCCGGCGAGACCTCTTCTCCCAAAGTCTCGCTGCATATGGTATTCAGCAGCAAACGCGCCGTGACGAAATTATAGGCAGGCTCCTTTTCGATCAACGACCGCGCGGAAAGCACCAGACATTTGCGCACTTCGTGCAGCGCCACGCCATCGTACAAATCCTTCAGGGTCAGCTTGATGACCGCCTCGGCTGAAACCACATCACCCAGTCCGGCACAAGCATCTCGCACCAAGGCGGACAAACGGCCAAGGTCGAGCGGCCGCGCCACTCCGTCCTCACCGGTGACGTTAATAATATGTACCGGTTCTTTGCTCTTGGATTTGGCGCGGGAGCGCGCCCGCTCTTCACGGTAAAGCACGTAGGTTCGCGCAACGTCGTGTTCTCCGGAACGCATCAAACCCAACTCGACTTGATCCTGAATATCTTCGATGTGCATCGTTCCGCCATGCGGTTGACGGCGCATCAACGCCGAAACAACGCCATTGGTCAATTTCTCGACCATTTCGCGAACTCGCGCAGATGCAGCACCCTGACCTCCGTTCACCGCGATGAAAGCCTTGGTCAATGCGATCGAAATCTTGGCAGGCTCAAACACGACCACCGAACCATTACGGCGGATTACCTTGTATTGATCGAACGGACTGGAAACAACGGGAGAAGATGAAACTGGGTCGGGAACGTTATTGTCATGCTTAAGAGAGGATGGAACGCTTTCGGCAGCGGCATGAAACATAAACTTACTCCCTTGAAAATTCCGTTAGCTAAAAGGCCAAACCACTATATCTAGTAATTATTTCTAGCTGCGGGACTAACTGCAACCCACAACCACTATATCTAGTATTTTTTTTTAGCAGCGGGCCTAATTGTAGTAGCTAACTAAAATTTTGCAAGCGAAAAATGGGGAGATGTATTTCGACCAACTCTTGAGTCCGAACACACAAACCAATGCTTATTGTGCGCAAACTCCCGCGAGATAGCGCAGCCAGTCGAAGCAGGGGCCGGGGTCAGTCTTGCGTTGCGGCGCGATATCGCTGTGGCCGGCGATCCCGCGTATCGGATAGGCTGCGCGCAATTCCGTGGTCAAGCGAGCTAGCGCGGCATATTGCGCATCGGTGAACGGCACGGTATCACTGCCTTCCAGTTCGATGCCGATGGAATAATCGTTGCAGCGGGATTCCCCCTGCCAGCAGGATTCCCCGGCATGCCATGCCCGCTTGGAACAGGGGACGAATTGTATGATTTGCCCATCGCGGCGCACGAAGAAGTGTGCGGACACTTTTGATCCGGCTATCGTCAGGTAATAAGGATGCGCCGACACATCCAAGGTATTGGTGAAAAAGCGCTGCACACCATCCCCCCCAAATTCGCCGGGAGGCAAGCTGATGTTGTGTATCACCAACAATTCGATAGTACCCGACGGGCGATCATCATAGTTAGGCGAAGGCAAATATTCGCTGCCAACAAGCAAACCCTGTTTATCGATCAGCATCGTCTGCCGGATGTCCGGATATATGTGTTTCGTCCCCATGCGGATCCTTGATTCCGAGCCGCTCCATACGGTAGCGCATGGTCCTGAAGGTCAATCCAAGCAACTTGGCGGCAGCGGTACGATTGAAACCGGTCTGCTCCAAAGCCTCCAGCAAAGCCTGCCTCTCGACATTATCCAGGTATTTCGGCAGCGGGTATTTGCTGCTGAGGGCTGCATTGCTTGATTGGTCATGTTCCACCGGCACAAGCAATAAATCCCGTTCTTCGATCACCCCTTCCGAGCACAACGCAAATGCCCGTTCGATTATATTTTCCAGTTCTCGCACATTGCCTGGATAGCTATAGCCTTGCAGTGCATGTAGTGCATCCTCCGAAAAATGCACATTCGCATCGCCGCGCAAACGTTCCAGAATCCGGTTGGCGATTTCCGGTATATCTTCACGCAACTCGCGCAAGGCTGGCATCTGTATCGGAATAACATTAAGGCGGTAATACAGATCCTGACGGAATCCGCCTTGCCGCACACGTTCAGCCAAGTCGTGATGTGTCGCGCTGATGATACGCACATCCACGGGTTCTTCGCTGGTCTCACCCACCTTGCGCACGCGTTTTTCCTGTATCACGCGCAACAATTTTACCTGCATGGTCATGGGTAAATCTGCGACTTCATCCAGAAACAATGTCCCGCCGTGCGCAGCCTGAAAAAACCCGTCGCGGTTTTTGTCCGCGCCGGTGAACGCGCCCTTTTTGTAACCGAAGAATTCGCTTTCCATGAGATTCTCCGGTATCGCTCCACAATTAACCGCGATCATGGGCTGGTCGCGGCGGGCACCGCTCTGCACGATGAGCCGGGCCGCCAATTCCTTGCCGCTGCCCGATTCTCCGCTGATATGTACCGGCGCCTCGCTTCGAGCTACTCGCTTAATGAGCTCGCGCACTTTCTGCATGGCCGGTGAATGGCCGAGCATCATCTTGTCTCCGGGCAGTCCTTCCTGTGGCAGCTTCAGAGCGGAATTCACCAAAGCGCGCAACTGGTCCAGCGAAACCGGTTTGCTCAAGTAATCGAATGCGCCCGCCTTGAGTGCGGAAACGGCATTTTCCATATTGCCATGGGCGGTGATCACCGCGACCGGAACATCCATATTCTGCTGCGCAATATTCTGTACGATCTGCAAACCATCGCCATCCGGCAAACGCATGTCGGTCAGACACAAGTCATATCTACGCGCCGCCAATTTTGCCAGTGCCTCGCGCACGTTTCCGGCCTTGTCCACTTCCAGCCCCATCTTGTGCAGTGCCAGTTCCAGCAATTCCAAAATGTCCGGCTCATCGTCCACCAGCAGGACATTGGAGATCTTTGCCCGGTTGTTATCCGTCATGACCATGCCTTTCGCCATACCTACGCATATATTTAAATGTTATACGAAAACATGCACCACCTGCCTGCTCCTCAGCCGCATAATATTCCAGACGGGCACCGTTCGCCTCGCATAACTCCTTGGCAATGTACAAGCCCAAACCGGTGCCCTCCTGGGCAGTGGTAAAAAAAGGCTCAAACAATTTATTTTGCTGCTCGACGGAGATGCCGGGGCCGTCATCTCGCACATCCAGTAACACCCGCCCATCCTCATCAAGCATTTTCAACTTTACGCTGCCAGGAGACTTGCTCCCATAGCGCAACGCGTTGCGGCATAAATTCCACAGTACTTGCCGCAGGTGTCCGCGATCGAAAGAAACCTCGACACCTGGCGTCCCCTCCAGACCCATTACTTCCGGATCAATGCGTTCGGCCAGATCAAACTCCTCGATAAAGGTGCTCAACATCGCATCCAGCTCGAACACTTCAGACTGGACGCGATCGCGCCGGTTCAACTGCATCACGTCATGGACGATCTGATTTATGCGCTGTGTGTTATCCAGCACGATTTGCAAAAGGCGCTGATATTTGGCATCGCCAAGCTCTTCCTGCATGAGTTCTGTTGCATAACTGATCGCCGACAGCGGATTGCGAACCTCGTGTGCGATATTTGCGGTCAGACGCCCCAGTGCAGCCAGTTTGATCTGTTGCGATTCGGCTTGCACCCGCTGCATGTCTTCCAGAAAAATCACCGCACCGCGAGCCGCATTCTGCTCGATCGCAACAAACCGCAACCTGGCTTGCAAACCCATATCCAGCTGCAAGATGTCCCGGTTTGTTCTCGAGGTCTGCTTCCATATTAAATAGTGCCCGTACAGAATCGGAAAGGTTTCCGACAGTGGAATTCCAGCGCTGACACTTTTATGCAGCAAGTGCTCGGCTCGAAGATTCATTTGCATGATCAGGCTTTGCCCATCGACCACCAGCACGCCATCCTGCATATCGCGCATCACCAGACGATTCGCCTCGGCCAGGCTGACCAAATCACGGCCTCGCCGCTGAGCAAGCAACTGGCTGTCCACCGCATATTTCGCCAGCGTATTCGCCAACCAGGCCACCGCAAAATAAGCCATGCACAGCAAACCAACCTGGACATACTGTGTGACATCGGCATCGTCATAGAGCACCTCATACGCGTGCTCCAACAGGGCGGCAATACTGGCCAGCGAGGCAAAGAACAAAGTGATTTTGCCGCGACTGATCAATCCGGCAGCTGCAAGAGAAACCAGCAGCAATAAACCGACATTGCTTTTTATGCCGCCGCTTGCATAAGAAAGCACGGTCAGAGCGGCAATATCCACTCCGATTTGCCAGGTCAGTTGCCATGTGAAACGCGGCCAGCGGAAATGCAATGGTATGAAGGACGCCGCCACCGCCACCAAATACGCCACACTGGCGCCAAAGAACAGCGCCAGGTGGTCAGCACCCTGCGATAGCGAACTGCCAAATGCACCGGCAAGGAATACCAGGAGACCGGCCAGCGTCATCCGGTACAGATTGAAATAGTTCAGGGAACGCCAAAAATCAACAGATGGAAAATCTGCAGTGGGCTTGTCAGACATCACGCTCAACGGGAATCAGGATTACATTCATTCGCGAACCCTTTTCATTTGCGATAGGCATCACGATGTTCCACACCGCAAAAGTAATGCCCGCCCGCCATTATGCTCTCGCTCTTGGGCAAGTGCACACCGCAATGCGCGCAACGCACCATGTCTTCAGCCTCAGACCGATCTTGAGGAGCAGCACTATTGCGATAGGACCTGACCAGCAGATAAACAACGGTCGCGATGGCAATCAGCAAAAATAAACGACTCATTCTAAATTGACTCCGTATGACAAGACGCTACTGGCGGGCACTTGATGCGCATTATATTACGCAACCAAAGCCACGCTCTTCACTTGCGCGAATACCTGCATTTCCTTGGCCAACCCGAGCAGATCGCGCGAACGGCGCGTGATTCGCGACAACAGCATCTGCCCATCTCCGACAGCAAGGCGCAAGCTTACCCGATCCGGCCCCTCATCCTGAATCTCGACAATGCGCGCCGCGAGAATATTTGTGATGCTGGTTCCCTTTGGCGCCTCGGTGGCGACACTCACATCTCTTGCCAGCACTCGTGCGCGCACCATCGCGCCAGCAGCACGCTCGACCTTGCTCACCCACAGAGAACCGCCGGAAAAATCCAGGCGGGTGAGGTGATAAGTCTTATCATGCATGGCCACCTTTGCCTCAATGACGGTACCCGCATCCTCCAGATGCGCGGTCGGCAAGTCCAGACGCGACAGGGTTTCACCGAGGGATCCGCTCGCGATGACGCGCCCTTGTTCCAGCAACACCAGATGGTCGGCCAGCCGCGCCACCTCATCCAGCGCATGGCTGACATAGAAAACCGGAATGTTCAATTCACCGTGCAGCCGTTCCAGATAAGGAAAGATTTCCTGTTTGGTGGCGGTATCGAGCGCTGAGAGCGGCTCGTCCATCAACAGCAAATTCGGGCTGGTGAGCAATGCGCGCCCGATGGCGACGCGCTGCCGCTCTCCTCCGGACAAGCTGAATGGATCGGTGCGATCCATCAAATAGCTCAACCCCAGCCATTGGACAACCTGCTCGAGCGCCACTTTGCGTTTGTTCGGAGCAGTGCGCCGCATGCCATATTCCAGATTGCGCCGCACCGACAGATGCGGAAACAGGCCGGCTTCCTGAAACACATAACCCAACGGTCGCTGATGTGTGGCCAGAAATTTTTCGCTGTCTTGCCACACTTCATCTTTCACACGCAACAGACCGTTCTTAGTCCGTTCCAACCCGGCAATGCAGCGCAACAGCGTGGTCTTGCCCGAACCGGAAGGACCGAACAAGGCAGTGACACCGCGTGCGGGCAACTGCATATCCACACCCAGTGCGAAGCCGGGATAGGAAATATCGAAACGGGCATGAATCACTTGCGCCGCCCCGCAGGATTAAAAGCATACAAAGCCAGCAACACTACAAAAGCGAACAGCAGCATCCCCGCCGACAACCAATGGGCTTGCGCGTATTCCATCGCTTCGACATGATCATAAATCTGGATCGACAATACGCGTGTCTGCCCCGGAATATTGCCGCCTATCATCAGCACCACGCCAAATTCGCCGACAGTATGCGCAAAGCCAAGCACCGTTGCAGTAAGTAACCCTGGTTTGGACAGCGGCAAGGCCACACTGAAAAAACTATCCAGAGCTGAAGCCCGCAGCGTCGAAGCAGTTTCCAATGTGCGTTCGGGTATGGCCGCAAAGGCATTTTGCAGGGGTAATACCACGAACGGCAAGGAGTAGATCACCGAACCTACCACCAATCCGGCGAAAGTGAATGGCAATACCCCCAATCCCACCGACTGAGTGAACTGTCCGAGCGGACCGTTAGGTCCCATCGCCACCAGCAGGTAAAATCCGATCACCGTGGGTGGCAATACGATGGGCAGCGTCACTACCGCTGCCACAACACCTTTCCACCAAGTCCTGCTACGTGCCAGCCACCAGGCGATGGGAGTGCCGATCAGCAGCAGGATGATGGTCACCACTGTGGCCAGCTTGCAACTGAGCCAGATCGTTGACATGTCAGCCGCGGACAGATCGACACCCGGGAATGAGATATCCATCGCGCTATTCTACTTCGCCCGGCAAGCCGAACCCGTAACGAACCATGATACCCCGCGACTCTTTGCTTGCCATGAACCGCGCAAATTCGCGTGCAAGCGGGTTGTCAGAGGCGCGCTTGGTGATGATGAAACCCTGTTGTAATGGCTGGTGCAGCTTGTCGGAGATCAGCATATAGTTTCCCTGCTTCGCAAATTCCGGGCTGAGCACCAATGACAACGCAATGATGCCCATCTGCGCATTGCCGCTTTGCACATATTGCGCGGCCTGCGCGACATTCTCGCCATAGACAAGTTTGGATTCTACTGTTTGCCACACCCTTGCTGCCTTGAGTGCTTCTTCGGCGCGCTTGCCATAGGGCGCGTGCAGCGGATTCGCGATGGCTATTTTCTGGATGGCTGGATCGGCAAGGTCACTCAAAGCCAATCTGCTGACATCACGCGACCGGCTCCATAGCACGATGCGCCCTACCCCATAGGCTTGCGCTTCAGAAGCACCGAAGCCATCCCTATAAAGATTTCGCGGGTATGAAATATCGGCAGAAAAATAAATATCATAGGGCGCACCCTGCCGGATTTGCGTGCTGAAATTGCCGGATGAGCCAAAGACTGTTCGTATTTGTGCCTCGGGATGCGAGCTTTTGAAATTCATGATTATCTCTTCAAGAGCGAATTTGAGATCCGAAGCTGCGGCGATGGTGATTTTTTCGTTCGCGCGCGCCGTTTGTCCCATGGCAAGCAGACAGATAAATGCAAGCACCATCAGTGCAAATCGACCCGTAGCTTGCATAAGATATTCCTGAAGTTCCTATCAGAGTAGGCAAATTTTGGCAGTTCCTGCAACTAACTTTGGTGTAAATTTCACGGCGGATATTCATGATCTGTTCAACAGGCAGACCATCGCAACATATTCCATTATCGCACCACCGCTAAAGTGGTTATGTTATTCGCATCACAATCATAACCGGCCTGAGTGTGTTGTTGGCGCTTTAACCCCCTTCCAGCCAAAGCGTGCCACTTGCGGCCTTACCTGGATATTGTATTTTGATAGTCTAGCCAAATGGCTATAGCCATAAACAATCGCATGGCAGCTTGCGGCCTTGGTGAGATGGCCAGTTGTCATATCAGAAGTTCAATCAGGGTCGAGCGCCCCTTTGCATTCAGGTAAAATGCGCGCCTTGTCGAGCCAGAGTACATCATGACCGCCCGTTTACGCGAAATCCCTTACAACTACACATCGCTTTCCGACCGTGAGATCGTATTGCGCATACTTGGCAATGAAGCGTGGGGCATCATAAACACGCTGCGCGAAGAGCGACGCACCGGGCGTTCCGCGCAGATGCTTTATGAAGTTCTGGGCGATATCTGGGTGGTGTCGCGCAACCCCTATCTTCAGGACGACCTGCTGGGCAACCGCAAACGTCGCGCGGCATTGGTCGGCGCGCTGCACCACCGCCTGAACGCGATCGATGCGCGCCGCCAGGATAACGAAATCGTAATACGCCTGCTGGAACTTGCCAAGGCTGCAGTAGACCAATTCTCCAGTGAATTCGAAGAGACTTTGCAGCTTCGCAAGCGTGCATTGCGCGTGCTGGGCCGCATCACCCGCCGCGACAACATCCAGTTCGACGGGTTGGCACGCGTGTCCCATGTCACGGACGCGACCGATTGGCGCGTGGAATATCCGTTCGTGGTGCTGAATCCCGATACCGAGGATGAGATCGCCGCGCTGGTGCGCGCCTGCATAGCGCTCAAGCTGACCATCATCCCGCGCGGAGGCGGCACCGGTTATAGCGGCGGAGCGGTGCCACTGGACAAGTTTTCGGCGGTGATCAACACCGAGAAACTCGAGTCACTTTCGCCAGTTGAACATCTTATTCTGCCCGGCCTGAGCAATCCCTGTGCGACCATCCAGTGCGGTGCGGGAGTGGTGACGCGCCGCGTGATGGAGGCCGCCGAAAAGAGCGGTCTGGTTTTCGCAGTCGACCCCACATCGGCGGATGCCTCCTGCATCGGGGGCAATGTGGCGATGAACGCGGGCGGCAAGAAAGCCGTGCTGTGGGGCACCGCGCTGGACAACCTGGCGTCATGGCGCATGGTCACACCGGATGGCTTGTGGATGCACGTCGAACGTCTCGATCACAACCTCGGCAAAATACACGATGCCGATTCGGTCCTCTTCCGCATCACCCGTTACGAATCGGACGGCAACAGCGCGCATGGCGAACCGGAATTACTCACGATCCCGGGCAGCGCATTCCGCAAGGCCGGACTTGGCAAGGACGTCACCGATAAATTCCTGTCCGGCCTGCCCGGTATCCAGAAGGAAGGCTGCGACGGCATCATCACGTCGGCGCGCTTCATCCTGCATCGCGCCCACACGCATACGCGCACCGTGTGCCTGGAATTTTTCGGCCAGGTACATGAAGCTGTACCCGCGATAGTGGAGATCAAATCCTATATGGACAGGCACCCCAGCGCGCTGCTGGCAGGGTTTGAGCATCTGGACGAGCGCTATCTCAAGGCGGTGGGCTACGCCACCAAGTCCAAGCGCGGCACCCGGCCGAAGATGGTTCTGGTCGCAGATGTGGTCAGTGACGACGCGGACGCGGCGGCGCTGGCCGCTTCGGAAATGGTGCGACTCGCCAATCTGCGCAGCGGCGAGGGTTTTATCGCCGTGTCCGCCGAGGCGCGCAAGAAGTTCTGGCTGGATCGCGCGCGCACCGCCGCGATCGCAAAGCACACCAACGCGTTCAAGATCAACGAGGATGTGGTGATCCCGCTGCCGCGCATGGGCGACTATTGCGACGGAATAGAGCGCATCAACATCGAACTGTCGCTGCACAATAAGCTCAAACTGCTGGATGCACTGGATGAATTCTTTGCTGGCGAGTTGCCGCTGTATTACCAGGACGATGCGCAAGTGGGCGATGCAGAGCTGCTGGGCAATCGCTCGGATGAGGCAAAAAAACTGCTGGCCGATGTGCGCATGCGCTGGCAATGGCTGAACGACAATCTGGATGCGCCGCTGAGTGAAGGTATCTACGCCCCCGAGGACAGGCAGGATGCGGTCACCGGATTCGACGCGGTGCAGCGCCATTTGCTGCGCGCCTCGTGGAAGCGCGAAGTGCGCGAGCCGTTGCGCCACATCTTCAGCGGCAGCACTTACCAGCCGATACTCGACCAATGCGATGCGATCCATCAGAGCGTGCTGAAGAGCCGCGTGTTCATCGCGCTGCATATGCACGCGGGGGACGGCAACGTGCATAGCAACATTCCGGTGAATTCGGACAATTATGAAATGCTGCAACAGGCCAATGGCGCAGTCGAGCGCATCATGCGACTGGCAAAAGACCTGGGCGGTGTGATCTCCGGCGAACACGGCATCGGGATCACCAAATTCGATTTTCTCGAAGCGGATGAAATCGCTGCGTTCACTGCATACAAAAAGCAAATCGACCCGGAAGGCCGTTTCAACAGAGGCAAGCTGCTCAGCGGCGGCAACCTGGAGCGTGCCTATACGCCCAGCTTCAACCTGATGGAACTCGAAAGCCTGATCCTGGAAAAGAGCGAGCTGGGCGAGATTTCCGATTCGATCAAGGACTGTCTGCGTTGCGGCAAGTGCAAGCCAGTGTGCAGCACCCACGTGCCGCGCGCCAATCTTCTGTATTCACCGCGCAACAAGATCCTCGCCACGTCGCTGCTGATCGAGGCATTCCTGTATGAAGAGCAGACACGGCGCGGCGTTTCCATACAACATTTCGACGAATTCAGCGATGTCGCCGATCATTGCACGATATGCCACAAATGCCTGAATCCCTGCCCGGTGGACATCGATTTCGGCGATGTGTCAATCGCGATGGGCAATTTCCTGCGCAAGCAGGGCAAGAAAAAATTCAGCCCGGTCAAAGCGGCATCGATGCTGTTCCTCAACGCCACCGACCCCACCACCATCAAGCTGGTGCGCAAGGTGATGATAGAGTGGGGATACAAGGCCCAGCGCGTCGGCTACCAATTTGCCAGGCGTTTTGGCTTGTTGAAAAGCCAGCTCAAACGGCCTCCTGCCACGGTAGGCGGCGCCCCGCTAAAATCACAGGTGATCCACTTCATCAACAAACCGATGCCGGGAAATCTGCCGAAGAAGACTTCGCGGGCGCTGCTGGACATCGAGGACAACAGCACCGTGCCCATCATTCGTAACCCGCACCAATTGAATGAGGACAGCGAAGCGGTGTTCTATTTCCCGGGCTGCGGATCGGAGCGTTTGTTCGGCCAGGTCGGGCTGGCGACACAGGCGATGTTGTATGAGACCGGTGCGATCACGGTGCTGCCGCCGGGTTATCTGTGCTGCGGCTATCCGCAGAACGCTTCCGGACAGGCGGACAAAGCCACCCAGATCACCACCGACAACAGAGTGCTGTTCCATCGCGTCGCGAACACGCTGAACTATCTCGACATCAAGACCGTGATCGTGTCGTGCGGGACCTGCATGGACCAGTTGCTGAAATACCAGTTCGACAAGATCTTTCCCGGTTGCCGCCTGCTCGACATCCATGAATACCTGCTTGAAAAAGGTGTCAAGATACAAGGGGCAAGCGGTACTCGCTATATGTACCATGACCCGTGCCACTCGCCGATGAAAACCTATCAGCCGCTCAAGGTGGTGAATGAATTGATGGGTACGGATGTGCCACTCAACGAACGCTGCTGCGGCGAATCCGGCACGTTCGGCGTAACCCTGCCGCATATCGCGACACAAGTGCGCTTCCGCAAGGAAGAGGAGATGCGCAAGGGTGCGGGCGCATTGCGCGCCGATGGCTTCGATGGCGAGATCAAGATACTGACTTCCTGCCCGTCCTGCCAGCAGGGGCTGTCGCGCTACAACGACGACAGCGGCACAACGGCGGATTACATTGTCGTGGAGATGGCCAAAAACCTGCTCGGCATCAATTGGTTGCAGGACTATGTCGCCAAGGCCAATAACGGCGGCATCGAGCGGGTGCTGTTGTGATGCAGTCCTTTATCACGCAGTTTGAAAGATGAGACGTGAAAATTAAACCGCTTTGCGAGTTGTGCGACCAGGTGGGTGGCTCCCTGCTATGGAAGGATGGCAGTTGCCGTGTGGTGCTGGTTGAGGATGAAGACTATCCCGGTTTCTGCCGTGTGATCTGGCTGCAGCATGTCAAGGAAATGACCGACCTTTCCCCGCCAGATCGAGAACATTTCATGGCGACCGTATTTGCTGTCGAAGCGGCAGTACGAGAGGTGATGCATCCTGACAAGATCAATCTCGCCAGTCTCGGCAACATGACCCCGCATCTGCATTGGCATATCATTCCGCGCTTCAAACAAGACAAGCATTTCCCGCAACCGATCTGGGGTGTGCGTCAGCGCGAAGGCAAAACACCCCTTCCGCCAGACTGGCAAACGCGCTTGACGCAAAGTGTACGTTCCAAGTTGCCCGGTTGAGCAAGCCATTCCGCAGTAAAAACGAATCGATGGTGGTTTGCTGACAACCCCGGGGGCCGCTGCTATCTTGCAACACGCTAGTGCAGTGCGCGCTTGACCGGGAACACCAGAGCGAATGTGCTCCCTTTCCCTTCTTCACTGGATATTTCAAGTTTGGCCTGGTGGCGTATCGCGATATGTTTGACGATCGCAAGACCCAGGCCGGTTCCACCCGTTTCACGGGAGCGGCTGCGGTCCACCCGGTAGAATCGTTCGGTAAGACGCGCGATATGCTGCGCGGCGATGCCGATGCCGCTGTCCTGTACCAGAAACACCGGCTGACCGCCGCGCTCGAACCAGCGCAACAAGATTTCACCGCCCTCAGGCGTATAGCGGATGGCGTTACTGAGCAAATTGCCGAATGCGCTTTGCAGTTCATCACGGTTGCCGAGCAGGTTGGCAGAGCTGTCAATCTCCATTTGTAACCGGTGACGTTCTCCGCTTAGCAACTTGCCATCCAGATAAATCTCGTTGAGCAAATGCTTTATGTCCACGGTTTCCTCGCGCAAAGGACTTTGTTCGTTTTCCAGCCGCGACAAGGTCAATAGATCCGCAACCAGATTGTCCATACGTCGGGTTTGCTCGGCCATCAGATGCAAAGCACGGCGTGAACTTTCCTTATTGAGGTCAGGCATGTCCTGCAGGTTTTCGAGAAACCCGCTTACCACCGTCAATGGCGTGCGCATTTCATGCGATACATTTGCAACGAAATCACGGCGCATCGCTTCAACGCGCTCGAATTGGGTGATGTCGCGAATGATCAACAATCGTTTATTGTCTCCATAGGGAATGAGCTTGATGGAAACAACCATGTCGTCATGCCGAGCAGGACGCATGATCAATGGCACATTGAAATTGGATTCATGCAGATATGCGACGAATTCCGGCTGGCGCACCAGATAGGTGATGTCCTGCATGATGTCCTGCTCGGGATCGAGATCGAAGAGCTGCTGGGCAAGCGCGTTGCACCACTCGATGCGATTGGCCGCATTCAGGATCGCCACGCCTTCCGGCAGCGCAGAGGTGGCAAGTTCGATGTGTTGCAACTCGGCCGCCAGCTCCTGTTTGGTCTGGTTGTGCTGCTTGACCATTTTGTAGAGCCGTGAAAAGACCTCGTCCCAGATACCGCCCGCTTCAGGAATCGTTTCAATGCGCGCATCACCCAGCCATTGCCCAAGCTTCAACAATTGGCGCGCGCGGTATGCCATCACAGTCAGCAACACGGCCAACATGAACAACAATGCGACGGTGGCCGAGGTCATGCCCCATAACAACAGCGCCAGCAGAGCGCTTAATACGACGGGCATGCTTACTCGTAACCAAAAATCTTGCAAAATATATTTCCCCGATGAAACAACTGATACGACTACTAGCCATCTGACTAGCCCAGCAAAAGACGCTAGGCAAGTCATTGGTTATAGCCATTCGACCAGGCTGAAATAATACTTCAGCCTAGTCGCTGGTTTTAGATAATCGAAAAACGGTAACCGCTGCCGCGCACGGTTTGTATCACATTATCCATTTCGACGGGTTCCAGTGCGGCGCGCAAGCGGCGGATGTGCACATCCACGGTACGTTCCTCGACGAACACCTGCGTGCCCCACACCTGGTCGAGCAATTGCGTGCGGCTATACACCCGTTCCGGATGCGTCATGAAAAAATGCATCAGGCGAAACTCCGTCGG
>CAWDWW010000022.1:0-13881 GCA_963806115.1 uncultured beta proteobacterium
CCGAATTCTCAACGGATGAGTTGCTGGCGGAATGCAAGGCCAGAGCCAATATCTACCGGATTCTGAGCGGTGCTTTTCTGGAAGAACCGACAGCGGAATATCTGAACGCGATCAGATCACCTGCGGTAATGTCATCTCTGCTGGAAATGGGCGTTGTTTTCCCCGATGATTTTACAGCCCCACCTTTGGCAGAGTTGCTGGACACACTCGCCTGCGAGTATGCCGTGCTGTTCGTTGTGACGGGCGGATGTCCGGCAGTGGAATCAATACGATTGTATGGCCGCTTCCAGCAGCAGCCATTTTTTGAAGTGCGCGATATTTACCAGAAGGCGGGCTTCAAGGTGTCCGGCGGACGCTTTATGGTGTTCGATGACCAGCTCGGCGCGCAGCTGATGTTTGTCGCGGAAATGCTGGATCGCGCGGCCAACGCGCTGGCTGCCGGCAACCAAAGCGATTATGTCAGCACCGTCAAGATCATCAAGCGTTTCTGGACGCTGCATCTGGGCAAATGGGTGCGTGGTTATGCTACTCTGCTGGCCCGTGCAGCCGAACATTCCTTCTATCGTGAAATGGCTAAATTGCTGGGTAGTTTCGCCGAGTGGGAGCTCGGGCTGCTGGGCGTGAGGGTAGACGACGTGGACGGTGGCAAGCTGAAAGTGCCGCTTGCCGAGATAGAGTACGAGAGCGATCCCAACGAGCCGGTTTGCAACGCATGCAAGCACGGGAAACGGGGAAATGATAACGCGTCTGCCGACGAGCAGCAGGTTATCGACATTTCGCTGATCGAGAAACGCTTGCAGGGGACGAAGTATGATGCAATATCTGTGGGACTGGGACGAACTCGATTATCTGTGGAACGATAACGACTTTGGCGCGGTTCACGACTGGCTGAATGAGCGCTGGGCTCAGATCGTCAAGAACAGCCCGGCGGGCGACAAAGATCCGGATGCGCGTTTCATGCAGGGTCTGGCATTTGCGGCGCTGGCCCTGCATTTCACCCAGGACGGCAACCAGGAAAGCGCGCGGCTGTTCATCGACGACGCGCTGATGGTATTGCCGCAATATAACCCAAGCTATATGAGTATCAGGGTTGAGCCGGTGCTGGAAACTTTGCATACTCTGCGAGATGCCATTTCATTGCTTGGCGCGGACGATCCCTGTCCGTTCCAGCCCTTTGTGTACAACAAGCTGGTTTTCGATCGAGGTTGATCCCATGAAGCAGATATCGACGTTGAAACTTGCCCGCTGGACAAGAGCGGAGGAATTGCCAGTCAGGGGCATGTGCTTTGTAGAAGACGGCCCTGACTTGCCGGAATCGCTGGCGCAGTTGAACGTGGCGATTGGTGCAGGCAGCGAGACGCGCGCCGTCGAATTGCTGGCACGCGGCGCCGAGCGGGTGCTGTTGAGCGAGTTGGCACTGATCGACAGTGCTGCAGTGGAACGTCTGGTGGCAAAGTACGGCGGCGAGCGTGTCGGTATCTGGGTGCGTGCGGCCAGATCCGTCATCAGTTGGACGCTGGATGCGGAGGCGCCGAATGCGGGTTTCAAATGCATGTTGCCTTCGCTGGGCGTTGCTGGTTGGGACGTGTTGATGAACGATGGTTCCTGTACGAATACCGATGCGGAGTGGTGGATCGGGCAGATGCTGGAGATGGGCGTCAGCATGGCGCTGGTCAGCATCGACTTGCAGGACGAGGATATGAACATCTGCGCCACCCTGGTGTTGAACCATGGCGACAAACTCTGGTTTTCGACCAGGCTCGATCCGAATGCCGATCTCGAACCATGGGTGCGATGGGGGCAAGTCAGGCAATTGGTGCTGCCAACGCCGAATATACGCGACGAGGCGGAGATGACGCGCATCAGCGCCCCCGCGATGGTCATGGTCGAGGAGACAGCCGACACCTCAGCGGACGCGGAAGCCGATGGCGCGAAGAGCGGTGCCGAAGCGCATGCTGGCGAAAGCCTGCGGGCGGCATGAGCACCCCAACGGAGTAACACATGTTATCCATCAAATCGGGCACGATGGACTCCATCAGGAAACGCATGTTTCGCATTCTCGGCGCAGCTTTGTTGATATTGCCGACGCTGGGCTTCGCAGCAGGCGATTTGTTGCTGAACGAGAGCAGCCTGGCGGCAAAAATTGAGATGGAGCAGAATTATCAATTGCTGGATGCGCGTGGCTCTGTTGCACAGCGTTCGGTACCGCTCGCATTCTCAACGCGTTATGAAAAGGTAATGCCGGTCAAAAAAGGGCTGGTGTTCATTGTTGCGGACAGCGATGCAGCCGCATTGGAGATTGCGCAATCCATTCCTGCCGGAAGCGACCGTAGCGTATTTGCGGTGAAGGGCGGCGCCGATGCATGGAAGCGGGTGCAGTCGAAGACTGCAACCGCAGTTGCGCCAACCAGTTTCATGGTTCCAAATGGAACCTGCGAACCGGGAACGCCGTCGTTGAAAATTGATGCCAAGCCCAACAAAAAGACCGGCAAGGCTGCACTTAAACCTATAAATAAATAACTATGCTCCTCGCCCCCGGATTCCATGCGGAACATTGTGTACGCTACAGGTACGCTTATAGCGAGTGCAATCGTTGCGCGGAAGCTTGTCCGCACGATGCGATACGTTTGTTCGATGCCGGGGTGGAAGTCATAGCCGATCTTTGCAAAAGTTGCGCCTTGTGTGTGGCAGCTTGCCCGACGGAAGCATTGGCCGAGAAAAGCGTATCCGCCAAAAGTCTGCTGGGAATCGCGGCAGATGAAAAGCATTTGACGATAGCCTGCGCGCCGTCCGGTGCCAGAGGCGATGCCGTTGTCCCCTGTCTGGGTGCGATCAACCCGGTTGTGCTGGCAGATTTTTCCCGGCGCGGGGTCACGGTGCAATTGGCAGGAACCGGGCACTGTGAGCTATGCATACACGCCGCCAAGGGACCCGATGTGTTGCGACTGCATCTCGCGGCAAAGGCCGCGTTGTGTGGTGTCGAGGGAGCGGAAGAATGGGCAGCGCTTAGCCTGAAAGATGCCGGATCGCAAAAATCCGTGGAGGAAGATGACGGCCATATTGCCTCGCGACGAGATTTGTTTCGACGTTTTATCGGGCGCGGCATCGATGTGATGACTGAAGTTGCAGACGCGCCTCCTGCTCCGCTTCAGGCCATCCGTGCTGCGTCACCTTTCCTTCCCGAGCGCAAAGAAGTGTTGAACGCGCTGTATGCTGGGCTGGGTGATAAACCGGTGCGGGTGGCGCGGCATCCGGCAGTGCCGGCAGAGGATATGGTCATTGTTCACGGTTGTACCAGTTGCGAAGCATGCGTCAGGGTATGTCCGACCGGTGCGCTGCAGTTGCTTGAGAATAATTCCGAATGGCGTGTAATATTTCTCGGCGAACGATGTGTGGCCTGCGATGTTTGCGCCGAGGTCTGTCAGCCCAAAGTGCTGCGTCAGCGCGAGACGGAAGATGTCTGCGTCACAAAACAGAAAGCACGGGTGTTGCGCGGAGTGTCCAAGCGGCGTTGCACACGATGTGACAGGGTATTTGCGGCTGTGGGCGAATCGTTAATCTGCACAGTCTGTTCCGGAGATGATGCGGACTTTGCGAGCATTTTTGGGTGAGGAATGTCAGTGAAAGGGACTGGTGATGGAGTGGGATTTTACGCCTGAGCAAGTGGTCAAGGCCGAGGTTGATTACGGTCTGGAACAGTTCAGGAAAGATATGCTGGAGGAGGTTCGCCTCAACTTGAGCCAGATGGATGATGTGCAGCAGCAAAAAATCTTTGCTGTGATGTATGACCTGTGCTATTGGGTTGCAACCGGCGGGAAGTATGAAGAGTTCCTGGCTAGCCTTGATCAGGATTCATTCTTTCCGGGGTTCCTTGCTTCTATCGGGAACAGGCTTGCACCAAACATCGAGATGCTGGGCGCGATACTCCAGCGGCTGATCATGGAGCGTGTCGATGAACAGGGCATCCCGCTTGAGGCGGCACTGAAGCAGGTTTATGAATTCCATCGCCAGGTCGTGACGAAACCTCTTTTGAACTGAATCTGTTTTTCCGGTGGATATCTAAATGAGTGATCTAGCCCATTTTTCTGATACAGGCCGCGCGTGCATGGTGGATGTCGCGGAAAATCCGCACACCCGGCGCACCGCAGTTGCCGGCGTGGCGTTGCTCACGATCTACGACATGTGCAAGGCGATCGACCACGGGATGCGCATCGAGTACATCCAGCTGGAAGAAAAACGCGGCAGCAAGAGCGGGGTCTGGTCCCGCGAAGAAGTTGCGAAAAAATCCAAATGATAAAAGTACAATTCTTCGGCCCAGTTGCGGAGCGTGTCGGCGCGAGCGAAGTGCAAGTGGAATGCAGTGCCGGATTGCGTTTGCAGGATCTGCGCGAGCAATTGCAGGCCAAATATCCGGCGGCGTTCGAGATCGTGTGTTTTGCGGCAGTGAACGGCGCGCATGTGCTGGATATGTCGCTGCCGCTGGCTGATCGCAGCGAGGTGGTGTTCATGTCGAAATTTTCAGGCGGTTGAAATGTGAGACGCTGAAATCCAGATTTGCGAGCATCCGCTTCGCAGCTTGCCTACTTACTCCACTTCCGCGCCTTGCATTCGGGCGACCCCTGAATTTTTGGAGGCACCCTGGGGGAGGGAATGGGGAAAATAAAAAAGCCGACTTGCGTCGGCCTTTTTATTGCGTGAAGACTTCTGAATTACTTCTTCATTGCTTCAGCAGGAGCGGCAGCGGGTGCAGACAGCAGCGGCAGGAGCAGCGGCAGGAGCAGCGGCAGGAGCAGCGGCAGGAGCAGCAGTTTCAGCAGCCTTTTGGCCGCAGGCGGTCAAAGCGAGAGCCAGCAGGGCGGCAACAATAGCGATACGTTTCATTTTGTATTCCTTGAGAGGTTGAAGTTGAAAAACATGAATAATCTACCTGGCTTTAAATGCACCCCTCATCACAAAAGGGGTGCACCCAAAATCAAGGGCCGGAATTCTATCAGTTACATATTGGAAGTCCAGCGGATATTCAGCTTTCATTGCTATAACCCCAGCTTGGTAGAGGATATGGCCGGATGCGAAGATTCCCACATCTCCAGAAAACGCGATTTCAGCGCGCGCGCCTTTTCCGGATCGTGCTGCGCCAGAATGCCGCGCGGGTCGTCGAAGTGGAAGCGGCGCACATAATTCGACTCGTCCGCAACGGAAAAAGGTTCGGTGATGTGCTGCAGGTTCTTGGGCGTCTGGTAGATGAACATGCTGGTGCCGAATTGTCTCAGCAACATCATCATCCGCGGACATAGCGTGGATAGATAATGCATGTCATGGGCCAGCACGAACAGCCGATGGGCGGGGCTGGCGAGCAAAAAATTGCGCAGCGTCGTGTAACGCGCCTCGGTGTTGTATCCCAAACCATCGAAATCCTTTTCGAACAGGTACAGGTTGTGCTGCGCCAGTTTGCACAGCGTGTCGAGTGCGGCGATGTAGTCCGTGATGCCGTCCAGCTGGGTGTGTTGCAATTCATCGTCGCTCATGATCAACTCCCTGAAGTTCAGACGGAAGAAATATAGCCGTCCAGATACCATTGGTAAAGCAGTCCGGTCAATGCGGCCGAACAGTCAGTCAAGGCGGGGGATACGCGCCGGTCGGCCAGGCTGCGCAACAACAGATAGTCACGCTCAGTCATCTGGTGTTCCTGGCCGTTCATGAAGATCCGGCCGGCATGGCACAGCATCTGGCTCTTCAGGTCGAGCTTGAACGCCATGCATTTGTATCGCCTGCCTGAATTTCGCCTGGCTCAGCGGCCGTTCGGGCGCGTCGAAGAAGATATGCGGCTTGGGTTCGCTCAAATAGCAGCCGAGGAAATTCGCGATGTCTTCCCTGTCCCAGCGCACCTGTTTGATGACCCGTTCCACTTGGTGCAACATCGCCGCGCTGATTTCGGAAGGATGTTTCTGTGTCTTCAGATCGGGATCGGCGTACATGCCATCCACTTTTATCCTGTCCTGCAGGTATACCAGGAATTGTTCGGCCAGTTCCTGATAGGCGGGTGTGCGGAAGCCGATGGAATAAGTCATGCAGTCGTCTTCGGCGATGCCGTTGTGCGCATAGTGCGGCGGCAGATACAGCATGTCGCCTGCTTCCAGCACCCATTCCTGCTCGACCCTGAAATCGCGCAGGATGCGCAGCGGCGCGCCCGCTATCAGGCTGCGATCCGTCTGCGCGGAAATCTGCCAGCGGCGGTGCCCGGAACCCTGCAGCAAAAATACGTCATAGGAGTCAAAGTGCGGTCCGACCCCTCCACCCTTCGGAGCATAGCTCACCATCAGGTCGTCCAGCCGCGCGTGGGGAATGAAAGCGAAATGTTTGAGCAGTTCGGCTGCTTCGGGAAGATAATGATTCACGCCCTGCACCAGCACCGTCCACTTGGTCTTGCCGAGTTTATCCAGGTCTTCCGGTTCGAACGGCGCTTGCCGCAATTCGAATTTGCCGCGTCTTTGTGTCACCAGGCGTGCCTGCACGTCTTCTGTGCAGGCCAGCGCGATCAGCTTCTGCGGGTCGATCAAGCCATTGAATTTCGGGAAAGATTGGCGGATCAGCAAGGGCTTTTTCTGCCAGTAATCGCGCAGAAATTCGTTGACGGTCAGCCCGCCGAGCAAGGAAAGTTTGCTTTTCATCGGATGAATTATAGCCGCCCCATGCGCGGTCAGGACATGCTGCAAAAACTTTTATAACGCGGCCAAAATGTGTTTAAAATGCGACACAGGGGGAAACATCAATGTCAATGCAACTTGTAACAGGAATAGAAGCACCGCACTTCGAGTTACCGGATTCCGATATGCAGACTTTCAGTCTGGCATCGCAACAAGGCAAGAAGAATGTCGTGTTGTATTTCTATCCCAAGGACGACACCCCCGGCTGCACCCTGGAAGCCAATGAATTCAGCGCGCTGGAAGATGAGTTCAGCAAACTGGACAGCATCGTGATCGGTATCAGCCGCGATGATTGCCTGAGCCATGCATCGTTTCGCGACAAATATGGCCTGTCGGTTTTGCTGCTCTCCGATCCCGATGCGCGCATCTGCAAACGCTATGGCGTGATGTATGAAAAGGAAGTCGACGGGCAAAAGAAATTGTCCATCAAGCGCTCCACGTTTGTGATCGACCGGAATGGCAAGCTGCGTCATGTCATGTACGGCGTGCAGGCACACGGACATGCGCAGGAAATTCTCAATTTGATAAAGGATATGAAATGAAAATCGCCAAAGACACGGTCGTTTCGCTGAACTACGAATTGTTCGATTCGACCGGCGAACTGCTGGAAAGAGTCGATGAGCAGATCAGCTACCTGCATGGCGGCTACGATGGTATTTTCCCGCTGGTAGAAGAGGCGCTGCAGGGTAAAAGCGTGGGCGACAGATGCAGCGTCACCATGCAGCCCGATGACGCCTTCGGCGAATACGACCACAACCTGATCGAGGTGGAACCGCGCAGCTCATTCCCGAAAGAAGTTGCGGTCGGCATGCAATTCGAAGGCGCGCCTGAGGCTTCGGATGATGATGATTTCATGCTTTTCACTGTGGTGGAAGTGACCGACGACGAGGTGACGGTGGACGGCAATCACCCGCTGGCCGGAAAAACGCTGACTTTCAATTGCACCGTGACCGGGGTGCGCAAAGCCACGGCAGATGAATTGGCGCATGGGCATGTGCATGAAGGAGAAGGCGGGCACGTCCACTAAAAAAATCTTTGCACAACTGTTGCGCTCTCTGATACTGCGTTAAAAAATGGGGATAATTCCTCATGTACTTAATGTACATTCCGGATTCTCCCCATTTTTTGCCTTGTCTCAGATTCGCTCACTACGTTGTGCAAAAATTTTTTGTGCTTGGTACTGATACCAAATTACGATTCAAGTTTTCCGGCCAGCCACTTCGCCACCTGCTTTGCGCCTTCAGGAATGACCGGCTTCGGGCGCGGGGCATTCCAGATTTCTTCCAGCACATCCGCAATATCTCCCTGTGCAATTGCATCGCGCGAGACTTCGCGGCACAGGCCGTGTTGTTGCAGCCATGAGATCAGGGCGGGCGCTTCCGGCCAGTCGGCACGGCTGACGTAGAGTACCGGCACACCGCAACTGGCGGCCTCGACGAAGCTGCCATAGCCGGGTTTGCAGATCAGCGCATCGCTGCTGGCGAGCAGGTCGCAGAAACTCATCTTTAATGTTTCGAGGATGATGGCATCGGGATGTTCGACCTGCCAATTGTCCTGCACCAGCCAGCGCACACCTGCAAGACGCGGCCAGCGTTCGATCGGCAAGCGGCTGGCGATGCCGCCCAGGCTGACCAGCACCAGCTTTTCATCTGCGGAAAGCTTAAGGCGCCGGTTCAGTTCGGCGCGCCGGTTCGTGCCGATCGCGGCGATGGGCGGGACGGGAATTATGTTGGGAAGACCGGGCATGGCCATGCCCGGCGTGACGCGCAGGAATGCATCGGCATTGGCGTAACAACCAAGTATCTGCTGCGGCGATGGCGTCATCGCCGAAATAATGGCGATAGATGTCCGCCCAGTTAAGCGAGCACAGTGCGGCATTCGGAATCCCGCCGCGCTGCGCGCCTGCCAGCGCCAGATATCCGACGTTGGAAAACACAAAGTCCGCCTCGAGTTCGCGCAGCAGACGCGCCTCATCAGAGACGCGCGCATCCCAATCCGCATGGAAGGCGCGATAGGCTGCTTTGCTGTCCTCGACAAGTACTTCCAGCGCCGACGACATCACCATGCCGATATCGCCCTCGCTGGACTGATGGAGGAACGGTACGTGGATGCGGGAGCGAAGATGGGCAAGGGGCACGGCGGAGCGTACAGTGAGCCTGCATCCCACCGGCTCCCGCCGCGGGATCCGACATGTGCAGATACAACGCGTTCAGGATAGGCGCGACCTGCGCGACATGACCGAAGCCGTGGCCGGAAATCGATACAACGAGGTGGGGCACTATACGGATAGTGCCAAATCACTTCGGCATGTTAATGTTGTTGCAACAAGGATTTGGCATCCTCCAGGAACCTGAGCACAAGGCGGCGTTTCTCTTCGATCTGCCAGCTGATATCTGTTTGGGGAGTGCCGTCAACGCTGATGGAACTTTCTGCCACCGGCATAAGCGGCAGCCAGTAGAATTCCTTCCTGTCGTATGCGTAATCCCAGTGAGCGGGAGGAATGTTCCTTTCTTCCGGCATTAAAAGGGAAAACGAGGCAGTATAAGGCCTGGTAACCTTGGCTGGCGTGGCCCAAAAGGTAAAGAAAGAGATCACCAAGGGCGTTTGCGAGAGCGCATCATTGCCTGACTGTTTTTCTTTATCGGGGTCCGCATTTATGTGGACGTGAACGACAGGATGGGTTTTTGCAAACTCGGCGTATGAAACGACCGCAGCAGCCGGCTGGTCGCTTGGCGTGGAGTCTTCCTGATCGGTAGGGGTGGGCAGTCGGCCAGAAAGGATCTCGGCACGATCCTGGGCGGCAGGAGCGGGCTGGGCTCGAAAAGAGGGAGTTTTGATAATGCCTACAGGCTGGCCTTTTGACACGATGAATATGTTTTGCTCATCGGTGAAACCGGACAGCGCTTTGATCCACGATTCTCTTTCTCTGTCCAAGAATTCTTTGGGGATGAATTGTTTGCTTTGCTTAGCAAAGATTTCATCGTCGAGCACAAAGCCTACGGATGCGAGCAGTCGGGTATCTTCCTGCTTTGCATGGATATCTTCCAAACTGGTGGACTTTACGCCTATTGCACAACCGGGAAGGCTGATAAAAAAGAGCGTCATCAGTGCGATGCGCGAAATCGGGTTACTCATGTATTTGATCCAACTACCTGAAAATAAACATTCAAAACGCTTGTTAGGCGATTCTGATTACGTACTTTAACTGGCCAAAGCAGTTTGCACAAATGAAAAAATTTCTCTGGCCGCGGCCTTCGGGTCTGTGTCTGATGAACTCTGTTTCGGCATGCATTCATTAACCCCTATTGTAACCCGGCCATTACTTGTTATCATGCGGCTGTCGAGTTGCAATAATCTAGGAGAGTAAAGATGGGGCATGAAATAAGCCAATTCGATATCACAGAGCGGCAATTGTTGGCAGGCAGCGCACAAGCTGGCATGCGGTCAGACATCGGCGAAGCCAAAATCACCCGCACTATTTTCGGCAAGGTAAAGATTCGCGTAATTCGCGAAAAGGACAAGATCATACGCGCTTGGCTGCTCGCGGCGCTGGCGATAGTTGCGATTGCAGTCGCAGCCTGGCAGGGTTGGATCGCATTGCAACAAAGCAAACTACTCGCAATCATACCCCCTTTGAGTGAAAGGATCAGCGTAAGTCCTCCGGTCTTCCAGCCTGAAAACATCAGCTCTGCCGCCGCTCGGGCTTCAGGGAAGAGCAAACCTGAATCGTTGATACAAACCGAGATCGACAGTTTGGTGGCCAGCCCGAATATCCTGCCGCAACGGCCCCCCGCCATGAATGCCCCCGTTCCCAAAACTGCGGCGACGGTTACAGCCCAGCCATCGATGGCGAGCAATCCGTTGCCGGTTCCCACAAACAGCAATACATCCAAAAACCAACCGAATATCCAGTTGCGTCACAGCCTGCCAGCCCCGGTCCAGCCTGCAACCCCGGCCGTTGCGACACCACCTGCCACACAGCCCGCGGCAAACAAACCGGCACCAGTTGTGTCGCCCGGCGAACCGCTGACCAAGAAAGCCACCGCGACAATATCGTCCGCGGGCAACAATCCAACGCCCGATCAGGCCAGCGTGGAACCGGTCAATGCGCGGGGAACAGCGATAATATTCGTGCCACCCCAGGAGAGCTCGAAACCTTAGCCCGTGCCGGGCAACGTGCTATACTTTTTTACAGAATGAATGAAGCTATGCATTCACACTGAGAGAGTTTCCTGTACTGTCCCATGACAACATGAGGTCTGCAATGTCAGACGCAGATAAGACGACGATCAAAATTCGTGCCTTTCCCGACAAAGCGGGGGCAGATGTCGCTCAGAACAATCTCACCGAAGAGCAGAACAACACTTTGGAGCTGGTAAAGAAGACTGCACAGCTTAAAGCAGAAATGAACAAGTCGATCGAACTGCAGAAGACCATCGAGCAGCTGCAGCAAAGCCTCAAAAAGGAACAGGCGGAATCGGCAGAGATGGCGCAGAAGGCGGTCAGTCTGGAAGCCAAAGCAAAAGAATTGGCCGAGTTGGAATCAAAGGAAAAAAGAGTGGCCGAACTGGAAGCCAAGGTAAAGGAATTGACCGAGGCGCTCGGCAAGATCTCGGGTATCGCTTCAACGGGGAAAGCCGTTTAGCAAAACTAATCGGGGAACAGCGTGCCGCAGTATCAGATCGCGCAACTCTTCGTTTCGCGCAGCACTTTCAAGTAATCCTCCACCTTTTCACGCAGCGTTTCCGGTGCAGTGACGATGTCGCGAACCAGACTGAACAGCGGATACGCGCGCCACTCGAACAACCGGTATTTCTCCACCATCTGCAGGGTATGCACCCCCTCGCCGGAGATGTTCGACCACTCGCCGCGCACCAGTTGCCGTCCCAGCGTATGGTGATGCGAATCCTCGCTGGTGCCCGTGGTCAGCAGGTCGCCAAGACCGGCATAACTGTACGGCGTGTATGCCCGCCCGCCGAACGATTGCACGATGCCGGACAATTCGGCGATGGCAGCGACCATCAGGTGACCGCGCATGTTCTTTCCCAGATCAAGCTCGTCAGCGACGCCGAACATGATGGCGTATACATTCTTCAGGATCACCGACCAGCTCCTGCCGTGCATGTCCGCCGCCTGCTGGCATACCAGGGTGCTGCCGCGGAACAAACTCTCGACAACCGCGAAATCCGCGGCATCCGACAACACCACATCGGCAAAACCAAGCTGGCCCGCACTGAGTTCCTCGGCGATCATCGGGCCATACATCACCCCGTAGTGAAGTTTGCCTGTGCTTGAACCGTCGAACGCTTCGTCAAATACCCGGGCCGCCGTCCGCCCCGATTCATCCAACCCCTTGGCGATGCTCAGGCACAAAAAGTCATTCGCCAGATAAGGCTTGATGCGGCTGGCGATCTCAAAATGCGGATTCGCCGGCAGGCAGAACAAGATCACCTGCGCCTCGGCAACCTCATCCTCCAGCGTCGCATGGCTGCCCTTCACCACTCCGACGATGTCCCAGGTGCGCACATCGTGCCGCGCGGCGAGCAAATGCTCCATCGCATGGCCCATCTCGCCGTAGCCCAGGATCAATACGCGTAGTTTCATTCCATCACCTCGTTCTCGTTCAATTGCAAGGTCGAATTTTGGCACGGTTGAGTTTCGCAGGTTGGATAAAGTTCGGTAGGGCGCAATAACCTGCGGGCATTGCGCCGGATGGTTGGAGCGGATAAAAAATCAACACCGCCGAATCAAAACCGCCGGTGGTAGACCGGCAACTAGTTCCTTTCTTTTGCGCGGCCAAAGAGAAAGTAACCAAAGAAAAAGCCGCCCCGGTTTGCCGCCGCCTGCGTGGTTGTCGGGGCTTCAGCCCCATACAACCACGGCGCACCCTTTACGGGTGTTCGCGGTGCCCTGCGTTGCTCGACAGGTCAGGCCGCTCGGAACTCGCACGATCCGCTGCGCGGTCACGTGCTCAAACAGTCACTCGCCGGACTGCCCCTGACCAGCCTGCGCTACTCGGCGGCGCACAGGGGAGAGAAGCAAAATCCAAAACCTTAAAATCGTAGGGTGGGCACGGTTGTTGCCCACCATCTGTTGATTGTCGCGTGGGCATAGAATTCGTGCCCACCCTACTGAGGTAGCAATCCAAAACAATTCGACCTCTGGTACACTGGAGTCGTACATTGAAGTCTACTTATTGTGCCTTATGGGGAATTAGTAATAGGCAGGTAATGTTCGCATTTTTGACCAAAGCACTCTATGTACGGAGGCTGGGAGTTATTCTTTGTACAATTGAGCATACAACGTCATCGAAATATCTGGTGCATAGGGATTACAGTACATTACCTCCATTGTTGGCTCGAGTGGGCCACTCAATCTCAATCCGGGATCGTTTAGCTTCTTTAGGCGTGAATGTTTTTGAGGCTTAAGTTTGTCTAGCCGTACCTCATTTTCATGAGCAAAGCTCATTCGCTTGTGCATGGCGGGGTAAGCGAAGTTTCCAGCTGGAAATTCTTGAGTTTCATAATCAATATAAGTGACTTTCCCAATATAAAGTTCAGGAAAATCATTTGCTACAGATTTAACGGAGCTTGGATATAGCTTTGTCTGAGTAGCAATGCCATTACTTATTTCTTGGGCAGTGGAACGCCACATGGCTTCTGATTCTGAGTTTAAGATGCCAGCAATTAACGAAAAGCATTTTTCGGGTCTGTATTTTACTTTCATGATGCGCAAGAACTTGCTGGTTAATTTGAGGGATCGCTTCCTGCGAGTTTGTGCTCCCCTATCTCTCTTCCATGCAGTTGAATTAGTGATTGCTTTTGTGAGCCGATAATAAATTCGAGAAGTTGCTGATCCATCGTTCAACAAGAAACTGTGGGTAGAACCCTCAAATCGATCATTAAGCGAATCTAGTCGCGACAAGTAAAGCTTTTGCTTTTCAAGCAACCAAATGAATTTAGCAAGATCAAGATATCGCCAAATGCGAACGGAGCCATCTTCGGGCTGCGGAAAACATGGGTGTTCAAGCTTGTTTTGGAGTTGTTCGGCCATTTTTGAAGGAAGTCGTTATTTGAGCTCAATGTTACCGGAGTTGAATTGTTTTGGCGTATCTACCGCGGTATGGTGGGCAATTGTTGCCCACCTGATTTTGGTTTTAGAGTTTTCGTTTCTCTTT
>CAWDWW010000023.1:0-97994 GCA_963806115.1 uncultured beta proteobacterium
TGGGTTATGAAAGGGACAAGGTGAAAATTTTTGGGGCCACACTGTTTTAAAAAAAGATTTAAATTTAGACATGTCAGATACAATTGAAGACGAAAAATTCGTTGAACTAAATTATAAAGTCATCGATAACAAAACCGGTGACATACTTGTCACTGTAGATTATCCGCTGGGCTATGTTCATGGCGTGAATGATGTAATGTCTGAAGAAGTGACCAAGGAACTGTATGGTAAAAAAGTTGGCGATATCATCGAAGTGCCGGTAGACACTACAAAGTTATACGGTGAGAGAGATGAATCACTGGTATTTACCGATCGTATAGAAAATGTCCCGGAAGAATATCGGGAAATTGGTATGACCATCACCATGGAAAATGAAAAGGGTGAGCCCAGAAACTTTATCGTTACCCGATTCGATGACAAGACATTAACTGTCGACGGCAATAACCCCCTTTGCGGCAGAGAAGTCACTTTCATGCTGGAAGTCTTGTCTATACGTGAAGCTACCGAGGAAGAAATCGAGCTTGGCGGAGCGGTCGGCGCCGATCCTGACTTAAATGAAATACTCGACCGGGCAAAATGAAATTCTCGACTAATTACATAATTTATCCTGAGAACAGGGCTCTGGAGCGTGCAATAGCGAATTCTATAGGCATGCTGAGTGAAGAGGTGGCCGCAGCGGCTGTTCCGGATACCAAAGTTACTGTAGCGGATAATTTTCGTTACACACGGGGAAATTATGAGCAGCACCGTTTCAGTTCCAAAATTTTTGAGAGTTTACGCGAGGCGCTTGAGGGATCGCTGACAGCCCCCCCTCCAAATATAAGTCGCGACCAGGAGCCATTGGCCTGGGCTGAGACACAGAATTATCTCGGAAATATTCTGGCGGCACTGGGACAGCAGCGGAGAGATGCTGAATTGTTTGAACGGGCCATTCAGTGTTTTAGCAATGCATTAGAGGAGTTCAGACAGGAAAACTCACCATTGGAATGGGCAGCTACGCAATATAACCTGGGCACGGCTAACCAGGCGCTTGGTCGGCTGCTTGATGCTACAAAGCCGTTAAAAATCGCTGTAGATGCTTATACCAATGCTTTGCTGGTTTGGACGCGAGATGAGTCTCCGGAAGACTGGATGTTTACGATGCATCAGCTTGGAGATACTTTCCATGCGTACGGAAAACTGCTTAAAGGTAACCGTCAATTTCAAAAGTCCGTTGTTGCCTATAAAAATGCGCTTGCCGTACTCGATGCGGATAATTATGCATTAGAGTTAACCGCTACACATAATAACCGTGCTGCTGTATTGCATCATCTCGGTGAGACAGAAGAAAACCCTGAACGCCTGGAGGAAGCTATAAGATCTTATGAAAAGGCGTTAACGGTCAGTATGGAGCAGCAACTTCCTATTCATCTGGCGGTACTATGCAGGGTAAACAAGACGACAGCACAGAATGTACTGGCAGAATTAACAAACGATACCGGGCTTGCAGAAGAAGTGGCCGATGAGTTTGAAGTCATTATCGAATGTTTTTCGCATGCCCTTCAGCCACTCTGTTTAAGGCATTGCGAGGAGCAAATGGATAAGGCAAGATCGCTGGCGCTTGCCAATAGCGCAAGCCGCTGATAAGGGGGTCGAAGTTTGTCGGCTGTAGAAAAAACAGAAAAAAAGCGGGATCCGAACGATCCATGCCTGTTCTGCAAAGATCCGCGTGGCGTATCACTGGAGCATGAACTTGCTTACAGTGCGCGTGATACCTACGCGGTGAGCCCGGGCCATACCCTGGTTATCCCGCGTCGCCATGTAGCCAGCTTTTTCGACCTGACGCCCGAAGAGGTCAATGCCTGCATGGGACTGATCACCGAGGAGCGCATGCGACTGGACGAGGAATTCAAGCCTGATGGTTACAATATCGGCGTTAACGTAGGACCGGCGGCCGGGCAGAGTATATTCCATGTCCATATTCACCTCATTCCGCGCTACCAGGGTGATGTCGAGAATCCCCAGGGGGGCGTGCGCCATGTGATTCCAAAGAAGGGACATTACACGCGCTAGATAGTATAATTTAGTCAGTTAAGTGGGAGGGGCTGGCAACCCTGTTGAAATTCCTCCCGTTTTCAACCAGTAAGGAGATATGATTATGAGTGATGACAAGAAGCCTTTTACCCGTCCCAAGGTTCCAGATGGCCACGCATTCCACGTGACTACCCGTCAGAAAGAAATTGTACCGGGGCAGTTTTTTGTTGGCTATGAAACTACCTGGGAACCGCACCAGAAAGAAGTTCCATACACCACTCCCAAGAAGCCCTGACAAGAATATTTAAGGCAATCAGCTGCGCGGCACCCTGACAGATGGTCGTAGGGATAGATGATCGAAGGCCGCGCGGATAACTCTAAACAACTCAAGCCTGGATTTGGTTTATGATAAGCACGCTTTTATAGCGTGCTTTTCTTTTTAATATAAAGTGCTTTAAAGCTTAAATACGCTCAGAAAGCTGGTAATCCACATTAATAAAAGCGCCAATATCGGCCAGAAAACGAATCGTTCTGGCGCCGAAACCCACATCCGGACAGGTTTCACCTTTATCAACAGACAGCACCAGTACTACGCCGATTCTGGGCGATAAGTTGTGGCTTTTAATTACTTGCAGGATTTTTTCCTTGGCCGGTTCTATTTTTTTAATGATGATCTCCGTCATTTTATAAACGTCAATATTGTCCGTCATCGTTTCCGTTGATAACTCCCATGAACTGATCACGGGTTTATCGAGGGCACTGCGCGCGCCGGATGCATCAACCGAGGTAGGTTCGATGCCAAGCAGACGCGTGATGTCATCAGGATTGAAATGATAACCACTGAGTGTGAAGTGGGCGCGTGCTTTATTCGATGCCAAGTTATTACCCTAATCAATTGATTGTAAATAGGACGAGAGATTATAGCGTATAGCAAAAAGGGGTCAAATGCGCTGTCCCTAGCTTTGCCAAGGATAGCGAGTTTGATTTAAACAGTTTGGCAGTAGAGGTTTTGCGGATGATTGGCCTGGGCGAAGAAGAACCAGCGTTCCAGGATTAAACCAACAAAGTGCACCGCGAATGCCGCTCGCAAATTCGGAGAGTAGACCCCTTTTACTTTTTCCAACTCCCTGCTGATAAGGTGATCAATCTCACACGTTCTTTTGCCTGCCGGGACGCAACGGGGATCGTCATAACCTGAATATCCATAAAGATCGAACACCTGCTTTTTCATGGCTGCGGTGGCGTGACGTTCATCCTTTCCCCATTTGATCGCGCATATCTTTGCTTTGGTCAATCCAGGTCGGACTGCTCCAGGCGTTTTACTCAGATCAGGAAGGTCAGAAGCACCGGCGAGGGAAGAAAGGGTAAGCAGTAAGGTGAATAGTACGGTGCGGAATCCCATGACGCCCCCTTTTTTAGCAATTCTTATAGTTGCTTGCTTGGCAGGATTGACTTACTGGCATTCCTTCACCGAATCTCGATAGTAAGAAGAGCTATTCTCAAATGGATGGTATGTGTAAAAGATGATTTCTGCCCCCGTTGGAATGTCATTAATATCAGTGATGAATGCCGGATCGGCCCCAACTCCGCCATTTGCATTTTGAATTATGGTATAGCCCTTTGGAGTTTTTCCTGAAAGGAGCGGCCCTGTAAACGGAATGTGTTGCCACTTATCAACTATGCATTCAGCTATCTGCTTTGAAGATTTCAAGCTCACAAATTTAATCTCTGAAGGTTTTTGGCGCAATTCATTTGGTTTTGTGGCACACCCTATTAGAACTATCGCCACTAAAGCCGCCGAGAATGGAAGCAGCAATACAGCAAATAGTTTGTTCATGGCTACTCCCATTGCGTTTTTTCAGAAGGATACACCATAGCCTGACAGATGAAACCTGAAATCTAAGCCTATGAGGCATGAATGTCTCCATAGTGTAGGTAGCGGAAGTGGCGAACGTCTGGTTTCTGGCACCGTGTTCGAGAAACTCAACGGCGGCTTTGGGCACGAAGCGGACGTGATCCCCAGCTGTCGTTAATGGCCGCTATGGCCGAGAAACAGACATTCCATGTGGTGTCCTTGACTGTTTTCGACTGGCACATTGCTGCTATTCGCCAAGTTCCGCTCTGGGGCAGCATTATAAACCGAGAGCCGTTGCTAATTTCGGCAAGGCGCAGAAGCCCTACAATCAATTTGCTACACGTCGAACCTCTCCCCCTTATATATCCAATCGCTATTTGAATGTAACAAATAAGTATTTCACAGGCATATACAATATCTCTAGACTGCACTTCAACAAGTTGGGACGGATCACTAATCGATCAACATTTTGGAATACAGAAAGGAAGACAGACCATGTTTATGCTGATCAAGAATGGCCACATCGTATCTGATGGCTGGAAGACCCTGACTCTTGCAGAAGGAGATATCTCCGGAAAACGTCAGACTGCCGGTTGGGCCGGTACTGGTGCCGCTATCGGTATGGCAGGCGCGGCGCGCCGAACTGATTTACCGGGAACATGAACACGGCTGGCCGCTCGGTGTCTGGCTGGCTGCCGAAGAAGGCCCGGAAGCGATCGAGCATGATATCGATGACTTCACCGTGATCGGAATCGAGTTTGACAAGTTTACCGACGGCAAGAGCTATGCGACTGCGCGCCTGTTGCGCGAACACTATGGGTATAAGGGAGAACTGCGCGCCATCGGTGATGTGCCGCGCGACAGGCTGTCCTACCAGCATCAGGTTGGCTTGGACGCCTTCGCCGTGCGTGCCAACCAGAAAACCAACTCAGTCCTGTATGGCTTGTTCGACTTCAACGCTGCGAAGCAGCCCAACCCGCAACTCATTGCCTCCGCGGGCTGATCCCGATAAAGGCAACAGGGCTCATATAATCACCGGGCCGTGATAATCGTCATCGATGTCGGCCCGCGTGACGCCGGAGGAAATGTTCGCCATTTTCCGTTCGTGGTCTGATTGGACTTGCAGCAGGGTCACGACACAATCCCCCAGACTGTCGTATTCATCACGGCCGGTGCCGTATTGTTCCGTCTCAGAATAAAATAATTGGCAGCGGTAACGGTCGGCAGCCACCTCGCACACCACGAATTGCGCACCGCGCTCAGCCCAATAAATTGTCGGGCATTAGGTCAATTCTTCGGAGGTTGCATCAAGTTGCAGTTCGCTGTCTGCCAGTTGCATGGGCACAAGCTTGCCATAACGCTCAAACAGAATGGAAGAGACAAGTTTTTGTTCAGTTTCGGTGAAGTCTGGAATCGCTCGATTCATCGGATGTTTCCAAGATAAGGAAAAGAGTTAAGAAACCCTCTAAAAATCGAGTTCGCCCAAATGCAAGGCGTGGAAAAAATTTCGTAGTGCCGCATATGGTGTATATGTAAGCAAGAAATTTTTTACACAACACAGCAGTTGGGGTGAAATCTGGGTTTTGAGATGTTAGCTACGTTTGCACCCAGGGCAGGCCTTCAAATCGCCACCCGTTGTGGGAATTTCGGTGATGGCCTTCATCCAGGTCGCCCTCAAACCCGTGCAACACGTTGTACACGTCTGTAAGCCCGGCTTTTTCCAGAGCCAATCCGGCATCCACCGAACGACGACCGGAGCGGCAGATCAACACGACGGGTCGGTTCACGCTGGCGGCTTTTTTTACGTGTGAAACGAAATGGGGATTGATGTCCCAATCCGGTCCGTCGACCCAGGGTATCAGGATAGAGCCCTGGGGATGCCCGACAAACATGTGTTCCATCTCGCTGCGCACATCAACGAACACCGCCTCGGGATTGGCCTGCAAAAACTCGTAAGCTTGTTTGGGTGTCATGTGTTGCATGGTGTACTCCTGAAATTTTTGATATTCCGGTACGCATAAAAATAGCATGTGTGTAGGAGCGGGCCATGCCCGCGATTAAGGGGTTCGCGGGCATGGCCCGCTCCTACAATCCTCATATTCAGAATAATGGGTGTGATGATAGTGCCGGAAGGTGTTGCAAGTCCAGCAGCGAGAGTGGCACAGCGCCCTCTTCTGAAAGCCATGCGCACGGCATTACTGTCTATTTCTTCCGATCGGCGATCTTTTGCAGTCTTTCCGGTTGAATGACGTGCCCGTCCAGACCGGCTTCTTTCAGATTTCCGCCGTAATCAACCGTCATCAGCTGCGAGTAATAAACCACCGGCATGGCCAGCTTGGTGCCTTTTTTCTTGTTGATCTCCGACTGGTAGACCTCGACGTTGGCCTGACACAATTGGCAGGGTGTGACGATCATCTCGGCACCGTGGTCATAGGCGGATTCGACGATGTCGCGGATCTGCTTCTGTGATTTTTCCGGCTCGGAGAATGCCAGTGCCGCCGTCATGCCGCCTATCCCTCCTCCTACGACTAGGATGGTCTGGTTGGTTGCAATTGAAGTCGTCACTCGAACCTCCGTTGGAAATTTTGTTCTAGCGATGAACCCTTATTGTACAGGCTGGGTGACATGATCAATGCTTTAGTGTGTGAATCTCAAAAGTCATCTCGTGCCAAATCCCCCAATATCCAGGTGAACGCCTCATCTACATTGGGTGCGCCTATTCCGGATACCGAACCCGGATTGACCAGCCAGGTCTGCCCGCCCCTGATGTTAGGCTGCCGGATTATCTCGGCTACATGGCTGTGACCGCAGCAAACCAGATCGTAATCCCCGGTACAGGCCATGCCTCGGCCATAATGCGGGAAGTGGGTTGCAAAAATGCGTCTGCCACCGAGTTCCAGTTCGGCATCCTGCCCATGATAGGTCAGCATTCCGCCGGACTTCGACATCATTTTATGCATAGCCATTTTGCATCGCCGAGATTGTTGCCGTGCACCACGTGCAGGGGCACACCGAGTTTGATGGATGCGCGCAGCGTGTTCGCACCGATCAGGTCGCCACAATGAATTACAGCTTGTGCCCCGGCAGCCTTTGCTTCGGCAACAGCTGCTGCAAGAGGTTCTGCACGATCATGACTGTCAGAGACGATGCAGATTTTCATTGTATATTGCCGTACTCCAGAAACAATAATTATTGATCCCTATAATCAATAAATTATGATATCTACGATGGTTTTATTAAACCCATTCGGTAGTTTTGGTGTCTACAAGCACAAGGGGGTAGCGTTGATATAACCCGAATGAGGGGTATACTCACGAACATGCCGGATTGACCCTAAATCATATTTATTTGTATCCAACAAAAAAGACAATTCGATAGATTTAATATTATACGATTTCTCAAACCTGAACCTGCTTGATATCTTGAATCAAGTGTCGATAATTAAGTTGCAATGTTGATTTTATGCGCAAGAAGTCTAATTCACTAAGAAAAGCTGCACACACGGATATGTTGTGGAGCAACGATTTGCAATTTGCTGCGCCTGAACTTGGCGGGGGTGGTCCGGTTAACAATAGCCTCGAGCCTGAAGCCTCACAAATGGCTGATCTTAAACCAGTAGTGGAAAAACTGCTGGGGACCCTCATCAGTTCAACGACTGCTGCCTCTGGCATAGTCCGGATACTTCCGACGCATGGTCAGACCCACCAGTTGTTCAGCTCCCTGGGGTTATCTGCGGAATTGCTCAAGCTTGGAAAAGAGCTCGATTTAAATTGCGATTCCAGCTGCAGAACTGCTATCGGAAACGGCATGTATGCTACCGACCTCAGCGCATGCACGAAACGGCAGGATTGCAGAAATGCCGGTTGTCAGATTAAATCGCTGATCACTGCCCCGATTGAAAGCCGTCCCCCAGCGAATAATCCTATCGGTATGATCACGCTGTTTTTTAACGATTCCCAGAAGCAATTTGAGGATATTTCCAAAACTGTATTGTCATTCGCAGACCTGCTTGGCACCATAGTCGAACATAACAAATCAATTCGTGAGGCCAAGCGGTCCGAACTGATCGCTGAACGGCAATCTATCGCAAACGAAATTCATGATTCATTGGCGCAAACGTTGGTATATACACGGATGCGCACAAGCTTGTTGCTTGAGTCAATACGGACTCTGAATGCGCCCATGGTTACCAAATACGCTAACGATATAGATGATGCACTGGAAAGCAGCCAAAAAACGGTCCGGGAACTGATAACGGAATTCCGCTGTGCAATGGATCCGGCAGGACTGCTGCATGCCCTGCAAACTCTTACCGAAGAATTCCGCAATCGAAGTGACATTGTTCTTGAATATATCAATAGTGTTGCCAATCTCGAATTGCCGCTTGAATATGAAATCCAGGTGTCGCATATCGTAAAAGAGGCACTGGCTAATATTGCCACCCATTCCGGCGCTACCCATGCCAGATTGGCCGTAGACCTGACCGGCAACCACTATGTTTTCACGATGGAGGATAGCGGCAGCGGTGGTTGCACCTTTACGCCCATTGAAGGACACTATGGAATGAAGATCATGCGCGAGCGGGCACAGCGTATCGGCGGAGAAATAAAAGTACAAAGCGCTGACGGATTCGGCACCCGCGTGCAATTGATTTTCCCCGAGCCAAAGTCAGACTGGAGAAAGTTTAATGAATGAGAAGTTAAAGGTTGTTCTGGTAGACGATCAAAACCTGTGCAGGAGCGGATTGACTGAACTGCTCTCGAATTGTTTCGGGATTTCCGTCCTTGGCGCGACCGGGAGTATCGAGGGACTGCGCGAGTTGTTGGAAGTGGAACCCGACCTTTTGGTCATGGATTTGCGCATGAAGCCCTTGGATGGCCTCGCTATGCTCGAGGAAATTCGCAAAGAGGGTTGCACGACTCCCGCCGTGATTTTGACCATGAGCGATTCCGAAACCGACCTGGCCAACGCGATACGCGCCGGTGTACGCGGCTATTTGCTCAAGGACATGGCACCGGAAGATGTGGTGGATGCCATCCGGCGGGTTGCTGCCGGCGAACTGGTGGTCGCCCCCACCATGACGATCAAAATGATCCAAATGCTGCGTGGCGACCAACCGGGCGATGAACCTAAAAATTCACTCAAACTGCTCACCGATCGTGAACGCGAGATACTGCAACTGCTGTCGCGAGGAGAAAGCAACAAAGCCATCGCGCAAACACTTTCCATCAGTTATGACACCGTAAAACAGCACGTGCGCCATATCCTCACCAAGCTCAACCTTTCCTCCAGGGTCAAAGCCGCAGTGCTGTTTACCGTCGAGCAACAGGCGCAAAGCAGCGAGGACAAACAGTTCCGCTGATGCACACCCAACAATGATTGCTTTAAGAATAAAGCCGCTTGAAGCGGCTTTTTATTCGTATGGCTTCTGTGATAAAGCGAATCGGAAGCACGATCGGATACAAACCGGCATCATCCTGGAAGCCATCAGCAATTACAGTAATAACTTCAGCTGCGATAAAATCAGGTTAAATTTACAGGGGTATCATTAAAAATGGAAAAAATAAGCATCATTACACCCACTTTCAACCGGGAAAAATATCTCCGTCAAATATACAATTGTGTCCTTTCTCAAGACTATCCGAATTTGGAGTGGCTGGTCTTAGATGACAGCCCGATACCGTCAAAAGAACTTGGAAGTTTAAACAAACCAATTCTACGCTATGAGCATGTTGCCAAACGGATATCAATAGGAGAGAAACGCAATCTGCTGGTAGAACGTGCCAAAGGAGACATAATCGTTCATTTTGATGACGACGATTTCTACGCTCCCAATTATGTCAGTACGGTCATTGCTTCCCTTCAGGAAAAGGAAGCTGACCTTTTGAATCTTCGCGGATGGTTTTTACTCGATAGAAGATCTCAATTTTTCGGTTATTGGAATCTGGAGTCGAGGGAAGGCTTGCACTTCAAATGCAGCAACCAGGGAGTCCAGTTGATTAAAGTTGAAAAGAACAGCGATGCAGTATTTAGCAACACCCACCTGGGTTATGGATTCGGCTGGACGTATAAGAAAGCAGTGTGGGAAAACTCAAAGTTTCCCGATAAGAACTGGAATGAAGATGGAGAATTTGCCCTTAAGGCCCGCAACAATTTCAAGCTCGATGGCATATTGGATACGGAAGGAATATGCCTGCATATTCTGCACGCAACAAATACATCGATATGCTTCCCGCAGTTCCACCTCCCCGACTTCATGCTTTCGAGATATTTTCCGACATTCAAATTTGATTTTTAGAAGATATTAACTCGCCTTCAAAACAGATATTTCACAGAATCATTGCCATGATGAATATAATTAGGATGCCAATTATCAAGACGCCTGCCTGTCCATCGGGAGAAACTTCAGGTTCTGCCGATGGGCTTCGGGCATTGTGCTAGCATAAAATAAAGTTTTATTAAGTGCCGCAAGTTTGACCTGATGGATGACCGGTGAACAGTAGAATGCGTAGCCATTCAGATTCTAAATTGCGCGAATATTGAAATTAAAGACCCAAATGAAGACTAGGAAAGATATTTATGGGTGATAGTCACTTCAGCGAACTAAAATATGATTTAGCCCCTTACGAAGGGAAGCCAAAAACATACTATATGATTTGTTCAACCGGTCGGTCGGGAAGCTCCTTATTATGCAACTTGCTGATAGATACCGGGGTAATGGGTGTCCCGCATGAATATTTTTCATTCGCTACCCATGGGATGCCGCTGATTAAGAGATTCGGTATTCCAATATCACCCTCTCTGGATCTGGATTTGAATGAGTATTTTGCTGCTATCGAAAAATGGAGAACCACCAGCAATGGAGTCTTCGGGGTCAAGGCACATGTAAACCAGTGCCTTCAATCATTCAGGAATGGTTTTGTTAAAAAACATTTCAGGAATCTGAAATTCATTCATATCTTGCGCAGGAATGTTGTAGCTCAGGCAGTTTCATTGTCTATCGCGAGCCAGACAGGGAAGTGGTCTAGCCATGGCAACCAAAAACAGGCTGCTGTATATGATTTTGATCAAATATTTGGCTGCATTCGCACGACCGCAGGTCATAATGCAATGTGGGATCTGTTTTTCAGCACTAACGGGATTTCTCCGCATGTCGTTTTTTATGAAGACCTGCTCGCTTCTCCAACTGAGGTTATTCAGGGTGTTGTCGATTATGTGGGTGTCAATGCCAAAGTAACTGTTAGCTTGGCGAACACTGCGTTGAAAAAGCAGGGAACAGAATTGAACAAGGTGTGGGAAGAACGTTTCAAATCAGAACTGTCGATGTGAGCATGATACTGCTGATTCATGCTGGACGAGATTGCTTGCTGACGAGGTACGTTAAACAATGGCAAGCTCCATGAATCCGCTGGCGCCCTTTATCGGCAGGCCACTACAGGGCAAGCTAATTGATATAGATATGTTCGGGCGGTAAATCAGCGAGATAACGCTCATACATTTCGGCGTAGGCTTTTTCGATATGTTTGGTGAATAGTTTGCAATCAAACAATGGTGTGGTTAGCCTGTTATCCTCCAGTTTTGATTTGATTGCCTGGAGCTTGTCAGGCTGTGAAGCCAACTCCAGCGCCAACGCCTCATAGTCCGGCTGGGTTTGGGTAATCAGTTCCGGTAAATGGATGGCATTCAACAGGCTAGCCGCTACCCTGCTGGCAAAAGCCTTTCCCACGCAAGTCAGAACCGGCAAGCCGGCCCATAACGCGTCACTTGCCGTTGTGTGCGCGTTATAAGGCAATGTATCCAGAAACAGGTCAGCCAATCGATGTCGTGCCAAGTGTTCAGCCAGCGGCATGCGTCCGGCAAATATCAGGCGCTCCCTTCTAACTCCTCTTGCTTCAGCTTCCTTGCCTAGATTGTGGACTACTGTCGGATTGCCCTCCAACAGCCACAATACACTGCCTTCTGTTTGCTTAAGTATGCGCATCCAGACATCAAAAGTATCAGGCGTGATTTTATAATTATTGTTAAAGCAGCAGAATACAAAAGCGTCTTGGGGCAGACCCAGCTCTGTACGGGTAAACTGCTTGTCTGAAATTACTCGCTTTGAATCATTGACCTGATAGCTGTTCGGCAGAAACACAACCTTTTCAGCATAGAACTGCTTGCTGGTTTCCGGGATAAGCGTTTTATCAGCGACAATATAATCGATATATTCAGCACCCACTGTCCCCGGATAACCGATATAGTTTACTTGTACGGGCGCGGCTCTATAGGAAAATATTCCCGGCCTGCCGTGCTGCGTCAATCCCTTCAGGTCCACAGCAATGTCTATGGCCATCTTCCTGGAAAGCAGCGCAACATTTGTATCTGTCTGATTTCGCACATCAATAAACTGATCAAACGCACCACAAACTCGTTTCCGCATTTCATCATTTTTGTCCGGACCAAATGAAAATGCTATCAATTCAAAATTATCTTTGTTGTGGTGTTCAAACAATTCTGCCATCAGGTAGGTTGTGGCGTGATTATGATAATCCGCAGAATAGTAGCCAATGCGAATCTTTGCCCCTCTGGAACGTTTCGGCATATTTCCCAGCGAAACATTGGCAGGGTGTTTATCTTTTAACAAAATTTCTGCAGCCTGTCTCTGAATCGACAAGTCGTCGGTTATGGCAAGAGCAGAAAAGGGATAGGTCGCCTTTTCGCCACGCTTTATTCTTGTTATTAGTTCGTTGAACTCATTATCTATACCGGCCCAATTACATTGAAGCATTTTTGTATGTAACCGAGAACCATACAGATATGCATATCCCGGATTGATTGCGATGGCTTTGTCATAACAGTCCAGTGCGGCGGAATATTGTTTGAGATCGTTAAGCACAGCACAGCGGTTGACGTGGGCCATCGCGTGGTCTGGCTTGATCGCAATGGCCCGGTCATAACTTGCCAGAGCGGCGTCCAATTGCTGGAGTTCCTTGAGCGCCGCGCCGCGATTGACGTAGGCCATCGCATGGTCTGGCTTGATCGCAATGGCTTTGTCATAACTGGCAACAGCGCCGAGATATTGTTGGAGTTCTTGCAGAACGATGCCACGGTTGTAATGCGCGTTTGCATTGCCCGGCTGCAGCGCTATGGCTCTGTCATAACTTGCCAGCGCGGCATCGAATTGCTTGAGTTCCTTGAGCGCCGCGCCGCGGTTGACGTAGGCCATCGCGTGGTCTGGCTTGATCGCAATGGCCTTGTCATAACTGGCCACAGCGGTATCAAATTGTTTGAGCTCCTGCAGCACCAAACCGCGGTTGTAATACGCACTTACATAGCTTGGCATTATCGCGACGGCCTTGTCATAACTGGCCAGAGCGGCATCTAATTGCCTGAGTTGCTGAAGCGCGAAACCCAGATCAACGTGACAATCAGCATTATGAGGATTGATTTTGATTGCCTTGCCAATTAACTCAACCCCTTTGGGGAGGTTATTTAATTGGATAGCAATTAGACCTGACATATGGAGCGCTTCAAAATTCTTCGGCTGAATCTTGAGGATTTTTTCACAGATAGCCTGGGCTTGGCTTAATTGCCCTGTTTGAAATAATGCCACTGCCTGCTGAAATTTTGTCAACGCTGGATTTATAACAGTCATGTGTTCCGAAACTATTTTTGTATTTTGACCGTATTTGGCCGTGGTCTTTATAATTCCAATATGTACCGAATTTTTGGCACTTGGTCTGATTCGCCCAATTTTAATAAAATGCTTACCTTGAGCGATGTATCACTTAATCCTTGCGCAATTCTTTATTTGTTTAGGCAGCATGCAGATGTCTGCATTGTGCTGCGGCAATGTTAATCGAAATATCCAGCTAATACCAGAATCCACTTCCGTCTGAATTTCACGGTGCGGGCAAAGTGTGCCAAGCAAGTTCCTTATACGATATTTCTCATGCACAAACCCAGAAGAATTACGACGTGCAATCTTTGCAAACAGCCGAATTTCCGTTTAACGTCCTATAACGGCCGTTCGATTGACAGTTCTGTTTGCGCAAATGAAAGTAAAATATCCACGCCTGAAGATTGTTGGGTAACAGCGAGCTGACAGCATGAAAAACATTTACATCAAGACGGGCGATTTGAAAAGATTCGTTCCATTTATAATTTGGCCGGTTTTTCTAACCTTCGTTTTCCACTATTTCAAGCAAGTTTCCAGTGGTGGACATATCTGGAAAACCGCGGATTGGCTCATTAGCTACTATGTGGGGCCTGTAAGGCGTGGCCTGATAGGCAGCTTGCTTATTTTTATTTCAGATTTTGGTATTTCCCTTAAGTGGCTGGTCTTTTCAGTGCAAGTTGTTTTTTATTTTTTAATATTCTTTCTTACGCAAAAGTTATATTTGATGCGTGAACGAGGATATGAGTGGTTGATGTTGCTGTTTTCCCCTGCTTTCATTTTTTTCCCGTTTTACAGTTTCCGTGGATCCTTCAGAAAAGAAATCATCGTTTTCGTATCTTTTCTGGTGCTGGCCAACTTCTATGCGAGGAGGAATATATCCTCCAAAACGATCAGCGCAAGCTTTGTTCTGTACTTGCTCGCAGCCTTTTCTCACGAGATGGCGGCGTTCACTTTGCCGTTCTTCGCATACATATTGTTTCAATCATTCCGCTCCGGAATGATCGAACGACGTCTGGCGCTTATATCGATAGCATTATTCTCGGCAGCAGCTCTGTCTTCCTTGCTGTTTGCTATGGCCTTCCCTGCCACATCAGCGGGTGAACAAATCTGTGTTTCTGCGGTGTCCAGAGGATTTTCCTATCATATTTGTGAAGGGGCCATTGCAGCGCTAAGGTACGATGCGGGGCATTGGATTGGCTTGGTAAGAAGTTATCAGCCGGAATATACATTGATCTATTTGCCGCTGGCCATCTTGGCAATGATACCGCTATTTATTTCTGACTGGTTTCGGAAGAACGCTGCATTATTGCTGATCAGCTTTGGTTTTATCTCGCCGCTGTTTCTGTTATCAACCGATTGGGGGCGCTGGATTCAAGTATACGCCTTCTTTGTTTTCGTTCTCATGCTCGCCGAATCTGTATTGCAGGATATAAAGATACGAAAATTACCCATCTGGTTGCTGCTGGTTTATTTGTCAGTTTGGAGCATACCCCATTGTTGTGCGCACAATATTGGGTATGGTTTGGTAGGAATGCTGTTAATGCCTTAACCCCGCGTTCAAGATGAGCAACTCAAAATGTAAGCGGGTTAAGCCGTTTCTGACCTAACCCATTGATTTTTTGGTAGGCACGAATGGACTCGAACCATCGACCCCTTGGATGTCGACCAAGTGCTCTAACCAGCTGAGCTACGCGCCTATTGCAGGATTCGCATTGTATCCGAAAGAGTATCGTGCTTCAAACGAAATAGTTCGGCAGCGCACGCTTGCCAGACCCCATACCCCGCTTCACGCAGACCTATCGCCAGTTCCACTTCCATCTCGCGCGCGCCTTCATAGGGCATCGGGTTATAGACTTCGTACAGTTCGGGCAATAAGCGCAAACCGAATTCCTGAACATAGCGGTTGGACTGGATTCCCGACTTGTGTTTGTCGAAACGAACATCCGGATCCAGCCCCGTCATGCCGACATAAACACACGGTTTGCCGGTGACGTAATCGGGGTTGGCTTTCTTGAAACGTCCTTTGTAAAGAACGTCTTTCGACAGTTCGATCACATAAACGTGGTAGTGGTTGCGGCGTGCCATGGTTGCGTATGCGATCAAATGCAGTCTGACTTGCTGAAGATTGGCTGTCCTAGGTCATGGTCCTCGCAGCCGACCGTCAATAACTGCCAGGTGCAAGATTGTCGAAGCGCGTGTATTCGCCGCGGAATGCGAGCTCGATCTTTCCGATCGGACCGTTACGCTGTTTGCCGATGATGATCTCGGCCTTGCCTTTGTCGGGCGAGTCGCTGTTATAGACTTCATCGCGGTAGATGAACAGGATCAGGTCGGCATCCTGTTCGATCGCGCCGGATTCGCGCAGATCGGACATCACCGGGCGCTTGTTGGGGCGCTGCTCGAGGCTGCGGTTCAACTGCGACAGAGCGATCACCGGCACGTGCAGTTCCTTCGCCAGCGACTTTAAAGAACGTGAGATTTCCGATATTTCCGTGGCGCGGTTCTCGCTGGCCTTGCCTGACGTTCGAACTCATCAATTGCAAATAATCGACCACGATCAAGCCGAGTCCGTTGTTCTGGCGATGCAGGCGGCGCGATCGCGCGCGCAGATCCAGAGAAGACAGCGCGGCGCTTTCGTCGATATGGATGGGCGCGTCATTCAGTTTGCCGAGCGCGTGCGTCAGCCGCCCCCAATCGTCGTCCTGTAAGCGCCCGGTGCGCAAATCCTGCTGGTTGAGTTTGCCAACCGAGCCGAGCATGCGCATCGCCAATTGGCGTCGCGCCCATTTCCATGCTGAAGATCGCCACCGGCAACTTGCTGTCCATTGCGACGTTCTCGGCGATGTTGATCGCAAGCGCGGTCTTGCCCATGCTCGGGCGGCCCGCAACGATGACCAGATCACCGGGTTGCAAGCCGGAAGTCATGCGGTCCAGATCGGTGAAGCCGGTAGCGGTTCCGGTGATGTCGCTGGGATTGTCGCGCGCATACAATGTCTCGATGCGCTCCACCACTTGGGTCAGCAACGGCGGCATGGCAATGAATCCCTGCTTGCCTTTCGAACCGGCCTCGGCGATCTCGAACACTTTGCTTTCCGCCTCGTCGAGCAATTGCGCAGCATCGCGCCCGGTCGGATTGTAGGCGCTGCTCGCGATATCGCTGCCGACTTCCGCAAGCTTGCGCATGATGGAACGCTCGCGCACAATCTCGCCGTAACGGCGGATGTTGGCGGCCGACGGCACATTCTGCGCCAAACTGCCCAGGTAAGGCAGGCCGCCTACCTTGTCCAATTCGCCGGCGATTTCCAGTGATTCGGCCACGGTGATCACGTCCACCGGTTTCGCCAATTCGTTCAACCTGACGATCTGGCTAAAGATCAAACGATGTTCCTGACGGTAGAAATCATCTGCGGACATCAGATCTGAAATCTTGTCGAGCGCGTTCGCTTCCAGCAACAAGCCTCCCAATACCGATTGCTCCGCTTCCACCGAATGCGGCGGCAATTTGATCTGTTCGAGTTGTACGTCGGCATTGGAAACGATTTGCATGGAGATATATCACTTGTGCTTTTATGCGGAGGGTATTTTACCTTGCTATCGGGCAAAAGACTAAAAACAAAAAACGACTGCCGCAAACCGGCCGTTCAGCTAAAGTTTCTGGAAATTTGGTATATCGAACCGGTTATATCGATCGTACTCGTTGTGAAGATTGGGAAGAACGACCTCCATGAGCCGAAGACAGCCAATCGAAGTTATGGTTAAATAAATTATGTTCATTCTCATTGAAGGTTTCACCAATGCCCCACGCGATTAGAATCCACCAGACCGGTGGTCCCGAGGTGTTGCAATGGGAAGAGGTCGAAGCAGGCGCTCCGGGTCCCGGCCAGGTCAGGTTGAAACAAACCGTTGTGGGACTGAACTTCATTGATGTCTATCACCGCACCGGCCTCTACCCGCTACCGCTGCCTTTCGTGCCGGGCATGGAGGCAGCAGGTACCGTGGATTCTATCGGCGACGGCGTCACCCATCTGAAGCCAGGGGATAGGGTCGCATACGCATCGGCTATCGGCGCTTACGCAGAAGCAAGGCTAATTGCCGCAGACCGGGTGGTCAAGCTGCCGGACGCCATCGATGACCGCACGGCGGCAGCGATGATGCTGCAAGGCATGACTGCGCGCTATCTGCTCCGCGATATTTATAAGGTCGGGCCAGGCGACACCATCCTGATACATGCTGCTGCAGGCGGCGTCGGGCTGATTGTCTGCCAGTGGGCCGCGGCTTTGGGCGCGACCGTGATTGGCACCGTATCCAGCGACAAAAAGGCAGCTTTGGCCAAGGCCAATGGCTGCCACCATCCGATCGTCTATACCCGCGAAGATTTTCAGGCGCGGCTACTCGAGATCACTGGCGGAGAAAAACTCCCCGTAGTCTATGATTCGGTCGGCAAGGATACTTTCATGAAATCGCTCGATTGCCTGAAACCACGTGGCCTCATGGTGCTGTTCGGCTCGTCTTCTGGCTCAGTTCCACCATTCGATCTGTCTTTGCTGTCGCAAAAAGGCTCGTTAATGGTCACCAGGCCAACACTCGCGACATTCGTTGCGTCCAGACAATTGCTGGATGAAAATTCGGCGGATCTGTTCGCTGCGGTCGGTTCCGGCATGGTGAAGATCTACGTCAACCAGGCCTACCCCCTAAAGGAAGCGGCGAAGGCGCATCGTGATCTCGAAGCGCGCAAGACGACCGGATCGACCGTCCTGACCGTCTGACTTGCCAGGTAAGACTTCTTGCCATAAACCTCCCTGCGAAATTGCCCCGCCCTCACTCGCCTATCCTCTCTGATTATTGACAGTAGCTAAAATAAGAATGGCTGGCTTTGGCCTGCCTTTGTGATGATTGCAAAACGCTCAGGATTTTGCGTTCAGCAGCTTTTTGGAATGCTTTGCTTTTTTTATTTGAGTCCTTGATTGTTTTATAGGTTTTAGCTTGAGTTATTGCAGCGGGTGCTGCTTTTGCTCAATGGCTCATCATTTATTTCTTGACTATTTTACTAGGATATGTTAGTAATATTTTGGAATTGATTCTAGGGAACCTAGATTAGTAAGCAATAAGTTTGCAACTTGTGGGAGCAAGTGTAAGAGCAGGAGAGAACCGCCATGAAGACAACAAATATGCACGAAAAAAAACTGCCATTCAGAAACGCCAAATTCTCCGGCGAGTATGGGTGGTTTACCGCATTGTCGGTATCGATAGCCGCGATCGCCGTTATTGCCGCGAATTTTCCCCTTTAGCCGCTGTTGCCGTGAATTCCCTCGCTGGCCTGCATGAAGACAACGTGTGGGTAACAGGCAATTTTGCCTATAATTCAAGGGGGCACAAATGCGCGCCCCTTGAATCTACGTTGAAGCCCGGCTTTAGGGTAATTCAACTAACCGACCCTTGCCATTAGCAGAAAGTACTTAAGCTCCGCCGATTATGTGTAATGTAATTACCGGCGTTCCTGTCCGCGTTCGTCGCGCTTGTTTCCCCGTTGATTGTTTTGCTGTCCGGACTGGCGGCGTTGCTGTTGATAATACTGCCGCGTCATCGGCTCGCTCGGCTGATAACGGTATCTCCTGGACTGGATCGAATGTTGTTGTTCCGGCTCACGAGGATAGCGCTCCCCGGAATACCGCCGCTGGTAGGATGGCAACGGTGCGGGGCGCGGAGTTGAACGGCGGTCCCATTGATCCCATCCTTTTCGATGCTGTTCCCAGTCACGGCCCCAGCGGTCGCCCCAGCGTGGTGGCGCATCGGCACGCCAGCCGCGAAAATACGGCGGGGGCCTGCGATAGTAGCGCACTGGGATGCGCAGCACATACACAGGCACGTATTCAGGCGCCACCAATCTCCATGGCCCGTTGTACCAGCTGCTCACATACCAGTTATCGGCCTGGAACACCCAGTACAGGCCGTCGTAAAAGAAGAAATTCAAATCCACCTGTGGATCGTAGTAAACAGGATAGCCTGGCACCGGGACGAGCCCCGGATACGCCGGCATGTTGATCCCGAGGCTGACGCCGGGAACGCTGATTCCGATGCCGACACTTACCTCGGCGCGAGCTGCGTTTACCGGGAATAGCAGCACCGACAACACAATTAATAGATTGCGCATTTTCTGTCCTCCTGTTAGGTAAACGGCCATCGAAATGATCGTCAGACAAATAGACTACTTATCGCAGACAAGCAAGGCAAGGGAAAAGTTCGCTGACATAATGAGGCCCAGGCGAATTATCGGCTGGCGTCGTGTAGAAACCAGGCCGTCAAGAAGTTTCTGTTTCGGGCAGGAAACTTAATGACCTATGCCGCCAGTCAATTTATATTGCGCTGCAGAGGCGACAGATTATTGTTCGCCAAGCACCGACACAGTGATGCCCACCACCACATCGGTATGCAATGCGATATTGAGCGGATGATCGCCGATCTGCTTGATATGGCCTTCGGGCATGCGCACTTGGGATTTTTCAACCTCAAAGCCTTGCGCAGCCAACGCAGCCACGATGTCGGCATTGGTGACGGAGCCGAACAGCTTGCCGTCCACGCCGGCCTTTTGCACGATCTGCAAGGTCAATCCCGCCAGTTTTTCACCGCGCGCTTGCGCTTCGGCCAGCTTGGCTTTTTCAGCAGCCTCGATCTCGGCGCGACGCACTTCGAACTCGGCCATATTGGCGGCTGTTGCGCGCTTGGCCTTGCCTTGCGGGATCAGAAAATTACGCGCAAAGCCGTTCTTGACCTTGACCACTTCACCCAGTTGACCAATATTGGTCACTTTTTCCATCAAAATTATTTGCATGGCCGGTCTCCTTAATGCAGATCAGTGTAAGGCATCAAAGCCAGGAAACGCGCGCGCTTCACGGCAGTGCTCAGTTGCCGCTGGTAACGCGTCCTGGTACCCGTGATGCGTGCCGGGATCAGCTTGCCGTTTTCGGAGATGAATTCCTTGAGGATATTGATATCCTTGTAATCCACTTCGGCGATCTTTTCGACTGTAAAGCGGCAGAACTTGCGGCGCTTGAACAGATTGTTGCGGGAAGAACGCTTATTCTTGTCATCTTTCTTTTTGTCTGATGGACGAGCCATGATATTTCCTTATTCCAAAATTATGTCGTTTATATGCAAAACCAGTTGTCTGCTGCGGATACTTTGCCGGGCTAAAAACCCGCGCACCTTGACGTTCTGTCCTACCTCAAACCGGGCAACCTTATCGGCCACCTCTGCAAACGCCAGCGCATTCACTTCGCACTGCACCTGACGTAAACCATTCGCTTCGGACTGTTGCGAGGTATGACTTAATGTCAGTGCCACTCTCGCCACCCCTGCCGGGGTATAACGCAAACTTTCCAGTGCGATCAACTCACCGCTGATGACTACCTGATTAAGCGCCAATTGCCTATGAAATTATTCAGCGCTAACCGGAACTTCTTCGGCCTGAACCGCAGCGGCAGCGGCCCCGAAGGCGCCTTCAGTCGGCATGGCTCTGGATTTCTCTTCCTTCATCATCGCGGACGGCTCAACGACGGCGGCCTTGGTCTTGACGGTCAGATGGCGCAACACTGCATCATTGAAGCGGAAAGCATGCTCCAATTCGTCCAGCGTTTCCTGGTTGCATTCGATATTCATCAGCACGTAGTGTGCCTTGTGGATCTTTTGGATCGGGTAAGCCAACTGGCGGCGGCCCCAGTCTTCCAGACGGTGGATATGACCGCGATTGGCGGTGACCAGTGTGCGATAACGCTCGATCATTGCGGGCACCTGCTCGCTTTGATCGGGATGCACAATAAATACGATTTCGTAGTGTCGCATTACATCTCCTTATGGTTAAAGCCCCCCGCTTGCGGTGCGGTGGAGCAAGGTATGTGAAACTGCACTTCAGTTCTACAGGCAGTCCTACAAGGGCGCGCATTATAGCGAACCAGGCTTACAGGTCAAGGGTTTTAATGTTTGCCCGGGTAGGGCCGGTCACGTTGCCGTACCGCCTCAAACAGACAAATCGCAGCGGCAGCCGCAGCATTCAGTGATTCGATTTTACCGGGCATCGGGATGGAAATCTGCTGCGTGGCAAGCTGCAACAGTTCGACTGACAGTCCTGCCCCTTCGTTGCCGACCAGAAACGCGACATTACCGGCCAGATCGCAGTCATACAAGCTGAGTGTGGCATGGGGACTGGTTGCAAACAGCGTGCCGGGAAATGATTTCGCCACGTCCGGCAAATCCTGCTGCTCGTAAATTCTCAGCGCAAAATGTCCGCCCATCGCCGCGCGCAGCACCTTCGGCGACCAGGCATCGGCGCAATTCGGGGATAAAAATGCCGCATCGCATCCGGCGGCGGCAGCGGATCGCAACATCGAGCCCAGATTGCCGGGATCCTGAATGTCTTCCAGCAACACGGCAAATCGGCTATCGGCTATTGTTCCTTCCGATGGTGGCAAATCGATCAATGCGATAATTCCGCTGGGCGTTTTCAGTTCGCTGAGCCCCGCGAACAATTTGTCATCCAGCTGCGTGACGGGCACATTTCTTACTTGTTGCAGCAAACCGGCAATTTCGTCGTCGTTCATCGCCGCAGCGTTCAGCAAAATGTGGCGCGGCTGATTACCGCTAGCCAGATACGCGGCCAGCAGATGTGATCCGTCCAGCAATGTCTGGTTGGATCTACCGCGTTGCCTCGCCGAACCGGAGATTCTGGCGAGCTCCTTGTAGAAAGGATTGTCGCGGGATAGTATAGCCTTCATTCCGGAACAGCCTTTTATGCCGGCGCAGTCGTTTCCTGCTCCAGCACCGCCCCTATCTCCTGCAATGAAGGCAGTTCTTGCAAGGCGCGCAGATTGAGATCATCAAGCAGTTGACCGGTAGTGGCAAACAGCTCGGGTTTTCCCGGGGTGTCGCGTGTGCCTACCACTTCCACCCAGCCGCGAGTTTCAAGCGTTTTAAGTATATGCGCCGAGACAGCGACACCGCGTATCTCCTCGATGTCGCCGCGTGTAACGGGCTGGTGGTAAGCGATGATAGCGAGTGTTTCCAGCACGGCACGCGAGTAACGCGGCGTTTTTTGCGGGTTGAGCCTATCAAGATATTGTTGCATTTCCGGTTTGGCACGGAAGCGCCAGCCGCTCGCCACACAGACTAATTCCACTCCGCGACCTTGCCAATCCTGCACCAGTTCTTCCAGCAGCATTTCCAGCTGTGCAGCGTCCAAAGGCGCGTCGCAGAGTTTTTTCAGCTCTGATATGGATAACGGTTCTGTGGCAGTCAACAATGCAGTTTCCAGCACCCGTTTGAGTTGTTGCGTGTCTGGCAACAACTCACCGGGGGCCGCTGTTTCACTCTGCGTTAATGGCTCGACTTGTTCGGACATAGATATTCCCCAATGTTTCGCTTTGCTGGATTTCAACCAGATATTCTTTGGCCAGTTCAAGGATGGCGATAAAGGTGACGACCAGTTTATGCACGCCGCTTTCCATATCGAACAGTTTGGCGAACTCGACAAACTCGCCTCCCTGCAAGCAGCGCAGTATGTGCGTCATCTGTTCGCGTACCGAAAGTTGTTCGCGGCGCAATTTGTGATGCATGTTGAGTTTGGCGCGCGTCAACAGCCCCAGCCAGGCCTGCCGCAAATCATCCACACTGACTTCAGGCAGGCGTTCGCGTACGGTGTTTTCAATCAACACTTGAACGATCTCGAAGTCACGCCCGGCTTGCGGCAGTTCGTTGAGTTTTTGCGCGGCAAGTTTCATTTGCTCATATTCGAGCAAACGCCGCATCAATTCTGCGCGCGGATCCTCGCCCTCTTCCTGGCTGACCCTGGGCGGACGCGGCAGCAACATGCGCGATTTGATCTCGATCAGCACCGCCGCCATCAACAAATAATCCGCCGCCAGTTCCAGGCGATGCTTCTGCATCATCTCGATGTAGCTCATGTACTGGCGGGTCAATTCCGCCATGGGTATGTCCAGCACGTCGAGGTTGTGCTTGCGGATCAGATACAGCAGCAGATCCAGCGGCCCCTGAAAGGTTTCCAGCACCAGTTCCAGCGCATCCGGAGGAATGTACAAATCCTGCGGAAATTCCAATAGTGGCTCGCCGTGAATCAGGGCCAGTGGTGCGGGGGATTGAATATCTGTCAGGGTCATATCGAGTCGCAACTATGTTGCAAGTAAAAAGGAAGGCACGGAATGGTACCAAACGAACTGAATACGCAGCAATCAAATTACATCGGGCGCAGCAGTATTCGATGCCAAGTGCATTCGTAAAAATACTGGCACGAATCTTCAGGCATCGCTTCTTTGACCATGCCGCAGTCTGGACAGGTTATTGTCGATTGCGGGAAGAAATTCACAGAATCAGCCATAACTGATTCCCATCGCTTCACGCACGTCACGCATGGTTTCCGAAGTCAGTTTGCGCGCCTTTTCACATCCGTCGGCGATGATATTGCGCACCAGCGCAGGATCATCCAGATACTGTTGTGCGCGTTCGCGCATAGGACGTTGTTCTGCCAGCACCGCGTCGATCACATGTTGTTTGCACTCGATACAACCTATGCCCGCGCTCTTGCAGCCCCGCACCACCCATTGCTTCGTATCCTCGCTGGAGTATACCTGGTGCAACGGCCACACCGGACACCTGTCGGGATCGCCCACATCGCTGCGGCGGATCCGTGCCGGGTCGGTCGGCATGGTGCGGATCTTCTTGCTCACGCTGGCTTCATCTTCACGCAAAGTGATGGTATTGTTGTACGACTTGGACATCTTCTGCCCGTCCAGTCCGGGCATCTTCGAAGCGGTTGTAAGCATGGCCTGCGGCTCGGACAATATCATCTTCCCGCCGCCTTCCAGATATCCGAACAACCGTTCGCGGTCGCCGTGGCTCAGGCTTTGTTGCTCGTCCAGCAATGATTTTGCCGACTCCAGCGCTTCGTCATCGCCTTGTTCCTGAAAGCGGGTGCGCAGTTCGTGATACAGCTTGGCTTTTTTGCTGCCGAGCTTTTTTACAGCAGTCTCTGCTTTCTCTTCAAAGCCTGCTTCGCGCCCATAAATGTGATTGAAGCGGCGCGCGATCTCACGGGTGAATTCGATATGCGGTACCTGATCCTCGCCCACCGGAACCTGGGTGGCACGATAGATCAGGATGTCTGCGCTTTGCAGCAGTGGATAACCGAGAAATCCGTAAGTGCTCAGATCTTTTTCGGTCAGTTTTTCCTGCTGGTCCTTGTAGCTGGGCACACGTTCCAGCCAGCCCAAGGGTGTGATCATCGACAACAGCAAATGCAGTTCGGCATGTTCCGGTACCCTGGATTGAATGAACAAGGTGGCGCGTGCCGGATTGATTCCGGCGGCAAGCCAGTCCACCACCATGTCCCACACATGCTGTTCAATGGATTGCGGTGTATCGTAATGCGTAGTCAGCGCATGCCAGTCCGCAACGAAGAACAGACATTCGAATTCATTCTGCATCCGCACCCAGTTTTTTAGCACCCCGTGGTAATGCCCCAGATGCAAATTTCCGGTGGGACGCATACCCGACAACACACGATCAGCAAACATGGCTAAATTCCAAATAAAAACGAAATCCCAAATGCAAACGAAAGCAGCTTGATTACCATCCCGAACAACGGCGAGATTATCAAACTTAACAACGATGTGCCTTGTATTGGAACAATGGCAAGCAATATCAGGATGAACATACCGTAAGGCTCGAGTTTCGCCAGTATAAATGCCTGGCGATGCGGCAACAGGCTGACCGCGACCCGTCCGCCATCCAGCGGCGGCAACGGCAGCAGATTGAGCACCATCAATATCGCGTTGATTTGTATCCCGATCATTGCCATTCCAAGAAGCGGACCGGCAAAATAATTTTCCGGGAACATCAGCCCCATTTTGTACAGCAACGCCCAGCCGATTGCCATGGCCAGATTCGATGCAGGGCCGGCAATCGCGACCCACAGCATATCCTGTTTGGGATGGCGCAGCGCGGCGAAATTGACCGGCACCGGCTTGGCCCAGCCAAACAGGATTCCGCCCATCACCAGGGTGAGCAACGGCAATATTATGGTGCCGAACGGGTCGATATGGCGCAGCGGATTGAGGCTGATGCGCCCCGCCTTATCGGCAGTCATGTCACCGAAATGCCGCGCCACATAGCCGTGCGCCGCTTCGTGCAGCGTGATCGCGAATAGCACCGGGATGGCTGCTAGGGCGATGGTTTGTATCAGTTGGTCTATCTGCATCGGGTTCCTGTCTGGTTTTAGTCAGTCTTCAATTCCGAACGGTGCAACATCTCCCTTGCCTCGTCTTATCAGCACCGGCGCATCACCGGTCAAATCGATCACGGTGGTGAAATCCGCGCCTACCGGTCCGCCGTCGATCACCAGTTCAACCTGTTTTTCCAACAAGTCGCGGATTTGTTCTGCATCATTCAGCGGTCCGCTTTCTTCCGGCAAAATAAGTGTAGAACTCGACATCGGTTCGCCCAATTCTTCCAGCAGCGCCAATGCCACCGGGTGATCCGGTATGCGTATGCCGACAGTGCTGCGCTTGGGATGCTGCAGGCGCTTCGGCACTTCCTTGGTCGCCTCCAGGATAAACGTATAGCTGCCCGGCGTATTGCTTTTCAGCAGACGAAACTTCGCATTATCCACCCGTGCATAGCGCGATATCTCCGAAAGGTCGCGGCACATCAAAGTCAGGTGATGCTGCTCGTCCAGCTGGCGAATTTTGCGTATGCGCGTCACGGCATCCCTGTCATCGAGATGACAGCCCAGCGCATAGCAGGAATCAGTGGGATACACCACGATACCACCGTTACGCAGCACTTCAGCCGCCTGTCGTATCAAGCGAGGGTTGGGGTTGTCGGGATGGATGGTAAAAAACTGCGCCATCAGGCCACTTTCCCAGTCCCTTCATTTTCCCATGCTTGCCAAACTGGACGACAACCCAGCGGAAAGTCAGGCAGTCTCCCCATATCGCGCCAGCTTTCGCCCGGACCGTGAAAATCCGAACCGCACGAAGTCAACAGATCGAATTCCTCGGCATATCGCGCAAATTCGGCATATTGTTCCGGTGTGTGGCTGCCGGTCACCACTTCTAACGCCTGGCCGCCCAACTCGACGAACTCGGTCAGGAGTTCCTGCATGGTCTGCTTGCCCATACCATTGCGCCCAATCATATAGCGGCCGGGATGCGCCAACACCGCAACTCCGCCACTGCCGCGTATCCAGCTGATCGCGTCCGCCAAAATAGCCCATTGATGCGGCACGTAACCGGGCTTGCCCTTGACCAGATAGCGGTTGAACACGCTTTTTACGTCCTTGCAATGACCGGCTTCCACTAGGTATCGTGCGATATGGGTGCGGCCTATCATGTTGCGGTTTTCCGCGAATTGATAAGCCCCTTGCAGCACACCGCCGATGCCAATCTTGGCCAATTCATCGGACATCTTTTTCGCACGTTCGCCACGCCCGCTACGCACGATGCGCAAGCCTTGCACCAATGGCGGATGATCCGGGGCTATACCCAAACCCACGATATGCAGGGTGTGGCTGCGCCAGGACACGGATATTTCCACACCATTGATGAAGGTCATGCCGTGTCGTTCGGCAGCGGCACGTGCCTCATCAAGGCCGTCCACATCATCGTGATCGGTCAATGCCATCACCTTTACGCCGCGCCCGGCCGCGCGATCCACCAATTCGCTGGGTGTCAGCGTACCGTCGGAAATGTTGGAATGGCAATGCAGGTCGTAATCCAGCATCAGGATTCTGCGGCAATGCCGCCGCCCTTCTTCATTACCTTCCCCTCTTCGGCGCGTTTGCGACGCACCTCCTTGGGATCGGCGATCAGGGAACGATAGATCTCGATGCGATCTTTTTCACGCACCACTGCATCGGCCTTGGTCAGTTTGCCGAATATGCCCATCTTGTTCTTGTCCAGGTCGATCTCGGGATATTTGTCGAGCATGCCGCTGGCCTGGATGGCTCCGGCCACGGTCGTCCCTGTCGGTACCGATCGCTTGAGCAGGATTTGCTCGTCCGGCAATGCATACACCAATTCGATATTAACCATGCCGCTCATTTGTCCGTATAAACCTTTTCTGCGCGATGTATGAAAGCATCCACAAAGCTGTTTGCGATGTAATGAAACACCGGCCCGACCACTTTTTCCAGCAGCTTGCTGGAAAACTCATAGTGCAGACGAAATTCTATTTTACAGGCTGATTCGCTCAACGGGATAAATCGCCAGATGCCATCCAGATGTTTAAACGGTCCTTGTTGCAACGTCATGGATATCTGATGCGGAGGCATGCGCACGTTCTCGGTGGTAAAGCTCTGCTTGATATGGTGATAATCGATGTTCACCGTGGCATGTACTACATTGCCTTCCAGTTCGGTGACACTGGCACCACCGCACCATGGCAAAAACTTCGGATAATCTTCCACGTGATCCACCAATACGTACATCTGCTCTGCGCTGTGCGGAATCAGCACTGTTTTTTCCACTAACGCCATTGCTTGTCCAAGATTTGATTCCCTAGGGATGTGCTTCCTACGGGATGCGATTACAAAGACTGATAGAATAGCCTAACACACCGTAAAACTCACCTGTAATGAGCATCGTACAAAATAAAAAGGCCTACCACGAATACTTCATCGAGGATAAATACGAGGCCGGCATCATGCTGGAAGGCTGGGAAGTCAAGGCTATCCGCGCCGGACGGGCGCAGCTTAAGGAAGCCTATGTCATTGTGAAGGACGGTGCGCTGTATTTGATCGGCTCGCATATCAGCCCGTTGCTGAATGCATCCACGCACATCCACCCCGATCCGGTACGTACCCGCAAGCTGTTATTGCACAAATTGGAAATCGACAGGATTATCGGCAAAGTGCAACGCGCCGGTTACACACTGATGCCGCTGGACATGCACTACAAGAACGGGCGTGTCAAACTGGAAATCGGTCTCGCCAAGGGCAAGAAGCAGCATGACAAGCGCACAACTGAAAAGGAAAAGGATTCAAAACGTGAAGCTGCTCAGGCCATGAAAAAGGCGCGGCGTTAGGAGCAAACATGGATGAACCCGTCAACTCGCAGACCGCCTACCTCGCAGGAGGATGCTTCTGGGGCATGGAAGAGCTGGTTCGCCAGATCCCCGGCGTACAGGCAACCGAAGTCGGCTATAGCGGCGGTGATACGCCTAATGCAACCTATGAGCAAGTCAAAACCGGTCGCACCGGACACGCCGAGTCATTGAAGATCGTGTTCGATCCTCAGCAACTCAGTTACCGACACCTGTTGTTCGAATTTTTCCGCATGCACAACCCGACCAAGCGCAACCAGCAAGGTTACGACTTCGGCACTCAATACCGCTCGGCGATCTTTTATCTCAACGATGGCCAAAAAGACACCGCCGAAGAAGTCATCAAAACCGTGGATGCGTCAGGAGAATGGCAAGCGAAAGTCGTCACCGAAGTCGTGCCGTTCAAAGAATTCTATCGCGCCGAGGGATACCACCAGAAGTATCTGATCAGGAATCGCGGCGGCTATACATGCCACTTTGTGCGAAAGCTTGATCTGGGCGAGGATAAATGACCGAGCAAAGCCAACAAGCTCCCGGCAATGGATCGGTTGCGCCAGTTTCGTACTCAGTTAACCAGCGCTTCCGTTTCCTGCAACAATTCCCGTGCTTTGGGTGCCACATCATGATTAGGATCGATCGTCAGCAACTGCTGCCAGACTTCCCTTGCTTCATTGATATTGTCTCTGGCGCGATGCAATAACAAGCCGAGATTCACGTAGGCATGACCGAAGCCGGGATCGCGGCTTATCGCCTCACGGAATGCCTTTTCGGCCAGGCTGATATCCTCATTGCGCCAATACATCGTGCCCAGGTCGGTGCGCACACCCGGCAGATCCGGATTGATATCCAGAGCGCGCTGGTAATACAGGATCGACTGTCCTGCATCTCCATTGTCGTAATAGATGTTGCCCAATGATATGGCGGCATCAAGATCGTTGCCATCTTTGTTCAAACGTTCTTTGAGCTGAGCGACTGTATTTGTTTCGTTCATCGGTTGGTTCTCCAAACTAAAAGTTGTATATGTAATCCTTGGGCTGCCACGCTGCAATACTAGTTAGTCAGATAAGCTGCACGCTATTATACCAAAGTGGCAAACTAAATCATGCCCAGGCTATGCCAAGCACCGCCACGCACACGGTCAGCATCCCGAGCGTCAGGTTCACCCCGACGAGCCTGCGTATCTTGCCCAGCATCACGCCCGCCTCCTTCCAGTTTTGCTCAGCAACCAGCCTGCTGAATTTCCTGTACTGGGCAAAATACACTTGGCCGTAGATCGCAATCATCGCCAGCCCCAACACCAGCATGATGTCGACATAAGGCTGTACGTGCGCGAATCCACCATAAAGCATGATCATGTAAAAGCCGCTGGCCGGGAGCACCACAACGGCGCCCCATACCCAGACAAAAAAGCGGCGGAACACCATATCCCACAGGCGCAGACGCTGCGGCGGCTCGAGTACATCCACTGCGGCCGGACGCAGCACCACGTAGGCGAAGAACATGCCCCCCACCCAGATCAGGGCAGCAAGCAGATGGAACAGTTTGAACAAGATCATGATCATTTATGGTTCTTCCGCTGATTGGTTGGCACGATACCTGAAAACCGCTTTCTCACCTAGCTCTCGCCCGCATTTGGAAAGATCATACTAGTTCGCGCACCGGCCTGAAACTTTTGCGGTGCACTACCGATACCCCATGTTCGCGCAACGCGACAAGGTGCGCGGCAGTGGGATATCCCTTGTGACTCGCAAAATCATATTGCGGATATTGTATGTGCAATTCCAGCATCAGAGCATCTCGCGCGGTTTTCGCCAGGATCGATGCAGCGGATATGGCGGCAATCTTGCTGTCCCCTTTCACGATGGCCTGGCTGGGAATGCCGGTTGAAGGGCAATACAGGCCATCCACCAGCACTTGCTGAGGCCGCATAGGCAAAGACAGCACGGCGCGGCGCATCGCGAGCAATGTTGCCTGCAGAATGTTTAACTGGTCAATCTCGCCGACATCGGCATAGGCCACCGCCCATGCAAGCGCGCGTTCGCGGATGAGGATGGCCAGGCGGTCGCGTTGCCGCCCGGAAAGTTTTTTGGAATCAGCCAGGCCGGCGATGGGATAGTCAGGATCGAGTATCACTGCTGCCGCGCTGACCGGGCCTGCCAAGGGGCCCCGCCCGGCCTCATCCACGCCGCAGATCAGCATGGCATCATAACCAATGACTTGCCCAGCGTCTTTGGCTGGGTTAGTCAGATGGCTAGAAGTTTTATCAGCCATTGGGAAGATACGGCAGTATTGCCGCCGCAGATTTTTGCGCGGAATTCTGGCGCAACGACAAATGCAGTTCGGTAAAGGTCTTTTCAAGCTGCTCCACCGCTTTATCGTCATTGACCAGATTGAGCAAGGCCTGCGCAAGATTTTCCGGCGTCGCGTCTTCCTGCAGCAGTTCCGGCACCACGAAGCGCTCACACAATATATTGGGCAAGCCAACATACGCTTGATATTGTTTACGCTTCAACAACCACCAGGAAAGTGCGGGCATGCGATAGGTGATCACCATCGGGCGTTTCAGCAGGGCTGCTTCAAGCGTGGCGGTTCCCGACGCAACCAGCACCCCATCCGCGGCTATCATGGCATCCTGGGCATGGCCGAACAGCAGGGTGATCGGCAAATCCTGCGCAGCACTGTCATAAATAGCCTGCTCGAAAATCCCGCGTGTCTCACGGCTCACCAGCGGCACCAGAAAACGCGCGTCAGGCAATTGTTTCAGGATCAGTTTGGCAGTTTCGATATAGGTGTTCGCGAGATATTTGACTTCGCTCTGTCTGCTGCCGGGAAGAAATGCGAACACTCTGGCTTTGACCGGAATGCGCATAGCCTCGCGCATCTCTGCGCGCTTGGGTTGTTCCGGAAGCATGTCGGCAAGAGGATGCCCGACATAATCCACCGGCACACCGGCTTTCAGGTAGATGTCGGCCTCGTGTGGAAACAGCGCGAGCATGTGCGAAACTGCGCGCTTGATCTTGTGGATGCGTTCGCCGCGCCATGCCCATATCGACGGACTGACGTAGTGTATCGTTGGAATCCCATGGTGCTTGAGCGCGAGTTCCAGATCCAGGTTGAAATCCGGAGCGTCTATCCCTATGAACAGATCCGGGCGATTGGCCAGAAAATATGCGCGTAACCTGCGGCGTATCCCGACGATCTCGAAATAATGTCGCAATACTTCGACGTAACCGCGAACCGCGAGTTTTTCCATCGGAAACAATATTTCCATGCCGGCGGATTGCATCTTGGGGCCCCCGATGCCAACGAACCTCAGATCCGGGCGAGCTTCCTTCAGAGCTGCCATCAAATGACTGCCAAGCAGGTCACCCGATGCTTCTCCCGCGACAATGCCTATCGTGATTTTTTTCGACATTGGAATAACCTATATAAAGACCATAAAGACCTCTTCACAACGTAGCGAGCGCAGGTTAGTCGAGAAAAAAAGGGGCGAAAAACCGGAATGTATGCGGTTATACATGAGGATTTCGAGCCACTTTTTGACGAAGCATGACCAGGCGCAGTAGTTGTGCAGAAGTCATTATTAACGAAGGATGCCGCGCGTTGCCGCGGAAAGGAAATCTACCAACGGCTGCACTTCGGGATATTCCGCCGCTTGTGATTGTATCGCGGCTTTGGCATCCTCCAGGCTGAGACCGGACTTGTACAGCGTTTTGTAAGCCCGCTTGATAGCCATGATGGAATCGCCGGAAAACCCGCGCCGCTTCAACCCCTCCGAGTTGATACCGTGTGCCACGGCCGGATTGTCCGCAGCGGTAACGTAAGGCGGCAGGTCCTGGGATAATCTTGTCTGAAAACCGGTCATCGCATGCGCGCCGATACGCACGAACTGATGCACGCCGGATAGTCCGCCCAGAAAAGCCCAGTCACCCACATGCACATGACCACCAAGAGTGGCTCCGTTCGCCATGATGGTGTGACTGCCGATCTGGCAGTCGTGGGCGACATGCACGTAGGCCATGATCCAATTGTCGTCGCCAATGCGCGTGACGCCGGCATCCTGTACTGTGCCGATGTTCAGAGTGCAGAATTCGCGTATGGTGTTGTTATCGCCTATCTCCAGACGAGTCGGCTCACCTGCATATTTCTTGTCCTGGGGGACAGCCCCTACCGAATTAAATTGGAAAATACGATTGTTTTTACCGATACGGGTGTGCCCCTCGACGACCACATGCGGCCCTATCCAGGTTCCCGCGCCGATCTCGACATGTTCACCGATAATGGAATACGCGCCCAACTCGACATCTACGGCAAGTTTTGCGTTGGGGTGAATGAATGCGGTGGGGTGATGCCTCATGACACTGATTTCACCGTGCACATCAGCTCCGCTTCGGCTACCAGTTGGCCGTCCACTTCGACGACACCGCTGAACTTGAACAAGCCGCGCATACTGCGGATGAGCGATACCTTGATGATCATCTGATCGCCGGGACTGACCGGACGCTTGAAACGTGCTGCGTCGATCCCGGCAAAGTAATAAACCGACTTTTCGTCCGCCCCGGCTCCCATCGATTTGAATGACAACAATGCGGCTGCCTGTGCCATTGCTTCGATGATCAGGACGCCCGGCATCACCGGAAAGTGCGGGTAATGTCCCGGAAAAAACGGTTCATTGATGGTCACATTCTTCAATGCGACGATGCTCTTGTCCGGTTCCATGGACAACACGCGGTCTATCAGCAAAAATGGATAGCGGTGGGGTAGAAGCCGGGTAATTTCATTTATGTCCATGGTAAGCCCGGACAAAGGTTGTTCATCTTTTATGCTCATCAGTCTTGCCCTCTTTACGATTCCCGCTTCAATGATTCCGCGCTTAAGGAATTAAGCTGTTGCTCCAATTTCCTGACCCGCTGCGCAAGTTCGTCGAGATGGCGCAGGTGTACGGAATTCTTGCGCCAGTCTTCGGTCTTTGCAAAAGGGAAAATAGCGGCATAGGAACCCGCTTCGCGGATTGACTTCCCGATCAGGGTAAATGCCGCAATTTCCACATGGTCAGCAATCTGCAAATGCCCCAGAATCCCGGCGCTGCCGCCAATCAGGCAGTATCGACCGATGGCAGTGCTGCCGGCGATACCGACGCATCCGGCGATTGCTGTGTGCGCGCCGATGCGCACGTTATGCGCGATCTGGATCTGGTTGTCCAGCTTCACACCTTCCTCGATCACGGTATCATCCAATGCACCGCGATCGATGGTGGTGTTCGCACCGATCTCCACGTCGTTGCCGATCACAACGCGTCCGATTTGCGGGATCTTGTTCCAGTGCCCCTGGTCCATGGCAATGCCAAAGCCATCCGAGCCTATCACTGCACCCGAATGCGCGATCAGATTATCGCCAATCTGGCAATCATGATAAATCACCACTCGCGGATACAGTCGTGCATGGCTGCCGATGATTACATTATTGCCGACATAACAGCCCTCTCCGACCACGGAGTGCGCACCTATCGTCGCTCCCTCGGCGATCACGGCAGTCGCTGCAATACTGGCAGTCGCGTCTATCTTCGCGCCAGCGGCGATCACCGCACTGGGATGGATACCGGGCTTGGCTTCCGGCAAAGGATTCAGTAGCGCCGAAACCTTGGCGAAATACGCATAAGGATTGTCCGAGATGATGCGCGGCAATTCGGTTGCATCGGCATCGGCTTCGCCAAGAATCACTGCCCCGGCTCTGGTACTGGCCAGTTTTGCGCGATATTTACTGTTGGCGAGGAAACTGATTTGAGCAGGTTGTGCGGTTTCCAGCGTTGCAACCTGAGAAATGCATGTCTCTGCCCGACCCAGTACCCGCCCGCCCAATCGCGCTGCAATCTCGGATAATCGGTAGGAGACGGTCATATCTGAAATGCCGCCTAGTTGCCCGCTTTGCCATCGGTCTTGCTATCTGGTTTGCTATCGGCAAGATGCTTGATCACCAAATCGGTGATGTCTATTTTCGGATTGCGGTACACCGCTTCCTGCAAAATCAAGTCGTATTTTTCCGTTTCGGCAATCGCCTGTATCGCCTTGTTGGCCTGCTCCAGTACGATTGCCAGTTCCTCGTTCTTGCGCAAGTTCAAATCCTCGCGAAACTCGCGTTGCATGCGTTGCAAATCCACGTTCATGGCTGACAATTCGCGCTCCTTGTTGCGGCGATCTGAATCCGAAAGCTTGCTGTCTTCTTTGTCCAGCAAAGCTTGCAACTCTTTCGCTTGTTTCATCAATTTCTTGATTTCCTGGTCGCGTCCGGAAAATTCCTTTTCGATTTTGCTTTCCGCCTTCATCGCGGGAGAAGACTCGCGCAACACACGCTCGGTATCCACGACACCCACCTTAAAATCCGCAGCCTGCGTTACCCCCGCACCGAGCAACATGGCCAGTATCCCTGCCTCTATCATAGTTTTCATGTTTCAATCCCCTTGCATCAAAATTAGCCCGCGTGTGTTGTCAGAGCTATAGTCCATTTCAACCATGCCTTGCCCCTCGCGGGTGTACCAGGCGTCAAAATACCGAACCCAAAGTAAATTGGAATTTTTGCAATTTGTCCACCGGCTGCTTGTTGATCGCCACAGCATAGCTAAACTTAAGTGGTCCCACCGGCGATATCCAGGTTACAGCCACACCTGTAGAATAGCGCATTCCGGCACTACCCGGCAGGTCTCCGGGCCCGTACACCCCGCCTCCATCGATAAACCCGCTCAAGCGCACGGATTTTTCATTGCCCGCCCCGGGGAAAGGCGCCAACAATTCCGCTCCGACGAGTACGCGACGAGGACCGCCCAATACATTGTTTGACGAATCGCGTGGTCCCAGAGAATTGGCTTCATATCCGCGCACCGAACCGGGTCCGCCGGCATAGAAATTCTTGAAGAACGGCAATTGCTGACCATTGTATCCGCCTGCTATACCTACTTCCCCATGTAATAGCATCGTGACATCCTTGCTCAGCGGATGAAATAATTGATGCTGGTAATTCAGTTTGTAGTAACGCATATCCAGCACCGGCAAAGCAACTTCAGCAAAGGCGCGCTGCATCGTCCCTTCGGTGGTATAGATTGCGCTGTCAAGACTGTCCCTGCCCCACCCGATCGTTCCCAATAAACTGTTGCTCGTCGTACCGGAAACGTTGATGTATTCGAGCAATCGTGACGAACTGGATGGGAACAACCCCAATTTGGTGTTTTCCGCCGCCAAGCCGTAGCTGATCGTCTGATCTTCGGATATCGGTACACCGAAACGCACCCCGCCTCCCACATTATGCGAAGAGTATTGACTGACCGCCGTAGTTTGTGAATCGGTGTTGCGCTTGTAAATATCAAAGCCGCGGCTCACCCCAGCATCGGTGAAATACGGGTTGGTGTAGGAAACCGAGTAGACCTGGTTAAGTTTCCCGGTGTTGATCTGGGTGGAAAGATAATTGCCGGTGCCGAACAGATTGGACTGCGCCACGCTCCCGGTCAGCACCAGTCCTTCGCCGCTCGAAAAACCCGCACCCACCGAAATGCTTCCGGTCGATTTTTCCTTGACCGATACATTCACATCCACCTGGTCTGTCGTGCCCTGTACTGCAGGCGTTTCAACATTGACCTCGGAAAAGAAATCCAGCTTGTCGATGCGCTGCTTGGATTTCTTGATCTTGTCCACATCGAACCACTCGCCTTCAGTCTGGCGGAACTCGCGGCGTATCACCTCATCGCGGGTTTTGTTGTTTCCTGCGATGTTGATACGCCGGATATACACACGCTGGCCCGGATCAATCACAAAATTAAAGGAAACCTGGTGCTTTTCCTTGTCGAGCTCCGGAATCGCATTCACATTGGCAAAGGCATACCCCTCCCGCCCCAGGCGTTCCCCGATCTTTTTGCTGGTTTCGGTCATATCCTTGCGTGAAAATGTATCGCCTGGTTTCACCAGCAGAAGCTTTTCGATTTCGGTTTTTGGCACCAGCGTATCGCCGGTCACGCTCACCTTTGATACGGTGTATTTCCCGCCCTCGGTGATATTGATTGTGATGTAAATATCCTTTTTGTCCGGCGTGATCGAAACCTGGGTCGAATCAATGTTGAATTCAAGATAGCCGTTGTCCATGTAGTACGAGCGCAGCGTCTCCAGATCGGCGGACAGTTTTTGTTTGGAATACTGGTCGTTGCTGCTGAACCAGGCAAACCACCCCGGGGTGCCGAGCTTCATTTGGTCCAGCAGCAAGGCTTCCGGGTAGACATGATTGCCGATCAGGTTGATCTTCTTGATTTTGGAAACATCGCCTTCAACCACATTGAACACGATGTTGACCCGGTTGCGTTCCAGTTCGGTGACGGTGGTCGTGACCTTGACGGCATATTTGCCGCGCGCAATATACTGCCGCTTCAGTTCCTGGGTGGCTTTATCCAGCGCGCCCTTGTCGAAAATACGGGCTTCGGCAAGCCCCGCATATTTCATGCTTTCCTTCAGTTGATCCTTGGGGAAATCATTGACGCCATTTACCTCGATACTTGCGATCGAGGGTCGTTCCTGTACCTGCACGATCAACACGCCATGATCGACTTTCAGCTTCACATCCTTGAAGAATCCGGTGGCATACAAGGCGTGTATCGCTGCGGCGCCCTGTTGGTTATCCATCGTGTCTCCGACCTTGACGGGCAGATAACTGAATACTGTCCCGGCCTCGGTCCGCTGAATGCCCTCTACGCGAATGTCCTTGACTGTGAATGGCTCGATTGCCCAGGCGGATGAGACACAAAGCAGGAAGATCATCCCTGCCAGTTTTGTTTTGTTCATATTTCAGCCTGAAACAAAGCGATTAATATCGTTATATACCGCAAGGACCATGAGTATGCCCAGCAGCGCGATGCCTATCCTCTGGCCGGTTTCCCAAGCCAGCTCGGAGGCGGGGCTACCCTTGACCAATTCGGCGACATAATACAGCAAGTGCCCGCCATCCAATAATGGGATGGGCAGCAGATTCAACACTCCGAGACTGATACTGACCAACGCAAGAAAACTCAGGTAAGCCACCACACCCATTTTTGCGGACTGCCCGGCGTAATCGGCAATCGTGATCGGGCCGCTCAGATTTTTCATCGACACTTCGCCCATCACCATCTTGCCCATCATTTGCAGACTGATGACGGAGGTTTCCCAAGTCTTGCGCAATGACTGCTTCAATGCATCCAGCGGGCCGTAACTCACTTCGGTGAACATGGCTTGCCATGCTGCCTTATCCACTTTCGGCCCCGCACCGATCTTGCCCACCGTCTTGCCGGATTCGACAACGGCTTGCGGAACCACGGTGATCTGCAATGCCGATGTGCCGCGCTCGGCATCCCCGCGCCGGACATCAAGCTGCACAGCTTGTCCGGGATGCGCTCGTATCACATCCACGAGGTCCATCCAGCGTTGCATCGCTGCACCGTTGGCGCGCAGAATCTGGTCGTCCTGTTGCAGTCCGGCGCTTTGCGCCACACTGCCTTCGACAACATCGCCTATGACAGGCAAAACTTCAGGTTGGTAGAGATGCAGTCCAAGCTTGTCGAGAAAATCCCCATCCAGATCCTTCACTTGAAGACCGCGCATATCAAGAAAGTGGATCAGCCGTGTGCCGTCGGAATTCCGAGCTTCAATTTTCACTTCACTCCGATTCGGGGCATTTCCTGAACCCTGACTAAGGGCCAATTCCAGCAGCATCCAATGTAATTCCTGCCAACTCGGGACAGGATCGCCATTGATGCTGAGTATCGTTTCACCGCTCTTCATCTGGGCGATGGCAGCGGGCGTGTCTCGAGGCACGTCGCCCAGAGTCGGTTTCAGTCCCGGCAAGCCGTGAACAAACAAACCCCAGTACAACACGATAGCCAGCAGAAAATTCGCCAACGGTCCCGCCACCACGATCGCCATACGCTGCAACACCGGCTTGCGGTTGAAGGCGTACGGCAAATCTTCCGGGGCAACTTCTTCCTCGCGTTCGTCCACCATTTTGACGTAGCCACCCAGCGGTACCGAGGAAATCACCCACTCGGTATCGCTGTTGGCAAAACGTTTGCTGTAGATCACCTTGCCAAACCCCAGCGAAAAGCGCAGCACCTTCACACCACAGCAGCGCGCCACCCAATAATGACCTAACTCATGGAACACCACCAACAGCGCGATTGCTACTACAAATGCGAACACGGTAATCATCTGCCAGCCTTCCTGATTTGTTGTTGCGCAGCGCGGCGCGCTTCAGCATCCGCCCCGAGTATATCGTCAAGACTACTGACAGCGCTGACGGGCAATGCATCCAGCACAGCCCTGATGACGCTGGGTATGGACAAGAATGAAATTTGCCTGTCGAGAAAAGCCGCCACTGCCACTTCATTAGCGGCATTCAACACCGCCGGAGCCGTGCCTGCCGCACGCAAGGCCTGATACGCCAGCATCAGACAAGTGAATCGTTCCATATCCGGGGCTATGAAACTCAACGTTGCCACTTTGAACAGATCCAGCGGCGCCACGCCTGCTTCTATGCGTTCCGGATAAGCCAAACCATAGGCGATAGGAGTGCGCATATCCGGATTGCCGAGTTGCGCCAATACCGAGCCGTCTACATACTCGACCATAGAATGTATCACGCTCTGCGGATGAACCACCACCTGGATTTCATCTGCATTGGCATTGAACAACCAGTGCGCCTCGATGACTTCCAGACCCTTGTTCATCATGCTCGCCGAGTCCACCGAGATCTTTCGTCCCATCACCCAATTGGGGTGAGCGCAAGCCTGTTCGGGCGTGACGTTCTCCAACTCGCTCAAAGGCAAATTCCGAAACGGCCCGCCAGAGGCTGTCAGCAATATCCGCCTGACGCCGTTGGTGGACGGATTGCCCTTATAGCCATGCGGCAAAGCCTGGAAGATCGCATTGTGCTCGCTGTCGATCGGCAACAGCGTGGCGCCGCTGGCACGAACCGCCTCCATGAACACGTTACCCGCCATCACCAAAGTCTCTTTGTTCGCCAGCAAAATCTTCTTGCCCGCATGCGCCGCGGCCAGAGTGGGGCGCAACCCCGCCGCCCCAACAATGGCAGCCATCACCGTGTCGACTTCAGGCAGCATCGCCATCTGTTCCAACGCTGCCATGCCGCTCAACACCTCTGTGCTCAAGCCGGCTGCGCGCAGCAGAACGCGCAGCTTTGTGGCCGAGGTTTGATCCAGCAACGCTGCATAGCGCGGTTTGAATTGCCGGCATTGCCGGAACAGCAGATCGACCCGGGAGTTCGCCGTCAACGCAACGATTTTGAATTTATCCGGGTGGCGCGCCACCACGTCCAGCGTGCTGGTACCGATACTGCCGGTAGAGCCCAGGATCGTAATGTGCCGCATCGTGAACGGTTGCATGCCTGGTCAACCGATATGTTGCAACAATATCGCCAGCGCGGCGAACGGCAAGGTCGAGGTCAATGCGTCGATGCGGTCCAATAACCCGCCGTGACCGGGTAGCAATGCGCCGCTGTCTTTGACACCCGCCTGGCGCTTGATCGCCGATTCGAATAAATCACCGATCACCGCCAGGCCTACCCAGCACCATGAAGCGATCAGCATACTGGGCAGAAACGCGATATGTTTGGCATACGGGCTGAAACTCCAGGCCAATACGATACAGGTCGACACGCCCAGCATCGCTCCCAGTACGCCTTCCCAGGTTTTGCCTGGACTTATGCTGGGTGCAAGCTTGGTTTTTCCGTATTTGCGCCCGGTAAAGTAAGCCGCAATGTCGGCCACCCAGACCAGGCTCATCATGCCAAGCAGCCACCATGGATGGTCCAGGCGCAAATCCATCATCGCCAAGCCGGTCGGAACCAGCACCGCCCAGCCCACCAGTGCCATTAGCAAAGGCCGCTCGACCTTCCAGCCAGCCATCAGCCAGACTGGCACTACTACAAGCCACAGCACGACTGATACGAAATAGACCGATATATGCGGATATAATAGCTGTTCGGGAGTGTGGCTGGCATCGAACCAAATCAATCCCAGCATCAGCACCAGCGTCAGCCCCCAAAAATAATTCGCAGTTTTGTGGCTGAACCTGGCCAAGCGCGACCATTCCGAAGCGCCTTGCATCACCATCACGGTCACCAATATTGCCCAACCGCCATCGGGCAAAGCGAATAATGCCAACAAAAACAGCGCCAGCAGGATCACGGCGGTGATTACGCGCGATTTCAGCATCAGATTTTTCCCTCATGCACTGCATGATCCATGTTCATCTCGCTCGTCCTATACACTCGGCTCCCCTTCAGTTTGGCCTTGCAACTGCTCGCTGGTTCGGCCAAAACGCCGCTCGCGCTTCTGATATGAAGCAATCGCCTTGTCCAATTCGCCGCGGTCAAAGGCAGGCCAAAGTGTGTCGGTAAAATATAATTCGGTATAGGCCAATTGCCACAACATGAAGTTGCTGATGCGCTGTTCGCCGCCGGTGCGGATGAACAGGTCTGGCTCTGGTGCATCGCTCATCGAGAGATAGGGTTGCAGATCCTCTTCGGTGAAAGTTTGCGCGAGTTGCGGATGCTCTTTGAGCATGTTCTTTACCGCGCGCATCACGTCCCAGCGCCCGCCGTAATTCGCGGCGATGGTCAGCGTAAGCGCCGAATTATCCGCGGTAAGCTGCTCTGCTTCCAGCATGCTCTGTTTGAGCTTGTCGTCAAATCGGCTGCGGTCGCCGATGATACTTAGACGGATATTGTTCTGGTTCAGTTTGGCAACCTCGCGTTCCAGCATGATCAGGAACAGCGACATCAGGAAAGAAACTTCCTCGGCAGGGCGCCGCCAGTTTTCACTGCTGAACGCGAACACTGTCAGGTACTCCACGCCCAATTCTCGGCATGCCTTCACCACTTCGCGCAATGCCTCCACTCCGCGCTGGTGCCCCGCCGCACGCGGCATGAATCGCTGTTTCGCCCAGCGCCCGTTGCCGTCCATGATGATCGCAATATGGCGCGGGATACTCGATGCATCAGGGATGATGCGGGTGGAACTGGGCGGAAGGTTGGCCATTATTCTAATGCTCACTTATTCCAAGTTCACTTCGAAGGTGAGACAAGGCGGCGACAAACGAACGACGCTGGCAGTGCAGATGCCGCCTTGACACGGTGAGCGAAGCTTTTGGTGCGGGAAAGGCGGCCAAGCAACGGCTCCCGCTGCGGAAGGGTCGTCGCATAGCGACGGGGTACCCACCGGCGTACTCCTTGCGGGTGCAAACGGCTGGCTACGCCAGTAACGTGTCGCCGTTGCACGACTATAACCAGCGACTTGGCTGTCGTCTTTTGATGGCCTAGTCGAATGGCTAGTTGTTTTACCAGGAGTGAGTGAGGAAGCCAACGCAGTATCACCGATGAAGTGGGCTTGGAATTAGACGGCCATCAGGTCGGCTTCTTTTGCCACCAGCGCCTTGTCGATTTCGGCAACGAAGCGATCGGTCAGCTTCTGTATCTCGTCCTGTGTACGGCGCTCCACATCCTCGGCGATCTCTTTGCTCTTGAGTGCATCCTTCAGTGTGTTATTGGCGTCACGGCGTATATTGCGCACCGCAATCTTGGCGGTCTCCCCTTCGGATTTGATCACCTTGATCAGGTCGCGGCGGCGTTCCTCGGTCAGCATCGGCATCGGGACTCGTATCAATTCGCCCGCGGACGCTGGATTCAGCCCCAGATCGGAATCGCGGATAGCTTTCTCGACCGGACCGACCATGTTCTTCTCATAGGGCTGAACACCGATCGTACGTGCATCGACGAGCGTGACATTCGCGACTTGGTTGATCGGGGTCGGATTACCGTAGTATTCCACCATCACATGATCCAGCAAACCGGTATGGGCACGTCCGGTACGCACCTTGCCCAGATCTGCTTTCAAGGCATCCAATGACTTTTGCATTTTTTGTTCAGTGGTTCTTTTGATGTCAGCTATCACGGTTCATCTCCTGAATCAGTCAACTCGCACCCTAATCAACTCGAACCAGGGTACCCTCGCCTTCTCCCATCACCACGCGCTTCAGAGCGCCTGGCTTGAAAATGCTGAATACGACGATAGGCAATTTCTGATCGCGGCACAGTGTCAGCGCCGTCGCATCCATCACCTTGAGATTCTTGCTGATCGCCTCGTCAAAACTGAGGCTTTGGTAGCGGGTCGCTTTCGGGATCCTTTTTCGGGTCAGCGGTGTAGACACCGTCCACCTTGGTCGCCTTGATCACCACCTCGGCGGACATCTCCACTCCGCGCAAAGCGGCGGCAGTGTCGGTTGTAAAGAACGGACTGCCGATGCCCGCGGCAAAGATCACCACCTTGCCGTCTTCCAGATAACGCAGTGCCTTGCCGCGAATAAAAGGTTCTGCGACCTGCTCCAGATTCAACGCTGACTGCACGCGACAATCCAGTCCGGCGCGCGTCATCGCGTCCTGCAATGCCATCGAATTCATCACCGTGGCCAGCATGCCCATGTAATCGGCGGTAGCCCTGTCCATCCCCGCTGCAGCCGGAGCCACGCCGCGGAAGATGTTGCCGCCGCCGATCACGACCGCCACCTGCACACCCAAACCAACCACTTCACCAATTTCGGCAACGATGCGCTCGATCACCTCGCGATTGATGCCGTAGTTTTCTTCACCCATCAGGGCTTCGCCGCTGAGCTTGAGCAGGATGCGTTTATAGGCGGGTGCGCTCATGATGTATCAGCCTTTAGCCGCAGCAGCGGCTGCAGCAACCTCTGCCGCGTAGTCTTCGACCTTTTTCTCGATGCCCTCGCCCACCACGAACAGCCGGAACGCGGCCACCGAAGCGCCTTTGCTCTTCAGCAATTGCTCGACGGTCTGCTTGCCGTCTTCGGCCTTGACGAACACCTGGCCAAGCAGCGTCACTTCCTTGAGGAATTTCTGCACCGTGCCTTCGGCGATCTTTTCCAGCATCGCTTCCGGTTTGCCGCCTTCGCGCGCCTTCTCGATCGCGATGCGGCGTTCGGTTTCGATGTCCGCCGGACTCACCCCGGAAGCATCAACCGATTTTGGTTTGCTTGCCGCGATATGCATGGAAATATCGCGCCCCAGCGCATCGTCGCCGCCGGTGAAATTCAAAAGCACGCCGATCTTGTTGCCATGCAGATAGCTCGATAACTTGCCGGTTGTAGTCGCGTAACGCTCGAAACGGCGGACGCTGACATTCTCTCCCAGCTTCATGATCAGCGCTTTGCGGGTTTCCTCCACGCTGCCGGAGCCATTGGCGATCGCCATGCCCGAAAGTGCATCGAGGTCAGCGGGATTATTTTTCGCCACGGTCTCGGCGGTATTCTTTGCAAAAGAAATAAAATCATCGTTCTTCGCGACGAAGTCGGTTTCGCAGTTCACTTCGACCAGCGCGCCTGTTTTGCCGTCATTCGCAATGAAAGTGCTGACCACACCCTCGGCAGTCACACGACTGGCGGCTTTGCTCGCCTTGGCACCGCTCTTGATGCGCAATTGCTCTTCAGCCGCTTTCAGATCCCCATTGGCTTCGACCAGCGCCTTTTTGCATTCCATCATGCCGAGACCCGTCATCTCGCGCAGTTCCTTGACCATACTTGCTGTAACTTCTGACATCTTCTACTCCGTAATAAACAATATATTTCGACAAAACTCTTTGAACCCTAAAACCCTAATTCAAGCCACAGAGATCACAGAGAACACAGAGATGAAACAAAGCCCACATATTTTCCAGCTCACTGAACAGGTGAAGAACATCTTGGGCGACACACTGTTTTTCTCTGTGAACTCTGTGTTCTCTGTGGCTAACTGTTTTTTCAGTTTAATCCGTCACCGCACCTTTGCTTGCCGTAGACACCAGCTTGGCGTATTTCGCCATCACGCCGCGCGTGTAGCGCGGCGCCGGCGGTTGCCACGCGGCGCGGCGGCGCGCCAGTTCCGCATCATTCACATTCAGTTGCAGCAAGCGTTGTTCCGCATCGATGGTCACCGAGTCACCCTCGTTGACCAGCGCAATCGTGCCGCCCACTGCGGCTTCCGGCGCGACATGTCCGACCACCATGCCGTACGTGCCGCCGGAGAACCGGCCGTCGGTGATCAGTCCAACTGAATCCCCCAGTCCTTCGCCGATGATGGCCGAGGTCGGCGACAACATCTCGCGCATGCCGGGCCCGCCCTTGGGGCCTTCATAACGGATGATCACCACATCGCCTGCTTTGATCTTCCGCGCGAGTATCGCTTCCATGCACGCTTCCTCCGAATCGAACACGCGCGCCGGCCCGGTGATCTTGGCCAGCTTGACGCCGGTGATCTTGGCCACCGCGCCTTCCTGCGCGAGGTTACCCTTCAGTATCGCGAGATGTCCCTGCGCATAGATCGGATTGTCCCACGGGCGGATCACATCCTGATCCTTGCGGGGTTCGGCCGGCACATCCCGCAGTACTTCCGCGATGGTCTGGCCGGTGATGGTCAGCGCATCGCCGTACAACGCGCCGTGCTCCAGCAACATCTTCATCACCTGGGGTATGCCGCCGGCCTTGTGCAAATCGGTCGCGACATATTTTCCGGACGGCTTCAGGTCGCACAACACCGGCACGCGCGCACGGATATTTTCAAAATCATCAATGGTCAATGTCACCTGCGCGGCATGCGCGATGGACAGTAGGTGCAGCACCGCGTTGGTGGAACCGCCCACCGCCATGATCACCGCAATGGCGTTCTCGAACGCCTTGCGAGTCAATATCTGGCGCGGCAAGATCTGCTTCCTGATCGCATTCACCAGCACTTCGGCAGACTTCGCCGTGCTCTCCGCCTTTTCCAGATCCTCAGCCGCCATTGTGGAGGAATACATCAGGCTCAAGCCCATTGCCTCGATGGCCGAAGACATCGTGTTCGCGGTGTACATGCCGCCGCAGGAACCCGCACCGGGGCATGCGTGGCGTTCGATCTCCGTCAGCTCTATTTCATCGATCTTGTGTGCGGTGAATTGCCCCACCGCCTCGAATGAACTCACGATGGTCAGGTCGCGGCCATGGTAGTGGCCGGGCTTTATGGTGCCGCCATAAACAAAGATGGAAGGAATGTTCAGTCGCGCGATCGCGATCATCGCGCCCGGCATGTTCTTGTCGCAGCCGCCTATGGCGAGCACGCCATCCATGCTCTGGCCGTTGCATACGGTCTCGATCGAATCGGCGATCACCTCGCGCGACACCAGCGAATACTTCATGCCTTCGGTGCCCATCGAAATGCCGTCCGAGATGGTGATCGTGCCGAATACCTGCGGCATCGTACCGGCCTTTTTCAAAGCAGCCTCGGCGCGCGCAGCCAGTGCCCCGATGCCCATGTTGCACGGCGTAATGGTGCTGTGCGCGTTCGCCACACCGACGATCGGTTTGTCGAAATCCTTGTCGCCAAACCCCACTGCACGCAACATCGCGCGATTCGGCGAGCGTTGCACGCCCTGGGTGACGATCTTGCTTCTTAGGTTGTCAGACATGATAGTCCCAAGTAAAAAATCGCTTATGAAAAAAAAGGGGCTCGCGCCCCTTTTTGCGGCTTGTTTAAAATCAGGCGACCTGTTCGGCCGTCTGCTCGGCAACCTGCTCGATCAACTCGTTCATTGCCTGAGCACGGCCTTCCAGGACTGCATCGGCAATAGCACGGGCGTACAGCCGGATGGCCTGGGTGGAGTCGTCGTTGCCAGGAATGATGTAATCCACGCCCAGCGGTGAATTGTTGGTGTCGACGACACCGACCACCGGGATGCCCAGCTTCTGCGCCTCGACGATGGCACCCTTCTGGTAGCCCACGTCGATCACGAACAGTGCGTCCGGCAAGCCTTTCATGTCCTTGATGCCACCCAGACTGCGCTCCAGTTTTTCCAGTTCGCGCTTCATCATCAGCGCTTCTTTCTTGGAGATCTTTTCGGCCGCGCCGTCGGCAGTCATCTGCTCCAGTTCGCGCAAGCGCTTGATGGATTCCTGCACGGTCTTGTAGTTGGTCAGCATGCCGCCCAGCCAGCGTTGGTTCACGAACGGCGAAACCGCGCGTACTGCTTCTTCCTGCAGGATGTCGCGCGCCTGACGCTTGGTTGCGACGAACAGGATGGTTCCTTTCTTCGCGGACAGCTTGCGCACGAAGTTTTCCGCCTCGGTGAACATCGAGACGGTCTTTTCCAGATTGATGATGTGAATCTTGTTGCGATGACCGAAGATGTACGGTGCCATCTTGGGATTCCAGAAACGTGTCTGATGTCCGAAATGCACACCAGCTTCAAGCATTTGTCGCATAGTTACAGCCATGATTACTCCAATCGTAAGGGTTATTGACTACCGCTCGCCAGCCTGACCCAAAATGAATATGGGCACCCCAACTTGTGCGAACGGGAAATTTACCCCGGATAATCTATGGGACTGACCCACAGACAACTCCGGAGCGGCGCGCATTCTAACATCAATGCGGCACTACGCTCAACCTAATCCGGCGTGAAATTGATTGATTATTCAGCAGGTAAATACAGTTTGCCCGATGCGGACTTGCCGAGGCAACGAATCCACGCGCTTGCAGCAAGCGGGAGACTGTTTCAATTGGCGGGTTCCAGCTCCTTGCGCTTGCGCTCATATTCCTCGTAACTGTCCCGCTTCCCGCAGTTCATGGCCGGATTCTTAAGGCACTCCTGTTCGTGGACGTTCTGCAGCGTTTCATAAGCGGTTCGTTTGGCCGTATCTGCACTGCAACCCGAAATTAGCACAACACCCGCCAAAACCAGCAAACCGGCAAAGTTACCCATAAAGATATCCTTCTTTCATTTTACCAATAGCACCCAAAAATTCAGAGTTCGCCCAAATGCAAGGCGCGTAAAAAATTTGCGAGCATCCGCTACGCGGATTGCCTGCCTACCCCACTTCACAGCGCGCATATGGGATTATATGTAAGCAAGAAATTTTTTGAGCAACACAGCATAACCAGCCACTTGGCTGCCGTATTTTGGCAGCTTAGTGGAATGGCTAGTAGTTCCATCAGTTGGGATACAACGAAGTTGCTGAGTAGGCTCACATGCAAAGCATGTTATGCCGGAACTAAAATCCGGATTTTTGAACTACTCCTGCAACAATATCGCCAGGGGCGGAAGCAGGGTCAAGCGCCGTGTACCCAGCCAGCCTGCCAGCATCACGACACCCATCCCGCCCAAAGCGCCGGTCAGCCAGATGGCGATGCCGGTGTGGTAAGGAATATCCAGAACGCGGATCGCCAAAATCCATCCCATCAATACCGCTCCCCCGGCCGCAAACAGTCCGCTCAACAACCCGAGCACGGCAAATTCGCTCAGGTGAAGCCGGCGCACATAACGGCTGTCCGCCCCAAGCGTGCGCAGGATCGCCGCTTCATGGATGCGTTCGTCCTGTGTCGCCAGCAGTGCCGCGTACAGCACCGCCATGCCCGAGAGCAGAGTGAACAGGAACACCGCGCTCATCGTCTGCGAGATCTGGTCCATGATGTGGCGTACCTGTTCGATCATCTCCTCGACGTCGATCAGCAGCAGGTTGGGAAAGGTCTTGATCAGCGCGTTCGCGGCCTGCGCCTTGTCCGGCGGCAGATGGAAGCTGGTGATGTAGCTGGCCGGGAAATCCTCCAGCATGCCGGGTGCGGCGATCACGAAAAAATTCACCTGCATCGAGTCCCATTCCACCTTGCGCAGGTTCACCACCTTGGCGCTGAACCGTGCTCCTGCCACATCGTAGGTCAGCGTGTCGCCCATGTGTATGCCCAGCGTGTTGGCGATGCCCTCTTCCACCGACAGCACCGATGAAGTTCCTTCTGACCACCAAACACCGCTTACCAGCTCGTTATTCTTCGGCAGGCTGGACGACGATGACAGGTTGAACTCGCGCTCCACCAGCCCGCGTGCGCGCGGGTCGGGATAATCGTCGCCGCTGACCGGACGCTCATTGATCGCCACCAGCCGCCCGCGCACCATCGGGAAAATATCCGGCGGCGATAATCTTTGCTTCGCGAAAAAATCCAGCACCGCCGCGCGCTGGTCCGGCTGGATATTGACGATGAAACGGTTGGGCGCATCCGGCGGCAGGCGCGAACGCCAGCTGTCCATCAGGTCGGCGCGCACGAAGGTCAGCAGCAGCAAGGCCATGCCGCCGAGACTCAGCGCAACGATCTGCACCGCGTTGCTGCGCGCATGCCGCGCCAAGTTGGAGAATGCATGACTGCCGAATCTTGCCAGCGCGCGCACGATCAGCCATGCCAGCAAACCGAATATCAACAAGCCCGCCGCCAATCCGCCCAGCACGGTAAATCCGAGCTTGATCGAACCCGCCTGCCACAGGAACAGGCTGCACAGCACAGCACCGCCGGACGCATACAACAAACCGGTACCAGCTTGCGGCACGCCCAGTTCGCGGCGGATTACGCGCAACGGCGTGACGCTCTTCAGTTGCCACAGCGGCAGAAACGCGAAGCCCAGCAACAGTGCCATGCCGCTCGCGGCGGCCTGCCACACCGGTATCCAGCCGGGCGCCGGCAAAGCGGCCGTGCGCATCGCAGGGATGGAAGCCACCAGCACAGCCTGCGACAGATAGCCGAGCAGTTCGCCCAACAACACGGCGCACGCGCCTAGCAGCAGGAACTGGTATAAAAAGATTTGCAGCACCTGTGCCTGATTCGCGCCGAGGCAGCGCATCATCGCGCAGGCATCAAGATGGCGCGAGATAAAATGGCGCGAGGCCAGCGCCAAAGCGACGCCCGCCAGCACCACCGCGGTGAGCGCGGCAAGTCCCAGGAAATGTTCGGCGCGTTCCAGCGCGGTGCGTATCTCGGGACGCGCATCGCGCACGTCTTCCAGCTTCTGGCCAACGGCCAGCCGATTCTGCAACCAAGTGCGCAGACCGGCTACCTGCTTCGCATCGCCCGCCACCATCAAGCGGTAACCGATACGGCTGCCCTCTTGCACCAATCCGCTGGCGGGCAGGTCCGCTGCATTCAGGATCACGCGCGGCGCAAAGCTGGCGAAACCGACCGACTGATCGACGAAACGCACCACGCGCGCCGCCACCCGTAAATGCAGCTCGCCGACGCCGACCTCGTCGCCGAGTTGCAACCCCAGGCGCTGCATCAGGCGCTCGTCCGCCCACAACGTGCCGCGCGCGGGAATCGTACTGTTTTCGTTTTTAATAACATGCTGCGCGCCATCATCGATGATGATCTTTCCGCGCAAGGGATATCCTTGTTCCACCGACAGGATGTCTGCCAGCAGATTCTCATTCTTGCCTGCCACCATACTGGGAAAAGCATCCGACTCCATCACGCGCAACCCGCGCTGCAACGCAGCAGCGCGATATTCTTTCGGCAATGGCCGAGTCGAGGAGATGCGCAGGTCAGCGCCAATCAGGCTGGTCGCCTCCTGTTGCAGCGCCAGCCGCACACGATCCGCGAACAGACCGACCGTGGAAATGCTGCCTACGGCAAGCACCAGCGCGATCAGCAGCACGCGCCACTCCCCTGCACGCCAGTCGCGGCGGAGCAGATTTAGAGAAAGACGGAGGAGGTTCATTTTCAATTCAAGTGTTCATTCATTATCACATCACCCGCCCCGCCGCCAGGTGCAACTGCCGGTTGCAGCGCCGCGCGAGCGCTTCATCGTGGGTGACGAGGATCAGCGTGGTGCCCTGCACGCGGTTCAGTTCCAGCATCAGGGCTATGATCTGGCTGCCGGTGGCGGCGTCGAGATTGCCGGTGGGTTCGTCAGCGAACAATATCTTCGGCTGGACGACGAAGGCGCGCGCGATCGCCACGCGCTGCTGCTCGCCGCCAGAAAGGTGTTTGGGCAGATGCGTCATGCGATCTTCCAGTCCCACGCGCCGCAACGTTGCGGCGGCACGCTCGCGCGCATCGGCAGCACCGTGCAGCTCCAGCGGCAACATGACGTTCTCAAGTGCGGTCAGCGCAGGCAGCAACTGGAATGACTGGAACACGAAGCCAGCAAGTCTTCCGCGCAGCCGCGCGCGGCTGTCCTCGTCGTGGGAGAAGATGTCGGTGCCGTCAAGGAATACCGTGCCGCTGCTTGGCACATCCAGCCCGGCCAGCAATCCGAGCAAGGTCGATTTGCCGGAGCCGGACGCGCCGAGTATCGCCAGACTCTCTCCCGCCTCCACGCTGAAATTGACTTCGTGCAAAATGATCAGCGGCTGATCGCCGCTTAGCACTTGCTTGGTAAGTCCTTCTGCCTGCACAATCGCAACCATGAGAAATCTGTCCTCTAGAATAATCTTGTCTCTCGCCCTGATGTGGCTGCCGCTCGGCGCGCATGCCGCAAAGAACATCCTGGTATTCGGCGACAGTCTATCAGCCGGATACGGCCTCGAGATAGACAAAAGTTGGGTCAAATTGTTGCAGCATGAACTGAAGCGCACGCGATCCGGGTTCACTGTCGTGAACGGCAGCATCAGCGGCGAGACCACCGCCGGTGGCAAACAGCGCATCGCCAACGCGCTGAAGAAGATCCATCCCAGGATCATCATCATCGAACTCGGCGCGAACGACGGCATGCGCGGCACGTCGTTGGAGGACATGGAAGCCAACCTCGACTACATCATCAGGAGATCACACCTTGCCGGTGCGAAAGTGCTGCTGGTCGGTATGAGGCTGCCGCCCAACTACGGTGCCAGTTACACCAATCTATTCTCCGATGTGTATCTGCGTCTCGCGAACAAGCACGGTATCCTGCTGCTTCCGTTCCTGCTCGAAGGCGTCAGGGCCGACCAGTTACAGGCCGACAACCTGCATCCTGCCGCCTCGGCACAGAAGCGCATCATGCTGAATGTGATGCAGGAATTGAAACACTTGTTGCACTGATCCCATGACAAACCTTCTCGCCAACGAAACCAGTCCTTACCTGCAACAACACGCAGACAATCCGGTGGACTGGCATGCGTGGAACCCGGACACGCTGCAATTCGCGCGCGCGCAGGACAGGCCCATCCTGCTGTCGATAGGTTATTCGGCCTGCCACTGGTGCCATGTGATGGCGCACGAATCGTTCGAGGACGCCGGTGTCGCCGCGGTGATGAACGAGTTATTCATCAACATCAAGGTGGACCGCGAGGAGCGCCCGGACCTGGACCAGATCTACCAGACCGCCCACCACCTGCTGACCCGGCGCAACGGCGGCTGGCCGTTGACGATGTTCCTCACACCGGACGGCACGCCGTTCTTCGGCGGTACTTATTTTCCCAAACAGGCGCGCTACAACCTGCCCGCCTTTCCCGATCTGCTGAAACGCGTCGCGCGGGTGTACGCGGAGAACCGCGCGGAACTGGCCGAACAGGGCCGGCATCTGATAGCGGCGCTGGCCGAAACCCTGCCCAGTCAGGGCGACACGGAGGCTTCGCTGAACGATGCCCCGCTCGCGCTGGCGGTGAGGCAAAACGCCGAACACTTCGACAGCATGCATGGCGGATTCGGCGGCGCGCCGAAGTTCCTGCATCCCGCCGAACTCGTTCTGCTGCTGCGCCGAGGCAAGGCGACCGGCGACGAGCAAGCGCGGCACATAGTGCATTACACGCTGCAGCAGATGGCACACGGCGGTCTGTACGACCAGCTCGGCGGCGGCTTCTGCCGCTACAGTGTGGACGAGCGCTGGGACATCCCGCATTTCGAAAAGATGCTGTACGACAACGGCCTGTTGCTCGCCCTGTATTGCGACGCATCGCAGAGCAGCAGTGATCCGCTGTTCGCGCGCATCGTCGAGCAGACCGCCGCCTGGGTGCTGCGCGAGATGCAATCTCCTGAAGGCGGCTACTACTCCTCGCTGGATGCCGACTCGGAACATGAGGAGGGCAAATTCTACGTGTGGCAGCGCGACGAGATACTCTCATTATTGAACGACGACGAATACGCGCTGATCGAACCCTATTACGGCCTGGACAATGCGCCGAATTTCGAGCATCAAGCCTGGAATCTGCGTGTCAGCTCATCGCTGGCGGAGATCGCCCAGCTCCTGGATATGCCGATCGACAAAGCCGCCGCGCTGCTGGACAGCGCGCAGAAAAAATTATTTGCGGCGCGCGAACAGCGCATCCGGCCGGGACGCGACGAAAAGATCCTAGGCGCCTGGAACGGGCTGATGATTGCCGGTATGGCGCGTGCCGCGCGGATTTTCAACCGACCGGAATGGCTGCGTTCGGCGCAGCAAGCGATGGATTTTGTGCGCACCACGCTGTGGCGTGATGAAAGTTTATTGGCGACATACAAGGATGGCAAGGCACACCTGAACGCTTACCTGGACGATCATGCGTTTTTGCTGAACGCGTTGCTGGAATTGTTGCAAACGGAATACCGCAGTGAAGACCTGGCATTCGCGGAGCAGCTCGGCGATGCCTTGCTGGCGCGCTTCGAGGACAAACAGAACGGCGGGTTCTTCTTCACCAGCCACGACCACGAGGTGCTGATCCAGCGCAACAAGTCCGGGCCGGACAATGCCACGCCGTCCGGCAACGGCATCGCCGCCCAGGCCTTGCTGCGCCTTGCATTGCTGACCGGGGAGACCCGGTACGCGGATGCCGCCGAACGCTGTTTGAAACTGTTCTTCCCCGCATTGCAGCAGGCCGCCGGATTCCACAGCAGCCTGTGCACGGCGCTAGAGGAATTTTTGCGGCCGCCTTCGTTGCTGGTGTTGCGCGGGGCAAGCAATGGCACGAGACATTGGCAGGATGCGTTGCGTACACGTTACTTGCCCAACCTGATCACGATCGCACTGCCCGACGAGGTGTCAGGTCTGCCCGACGCGCTGGCCAAGCCGTCCGGAGCCGGCACTACCGCATGGCTATGCCACGGCACGCACTGCCTGCCCCCGATCACCGGCATCGAAGCGTTGCTTGAGGAACTGGACAGGCGATGACATGAGAACTACCGCGCGGGTTTCCGCTCCGGCAGGGACAGCGCAAAGATTCCCAAGGCCACCGCGAACCACAGCGTCGCAATACGGATCAGCACGGTTGCCGCCACAGCTTGCGGCTGTGCCACATGGTTCAATATCAGCAACGCGACCATGGTCGCTTCCATGCCGCCCAGTCCTCCCGGAAAGAAACTCAGAGCACCCACCACCATCGCGAACCCATAGATGAACAGCGCGGTCTGCAGCGAGATGCCGCCATCGAGCTGGTTCACCACGTAATAGAACGCCACCCCCTCCGCGCCCCATGCGCAGATGCCCAGCACCATGCCATACAGCAGCATGGTCAGGCTGAAGCAGCGCCCGGAATGCAGGATGATCTCGATCGCGTGGCCGACCAGCTTGCCCGCACGGGCGGGCAATCGGTTCAGCGCAAAGCGCTCGATCGCGCGCAGCCACGAGGTTTGCTGCAGCACCAGCAAGCCGGCCACGATCACAACCAGCAGCGCCATCACGGTAGGCTGGTATTGCGGATAGGCCCACAGTCCGACCGCGATCAGCACCAGTATGCTGATCAGGTTGGAGAACTGGTCGGAAAAGAATGCGGCCAGGCTTTCCGGATAAGTCACGCCGTGATGCTTGAGGAACACGCTGCGTATCGTCTCGCCCACCTTGCCGGGCAGGATGGTCAGGCCGAAGCCCGCGATGTAGATGCGCAGGCTTTCGGGTGCGTGGACGCGATGGCCGAGCAGCACGAGAAACCTTTGCCAGCGCACGAAGCGCAGCCCGTAGTTGACCAGCGACAGCGACAGCGCGATGGCGGTGCCGGTGACACCGACGCGGACCAGCGCGGCGACGACCTCGTGCCAGCCGGCCCACAGCGAGAAGGCCAGGTAGCCCAGGGCGCTGAGCAGTACGATCAGCAGCAGTGCGCTGAAGCGCCAGCCCCCCAGCACCACCGTCCGGGACTTGTTATCAGACATGCTCAGGCGATCAACAGCAGGGTCGTGACCAGCCATGCACCGACCACTACGATCAAATGCGGGTCGCGCACCAGGTCATGCGAAGGATCGCCGCCGCGGCTCTGGTGATGCAGCAGGTAGATGTAGCGGAACACGCCGTACATCACGAACGGCACGGTGTAGATCAGGTTGGCCGTGCCATGGATGCGGATCGTGTCCGGGTTCATCGTGTACAGGCTGTAACTCATGATCAGCCCGGCGGCGGTGATGCCGATCATCTTGTCCAGCAGTACCGGGCTGTAATGTTCCAGTACTTTTCGATGGTTGGCCTTGTCATCGGTCAGCGCGATGATCTCGGCGCGGCGCTTGGTGAAACCGAGGAACAACGTCACCATCAAGCCGCACAATAGCAGCCATTGCGAAGGCGGAATGCCGACTCCCATCGTGCCGGCGAGTATTCGCAGCATGAAACCGGTCGCGATGATGAACACATCCAGGATCACCACATGCTTGAGCCGCAGCGAATAGGCAATGTTCATCAGCGCATAGACCAGCAAGATGATGAGCACAAGTGGCGATGCCGCATAGGCCAGCACCAAACCAAGCACGGCCAGCAGCGCTGCGAGCATGACGGCGGCCGAAACGGATACCTGTCCGGAAGCCAGAGGCCGTTGTGATTTCTTGGGATGGAGGCGATCCTGTTTCAGGTCAACGATGTCATTGAAGGTGTAGATCGAGCTGGACACCAGGCAGAACGCGGCAAAGGCAATCACCACTTGATTGACCAGATCGGGGTCATGCCAGGCATGGCCGAACAGCAGGCCGGTAAACACGAAACCGTTCTTCACCCACTGGTACGGGCGCATCAGGCGCAGCAGCTCGAACATCTTTTTCATCGCCAGGGTTTTGGAATGTGCCGATAGTAAGCGTAATCGGCGGACGACAGCAATTCCTTGTCTCCCCGGCTGTCCCCATATGCATACAAGGTATAGTCATCCCTGTCGCCAAGCAACGCTTCCAGCCGCCGCACCTTCTCGAGGCCGAAGCAGTTCGCCCCGGAAAGTCTGCCGGTGACCGTCCCGTCCTGATGCGTCTCCAGGCGCGTGGCGATCACCTCATCGAATCCTGCTTTTATCGCCCAGGGCCGCACGTAGATCTCCAGCGATGCGCTGATCACCACACAGCGGTGGCCCTGGTGCTTGTGCCATTCGAAGCGCTGCATGGCTCCCCGGCGAAGCAAACCCGGCAATATCTCCGCAGCAAATCCCTCGCCCTTCTTACGCAAAGCATCAAACCCGATTCCATTCAGGCATTGGATAAACACCTTCTCCTTGGCAACGTCATTGCGTATCAACCCCAGGCCATATCCAGCCAATGTCGGGGCGAGCATGAATGCATGGCGTGCCACCTTCGCTGCGCCCAGCGTATACAACAGGAAAGGCAGCAACGTTTCGCGCCGCGTCAGCGTGCCGTCGAAATCGAATGCCGCCACGACGCGCTTATCATCTTGCACTGCGCTCACAATTTCATCCGCTTGAATACGCGCTCAGGGATCAGTTTGATGATCAGCATGATGTAGCGCCAGAACCACGGCAGGTAAACCACATCCGCCGATTTGTCCAAGGCCCGCACGATGCGCTTGCCGATGCTTTGCGGTGAAGCCACAAGGAACATTCCGGGCAATCCGAATGTCATCGCGGTATCCACGAAGCCGGGCTTGATGGTGACGACACGCACACCGCTCGGGTACAGGCGGTTGCGCAAGCCTTGCAGATACAGGCTGAGTGCACCTTTCGCTGCGCCATACACATAGTTGCTCTGCCTGCCGCGGTCGCCCGCTACCGAGGAAATGCCGATGATGAAGCCATAATGCAGCGACTCGAGGTGATTCGCGCAGTGACTCAGGATGGATGCCGCGCCGGTGAAATTACTGGCGATGATATTTGCGCCCGACTTGAAATCACGCGCCGCATGCTGATCGCCGAGATAACCGAAAGCAAGCACGATTCCGGAAAGATTCGGCATCTCTGTGACAACAGTTTTAAAAAACGCCTCGTGGGTCCCGGTTGCTTCCGCGTCGAAATACCCATGGCAAATCTCGACGCCGTAGCGCAACCGCAGGTCAGCGGCGATGCGCCGCAATTCATCCTCATCGCGCGAGGCCAGGTACAAGGCATCGCCGCGCGCGGCGAAAGCTGCAGCAGTGGCGCGTGCAATGGCCGAGGTGGCGCCAAGGATCAATACCGAGTCACTCACGTGTGCTTCGTTAATTTTTCTTTTCCGGAAGAATCTACCCGCAAACGGAAACACTCTCATGCTGCAAAGCCTCCGATTTCCAGGCGCCGCGACAAACTGGAGCTGAACCTGTTGTGCGGATCGACCGCATTTTTTATCTTGAGCCATTCCGGGTAACGCGGATACATGGCGCGGAACGACCCGGCGGAAAGGCGCGCATCCTTGGCCAGATACACCCGTCCGCCATGCTGCAAAACGATCTCGTCCAGTTTGTTCAGCAGCAAGAATAGTCCCTTGTTGCGAATCGGCAAGTCCAGCGCCAGGGTATAGCCGGCCATCGGAAAGGACAGTAGCCCCCTGCTTTGCGGTCCGAGCCGTTTCAGCACGGCGAGGAAGGATGGACGGCGGCTGTTCGATAGTTCCTCCAGCAATTTCCCGATACCTTCAAACGAAGCCGCATCCGGGATCACACATTGATATTGAACGAAGCCGCGCTTGCCGTACATGCGGTTCCAATGGGCGATCGCATCCAGAGGATAAAAATAGGAATCATAGTTGCTAAGGAACGGAAAGCGCCTGCCGCCCTCCCTTTTGACATACCGTGAATTGAATGCGGATATGCTCAACCTATTCAGCATCCAGGCAGGAAAATCAAATGGAACGGAAAAACTGCGCTGCGTTTTGATGGAGCCGTGAATTTTGTCCGGAAACTCCGCCAGCTCCACATGATGTCCGCGCATGACTACACCGCGGCCCAGATTATTCCCGCTCGCCAGGCTGTCTAACCAGGCTACGCTATAGCGGTCATCTAGGTCAGGATCTTGCATGAGACGGAAAAGCTGCTCAAGGTTGACTGCAGCGTGATGATGCACCTTGATCAGCGGGCTTTGTACCGGGATCAGCTTGAGTGTCACCTCGCCGATGATGCCGGTCAGTCCCATGCCCCCGACCGTAGCCCAAAAAAGTCCGGATCTTTCAGAAGGAGAACAAATAACACGTGAGGCATCGGCCAGGATCAACTCTATGGACAGGACATGATCGCCGAAGGAACCCTCATGATGGTGATTCTTGCCATGCACATCCGCCGCAACGCAGCCGCCCAGCGAGACGAATTTAGTGCCGGGCGTAACCGGCAGGAACCAGCCTTTGGGAACGATCACTTCAAGGATCTCGGCCAGTGTCACGCCGGCCTCCGCGCGCAGTATGCCGCTTTCAGCATCGAACTCCAGCATGCGGTTGATGCGCTCCGTGAGCAGCACGCGCCGGTTTTCATTGAGCGCCGCATCGCCATAGCTGCGCCCTTGGCCGCGCGCGATAACGCTGTCAGCGGTTGGCTGCAACGCCGCGTAGCGTTCCGGACGTTCCAGCTCGCAGGATTGCACCGGAAATCGGTTCCACCCCGATATCGATGCCATCAGTACAGGCATAACCGTATTCCAGCATGTAATGGCAGCGATTTCATTATTGTTGGTCTAGCTTCCCTTTTTGGGGTGTTTCTAAATTCGGGGCTGCGCATCATTTCAGGGTACATCCTGACGCAAGGCCTCAGTGCAATCTCATCCCGTTCGCTTGCGTCGAAAAACCCAAGGCACTCATCGCACCCAAGCCGAAGCGCTTTGCCAGACGGTCTGCCAGGTTTTCCCTGGTGGTATAGTCCACGATGTCTTCGGCCTTGATGATATCGCGCGCCACGGATTCCACGGTGCCGAAACCATCCGCCAAACCCAATTCCACGCCCCGCTGCCCGTTCCAAACCAAACCGCTGAAAGTGTCCGCAGTTTCCTTGAGACGTTTGCCTCGACCCTTCTTCACCACATCGATGAACTGCTGGTGGATCTCCTCGAGCATCTGTTTGGCATATGCCTGCTGCGCAGAGCTGAGCGGAGAGAACGGATCGAGGAAACCCTTGTTGGCCCCGGCCGTAATCAGGCGTCGTTCCACGCCGAGCTTGGCCATGGTTCCGGTAAAACCGAAGCCGTCCATCAGCACGCCGATCGAGCCGATCAAACTGGCCTTGTCCACGAAGATCTTGTCCGCCGCGACCGCCACGTAATAGCCGCCGGATGCGCAGATGTCATCAACAACCACATACAGCGGGATCTTCGGATACTTCGCTCGCAAGCGGCGAATCTCGTCGTTGATCTGGCCTGCCTGCACCGGACTTCCCCCGGGACTGTTGATGCGCAGGATCACGCCCTTTGTATTCTTGTCCCCGAATGCATCCTGCAGGCTGGGTATCAGATTATCGGCGCTTGCCATACTGTCCGATGCGATCACGCCCTGCATATCCACCAGAGCGGTGTGCTTGCCGACACTAAGCGTTTCACTTTTCCCCATCCATCCCATGAAGATGAAAAGCAGGATAAACAGATAGCCGAATGTCAGTGTCTTGAAGAAGATCCCCCAGTGCCGCGCACGGCGTTGTTCCTGTAGGGCCGATAAGGCCAGTTTTTCCATCACGCCGCGTTCCCAGTTGCTGTTTTGATCTGACATCGCAATTCCTTTATAAGATTCTTTAAGCGTTTTCTTTAAACCACATTCTCAGTTCCGCAAAATCTTCCACCAGTGCCAGCGGGTTCAACTCCCGCAACTGTTGCGGCGTATGCGCGCCGTATCCAACCGCCACCACATCCACCTTGGCATTCTGCGCCATCTGCACATCGTGGGTGGTGTCGCCCACCATCAGGGTGCGTTCAGCGTTGACCCCCAATTCTTCCATCAGTTCGAGCAGCATCGCCGGGTCAGGTTTGGAAAGTGTCTGGTCTGCCGTGCGCGTCGCATGAAAATAGTTTTTCATGCCGGTGGATTCCATCGCCCTGTTCAGTCCCGCGCGGCTCTTGCCGGTAGCCACACCCAGGCGGTATCCCGCATCATGCAGTTCTGCTATCGTTTCCCGCGCGCCATCGAACAGCGGGATGGCCTGATCCTGCGCCAGGAAATGACGGCGATAACGCTCCACCAGATCCGGACGCATCGTATCCGGCATATCGGGCACGGCATAACGCAACGCCTGATCCAGTCCCAGACCGATCACATGCCGAGCAGTTTCATCATCGGGAACATTCAAACCCAGATCGCGACATGCGGCCTGTATCGAACCCGCAATCACCGCGGTCGAATCCATCACCGTGCCGTCCCAGTCGAACACGATCAAATCGTAACGTTTACTCATCAAACTGCGGTAAAAAATCAGGCGCAGATATTACCACCTTCGGGCTGCGCACCCAACCTATGCCACAATGCGCGCATGAAGAATACTTTGCACAATTACTGGCTTTTGTATTGCCGCCCCGGCTTCGAACAGGATTGCGCGCATGAAGCGCTGCGCGACGCGAAACAGCAGAAGCCGGTCATCGCCGAACAGCCGGCTTTCATTCCCGATAGCGGCTATGTGGTCGTCGCGCTCAACGAACAGAAACTTTCGTTCCGCGAACTCATTTTTACGCGCCAACTGGTCCGTTTGCATCAAAACATCGCAACATTGCCCGAGCGCGATCGTCTGACTCCGATACTTGATTCGATTGCCATCCTGCCCGGCAACTTCGGCACGCTCTGGCTGGAAGCGCCGGACACCAACGCGGGCAAACTGCTGGCGACTTTTACGCGTAGATTTCAGCCGTTGCTGGAGACCGCGTTGCGCGAACAAGGCCGCTTGCAGGATGATCCCCGCTCGACTCGTCTCCATATTTTCTTTCCCGACAAAAATTCCGTAATGATCGGCACCAGCGATCCGCATAACAGCGCGAATGCGATCATGGGCATCGTCCGCCAATCCATGCCCGCCGAGGCGCCGAGCCGCTCCACGATGAAACTGGCCGAAGCGATCGAGGTATTCATGGATCGCAGCGAGCAGACGCGGTTGTTGAGATCGGGCATGCAGGCGGTGGATCTGGGTGCGGCGCCCGGCGGCTGGACCTGGCAACTGGTCAAGCGCGGCATCCGCGTGACCGCGGTGGACAACGGCCCGATGAAAGGCGTGCTGGCGAATCATCCGCTGGTGCAACATCTCAAACAGGACGGTTTCAAGTATGCGCCGCGCAAAGCCGTGGACTGGCTGGTATGCGACATGGTGGAACAACCTTCCAGGGTCGCCACACTGATAGCGTCATGGTTCACGGCAGGCTGGTGCAAACACGCGATCTTCAATCTGAAACTGCCGATGAAGCAGCGCGTCGCCGCACTCGACGCTGCGCTAGGCGGCATCCGCAAACGGCTGGATGAAGAAGGCATCAATTACCGAATGATGGCCAAGCAGCTTTATCACGACCGCGAGGAAGTCACTGTGTTTTTGACCAAAACCAGGGCTTAAATGATCGGCTTCGCCAATTCACCTGCAGCGATTCGTATTTAACTTCAATTGTTGATATATACCCTTTTACAAAACATTTGTCGGCTGACAGGCACGGTGGCACTATAGGCAAACCGTTGCGTAATCCGGAAGAAAGCACCTGAAGAGATCCAATGATGCGAAGTTTCTATTTCAAATTGCTATTTGCGATCATGCTGATATTGCTTTGGTGCCTGGCATCATGGATCATTTCGGGCAATTATTTCAACGCCCGCATCAATGAACAGATCCGGCAGGAAACAGAGATCACTCATGATCGCGCCCAGGACCTGGCCGACAGCATACGCAGGAACCTGAATTATCTGGGTGGTGTTCCCGGATTCTTCGTCCATGCGGTTCGCGTCAACAAGGCATTGTCCCTGTTTGGATCAGGCAACATACCCTCGAAGCTGCCCCTGGAAACGAAGCGAAAACGCTGGACGGAAGATCCGGTATTGAAAGATCTCGATCAAACCCTGGCCATTGCCAGTGACAGCTTCCATGTTGACCTCATTCATGTTGTCAATGCAGCGGGCGACTCCATCGCTTCCAGCAACTGGAACACACCGAACACCACCATAGGCACCAACTACGCCGAGCGTGAATATTTCCGGATGAACAAAGACGGACAACCCGGCAGGCAATATGCGGTCGGCAAGACCACCAATATCCCCGGACTGTTCTTTTCAGCTCCAGTCATCGTCAACGGCAAGTTCATGGGGGCCGTCGTCGCCAAGGCCGATGTCCCGAACTTGACGTTCCTGATCAGGCAGACCGATTCGTACGTGACCGACAAGAATGGCGTCATCATCCTTGCGCATGACAAGGACAAGGAGATGCTGTCGCTCGCCGGGGCACCTGTCGGCAAGATGTCCGTTGCGGAGAAGAGGGCCATTTACCAGAGGGATGAATTCCCGGAACTGCACATCACATCCTGGGGGGAAAGCGAATTTCCGTCTCTTCGTAAAATCCAGGGGGAAAGCGTCCCTCAGGTCATAGCTGCAAAGGAAATACCTGAATATGGCCTCACGGTCTATGTTGAAGGCGATTTTCCGACCTTTGTCGATTTATACAACGAGCGCATGCTGTATTTTCTGTTTCCCGCCGCTCTGGGCAGCCTGTTGTTCCTGTTTGCGTTCGGCGGCCTGATACACATGCGCTCTATAAATATCGCCAGGGAAAATCTGCGCGAGAGCGAGAGGAGATTCAGGATATTGGCCTCGGGTGCATTCGAAGGGATCGCGATAACCTCAAAGGGCAAGTTTGTGGATGTAAACGGCCAGCTGGCAAATATCCTTGGCTATGAACAAAAAGAAATGATCGGGCAGCCCATCGACAAATTCGTCGCCGTCGAAGACCTGGACAGGGTGAAGGCTAACATCCTGTCGGGAACCGAAAGCAACATAGAACATGAAATGCTGCGCAAGGACGGCACGCGCGTCATGGTCGAAGCCCACGGGCAGACCATCGTGCAGGGCGGGATTCCCATGAGGCTGACAGCGCTTCGCGACATCACCGAGCGCAAGCTCTTTGAACTTGAACTCACGCGCCAGGCGCGTATCGACCACCTCACCGGCGTCAGCAATCGCGGATATTTCATGGAGCAGGCAGAACTGGAACTCAGCCGAGCGATACGGTATGGCAAACCGCTCTCCCTGTATATGCTGGATATCGATAATTTCAAGAAGGTCAATGACAGCTATGGCCACAAGATAGGCGATCTGGTGCTGATGAAGCTGGCGGAGGTATGCAGGCAGACCTTGCGCGAGGTGGATATCATCGGGCGCGTCGGCGGCGAGGAGTTCGTGATACTGTTGCCGGAAACAGAACTGATAGAAGCGGCCGAAGTTGCCGGGCGTCTGAGGGAATCCATTGCAAAATCAAAAGTGCCGCTGGAAGGCGGCTTGCCCCTGCACTTTACCGTTTCGATCGGCGTGACGTCACTGGTTTCCAAGGATGACAATCTGGATGTGCTGCTGAATCTTGCCGACAAGGCACTTTACCAAGCCAAATCACAAGGTCGCAATCGGGTATGCGTTGCGAAACAATGATCGCCCTGTCCGTGCACAAAGCGGTTGATCGCGGGGAAGCGACAGTTTTTTGACGCTCACCAAACCTTGGCCTGGTCTGATAAATTATCACTCAAATCCACATGAGCGAACACTATTCAATTCGCGCCGGCCTGATTGCGGTCCTTTTTACCATTTGTATCTGGACCGGTTTCATTCTGGTCACACGTTATGGCGGCAAGGGCGTTTTGACCGGCTGGGATGTGACCGCGTTGCGCTTTGGCGTGGGGTCGCTGATCGCGCTGGTATTTCTGCCGCGCGTGACTTTGCCGCCGTACAAGGTGATCCTGCTGTTTTCAGTGTTCGGCGGAGTAGGCTACGCCATCGCGGTGTACCTTGCCTTTCGCATGGCGCCTGCCGCCCATGCATCCGTGTTGCTGCCGGGCGCGCTGCCATTTGCCACTGCCGTGATTGCCGGGTTGTGGCTGCGGCAAAAACCTTCACCGTCGCAACGAATCGCACTAATTCTGGTTTTTATCGGCATCACATTTACCGCTGCCGATACCTTTTCCCACGGGGCACAGCTGTCCGGAACGCAAATGTTCGGCGACCTGCTGTTTCTTTGCGGCTCTTCGTTATGGGCGGTGTTCACGCTGCTGTTGCGTCGCTATCCGATGCCGCCGCTGACTGCGGCAGTCAGCACGACATTGGGCAGCGCCATCCTTTATTTGCCGGTCTGGTGGCTATTCCTGCCAAGCACGATGGGCCAGGCGCCCCCTGCCGAAATTGCGATGCAGGCGATCTATCAAGGGGTATTGGTCGTTTTCGTCGCCATGTTGCTCTACACATTTGCAGTCCGTTGCCTGGGCGGCCAAACGGTGGCACTGATGATGGCCATCGTGCCCGGCCTGTCCGCTCTCGCCGCCGTGCCTGTTTTGGGCGAACCGCTTTCCTTGCGCACCATGGCCGGATTGGTCGCAGTCACGATGGGTGCCGTGTTCGCCGCGCGGATGATGCCGCTTAAATAGATCCAGCCAGCCCAATTCCTTACGATCATGTGCGGCTCGAAGTACGACATATAAAGGTTACAATTAAAAATGATGAAGGATGATCCGCTTAATAATTCCGCACGCAAACCACTCCAGAATTTCATTTTATTTTCTGTCATCGGCCTGTTTTTGATAACACGGATATTTCTGGCACTTTGGCATGATAGTCCCGGCAGTGATACGGTTTTTTACGGGATAGATGCGCTGGAATTTCGCGAGGCTGTGCGCAAGGGTGCTTCGGTTTATGAAATTCACCAAAAAATGGAGTTGGCCAATGCAAAAAGGATTGGCATTGCCGATCTTCCCAAACAGCAACAGATCATGGAATATCCCCCGCTGGCTATCTTGTGGGAATCCGTGCCTGTGTTTTTTGTCGGCGGTGATCAGGAACTGGACGGTTTTACGCAGGCGGCCCAAGCCGCATGGAAACATCTATTCAAGATTTTCTATCTGATATTTGAATCGGCTATATTTCTTGTCCTTTTATGGCTTTGGCTTAAACCAACCGAATTTCTAAAAACCGATCTGGCAGGGTTGGGCCTTTATGTCATTACGGGTGTCTTTCTGGGACATTTTCTCTATGACAGGCAGGATTTATTCCTGGGCGGTTTGATATTCTTTTCATTGGTCTTGCTGCTGAGCCGCCTGCACTGGACCGCGGCTCTTTTTATGCTGGCGGTGGGCATCAATTTCAAACTGGTGCCCGTCCTGCTCATTCCGGTCTTTCTGATCGGTTCGCTGCCTGGCGAATATCACAAATGTCTTTACGAGGATGTCTTCAACCGGGGATTTCTGTTGGCACTGCTTAAGCGGATCGTGTATTTGACGGCTATGGTTTTCGGGATATTCGCCCCGTTTTATTTATGGGCAGGCAAGGCGACCCTCGATTTCATTTTGTATCACAGCGAGCGGGGTCTGCAGCTCGAATCGACATACAGTTCTTTGCTCATGGTGTTGTCTTTTATTGGGCTGCCGGTGCACGTGACCCATGGATTTGGCGCATATAACATCGACTCGCCCCTGGCGCCTTTCTTTCTGGCGATCTCGACGCCGCTGGTCGCAATCATGGTGCTGGGTATCACCTTTGTGCTGATCGTCGCGATAAAGCGCCATTTCTTCCGGACGGGAACATCAATCCCGGCTCGCATACAGAGACTCAATCTGGCGCAAACCATGCCCCAGACTTTTATCTGCCTGACTATCGCCACTTTGCTGGCGGGAATGTCTGCGGCAAAGGTTTTTTCCGCCCAATATATTATTTGGGTAATTCCGTTGTTCGCCCTTCTTGCTTATGAAAACAAAAGGAACCTGACCATAGGAATTTTATTTGCCGCCGCGTGCGTATTTACGGCTGCGATACCTTCATATTATTTTACCGAATTTGTGCATCATCAAATGCAGTTGCCGGATGGAAGCGTAATTTGGGCTGCCCCGACCCCAACCGCCGTCTTTATTCTGTTTTCCAGAAATATATTGTTAATTGCCACGACAATCATGTTGTTATTTGCTGCTGTTTCGGAAAAACAGATTAATGCCAAAGCATAGCGTGAATAGTCCTGATGCGATGCAGCCTACGCAGCCAACCCATCCAGCTTCGCGATAAAACTCTCCAGCTCCTTCGGCAGCGGCGCGACCAGCCGCAGCGGCTCCCCCGTCAACGGATGCGCGAATGCAATGCTGTATGCATGCAAGAACATGCGCTTTAACCCCTGCTTCACCAACACCTTGTTGCGCGCGAAGTCGCCATACTTGTCGTCCCCGGCGATCGGAAAGCCGAGGTGCGCGAGATGCACGCGGATCTGGTGGGTGCGCCCGGTCTTGAGCTGCGCTTCCAACAGGCTGAATCCAGGCTCGTTATTTTGTGGCGCCCAGCTCTTCTGCAGCGCAAAGATGGTGTGCGAGGCCTGCCCGTCCTCCCGCACCATCACGCGCTTCTCTCCTTTGGGTGTGTCGAACTTGTGCAGCGGCAACTTGACGTGCTGCTTGACGTTCTTCCATTGCCCCAGCACCAGGGTCAAATAACGCTTGTCGCTGTTTCCCTCGCGCATGATCTCGTGCATCGCGGTCAGCGCGGATCGTTTTTTCGCCAGCAGCAGCACACCCGAGGTCTCGCGGTCGAGCCGGTGCACCAGTTCGAGGAATTTGGCTTGCGGACGCGCGTGGCGCATCTGCTCGATGACGCCGAAGCTGACGCCGCTGCCGCCATGCACCGCCACACCGGCCGGCTTGTTCACCACCACCAGCGCGTCGTCCTCGTAAATGACCGGGAATTCCACTAGCGGGATGTGCACTGCTTCGATTTCGTGCTTTGCCGCCACGCGTATCGGCGGGATGCGCAACAGGTCGCCCAGTTGCAGCCGGTAGGTCTGGTCGATGCGTTTCTTGTTCACCCGCACCTCCCCGCCGCGCAGGATCCGGTAGATATGGCTCTTGGGCACGCCTTTCAGGTGCTTGAACAGGAAATTGTCGATGCGCTGGGCTGCGCCACTTTCGTCAATTTCGACAAAGTTGACAGAATCTTTGCTTAAACCGTTCATTATGCTTATACTTCGCCGCTCGCGCGATTTGGATAGGGTAAGTCAGGGATAAAATTCCCCGCCAGGAATTGTTTGGCACAAGCGACGGTGTGATGTATATGCCGCCACCTTTCCAGCCGCAGCCCGGTTAATATCACTCACCGGAACCAGCAGTGATAGTAATTGATTTGCGCGCTCAAAGCACCTGTGGATTTCCGTGTTGCAGCCCCGACCCTATTGAATCAGGGCTGCAACACCCAAAAAGGATCTTTTCACCAGTCGGCGTAGCGTATGCAGCAATGCACCCGCAGCCACTGATGCAGAAGTCCCAAAGAACGAATTTTTTAAGACTGGCTACCAAAAGAGAACTTAATTGACCAACCGTTTGCACAATTCAAGAATTTTTGCACGATTGCTCCTCTCTAACGCCTAACCGCGTATAGCTTGGTCTCGCCCGTGTCAGAGCGCGGGAGAAGATAAAATGAAACGCATGTTATTCAATGCGACACAACCGGAAGAACTCCGTGTCGCCATTGTCGACGGTCAGAAACTGATAGACCTCGACATTGAAACCGCCGGCAAAGAGCAACGCAAGAGCAACATCTACAAAGCAGTCATCACCCGCCTCGAACCCAGCCTCGAAGCCTGTTTCGTCGAATACGGCGGCAACCGTCACGGTTTCCTGCCGTTCAAGGAAGTCGCTCCCCAGTTTTACCAATCCGGCAGCGGCAACCGTCCTTCGATCAAGGAAGCCTTGCGCGAAGGCCAGGAATTGCTGGTGCAGGTTGAAAAGGACGAGCGCGGAAACAAGGGCGCAGCGCTGACCACCTACATCAGCCTGGCCGGCCGCTACATCGTGCTGATGCCGAACAACCCGAGCGGCGGGGGCGTATCGCGCCGCATCGAAGGCGAGGAGCGCAACGAACTGCGCGAAGTGCTGGCCAATGTCGAAGTTCCGAAAGGCATGAGCATCATCGCGCGCACTGCGGGTATCGGGCGCAACGAAGAAGAGTTGCAATGGGACCTGGATTACCTCAAACAATTGTGGGATGCGATCGAAGGCGCGGCGAAATCCGAAAAAGCACCGTCGCTGATCTATCTGGAAAGCAGTCTGGTCGTGCGCGCCATTCGCGATTACTTCAACCCCGAGATCAGCGAGATCCTGATCGACACCGAAGATGTCTATCAGCAGGCGCTGGCGTTCATGAGCACGGTGATGCCTAGCAACGTGAACCGCATCAAGCGCTATCTGGATGACGTGCCGCTGTTCTCGCGTTTCCAGATCGAGCACCAGATCGAATCCGCCCATGCGCGCGAAGTGCGTCTGCCATCCGGCGGCATGATCGTGATCGACCACACCGAGGCGCTGACCGCGATCGACATCAACTCGGCGCGTGCCACCAAAGGCTCGGACATCGAGGCGACCGCGTTCCACACCAACCTCGAGGCAGCGGAAGAGATCGCCCGTCAATTGCGCTTGCGCGACCTGGGCGGTCTGATCGTGATCGACTTCATCGACATGGAAAGCAACCGCAACCAGCGCGATGTCGAAGACCGCTTGCGCGATTCACTGCATTACGATCGTGCGCGCGTGCAGACCGCCAAGATCTCGCGCTTCGGCCTGCTCGAACTGTCGCGCCAGCGTCTGGCGCCCAGCCTCGGCGAAGGCAATTACATCGCCTGCCCGCGTTGCAGCGGCATCGGCCATATCCGCGGCATCGAGTCGTCAGCACTGCACATCCTGCGCATCATCCAGGAAGAGGCGATGAAGGAAAGCAGCGCGGCGATCCACGTGCAACTCCCGGTGGATGTGGCAACGTTCCTGTTGAACGAAAAGCGCTCCGACATCCATCGCATCGAATTGCGCCTGAAAGTCGGCATCACGCTGATCCCCAACCCGCATCTGGAAACACCCAACTACAGCATCACCCGGTTGCGCCACGACGACTTGGGCAGCGATGTGTTGCAGGCCAGCTACAAACTGGTGGAAAAACCAGCCGAAGAAATGCCGCTGACCGCGGCGCAAGAGCAGCAAAAAGCCACCCGCGCGCAAGCCGTGGTGCAGGGCGTCACGCCGATGAAAGCCGCGCCGATGCAAGCCGAAGCTCCCAAGCCGTCGTTTTTCGGCAAACTGTTTTCCTGGTTCAAATCATCGGGCGAGGAAGAACAACCCAAAGGCAGAACCGCGGGAAACAGGCCGCGCACCGGTTCGCGTCCCGAACGCGCTGAACGATTTGAAGGCGGCAAACGCCGCGAGCGTGGTGCGCGCGGGACGCGGTGAACGCGGTGAACGGGGTGAGCGTCCCGAGGGCGGCGCTACTCGCGATCGCCACGAAGCGCGCAACAAGCCGATGCCAGCCGAAGCCAAACCGCAGGAACCGCGTCAGCCCAAGCCTCCGCGTCAACAGCGTCCCGCCGAAGAAAAGCCGATACTCGAAAGCGTGGTTGCGGCTGCCGCGGTGGAACAGGCCGAAGCGGCACCGCGCGAAGGCGGACGCCGCCGCGGACGCCGCGGTGGCCGCAAGGAGCGCGAGCATCGCGAAGCAGCGGCACAACTCGCCGCAGCATCGTCAGCCAATGTGGAAGCCGTCAATGCACAGCAATTCTTCGAAAAGATGGACAACGAACCGGTCAGCCCCGCGCCAGTTAACACGGGGCCCACTGAATATATCGCCTACCCGGACGGATTCGTCAAACCCAGCGAATACATCGCGATGCCGACGGTATTCACACCAAGCCCCCCGCCTGCGGTAATTGAACCTGAACTGCCGGCGGTGATGCAGCCAACCCAAGTTGCAGTTGTCACTCCGACGCTGCCTGCGGTTGTCGAACCTGCACCCGCGGCGAGGAAGACACCGGGCAACGGCCTGATCCAGATCGAAACCGATCCCATCAAGCTGAGCACCGTTGCGGAATTCATCTCAACCCCGTCGGAAAGGCACGCACCGCGCCGCCGCCGCGAACGCCAGCGTGAAGTGTATGTGGAGAATGAACCGCTGGTGCAAATCGAGACACAACAACCGCCCCAGGGATAATCTGGCAATAAACCGCCGGTAATTCCGGTTTACAATCAGCAAAGCCGCACGATGAAAGTCGTGCGGCTTTTTAATTGCAGGCCCGGTCAGGAATCAGGTCGCAAAATGCTGTTGGCGGATCTCCTCGAGCAATCCCTGCGCGGCATCCTCCACCATATCCAGCACGCGCTCGAATCCATCAGCGCCGCCGTAATACGGATCGGGTACTTCGCGTTCGTTGTGATGGCGGGCGAATTCAAGGAACAGTCCCACCTGGCTATCGCTGTCCCGGGGATAGATACGCTGCAGAATGGCGAGGTTGGACCTGTCCATCGCCAGCACATAATCAAAACGGCGGAAATCTTCCTCTTCCACCTGGCGGCCGCGCAGTTTGCTCATGTCATAGCCGCGCTGCTGTGCCGCGCGCTGCGCGCGCGAATCCGGCTTGTCGCCGATGTGATAATCATGCGTTCCGGCCGAATCGATCATAATGTGTTCGGACAAACCCGCAGACTCGACATAGTGGCGGAACACCGCCTCCGCCGTCGGAGACCGGCAGATATTGCCCATGCAGACAAACACCACAGAAACTTTATTCATATGCTCAATCAGCCATTATCGGTGTGTTCCCATGCTCGACGTAGATCAGCTTGTCGCTCGCAAATCCCCATGCCTTGGCACGCTCGACTAAATTCGCCTGCGTCGCCGGATCGAGTTTCCGGTCGCGCGCAAGTATCCAGAGATAATCGCGGTTCGGTCCCGCCACCATCGCATATCGGTAGTGCGGTTCGAGCACCAGCACGTTGTACGCGCCGTAGAACGGCCAGAAGAACGACACCTCCAGACTGCCGATATCCGATTTTCCCTGAAACCGCGCCACGCCTTTCGCTTCTTTCCATTTGTTCTTTTTGCTGTCGAAACCGCGGTTGATCACTTCGATGCGGCCGTCCGGCAGCTTGCGGTAATCGGCCGTCACTTCGCTGAGGCCGCGCTCGAAACTGTGATCGAGCCGCGCGATCTCATACCAATGTCCCAGATATTTGTTCACATCGAAATCGGTTACCGGATACAGTCCTTTCGGCACGCCCGAACAACCCGACAGCAACAGCACCGCGCCTGCCCATAACCATTTCATCGTCATATTTTCAAACACGCTCAAAATCTGCGCACAGTGAATTTATATCTCTATATCCGTTGTCATTGTAACCGCACCATCACACAGAATCATTACTTGACTAATTAACTCGGGTTAATTAACATTGAGTCTATTCATCATCAATCAGGAGCAAATCAAATGGAAATCCCTACACGCGACGGCGACGGCTATCTCGAGAGCATGAGCGATTGGACGCCGGAGATCGCCAAGGCCATGGCCGAGGCCGACAATTACGAATTGAATGAACAGAAATGGGCGCACATCATGAAAGCCCGCGAGTTCTACGAAGAATTCGGCACCGTGCCTCCGATCCGCAAATTCGTGAAATATATCGAACAGGACCAGAAGGAAGTTTTCGACCTGTGGATGACTGGCCCGATGAAACCCATCACCAAATACGGCGGCCTGCCGAAACCTACCGGCTGCGTCTGACTTTCAATACAAATTCGTCATGCTGGCTAGCCGATTTATGTAGGAGCGGGCCATGCCCGCGATCAATAATTGGTTCGCGGGCATGGCCCGCTCCTACAACTTCGACATGCATAACACACGCAGTGCGGGATAACCTGTGACTTGCCCGCTTGCGGGCTTAGTCGAATGGCTAGTAGTTCTATCAATGACAAAACCTGAATTTCTGCGGCCCCCTATTCCGGCACGGTTTTACCCATGCAAAAACTCGAACAACTGAATTTCGAAAACACTTTCGCCCGCCTGCCCGACAGTTTTCACAGCCGCCTGAATCCCACACCCCTGCCCGATCCCTATCTGGTCAGTTTCAATTCCAACGCCGCGCACCTGATCAATCTCGACAGCATGGAAACTTCGCGCGCAGATTTCGCCGAACACTTCTCGGGGAATCGGCTGTTGCCAGGCGCCGATCCGCTGGCTATGCTGTACGCAGGACACCAGTTCGGCCACTTTGTGCCGCAACTCGGCGACGGGCGCGCGATCCTGCTCGGCGAGATACGCAACCGCGCCGGTGAACTCTGGGATGTGCAACTCAAAGGTGCCGGCATCACGCCCTATTCGCGCCAGGGCGACGGCCGCGCGGTGCTGCGCTCCAGCATCCGCGAATACCTGTGTTCGGAGGCCATGCACGGGCTCGGCATACCCACGAGCCGCGCGTTGTGCATCACCGGCAGCGACGAAGAAGTCTATCGCGAACGCATCGAAACCGCGGCAGTGCTCACCCGCCTGTCGCCGTCGCACGTGCGCTTCGGTTCGTTCGAGGTGTTCTTTTCGCGCGGCCAGCATCAGCAGATCGCCGAACTCGCCGACTATGTCATCGCCCGGCACTTTCCCCGATCTCGTCGGATGATGCGGACAAGTACCAACTGTTCCTGAACGAGGTCACCCAGCGCACCGCCAAGCTGATGGCGCAGTGGCAGGCGGTCGGCTTTTCGCACGGCGTGATGAACACCGACAACATGTCGATACTCGGACTGACTTTCGACTACGGCCCGTTCGGCTTCATGGAAAGTTACGACCCCGGCTACATCTGCAATCACTCCGATCCGCGCGGCCGCTACGCCTACGATCAGCAACCGCAGATCGGCCTGTGGAATCTTGCCTGCCTGGCCCAAGCCCTGTCGCCGTTGATCGCGAAAGAACAGGCCCATGCCGTGCTGGATGGTTATGCCCCCGCGTATCACCGCCATTATGCGGAATTGATGGGCGCAAAACTGGGACTGCAGAATATCGCCGAGGAAGATATCCAGCTGATCGGCTCACTGTTGCATATCATGCACGCCAACCAGGTCGATTACACCAACCTGTTTCGCAGCCTGGGAAATTTCGACTCGTCTGCAGACGCGACAAACGATTTTTTGCGTGACCAGTTCATCGACCGCGCGGCTTTCGATGCCTGGGCCGCAACCTATCGCGCGCGATTGCTGCACGAGCATGGTTTCGACAGCGCACGCAAGGCGCGCATGGATGCGGTCAATCCGAAATACATCCTGCGCAACTACCTCGCGCAAAATGCGATCGAGCTAGCCGAGAAGCATCAGGATTATTCCGAAATAGACAGGTTGCTGAATCTGCTCGGCAGACCATTCGACGAACAGCCCGGGATGGAGAGTTATGCCGCCGCGCCGCCGGATTGGGCGCGGCAGATCGAAGTGAGTTGCTCGTCCTGATAGACGGGTTTACGCAGTAATTTCCCGCTTTGACAGGTTCAACCCTTTTTGCGCATCCCATCCAAACTGAATTCCCCGGCTCCAGCGACTGAAAGATAGAGGAAGACAAAGCAGTACACAACGGCCAGTTCACCCTGGTTCAGAATGGGCAGCAAGTTGTGTGGCGCATGTGCCATGAAATACGCCACCGCCATCTCGCCCGACAATATGAAGGCCACCGGCCGCGTAAACAGTCCGATCAGAATCAACAGCCCGCCCACCAGTTCCAATATCCCGGCCAAGCCGATCAGTGAAACCAGTTGAAGGTTATCGAACATCGCGACATGGGGAGTGCCCAGAAGTTTTGCCGTGCCATGCTGCAAAAAAAGGAAGCCTGTGACTATGCGCAATATGCCGAGAATACGGGGTGTCCAGAACTTACAAGTTGCTTCGGAAAAAATCATGATTGGTCGCTCCTGAAATGTGTTTCGATTGAGAGTTTGAACCATCAATTCCAATTGCCAGATCAATCTACCACACAAATATGATTTTTGCTGCCGGATTGGATGCGGCAACTCGAAATGACTTGTTCGTCCTGAACTGGGCTATGTAGGAGCGGGCCATGCCCGCGATCAAAATTTGGTTCGCGGGCATGGCCCGCTCCTACAACAAGATTACAATTAGCCTTGCCGGCGCTGGAATATCGCCGCGACTTGCTTCTTCGGCTTGTTCGCGGATTGTTCCGGCTGCTTTTCCTGCGGCGTGGCGGCACCGCTCGGTTCATAAGGCTTGTCGAACCACGGATCATGGCTGGGTTTCTTCGGTGCGGCAGGCCGCGCGTGGCCGCGTTCAACATGATCGCTTCGCGGTGAACGGCTCCGTTCTGCATGTTCTCCACGGGGTGCGCGGCTGCGTTCATGATGTTCACCGCGCGGCGCCCTGGACTTCGCGGCATGCTCCACCTGCGCGGTTTCTTTCGGGATCTCGGTCCTGATCAGCTTCTCGATTTCCTTCAGGTATTTTTCTTCTTCCGGCGACACCAGCGAGATCGCCTTGCCGGAAGCGCCCGCGCGGCCGGTGCGCCCGATGCGGTGGATATAATCTTCCGGAGCGTGCGGGATCTCGTAGTTGATCACCATCGGCAACTGGTCGATATCCAGGCCGCGCGCGGCGACATCAGTCCCGATCAGCACGGTGACCGTGCCCTGCTTGAAAGCATCGAGCGCCTTGATGCGTTCCAGCTGGGTCTTGTCGCCATGTATCGCATCGGCGGCAACGCCCTCCTTCTGCAATTGCCTGGCGAGCCGGCCGGCAGTGATCTTGGTCTTGGTGAACACCAGCACTTGCGACGCATCGCTGCCGCGCAACAGCTGCGCGAGCAGCACATGCTTGTCGGCCTGCTCGACCAGATAGACCTTTTGAGTGACGTTCTCGGCGGTGGCATTGCTGCGCGCGACTTCGATAAGCTTGGGCCTGGTCAGGAACTCCGCGGATAGTTTCTTGATCTCGGTCGAGAACGTGGCGGAGAACATCAGGTTCTGACGCTGCTTTGGCAACAGTGCCAGGATGCGTTTCAGGTCGGGCATGAAACCCATGTCCAGCATGCGGTCCGCCTCGTCCAGTACCAGCATCTGCACCGTATTCAACTGCACCGATTTCATCTCGATGTGATCCAGCAACCGTCCCGGCGTCGCAACCAGGATCTCCACACCGCGCTTCAGGGTCGGCGTCTGCGTCTTGATGTCCACCCCGCCGAACACCACCAGCGAGCGCAAATGCGTATGCTTCGCGTAGACCTTCACGCTTTCTTCCACCTGGATCGCCAGCTCGCGTGTGGGCACCAGTATCAATGCCCGTACCGGATGACGCGCGGGCGAAGTGCTGGAGCTCGCGTGGGACAACAACTTTTGCAGCATCGGCAGCGCAAAGGCAGCCGTCTTGCCGGTGCCTGTCTGCGCGCCTGCCATCAGGTCGCTGCCTTCCAGCACCAGCGGGATGGCCTGAGCTTGAATCGGGGTGGGTGTTGTGTAACCGGACTCGGCCAGCGCCTTCAGGATTTCCGGGGCCAGCTTTAAATCTGCAAAACTAATCGTGGTCAATTTTCAATCTCTTCATCATCTATGGTGGGACTCAACGTCCCCGCTCGAACGAGTCCATTATACGCCTTCGTCCCCACCCCAACCCGATTTAGTCTAAGCAATTGATTTTCGTTAGTTTTGAACCAGAGATGCGCAGTTTTGTAGGAGCGGGCCATGCCCGCGATTGTTGTTTTGTTCGCGGGCATGGCCCGCTCCTACGTGTGACCTTTCAACGAAGAATCAGCGCTTTCGCAACGGATCGAGCAGAGACGACAGACCGTTGTGATCCAGCTCGTGCATCAGCGCCAGCAGCTGGCCGAGTTCGCCGGGCGGAAAGCCTTTACTTGCAAACCAATTGAGATAATTTCCGGGCAGATCGGCGATCAGGCGGCCCTTGTATTTTCCAAAAGGCATCTCGCGCGTGACCAGCAACTCCAGGTGTTCGTTATCCATCTCACTTGTGCTTGAACGCGATACCATCCTCGTCAGCGAGCGTGGCGCAACTGCCCGCCGCGAGGCTATCCAGGAAAGTCAGCGTGGCATGTGTCGTCAGCGCCTCGGTCTTCCGCGACATGCCTTTGCCGCCGAAATTCATGTGCGTCGCGCCGTCGATGACGCCGAGCCATTTGCAACCCGCAGGCATATCGTCATAGGGAACGGTGCGCGACGACCACCCTCCTTCCAGCGCATCATCGCGCGTCCCGGTCAGCATCAGCACCGGCTTTGAGATGTTGCGCCACGCATCATTGGGGAATATCGAACCGGGTCCCTGCGGCGACATCGCAACGTAGGCATCGAACCGGTCCTTGCCGCTCAGGTTCAGCTTGTTGCCGGCGCCCGCCTCTAGCATCACCGTGGCCGCCCCCATCGAATGCCCGACCAGCGCGCTGAAATGTCTGGCGCAGCGCGGGTAGGCCCAATCCAGCGCCGCGCCGATATCCATCCAGCGCGCCTCGTATGCCTTGCGGTCCGTCGTCATCGTGAGCAACGCGCCCCTGATATCGAACCCGTGCATGTCGGCGCGCAGCACCGACGGGCCGCTTTCCTTGTGGCCAACAACGATGCTCAGCCATCCGCCCTTGCTGAGCGCCGCGGCGATGTAACTCAAGCCCTTCTCGGTGCCGCCTGCGCCCGGCGATATCACGGCGATGCCACGGCATGAATCCGCAGCAACACCATAGACGCGAACCGGAACGGACGCGCCATCCGCGCGCGTGAGCGTCTGGTTTTCCTCTGCGCCGGCACCCGTGGTGAACAGGCAAAATGAAACAAGTGCCAGCGCATGCACATTACGACTCCACGACATTGATATTCCCTGCATCAGATTTCCAGTCAGCATTTTCCCTAGCAAACTTTACGTTCAACCGCCTTGTGTCAAGTAACGCCTGGACAAACATAGCGATGACCGCGCTTACATCGTATTACACATGACCGGCAACATTAATTTATACGATCCGCGTTTTTGTAGGAGCGGGCCATGCCCGCTCCTACAAACCCTGGCCGCAGCGCGGCTGATTCAGCCGGTATCGGTATGCATCGGCACCGGCTCGTTCGCACCAAGCTCGATACGTTCGTATTCCGCGATCACCTGCGCGCCCAGCAACAGCAGCGTGGCGGCCAATTCCATGCTGAGCAGCACGATGATGGCCGTGGCGAGCGAACCGTACACCACGTTCACCTGCGACAGCGTGGTGAAATACCAGGACAGCGCATGGCGGATGATTTCCCACAACAGGCCCGCTGTGATGCCGCCAATCAGTGCGTGGTGCGCCGTCAGCCTGCCCACCGGCATGAAGTAGTAGATCGAGGAAATCAGCAGGATCTCCCCGAGCACACCGGCAGCGTAGATCAGCCAGCGCGAGAAACCGCTCAGCGACCAGCTATGACCCAGGATCACGATATGCTCGCTGCCTATCGCCATCAGGTCGACGATCAAAAATGTACCCACGAACAGCAATGCACCGATGAAAAAGATATAGCCGAACGGCAACAGCATGGAAACGATGATGTGCCGCTTGCGCTGCTCCACCCGGTGCAAAAAGATCACCGAGATCGCGCTCTCCAGCACCTTGAAGCCGAGCGAGCTGAAAAACAGCATCGTCACAAACAGCACCCAGCCGATCACCTCGCGGTTATCGAGGAACGCCTTCAGCTCCGCCACCACCGCCTTGTTTTTTCCCGGCACCACATATGCCAATGCAGTGTTCAGAGTCGCCAGCAACACGTCCTGGTCGATCACTTGCGACAGCGCGATCACCATCAGGATCAGCAGCGGTACAATCGAAAGCAACGCGTAATACGCGACCGCGCCGGCGAGCAGCAAGCCCTGGTTGTCCTGAAAAGCTTTCAGGACCACGAGCGAGAAAGCGACCGGGTTTTTCAGAACGTAGGTTGTTCTCGGATCGATGAGCTTCATGGGTGGAGGCCGGTTTATCGGTACGTTCTTTTGCAGTATCTTAAAACAATTCGGGCCGTGCATCCGTTTTTGCAGGAGCAGATGCCGCGTGTTCAACGCGCGGCGCGGATTGTTGTTTTGATCGAGTGCTGGCGTTCGACATTCGCCTTGATGACAAGTGGCGGAAATTTCAAAGATGTTGCAGGTCGCCCGGGACATCGATGTCGGCAAAGATTCCGGCATCGTCGATCTTGATCTCCACGACATGGGATGTATCGCGCTCCAGCAAACGCCGCGCGCCGTTATCGCCCTGCAGTGCGCAGCAATTCATCGTAGTAACGAGAGGCGAACCCGACCGGATGGCCGCGCCTGCCATTGCAGGATGGCGCAGCCAGAGCTGCACCGGCTGACAATGCATCGCGCACGCCCGCGATCGCGGCCATCGGTACCGCCGGCATATCGGCCAGCCCGATCAGCCAGCCTGCGGCATCACGGTTTGCGCGCACGCCGCAGACCAGGCTGGATGCCATGCCCTGCGCGGCATCCGCACATTCGATCCAGCTTATCTGCGCAGATTTGATCGCGCCCCCTTTGCCAATGCCCAGGGCGGTTTCGATCGCGTTGCAAAAAGATTCCGCACCCGGCCTGACGACCACCGCGATATCCGCGAACGTCTCCAGCCACGGCAGCAGGCTGTGCGCGGCGAGCGGCAGCGTCACACCGCGCAGCGTCAGCGGATGCAGCAACTTGTCCGATCCGAAGCGGCGCGAAGAGCCCGCTGCCAGTACGACGGCGGCGATGCCACCCCGCTCAGGCAAATTTTTCCCGGTCGAACGGCATGCGCCGCATGCGCTTGCCGGTCAGCTTGAACACCGCATTCGCAACCGCGGGCGCGATCGGCGGCACGCCGGGTTCGCCGATGCCGGTGGGCGGCTCGCTGCTTGCGACGATATGCACCTCGACCCGCGGCATCTCGGAATAGCGCAGCGGCGGGTAGTCGTTGAAATTGGATTGCATCACGCGGCCTTTCTCCAGCGTGATCGCGCCATGCAACGCGGCGGAGAGTCCGTAGACGATCGCGCTCTCGAGCTGCTGGTTCACGCCGTCCGGATTGACGACCATGCCGCAATCGACCGCAGCGACCACGCGATGCACGCGGATCTTGCCATTCTCCAGCGACACTTCGGCGATCTCGTGCCACATAGCTGTCGAACGATTTGTGCACCGCGACGCCGTATGCATGACCGGCAGTGCAATTTCGTTTGGCCCCAGCCGGCTTTGTCCGCGGCCAGTTGCAGCACGCCGCGGTAGCGCGAATCCGCAGGCAGATTATCGAACCGGTAAGCGACCGGATCCTTGCCGGCGAGATGCGCCAGTTCGTCTATCATCGTTTCGACCACGAACGCGGTATGCGAATGGCCCACCGAGCGCCACCACTGCACCGGCACCGCATTCTTCGGGCTGTGCAGTTCGACCTGCAGGTTGGGGATCATGTAGGGCAGCGTCGCCGCTCCTTCCACCGAGGTGAGGTCGACGCCGTCCTTGACAAGGAACGCTGCGAACGCGGTATCGGCAACGATGGACTGGCCGACGATGGTGTGCTTCCACGCCAGCGGCTTGCCGTCCTTCGCTATGCCCGCCTCGATGCGGTCGGCCCACATCGGCCGGTAGTTGCCGCCTTGCGTATCGTCCTCTCGCGTCCACACCACCTTGACCGGCTTGCCGACCGCCATCGCCGCCTGCACCGCCTCGATCACGAAATCGGAGCGCGGATTGGCGCGCCGGCCAAAACCGCCGCCGAGGAACATGGTGTGGATCTCCACTTGTTCCATCTTCAGTCCAGCGGTCTTTGCCGCCATCGCGCAGTCCACGGTCTGCATCTGCGTGCCGGTCCAGATGGTGCAATGGTCGGGCTTGAGGTCCACCACCACGTTGAGCGGCTCCATCGCCGCGTGCGCCAGATACGGCACCTCATACTCGGCACTGACAGACTTGTGCGCAGACTTGAAACCCTTGTCCGTATCGCCATCCTTGCGTGCCACGGCACCCGGCTTCTTCGCCAGCTCCAGGAATTCCGCAAACATCCCGGCCGTGGATAGTGCGGCACCCGGCCCCTCGTCCCATTCGATCTCCAGCAAGTCGCGCGCAGTCTTGGCGGGCCAGAAACCGGATGCGGCGACCGCGATCCCGGTCGGCACCTGATACACACCCTGCACGCCCGACACCTTGCGCGCCTCGGTCGCGTCAAAACTCTTCACCTTGCCGCCGAACACCGGGCTGCGCGCGATCAACACCGTCAGCACGCCGGGCAGATAGACGTCGAGGCCGAACTGCGCCGTGCCGTTGATCTTGGCCGGCGTATCGAGACGCCTGGTCGGCTTGCCGATGATCTTGAAATCCCCGGGCGACTTCAATGCGACATTGTCCGGCAGCGGCAACTTGGCCGCGGCATCGGCCAGCGCGCCGTAGCTCAGCTTCTTGCCGCCGGCATGGATCACCTGGCTGTTCTCGGCGTGGCATTCGCTTTCCGGCACGCCCCATTGCTGCGCCGCAGCGCGGATCAGCATGATCCTGCCGCTGGCGCCGACGCGCCGAAGTTGTTCCCACGACGACGTGACGCTGGTGCTGCCCCCGGTCATCTGCATCGGGAACGCGGTGTGGTTATACACCGCGGCCACCGGCGCGGACTCCACGCTGATGCGGCTCCAGTCGGCTTCCAGTTCTTCCGCGATCAGCATCGCCAGCGAAGTGTAGACACCCTGCCCCATCTCCGACTTGTTGATGACGATGGTGATGCTGTCGTCAGGCGCGATGCGGATGAAGGCATTGGGCGGGTAGGTGGGTTTCGGCGGCGCATCGGCTGCATACGCGCGTCCGCCCTTCATCGGCAGATAGAAACCGATCACCAGACCGCCCATCAATGCGGCGGAATCCTTGAGAAACTTGCGGCGCGCAGGATCTTGCGCGGTGATGTTTTCAATTTGCGTTTTCATTTGGCACCTCCGTCTTGTTCAGCCAACAACGGGTGTTTCGCCACTTTCTCGATCGCCGCGCGAATGCGGTTGTAGGTGCCGCAACGGCACAGGATGCCATCCATCGCGGCGGTGATCTCCGATTCGCTGGGGTGCGGGGTCTCCTTGAGCAGCGCGGTGGCCGCCATGATCTGGCCGGACTGGCAATATCCGCACTGCGGCACGTCCACGTCCTGCCAGGCTGCCTGCACCGATTTGCCCAACGCGGTTTCCGCAAGGCCTTCGATCGTGGTGACCTGCTTGTTGCTTGCCATCGACACCGGTGTCACGCACGAGCGCACCGCGCGGCCGTCCAGGTGCACGGTGCATGCGCCGCACTGCGCGATGCCGCAGCCGTACTTGGTGCCGGTCAGTTGCAGGTTGTCGCGCAGCACCCATAACAATGGCGTACTGGGGTCGACATCGACCTTGGTCTTGGTTCCGTTGATAGTTAAAGTGATCATGAGCACACCTCCTGCTTGATAGGTTTAATAACGCGTGTTGTTTCGGTTGATTGACTTCTAATCGCGATCAAATGCGCGAGGATAGATACCGCGATCTCCGGCGGTGTGCGGCTGCCGATGTTCAAGCCCACCGGCCCGTGCAGCCGGTCGATCTCCTGTTCGGTGAGATCGAACATCGCGAGCCGCTCGCGGCGTTTTGCATTGTTGGCTTTGGAACCGAGCGCACCGACATAGAACGCCGGCGATTTCAGCGCCTCCAGCAGCGCCATGTCATCCAGCTTGGGATCATGCGTCAGCGCGATGATCACGGTCGAGTTGTCGGCTTGCAGCGCCAGCACCGCATCGTCCGGCATCTCGCTCATCAATGTTGTGTCCGGCACGTCCCAGGTGAGTCGCATGTCCGCGCGCGGATCGCAGACGAACACTTCGTAGTCGAGCGCCTGCGCCATGCGCGCGAGATAGGCGGAAGTCTGGCCGGCACCGATGATCAGCATGCGCCAGCGCGGGCCGTGCACCGTGATCAGGGTCGTGCCGTCAAAGGAAATGTTTTCGGTGCGGCCGGCGTCGTCCAGCTCGACCTGCAATGAATCGAAGTGCAACGTGCGCCTGACCAGCCGATGCGCATGGACCAGCTGCAGCACCTGCTCCACCCAATTTTGATATTGTACCGGCTCCCGGCTTTGCACTGGCTCAACGACCACGCGTATCACGCCGCCGCACGGCAGCCGGAATCGCTTGGCTTCTTCCCTGGTGATGCCGAACGTGATCACCTCGCAGCGATCGAGCGGCAATGCGCCGCGCTTCGCGCGCAGCACCAGGTCATCCTCGATGCAACCGCCGGACACCGAGCCCACCGCCTGGCCGTCGCCGCGCAGCGCGAGCATCGCACCGGGCGGACGCGGGCTGGAACCGAAGGTCTCCACCACCGTTACCAGCCACAGCGGCAGCTCTCCCGCCTGCCATTCGCGCAGTGACTTGAGTACAGAAAGATCGACGCTATCCATTCATGACTCCTTGGTGCCGGCGGACATTCTCCCAGAGATTTGAGCAGGTATCTACTGGCTGTAACAATTTTCCGTGCGCCCTCAGCCTACACCTTATTATTTTCAAGCATATAGATATGAGAAAGAAGTATAAAACTTTATATCCTCGCGCGTATCAAACATGGCTCATTATTCAGAAAAGGGGCACATCATGCTGGATATCAACAAAGCCACTACCGCGCGCAACGATCCGGAAGGCAACATGTTCGGCCTCGCACATTGGTCGCCACTTGCTGCAAAGATCCGGTCGCAAGCCGAAGGGATCTTTCTTACCGACGAACATTGGGCGATCATCAACTACCTGCGCGAACGCTACCGCGAACACGGCGGCGCCAAAAGCGCGCGCGAGGTGCTGAAAGAACTGGAAGAAAAATTTACCGATGGACACGGACGTGCAAGCCTCTATGAACTCTTCCCCGGCGGGCCCGTGAGCCAGGCCAGCCGCATCGCGGGCTTGCCGCTGCCGCCCTATTCCAGCGACCCGTCCTTCGGCACCGTGGAATAGCCTATAGATAATTTGTTTTTGTAGGAGCGGGCCATGCCCGCGATCGTTTGTTTGTTCGCGGGCATGGCCCGGTGACAATTCTGCATCTGCTTCAGCAGATAGCAGATTGCCTACTTTTAGTGCTCCTACATCCCCTCTCCCACACTGCCGTTACAACTTCCCTCCCCTGTGCGGAAGGGTCGTCGCGAAGCGGCCACACATTTCAGTTCTTATCCTTCTGTTAAACACGAAGCTATAGCGTGAGAAAAAGAATTGCGAAGCACTGCTGCCCCAATAATCTTTGTTGCAGCACAACCTCGCTCGCGCCTCAAAAACCGGAACCCGGTTGCTTCAAGAACTCGATCTCATCATCGGTAGATGCCCTGCCCAGAATACTGTTCCGGTGAGGATACCGGCCAAACCTCTCGATGATGCTTTTATGCTTCATCTCGAAATCCAGGTTGCCTTTGATGCCGTTGCGCAGGAACAGATCCACAGCGATCTCATGTATCTTCAGGGACTCGCTGTGCATGTATGGCATATAGAGGAAACTTCTCTGTACCGGACTTAACGCCTCATCTGCCCTGGCTGCAACAGCTTCCTGTGCAAGCGCCAAAGCCAATGGATCAAAGGCGAAAGACAGCGGCGACCCCCTGAACATATTTCTTGAGAACTGATCCAGCACGATGATTTCCGCCAATCTGCCCTCGGGATTTACCCTCCAGTCAAAGAGCTCGCATCGGGCAGCCTGGGCATGAATGTCTGAAAACCGCTGGATCAACGACCGGTCAAACTCCTCGTCCTTCTTCCACCAATGCGATGGTTCGATCTCTTCAAACCAGAATCTCAGTATCTCTTCGTACATTATCTTGCCCCATACATAGCCCCGAATCTTACGCCGAATGCCGAGGTTTTTCATCGCGCAAAGATCAGGTGTCCAGCAGCGTGGAAATCTTGCTAATATCGCGGCTGATCCAACCTGTACCGCAAAGGCGTCCAGATGAATAAAAGCGCAGTAGTGTTGGCCGGCCGCGAACCGCGCGACCAAGTTGTGTGAGATATTGCAGGTGGATATGCAGACTTGATTTCAGAACTTGCCGGCAAGACGAGCCTTGGAAGTTTCCCTCAACCCGGAATTTCAAATGAACAATACCGAAACAACTGACCGGCAAAAAATCAGCGATCGTTTCGGATTGAAATTATTCCTTGCCGCCCTGGTGGCTACCGTTGCGGTATTCGCCTGGACCAGCACCCATTACCAGCAGCACCCCGGCAAGAAAAAAGATACCTGGGTGGACGAACGCGGCAGATTGCACGTTCTGGGTATCACGCTGGGCACAAGCACATTGCGAGAAGCGGAGCTGGCTCTGCAGAGCCGCAGCGACATCGCCCTATATATCTATCCGGCAGGCCATCCCAAAGCCGGACAAAAACTGGAAGCCTATTTTCCGGCCATCGCCGACCAAACCCAGGTGATCCTGCGACTGGATGCGACTCCGGCGCAGTTGCATCAGATCGAGCAGCGCGCCACCCGGCCTCATCTATACCCCAATGCGGTTGCACGCAGCGACCTGGCGCCTGAAGATAACCTCCTCGCATACCAGTTGTTGGTAACGGAGTTGACGCTGATTCCGAGCACCGCGCTGAACACCGAAACGCTGAATGCCCGCTTCGGCACGCCTTCCAGAATCGAGCATCCGGAAGAAAAGAAGACCCTGCTTTACTATCCTGCGTCAGGGCTGGTGGCGACTCTGGTCGAGGGCGAACCGGCGGAACTGCATTTTTCCAATCCTGCCGGTCCTTCCTGATTTCACATCGGCCTGATTTCACATCGGCCTGAATTCACATCGGACGATGGTCGCCGTCCTGCATCGGGTGGTCAGGCATCGTTTGATCATGTATCGCACCATCATGCGCCTTCGCCCCGTGTTGCCCGTGCATGGATCCATCGCGCATCGTGGTCATCACGCCCAGCACGATCACGATGATCCCCGCGATGCGCAGTGACCAGCCGCGCAATTCCGGGGTCAATTTGCGGATCAGGGATGGCGCGAACATCATCGATGGAATGGTGCCCAGGCCGAACAAGAACATCATGCCCACGGCTGAGGCCGCATCGCCTGAAGCCAGCGACAATCCCAGCGCCGCGTATACCAGGCCGCAAGGCAGAAGACCGTTGGCCATGCCCATCACATACCAGCCGGACAGACTGGCTTGTCCGGCCAATCGGTGTGCCAGTTTGGCGAGCCCGATACGTTGGCTGATGTATGCGGTAAAGCGCCGCAGCGGGTCGGGCAGCCAGCCGGCCAGATTCAACCCGAACACGACCATGAATACTCCGGCGATCACGGCCAGCGCCCGAAGCATCGTCCAGCCTCCGATCTCGCCGAGGGCAGCGCCAAACAACCCGGCGATCAGACCGAACAGGGAATAGGTCGTCACTCTTCCCAACTGGTATCCGAACAGGCCGGGCCACCAGATTTTCGGGCGGCTCATGGCTACAGCGGAAACCAGACCACCGCACATGCCGATGCAATGCAGGCTGCCGAGCAGGCCCATGGTCAACATCAGCAGCATTGATTCAAGCAACGCGAATTACTCCGCTTCAAATGTTGGTCCGAAGAAACAGATTCAGTGCTCATCGCTGCCATGATCATCGATGTCGTCGTCATTCAGGATCCGGTGCGCCGGTCCTTCCAGATCGTCGTATTGCCCTGCCCTGACCGCCCAGAAAAAGATCAGCACGCTGACCAGACCGAGAAGGATCATGCCGGGAATCAATCCGTAGATTACGCTCATCTCTTCTCCTTGGTTGTTAGGTCGAGTAACCGTCCTGCAACTGCTTTTCATAAACCACGTCCGGCTGCTGCGGGAAAAAACCGTTCATGCGATAACGGATCAACACGGCATTGCCGATCACCAGCAAGGAACTGAGCGGCATCGCGATCGCTGCAAACACCGGGGTCACCCATGCAGCCATGGCGACCGGCACCAGGATCGCGTTGTACACCAACGACAACATCAGATTCTGCCGTATCGTGCGCAACGTCTGGCGACCGATCTCGATCGCATAAGGCACCTTGCGCAACTCGCTGCCCATCAGCACCACATCGGAACATTCCATCGACACGTCGGTGCCCGAACCCATCGCAATGCTGACATCTGCCAGCGCCAAAGCCGGCGCGTCGTTCACCCCATCGCCCACCATCAACACGCGCCGACCTTGTTGCTGCAGCGAAGATATCTCGCGGGATTTGTCTTCCGGCATCACTTCGGCCACCACCCGCATGTCACCCAGGCGCTGGCGCAAATGCCCGGCAGCGCGGCGCGAATCACCGGTCAACAGGGTTACACCGATACCCAGGCCGCGCAGCAGGTCCAGCAATTCGCGCGCGCCTGCCCGTACCTGGTCTTCCAGACACAGGATGCCAAGCAAACGGCCTCCGGCGGCCAGCATCACGGCGACGCCCATTCCGTTTTCAATCTGCTGTTGCCGTACCGCCAGTTCAGCCGGCAGCACGATCCCCTGTTGCGCCATCAAGCGCGCATTGCCCAACCAGACCTGCACCCCGTCGACAAGGGCGCCCACGCCCATACCGCCGAGTGATAGCACTTGCCCGGTCCCGGCAAAGCCCAGGCCGCGACGCTCGACTTCCAGCACGATGGCGCGAGCCAATGGATGAGAAAAATTCCGCTCCACCGCGCCTGCATATCGCAGCAGATCATTCTCGTGCACATCCGCCACAGCGAATATGCGACTCACGCGCATGCGCCCTTCGGTCAGCGTTCCGGTCTTGTCGAAAACCACATGATCGATGGTCGACAAGCCCTCCAGTGCCTCGCCGTTGCGGATCAGCACACCCTGTCGCGCCGCAGCACCGGCAGCCACAACCACCGCCATCGGCGTGGACATGCCCAGCGCGCAAGGGCAGGTGATGATCAGCACTGCCGTGGCCGCCAGAACAGCGGTATCAAAATCGTGCCGCACCCAGAAACCGAACGTGGCCAGCGCCAGCAACAGCGTGGCCGCCACGAACCACGGCACGATGCGATCGGCCAGCCGCTGCACTTTCGCTTTCGAGCCTTGCGCGACTTCGACCAGGTGAATGATGCGCGACAGCACCGTTCCCGTGACCGATCTGCTCGACTGCGATGGTCAGCACCCCTTCGCCGTTGACCGTGCCTGCCGACACACGGCTGCCCACTGTCTTGTGCAACGGGCGCGATTCGCCGCTCAGCATAGCTTCATCCACATGGCTGTCACCGCTGAGGACTCGGCCGTCTGCCGGGACCTTGTCGCCCGGCCGGACTAGCAAACGATCTCCCGGGACCAGCTTGCGCACCGACACCCGCTCCTCGCCCGATTCGCCCGATTCGCACGATTCAATAAGACGCGTGGCGATGCGCGGCTGCAATTCCATCAGCCGCAACGTGGCGGAAGATGCGTTGCGCTTGGCCATTGCCTCCAGATACCGGCCGACCAGAATGATAAAGATGAACGTGACCACGGTATCGAAATAGACTTCACCCGTACCCTGCAGCATTCGCCAAAGCGAATAACCATAGGTGACGGACGCCCCGATCGCGATCGGCAGATCCATGGTGAAGTGGCGCAACACCAGCCCGCGCCATGCCGAAGCCAGGAAGGGTCCGCCGGAATAGAGCAACACCGGCGTGGCGATGGCAAAGCCGATCCAGTGGAAGAATTGTTTGTACTCTGTCTCGATTCCCGAGAATGTGCCGGCATACAGCGCGATGGAGATCCACATGATGTTCATCGCCCCGAATCCGGCGAAGCCCATGCGGAACAGCAGGCGGCGATTGTAACGCTGCATCTGTCCTTCGGCGTTCTCCTGGTCGAATGGCGTGGCGGCATAGCCGAGCAAGGCAAGCCGCCGGATCACGGCGGACAGGCTGACATGCGCCGGATCCCACTGCAGCCACAAACGCTGGCGGGCGAGATTGACTTCGGCACGCGCGACGCCCTGCAGTCCGGTCAGCGCCTTTTCGATCAGCCAGACACAGGCTGCACAATGGATGCCTTCCACCAGCAAGTGCGCCTCCTTGCGCCCATCCGGCAGATCCCGGACAAAGCCGCGCTGCACTTCCTGCAGATCGTACTGCTCCACATCCGCCGGCGACTCGGGCGGCGGTGCCAGGGTTCTTTCCTGGCTGTGCAAGCGCTGATAGAAACCGGCCAGGCCCGAATCATGGATCACCCTGCAAACAGCCAGGCAACCCGAACAGCAAAAATGCTTCAGCTCGCCTGCGACCAGGCCATCACAAGCGGATGCACCGGCAGCAGGAAGTCCACAGTGGTAACAGATCGCGGAAGCTTCGATTGGCGAATTATTTTTCGACATTGATGCGTTGTGCGACATCGTACTTCTGCTCGCCCGAACGTATCTGCGCGATCAGGTCCCAGGTTCCCGGCAAAGGCAAGCGCAGCGTTGCTGCATAAGTGCCGCTGTCGACATAATGCAGTTCCTGCCTGAAGTCGTTTTCCGCTGCATTGGTGCGATAGATGAACAACACGGCCTTTCCCGAGTTCACTGCCCGCCCTTCGTGATCCATCACATACAGGCGGTAATCCTGCTCCATATTCAACTTGGGCTTGTCGGGCGCCATCAGCTGCAAGCGCCAGGCATCGCCCGCAGACTGCTCGCGCTTGATCTCCTCGTGGAAATAGTTCTGCCCTCTCTCGTAATAGTCCTTGGCCACCAGTTCCGGCGGCGACCAGAACGCGTACAGGATGAAGGCCAGGTTCACCATGACCGTCACGCCGACCACCGCAAGAATCCCGCGCAGCCAGGGGTTCTTCAAATCGTTCTTCAATTGCGCACTGATACCCATCAATCTCTTCCTTCGTGTTCGTGTTCTTCTTCGTGTTCATCTTCGGTTTCTTGCGGCCTGACAAATACCGACTTGTATTCCAGTTCGATCTTGTGTTCGCCTTCTGCCTCCAGTTCAAACCGGATGGGCGTATTCACATGCTTCAATGATTCCGGCCTGGCACGCACCAGCACCTGGAACGGGATCATATTGGTCGAGGGCAGCACCACCGGGGCGCCGTCATTGACCAGCATAGCCAAGACTTCGATCCCTTCGACCTTGAGTTTGACCGGGACATCCATCCCGGTCTTGTTCACCGCCTTGATGGTGTATTTGTTTTCTATGCTGCCGTCGCTCATGCGTATGAACAACGGCTGGCGCTCGTGCAATACCGTCAGTTGCAGCGGGTTGATATGCGTCAGTCCGTACAGGATGCCCAGAGCCGAAAGCAAAATGATACTGCTGTATACCAGCACGCGCGTGCGCTTATACAGTGGCGGCAATACCTCGCCCTCCATTTCCTTTGCCGACATGTAACGGATCAGCCCGCGCGGCTTGCCCACCTTGTCCATGACGCTGTCGCAGGCATCGATACACATGCCGCAAGTGATGCAGCCTTCCTGCAGTCCCTCGCGTATGTCCACCCCGGTGGGACATACCCCCACGCACAAGTGGCAATCCACACAGTCTCCGCGCTGACCGCCGCCTTCCTTGCCGCGCACGCGCCCGCGCGGTTCGCCGCGGTGGAAATCGTAGGTTGGCACGATGGTGTTCTTGTCCACCATCACCGATTGGATGCGCGCATAGGGACACAGCCAGAAACATACCTGCTCGCGCATCAGCCCGGCGAATACATAAGTGCCGAACACGAATGACGCCAGCACCACCCAGCCTATCATCGGCACTTGCAGCACCAGGTAATCATGCCAAAGCTGGTAGATGTCCGCGAAATAACCGGCAAACGTCACGCCGGTGATGATCGCGATCACCAGCCATAGCGTGTGCTTGAAAAGCTTGAGGCGTATCTTCCTGATGCTCCACGGTGCGGCATCGAGCTTGCGGCGCTGGATCGGGTTGCCCTCGATCTTGTCCTCGATCCAGGTGAACACATCGGTCCACACCGTCTGGAAACAGAAATAACCGCACCACACGCGGCCCGCCACCGCGGTGACACCAAACAGGGTGATGGCCAGCAGGATCAACACCAACGACAGCATCCAGATGTCCTGCGGCCAGATGGTCAATGCGAACAGGTGGAACTGGCGATGCGGCACATCGAACAGGATCGCCTGCTGCCCATCCCAACGGGCATAAGGCATGGTCAGGTAGACCAGCCATGTCGCTGCCGCATACCACTTAAGGTTCCGGAAGAAGCCCGGTATGCGTTTGGCATGGATGGTCTCGCCGCCGGTATTGACGTGCCAATGCGCAGCATCTGCATACAGCTCTTCGATATTGGACAGCGGCAGCCCTTGCTCAGCCATTGCGAACCTCGTTAAAACCGGATTGAATCAAGCACATCATATACTTCACCGTCAGCCAAAAAACAAAAGGGAGGCTTGCCAGCCCCCCTAAGCTTGCCAGACCCACACTAACTACTCTTCATTATTATCGCTGCTCATGATGATCTTGAAAAATCGATAGGCCAGATAGCCGATCACCAACAAGGTCCCTGCCAGCGCGATAATCACTCCGATAACGACTGCGTCCATCTGTTTCTCCCCGGTCTAGTCAGCGCAACGTTGCCATGGCACGGCCGCTCGCCTGCTCGCGTTATTGGCCGCCACCGAATTCGTGCACCTTGACTGCCAGCATCTTGATGGTTTCCGGGCTCAGTTTGCCGCCGAACGCGGGCATGATGGCCACCCGGGTCTTGGGATTGTCCTGGTTCACACCATAGCGGATGGTGCGCAATACATCTTCGCGCTTGCCTCCAAAGCGCCAGATGGCGTCGGTGAGATTGGCTGCACCGGTACCCAGCTTGTCGATGGCTCCGCCCCTGGCATCTGCGCCATGACAGCCCCCGCACCCGGAATTATTGAACAAGGCGAATTGCTCCGGTGTCGCCTTGCCCTGCGAAGCATCGATGACAAAATCCGCCAGTTTGTTGATGGTCGCATCGTCAAGCATGCCTTCATGTGCCGGCATGAAGCCCTGCCGGCCATTGGTGATTGATTCAACGATCGTGTCGAAGTCCCCGCCATACAACCAGTCGTCATCGGCCAGCACCGGGAACAGGCCGGGTGCCCCTTGTCCGCCGGCACCATGACAGGCCGCGCAGTTGTCGCCGAATATCGCCTTGGCCGACGAGTCGGCAAAATTTCGCATGCCCGGGTCGGCCAGGATCTGCTGGCCGCTCATCGCGGAAATCTTTTTCAGGTAGGGCGCCTTGATCGCCACGTTTTCCGCCACGGCTTCCTTGTATTCCTTGATCATGGTCCAGCCGAGGATGCCCTTGGTGGAATCGTGTATCAGCGGTATGGACGGATACAGGATGAAATAGATCACGCACCATATCCAGCTGGCGTGCAGCGTGATCATCCACCAGCGCGGAGGCGGATTGGTCAACTCGCGGATCCCGTCCCACTCGTGCCCGGTGTCCTTGGCTTGCTGCGGTTTACTGTGCTTGTCCATGTCCGGCCTCCCCGCTTGTTCTGTCATCCTTGTTCACAAAGTCCCGGTACTGCTCGAATTTGTTTCTGTTGCCCGGCTTGAAAACCCAGACATAGAGGCCGATCATCACCAGGGTCAGCAGCAAAACGATCACCAGCCCCGCCCAATCGGCGCGCGTCAGCGCCGACCAATCGGTCTGAAAGTAACCCTTTATCATCTCACTCACGATAGTCCTTCCCTTCCTCGAACTTCACCATCGTGCCCAGCACCTGCAGGTACGCCACGACAGCTTCCATTTCTGTCTTGCCGTGCACCGCTGCCGATGCTGTCTTGAAATCAGCATCGGTATAAGGGACGCCGACCGATCTGAGCGCGCGCATCTTCCGCTCGGTCAGCGAGTCATCGACCATCGCCTTGTCCAGGAAAGCGTAATTCGGCATCACCGATTCGGGCACCAGGGAACGCGGCGCCTTCAGGTGCTGGAACTGCCACTCGTTCGAATACTTGCCGCCCACCCGCGCCAGATCCGGGCCGGTACGCTTGGAACCCCACTGGAACGGATGGTCATACTTTGATTCCGCGGCCAGCGAATAATGGCCATAACGTTCCTTCTCGTCGCGGAACGGGCGGATCATCTGCGAATGGCACAGGTAGCATCCCTCGCGGATATAGACGTCCCGTCCTTCCAGTTCCAGCGCGGTGTATGGACGGATGCTGTCCTCGTCCTTGGTCAGTTTTTCGGTGACATTGTCGAGGTAGAACAGCGGCACGATCTCAACGATGCCGCCGATCGACACCACGATCGCGACCATGATGACCAAGCCCCAGATGTTCTTTTCAAGTTTTTCCTGGAATGACATGTCTACCCCCTTATGCTTGTGCAGGCGCGGCGACCATTCTGGTTTGGCCGGCGCCGCGTATCGTCATCACTACGTTGTAAAGCATGATCAGCCCACCCACCAGCACCAACACCCCACCGAATGCGCGCAACACATAGTAGGGATGCATCGCCGCGACGCTTTCGGCAAAGGTGTAGGTCAGGTTGCCGTACTCGTCGGTTGCGCGCCACATCAATCCCTGCATGATGCCGGACACCCACATCGCGCAGACGTAGAACACGGTGCCGATGGTGTGGATCCAGAAATGGGTATTCACCAGGCTCTCGGAATATATTTTGGTTTTCCACAACCGGGTCAACAGATGGTAGATGGCGCCGATCGATACCATCGCCACCCAGCCCAGCGCACCGGAGTGCACGTGGCCGATGGTCCAGTCGGTGTAATGCGACAAGGCGTTCACCGTCTTGATCGACATCACCGGTCCCTCGAAAGTGGACATCGCATAGAACGCCAGCGACACGATGAGGAAGCGCAACACGTAGTCGTCGCGCAACTTGTTCCATGCACCGGACAACGTCATCAGGCCGTTGATCGCTCCGCCCCATGACGGAATGATCATCGCGATCGAGACCGCCGCGCCCAGCGAACCGGCCCAGTCCGGCAGCGCGGTATATTGCAGATGGTGCGCCCCCAGCCAGACATAACCGAACATCAATGCCCAGAAATGAAGCACCGAAAGCCGGTAAGAATAGATCGGCAGGTTGGCCTGCTTGGGGATGAAGTAATACATGATGCCGAGGAAACCCGCGGTCAGGAAAAAGCCCACCGCATTGTGCCCCCACCACCACTGTATCATCGCGTCCTGCACGCCGGAGAAGATCGAGTACGACTTGGTCATGGTCACCGGCACCGCCAGCGAATTCACCACGTGAAGATAGGTGATCATGATCATCATGCCGAGGAAGAACCAGTTCGCCACGTAGATATGCGAGGTTTTCCGGTTGGCGATCGTCATGATGAAGTTGCCCATGTAGGAAAGCCACACCACGGCGATCGCAATGTCGAGCGGCCATTCCAGTTCTGCGTATTCCTTGCCTTGCGTCCAGCCCATCGGAAACGAAACCACCGCCCCGACGATGATCGCGTTCCATCCCCAGAAGGTGAACCAGGCCAATTTGTTGCTCCACAGCGGCACTTCGCAGGTGCGTTGCACGATGTAATAGGCAGTGGCCATCAGGGTGCAGCCGCCGAACGCAAATATCACGTCATTGGTGTGCAAAGGACGAAGCCGCCCGAAGCTGAGGTGGGGATCGATATTGAGCGAAGGAAAAGCCAGTTGCCAGGCGATGAAATCACCGACCAGCGCGCCCACCACCAGATAAACCACAGCGCAGAATGCGAACCACTTGACTACCTTGAAGTTGTAAGCACGTTCTACCAGAATATTCTCGACCATGGCGTTCACCTCTCTTCTAGTTACTTAACATATATCTTATATGCATCTTTGCTATAAACGCAGCTTAATGCTTAATAATATTATTTTCAATAACCCTTTCGAGTATCCACGAATGAGAATTATTCCGCGCGAAAGAATCTTGAAAACAACATCGCCCTGCTCTCCGCAGCGCTGGATTCTTGATAAATAAGTTTCAACGTGATGCAGGCCACTGCAGGGTAAACTAGCGCATCCATTCGACGGAGATCAACCATGCTCAAACTTTATTACGTCCCCGGCACCTGCGCGCTTTGCCCGCACATCGTCCTGCGCGAAGCCGGGCTGGACTACACCCTGGAAAAGGTCAACCGCGACGACAAGAAGACCGAGACCGGCGCCGACTACATTGCGATCAACCCGAAAACCAACGTCCCCGCGCTGACCATGAACGACGGCCAGCTCCTGACCGAGGTCGCCGTGATCGTGCAATACCTCGCCGACCAGGCCCCCGACAAAATGCTCGCGCCGCCCGCCGGCACGCTGGAGCGTTATCGCCTGCAGGAATGGCTCAACTTCATCTCGAGCGAGATACACAAGGGATGCAGCCCGCTGTTCAACCCCAAACTGAACGATGAAGCCAAGGCCGCCTTGATGCCGCGCCTCAAGCAACGCATCGCTTACGCAGCCGATGCGCTGAAGGACAAGGAAATACCTGATGGGTCACTTCACCGTCGCCGACGCCTATCTGTTCACCGTGCTGAGATGGGCGCCGCGTCTCGAATCTCGACCTGTCGGCCTGGCCGGTGCTGAAGGACTACATGGAACGCATCGCCGCGAGACCGGCAGTGAAAGCCGCGATGAAGGAAGAAGGGCTGTGAGAGCAGATTGCCGATTGCCAACTTTTAGTTCCCCCACATCCCCTCGCCCTTGCATAAGCAGCGACTTGGCTGGCGACGTTTGCCAGCTTAGTCGAATGGCTAGTTGTTATATCAGGGAGAGGGTTAGGCATAACCAGCCGCTTAGCAACCGTATTCTGGTTGCTTAGCGGGATGGCTAGTAGTTCCATCAGAGGGTAGAAGCGCGAACATAACGCTCAATCTTGGAGTTACCCAGCGCCCTTCTTCCAGCCCGCATAGCTGATGCGCGGCACATCAAACCGATCCGTCGTGCGGCAGTAAACAGAAGGCGCGCCGAGCCGGCCGATGGGCGCGAAATTATTCACATGCAAACGCGGGCCCATCAAATGATCGGCCACATGGAACATCATCACCTCGCCGATCACCAGCGTATTGTTGCCCAGCAATTGCGAGCTGTGCAGCTTGCACTCCATGCTGGCCTGCGATTCCGCCACCCGCGGCGGCTTCACCTTCACCGAAGGCGCGGCATGCAGATTGGCCGCGGCCAGCTCGCTCTCCCCGCTCGGAAAATCCGCCGCCGAAATATTCATCGCCTCGAACAACTCCTCGGTCACCAGGTTCACGACGAATTCGCCGCTCGCCAGGATATTCTTCGCGGTATCCTTCTTCTCCCCGGCATCATTGATACCGATGCTAATGACGAGGTACAGCGGGTTGCCGCTGACCGCGTTGAAAAAACTGAACGGCGCGAGATTGACCACGCCGCCGGCATTCACGCTGGTAACCCACGCGATCGGGCGCGGCACCACCAGGTTGGTCAGCAGCTTGTAGTTCTCGGCGTGGGTATGCTGTGCGGGATCGATTTGCATGCGAAGTTCTCTCAAAATAATAGCAATAAATTGGCAGCAGTTCACAAGATTGAGGGGATATTAATTCGGGGCGAATCGGCATTTCAGGTGCCTGCTTCTGCTATAATTCGAACATGAAACAAAAGCCGCTCATCGAGACCAACCCGTATCTGCGCGACCCGGAAAAACTCCGCAAGCTGCTGATCACCAACGTCTCCAGTTCCACCGCCATCGAGACAGGCGCATCGGTTGATTCGATCGCTCGCATGCTGGAAGGATCCAGGAACACCGCGCCGCTCAAGACGACGCAACGCTCTTCTCGATAATCTCGGCAAACAATTTTTCCATCGGCTGGTAGTTCTTGTCCATGCCCACCTGTACCGCAGCAAAATACGCCTCCTTTTTTACCCCGGCAATCAGGCCGAAATCCAACAGCGGCAATCCTGCTTGCAACGCCATCAAGGTTGAAAGAATACGCGCGACCCGGCCGTTGCCTTCACGAAATGGATGAATCAACACAAGTTCCACATGTGTTTCTGCCAAAGCGGGGATGATTTCAGCCCGGTCTTTAAAATTGCATGGCGTATTTCTCTGCAAAACGTCGCGCTGAAACAAAGCCATCAACTTCGGAACCTGCGCGGCTGCGGCAAATGGGAAGTCATCCTTGCTTATATTTACTTGACGATACTTACCGGCCCATTCGTAGATTCCGCCAAGCCAATCCTTGTGCAGCGCAGAAATATCAGCAGCTGTGAAGCGATGACTCTCTTCGTAGCTCCCGATAAATCCGCTCATCGCATTTTCAAGTGCACGGGCTTCGGCGGCGTCCATTTCTTGAGGTGACTTGATTCCGAGCCGATTCTTGAGCACTAGCTCATTCGAGCCGGGCTCAAACCGGGCTTCCGTCAGATCAGCGACATCGTATCGTCCGTCTTTTTTCAATCTAATCTCTCAAGAAAATGGTTAGCCCTTCGACCACTCATCCGACAAGACTTCGCCTGCTGCAACACCAGCTCAATCGCGGCTTCCTGCTGATCCGGCGGGTACTTGTACTTGCGCAGGATGCGCTTCACCATCAGCCGCAGTTGGCGCGCACGCTTTCACGCTGCAGACCAGTCCACACTCAAGTCTCTTGCGCAGGTTCTCTGTCAGTTCGTGGGCGATCTTCTTCAGTGTCTCGTCGCTCAGTTCGCGCACGGCGGATTCGTTGTCGGCCAGCGCATCGTAGAAAGGCGATTTCGTCTTCGTTCAGGCCGAGCTCATCTCCGCGTTCGGCCGCAGCTCGCGGAACTTCTTCGCCATCTCGATCAGCTCTTCGATCACCTGCGCGGTCTCGATGGCGCGGTTCTGGTAACGCTTGATGACATCGCGTCAGCAGTTCGGAGAACTTCTTGCCCTGCACGACGTTGTCCGGCAAAGCGCGTCTTGATCTCGCCTTCCAGCAGTCGCTCCAGCAGTTCGACCGCCAGATTGCGCTCGGGCAGGTTGCGCACCTCGGCGAGGAAGGCGTCGTCCAGGATGCCGATGTTCGGGCTTTATCCAGCCCCACCGCATCGAAAATATCGACCACCTCTTCCGACACCACCGCCGAGCCGATGATCTGCCGGATCGCCGCATTCTCGTGCTCTTCGTTGGTCTTCTTTTGCTGGCTGATGTCGCGCTTGGTCAGAATCACCTTCACGGCCTGAAAGAACGCCACCTCTTCGCGCACCGCCTTGGCTTCGTCCAGGGTGCAGCACAGGGTGAACGCCTTGCTCATCGCCAGCGCGGTATCGGCAAAACGCTTCTTGCCGTCCTTCCAGCCCAGCACATGGTTGGCCGCACCGGCCAGCCGCTTGTGGCCTTGGTGCGGAAGTCGCTGTAGTCGAAGCCGTGCAGCAGGCCGCGCAGCACATCGAGCTTCTCTTCCAGCACGGCATAGGCTTCGGCGCATCCACCGTTGGCCTGCCCCGCCCTTGCTGTTGGTGTATTCCTTCAGGGCGCTTGCGCAGCTCGTTGGCGATGCCGATGTAGTCCACCACCAGCCCGCCCTGCTTGTCCTTGAACACGCGGTTCACCCGCGCGATGGCCTGCATCAGGTTGTGCCCCTTCATCGGCTTGTCCACGTACAGGGTATGCACGCACGGCGCATCGAAGCCGGTCAGCCACATATCGCGCACGATCACCAGGCGCATCGGGTCGGCCGGGTCCTTGAAGCGCTTCTCCAGCCGCTTCTTTACCTGCGAGCTGTAGATGTGCGGGCGCAGCAGCGCCTTGTCGCTGGCCGAGCCGGTCATCACGATCTTGATCACGCCTTTTTCCGGGTCGGTCGTCGTGCCAGTCCGGGCGCAGCTTGATGATCTCGTTGTAGAGATGGACGCAGATCTCGCGGCTCATCGCCACCACCATGCCTTGCCGGTCTGCGCCTTGTTGCGTTCCTCGAAGTGCGCCACCAGATCGGCCGCCACGCTGGCAATGCGCGGCTCCGCACCCACCACTTTTTCCAGCGCCGCCCAGCGGCTCTTCAGCTTGGCCTGCTGGCTTTCTTCCTCGTCCTCGGCCAGCTCGTCCACCTCGTCGTCGATGCTGCGGCAGTTCCTCCGCTTTCAGCGACAGCTTGGCCAGCCGCGATCTCAAAGTAGATGGCGACCGTCGCGCCATCCTCCTTGGCCTGCTGCATGTCGTAGATGTGGATGTAGTCGCCGAACACGGCGCGGGTGTCGCGGTCCTTCGCTGGAACCGGCGTGCCGGTAAAGGCGACAAAGGTGGCGTTGGGCAGCGCGTCGCGCAGGTGCTGGGCATAGCCGACCTGATAAATCGCTTCGGCTCCGCCGCCAGCAGCGCCTGCGCATCGTTGGCAGCTTCGCGCGCCGGCTTGATGGTTTTGAGCTTCGCCTCAAAGCCGTACTGCGTGCGGTGCGCCTCGTCGGCGATCACCACGATATTGCGTGCGGTCGGAAAGCACGGGGAAGGTGTCTTCATCCTCGCCCGGCATGAACTTCTGAATGGTGGCGAACACAATGCCGCCCGAAGGCCGGTTGGCCAGCTTGGCGCGCAGGTCTTGCCGCGTGTTCGCGCCTGCACCGGCTGCTCGCGCAACAAATCCTGCGCCAGCGAAAACACGCCGAACAATTGCCCGTCGAGATCGTTGCGGTCGGTGATGACCACGATGGTCGGT
>CAWDWW010000024.1:0-49189 GCA_963806115.1 uncultured beta proteobacterium
GCCATTCACTTTTATTTTTTTTGTTTATCACTTTATATAAAACAGTGACATATTCTCCACGGCGTATCATGCCAAGATACGAATAATCATCTGACAGGTTTTTCGCAAGGTCGCTTCTCGCAAACTGCTTACCCATTTCAACCTCATTGGCACCCGCAATAAAAGAGCTCGAAAAATTACGCGTGAAAGCACCGTAGTTTCCTTCATTAGAGTACTTGATAAGATCAGCCCACATCGGGTTGGCCAACTCTAAAATCTCTTCATCTGTTTTTTCAAGAATGTTCATAAAATATCTCACCTGCACAGTGTTTCATAATTTTATCTATAGCGAGGCCAAACCACTCTCTGGATAGATAAAAAAGGACCAACACCTGACATGTCAGTCCTTTTTTCGCAAATATATTTCCCGGCTTGTAAAAATCAAGCCACTATTTGCTTAGTGCCCTTCTGGGGCCGCTTTCTCTACATCACCTACCAGGTGGTAAAGCGGTGCTTTTTCCATCGTATACTCACCTGTCTTGGGATCACGACGAGAAACTGTCAGCACGTGCCAGTTCTTATCATCCAGCTTCATTGCATCACCACGGTAGTAGTATCCCGGCCAACGTGTTTCCTTACGGAACAGCGTATGATGGAACACACTTTCAGATGTAAGGAAACGATGTTTCAGCTCCCAAGCACGTAACAACTCGTGTATATCTGAAGCGGCGACTTTTTCCAGATCCTGTCCCAGAATGTACATTTTCTTGAGACCGATATTCAGGAGCTTGTCGTTGGTCATGTAGTTTACGCCAAAACCACCACAGTACTCATCCATCAACTTCTGCAAACGATCAAGACCCTGTCTCGGATTGATGAAGTTCGGATTGACTGAACCCGCAACGACTTCGTTTTTATATACAGTGTATGTCTCTAATGGTTTGTAGATCTTTTCTTTCAGGTCTTCAATTTGCTTGTCAGAAACGACAATGCCTTCGCCCTTACCGTCGTCGATATACTTGCACGCCGCTTTGGCCGCCAGACGACCTTCAGTGAAAGATCCCGATGAGAACGCGTGTGGTGTACCACCAGCCGCATCACCCGCACCAAACAGACCTTCAACGGTCGTCATGCGGTTGTAGCCCCAGAAATACTCGGGTGGAGACACGTCTTCAGGACCCGAGCACCAGGCACCGCAACCCGTTGCATGTGAACCCATGACGTATGGCTCGGAAGTCGTCAGTTCAGGGTTTTCGTATTTCGGATCAACGTCTGTGGCCGCCCAAAGTACCGCTTGGCCAACGGTCATGCCCAGGAAGTTGTGCCAGCCGATCTCTTCAAGATGAGGATCCTGGAATGCTTCCATGGTCACCATGTGAATTGGACCGCGACCGGCATTAACCTCGGAGATTATTGCGTGGTTACGCAGACAAGTCGGAATGGGTCTATGAGTTCTGTGCGAAACTTCCGGGTCCAGGTATTCTTTGCCTACCATTTCCTGTAGTGCCGGGAACCACTTGGACTCGTACTCTTCACCGTAGGCATTCTGGGTATAGGTCTTGAGATGCAGGAAGTAGGCGCCGACAGGACCGTAACCATCCTTGAATCGAGCCAGTACGATACGGTTTTCCATTTGTGTCATCTTCGCGCCTGCTCCGATCATCAGACCATACGCAGATCCCGATGACCACGGTGCGTACCAGACGCGACCCGCACCTTCACCCACTGAACGCGGCTTGAAGATGTTGGAAGCCCCACCGGCACCACAGATAACGGTCTTGGACTTGAATACGTGGTAGTTACCCGTACGTACATTGAAGCCTACAGCACCCGCGACGCGGTTCTCTTTGGAATCATCCATTAGCAGATGGGTTAAGCAGACACGGTTGAATACCTTGTCGGCTGATTTCTTCGCCGCTTCAGCAACGATAGGCTTATAAGATTCACCATGAATCATGATCTGCCAACGCCCCTCACGCAAAAATGAACCCTTCTTCTGGTCGCGCATGATGGGAAGACCCCACTCTTCAAAGTTATGCACCGTGGAGTCAACGTGACGCGCCATATCAAAAGCGAGGTCTTCACGCACCATACCCATCAGGTCGATACGTGCATAGCGTACGTGATCTTCGGGATTGTTCTCGCCAAAGCGTGTACCCATGTAGCAGTTGATCGCGTACAGGCCCTGGGCTACCGCACCAGAACGCATGATGTTTGCTTTTTCTGCAATAACAATCTTTTTGTCCTTGCCCCAATATCTTGCTTCAAATGCAGCACCGGTGCCGCCAAGGCCCGCACCTGCAACCAGGATGTCGATATCGTCTTCAATGATAGTTTGGTATGCCATTTTAGTAGTAAACCCCTTTTTTAAGTGTCAAGCCATTGGATTCCAGTGTATGTAAACCACCTTCATCCATGCGGATATACTTGGGCTCGTTAAACAATAACTCACTGTCACGCATTTCCTTGCTTGGAGCAGGCACGTCTGCGAGTTTGGGTGTCGCCGAGCCCCAGGGCTTGGTTGTGATAGGCGCCAACAGCTCCATATCTTTTTTACCGTTGCGGAACTTGATGCTCCACGCAATCGTGCCTTTCTCTTCATCACGGAGTACTCGAACACTGTGTCCAAGTGGTGCAAAGTCGGCATAACCGCGTACATCAATAGCGTGGTGCGGACAGGCTTTTACGCAGGAATAACACTCCCAGCACATACTGGGTTCAATGTTGTAAGCACGTCGAAGGGTTTTATCGATGTGCATGATGTCGGACGGGCAGATGTCAACGCATTCTCCACAACCATCACAACGCGTCATATATACAAAGGTTGGCATAATATATTCCTCTATTTCTTATAGTTAATTAGTCAAGTCAGTGTTAGTAGTGGTTTGGTCTTTCAGCCTTGATACAAAGCCCCATGTTTGGCGGGTTCTTGCCCATATACATAGGGATATCCGGAAACTTTCGCTGTACTTCAGGATCCGTCAAATCATAGTCAGGAGGCAAATTCTCTCGAGAACCATCGGCCCTGGTAATTTTTTTCTGGTAGGCCGCAGCAGGCTTAAAGAACATATGGGCGAACTTGGAAAAATATACGCCGCCAAAGAGAACTGTGCTTGACAGGATAAACAAGGCAAAGAATATGGTTAATCCACCGCCAGTAAATGACCAGATTAATGCGAAAGTCGAGGTAGCAAGAAGCGAGAGAATAAACAAATCCGCACGCTCGAACCGAAACCATGGAAGGCCTTCCGCAGACACATCAACGCGGATAAAAAACCAGAACCAGTATCCACCAACGGCCAGCATCAGTGCACCGATATGCCATAGCTGTGGCAGCAAGGCAGGTGTGGGCGTTGCCGGCGTGGGATAGCCAAAAATCATAATCGCGGTAGTCACAACGAAAATAATGGTTCCCCACATGGTCAACAGATGGGAAAGCCTGCGTCTTGTATTGCTGAATTCGCCAGAAGTTAATACTTCTTTCACCAGCACTGAAGCGGCAATCGATGCTTTTTCTCCACCACCCACTGACCGTTTTGCGCTCTTCTGCGCTTTTTTCGCATTTTCGAAAAAGTACTGCGCGCTTTTCTTATGCATCATGTCAAGTATTGTCCCGACTATGACCAGCAGGACCATCAAGACGATATACCCCTGCATGACGACGGTTGGAATTGATGCCGAAAGTTCGGCAAAGGGGTTGCTCGTGAACATTAGGTTCTCCTCAAAAATTTTAGACGCAAAATTATCCTTAAATCGGTTGGCCGTCGAGTATAGAAAAAGTTACCCCCCACAAAAATTCTTCACCCTACGAACCTACCACCATTACTTTACTTAATCAGCCCGAACAAAAATTGGCAAAAATGGGGGTCAAAGAAGAGCTCCCCTCTCCCTGATAAAACTACTAGCCATTCGACTAGGCTGCCAAAAAACGCCAGCCAAGTCGCTGGTTACAGCCCTCCCCCGTGTGCGAGGTTGTTGCCGCTTCAGCGGCTGTACAACCACGGCCTACCCCCTGCGGGTGCAAAGGGGAGGGGTGTTTTCTAGCGTCCCGAGTGACCGCTGAGTTTTACTTCCACTTTTTCATTCTTCGCATACCGGCGTAATAGGCACGCAGTATTTCCAGCACTTCGGGCCGGCTGAATTCGGCGGGCACTTCGGCGCCTTCGGATAACCATTTGCGCAGCTTGGTACCGGAAACCAGCAAGCGATCCGCTTCGTCGTGCGGGCAGGTGCGTGCCGAAGCCATGCCGCCGCACTTGTAGCACCAGAAGGTCCAGTCGATCTTGAGCGGCTGTGTTTCCATCGAGCCTTTCGGGATCTCGTCGAAGATGTGATGCGCATCGAACGGGCCGTAGTAGTTGCCGACACCGGCATGGTCGCGCCCGACGATCAGATGCGAGCAACCGTAGTTCTGGCGGAACAGCGCATGCAGCAGCGCTTCGCGCGGGCCGGCATAGCGCATGTCGAGCGGATAGCCGGCCTGCACGATGGTGTTCTTGACGAAATATTTTTCGCTGAGTGCGCGATGGCTTCGGTACGCACGTCGGCGGGAATGTCGCCCGGCTTGAGGTTGCCGAGCAGCGAGTGGATCAATACGCCATCGCAGATCTCGATGGCGATCTTCGCCAGGTATTCGTGCGAGCGGTGCATCGGATTGCGCGTCTGGAACGCCGCGATCTTGCTCCAGCCCATTTCTTCGAACAGTTCGCGTGTCTGGCGCGGTGTCATGAACAACTCGCCGTATTTCTGATCGAAGCCGCCCAGTGACAGTACCTTGACCGGGCCGGCGAGATTGACATCGCCCTGCGCCATGACCATTTTCACGCCGGGATGTTCGATGTCGACGGTGTTGAACACGGTGGCGCATTCGTGCGCCTTGTCGATGGTATATTTTTCGGTGACGCGCATCGTCGCCAGAATGCTGCCGTCTTCCGGATCGATCAGCGCGACTTCGCGGCCGGTCTCGATATCGTTTGCGGTGAGAAAATCGGTGGAGAGGGTGATCGGGATGGGCCAGAATACTCCGTTGGCCATTTTCATGCCGGCGCATACTCCCTGCCAGTCGGAAAAGGACATGAAGCCTTCAAGCGGAGTGAAGCCACCGATGCCCATCATCACCAGATCGCCCTTTTCGCGCGAACTGACTTTGATTCGCGGCATGGTAAGAGCCCGTTCCAACTCTTCCGCAAGGGCCTTCCCTTTGAGCAACAAGGGTTCAAGGTTGCCTCCACCGTGCGGTCTTACGAGTGCCATTTTTTCTCTCCTCGCATAGTCAATCTTTCTGTCCTGATTAACAGTAGGGCTATGCTAAGACTTTACCAGGCTGACTACGATACCCCTTATGGGTTATACACCAATAGCTCATCACGGCTATGGTTGGCGGAACCGGCAATTGCGCATACTATCGCACCTCCAATGATGACGCGTATTCCTACGGAATCAGTCAGGATTTAACACTCAATTACCGATGGATTTCAAGACCCATAATTTTGGCGACTCTCAGAGCACGATCACTCCGCTGCACGATCCGCTGGTTTCGCCTGCGCCGGATGCCAGGAACGAAGTGCGCAACACGACGTGTTACATGTGCGCGTGCCGCTGCGGGATACGCGTCCATCTGCGCGATGGCGAGGTTCGTTACATAGACGGCAATCCCGATCATCCGCTCAACAACGGCGTGATCTGCGCCAAGGGCAGTTCCGGCATCATGAAGCAGTACTCCCCCGCGCGGCTGACCAAGCCGCTGCGGCGCAAGCCCGGAACGGACCGCGGTGCAGGGGAATTCGAGGAGATCAGCTGGGAAGAGACTTTCGATATCCTTGCCGAGCGACTGGGAAAGATACGCGCCACCGACCCCAAGAAGTTCGCGCTGTTCACCGGGCGCGACCAGATGCAGGCGCTGACCGGATTGTTTGCGCGCCAGTTCGGCACGCCCAACTATGCAGCGCACGGCGGCTTCTGTTCGGTGAACATGGCCGCCGGAATGATCTACACCATAGGCGGCTCGTTCTGGGAATTCGGCGGGCCTGATCTGGAGCGCGCCAAACTGTTCGTGATGATCGGCACGGCCGAAGACCATCACTCCAATCCGATGAAGATCGCGATCTCGAAATTCAAGCGCGACGGCGGCCGCTTCATTTCCATCAACCCGATACGCACCGGCTACTCGGCGATCGCCGACGAATGGGTGGGCATACGTCCCGGCACCGACGGCGCGCTGCTGCTCGCGCTGATCCACGAGATCATCGCGCTCGGTTTGTACGACCGCGATTTCCTGGTGCGCTATACCAACTCCGGACAACTGGTGAACCTGGATGACAAGCATGACGAATTCGGCATGTTCGTGCGCACCGAGGTGCCGGAAGAGGAGGGCTGTTATGACCCGCAGAACAAGTTATGGTGGGATCGCAACAGCAACAAGCCGGTGATTACGCACACCGAAGGAGCCGATCCATTCCTGTTCGGCGAATTCAAGTTGCCCGACGGCGTTCCGGTCAAGCCGGCGTTCCAGTTGTTGCAGGAACGGGTAAAGGATTACACGCCGGAATGGGCGAGCCAGATCACCGGCATACCGGTCGAGACCATCCGCCGTCTGGCGTATGAGATGGGCATCACCGCGCGCGACCAGAAGATCGAATTGCCGATCGCATGGACGGACTCATGGGGAAAGGAACATGACAGCGTCACCGGCAATCCGGTGGCCTTTCATGCGATGCGCGGCCTGGCGGCGCATTCCAACGGATTCCAGACGATACGCTCGCTGGCGATACTGATGACGCTGCTCGGCACCATCGACAGGCCCGGCGGGTTTCGCCACAAGACACCGTTCCCGCGTCCCATCCCGCCGTGCGCACGCACGCCGAATACGCCGCTGGCGGTCAAGCCCGACAGCCCGCTGGATGGCATGGCGCTCGGCTGGCCGTCCGACCCGGACGATCTGTTCATCCACGAGGACGGCACGCCGGTGCGTATCGACAAAGCCTTCTCGTGGGAATACCCGCTGTCGGTGCACGGCATGATGCATAACGTCATCACCAATGCCTGGCGCGGCGACCCGTACAAGATAGATACGCTGTTGATCTTCATGGCCAACATGGGCTGGAACTCGACGATGAACACCGTCGAAGTCAGGAAGATGCTCAACGACAAGGAAGATAACGGCGAATACAAGATACCGTTCATCGTGGTCTGCGATGCGTTCCATTCAGAAACGACTGCCTACGCAGACCTGATCCTGCCCGACACGACTTATCTGGAGCGCCATGATGTGATGTCGATGCTGGACCGGCCTATCTCCGAGTTCGACGGGCCTGTGGATGCCGTGCGCATTCCGGTGTTGCCGCCGACTGGCGAATGCAAGCCGTTCCAGGAGGTATTGATCGAACTGGGTTCACGCCTGAAGCTGCCCACCTTCGTCACCAGGGAAGGCAAGCGCAAGTATCGCGACTATCCCGATTTCATCGTGAACTGGGAAACCGAGCCCGGCTCCGGCATCGGATTTCTGTCAGGTTGGCGCGGCAAGGGAGGCGAGAAATCACTGCTGGGCGAACCCAATCCGAATCAGTGGAAGATGTATGAAGAGAATAACTGCGTATTCCATTATGAGTTGCCGCCTTCATATCAGTACATGCGCAACTGGAACAAGGGCTACCTGGAATGGTCGCAGCGCAACCGCATCACCCGCTATGGCGAACCCATTTTGATCCACCTGTATTCGGATGTTTTGCAGAAATTCCGCCTCGCCGCCCAAGGCAGGGGCATCACGCGCAAGCCGCCCGCCCATCTGGCCAAACGTATCGAAACCTATTTTGATCCTCTGCCATTTTTCTATGAACCGCTGGAGACCCAATCCGGCGACATGCACAAGTATCCGCTTGCGGCAGTGACCCAGCGTCCGATGGCCATGTACCATTCATGGGATTCGCAAAACGCATGGCTGCGCCAGATCCATGCGCACAATTATCTGTTCGTGAATCCGCTCGCCGCAAAGGATGCCGCCATTGCGGACGGCGGCTGGATGTGGGTGGAGTCGCAATGGGGCAAAGTGCGCTGCATGTGCCGTTATTCAGAGGCAGTCGAGCCGGGCACGGTGTGGACGTGGAATGCGATAGGCAAAGCGGCGGGCGCATGGAATCTGTCCCCCGACGCGAACGAGTCGCAGAAAGGATTCCTGCTCAATCACCTGATCTCCGAGGAACTGCCCGCCAATCCGGACGGTACGCGTTATTCCAATTCCGACCCGATCACCGGGCAGGCTGCCTGGTACGACGTGCGGGTGCGCATCTATCCGGCAGGGGCCGATGAGCCCGAGCAGACCTCACCGCAGTTCAAACCCATGGTAGCTGTGCCGGGTATGGCTGAGAGTCCCAAATGGCGCGCCTATTTCGGCGGCAAGAAGGGCGGCAAGAAATGACCCAGCTCGCCCTGGTCATCGACCTCAATGTTTGCGTGGGTTGCCATGCCTGCGTGACCAGTTGCAAGGAATGGAACACTTCCGGATCGGCCGGGCCGTTATGCGACGAGAATCCATACGGCGCCGATCCGACCGGAACGTTCTTCAACCGCGTGCAGACGTTCGAGGTCGGGCAATATCCCAACACCGAGACGGTGCATTTCCCCAAGTCCTGCTTGCATTGCGAGGATCCTCCGTGCGTGCCGGTATGTCCGACCGGCGCTTCCTACAAGCGCAAGGAAGACGGCATCGTGCTGGTGGATTACGACAAGTGCATAGGCTGCAAGTATTGCTCCTGGGCTTGTCCTTACGGCGCGCGCGAGATAGACGAAAAACAGAAGGTGATGAAAAAGTGCACGCTGTGCGTGGATCGCATTTACGACACGTCACTGCCCGAATCTGACCGCAAACCTGCATGCGTGATGGCTTGTCCGACCAGCGCGCGCTTGTTCGGTGATATCCATGATGCCGAATCGGTGGTGTCGAAAGCGATCCGCGAAAGCGCCGGTTATGCGCTGATGCCGGAATGGGGCACTCATCCGGCCAACCATTATCTGCCGCGTCGCAAGACCAATCTCAAGATACACGAGGACGAACTTGAACGTGTCGATAATCCGCTCAAGGTTGACGGCAAGTTGCCCAAGCCGAAAAAATCCGATCCTGCTCTCGACGATGTTACGTCCTGGTAACTAAGCTAGAAATTTCCATGAATCCAGCCTTGTCAGTCATTTTTCTAACCACCCTGATCGGCGTCGGCCAGGGCCTCTTTTTGGCGCTGTTCACGCAACAATCCTATGCGCTGTTTGATCTGTTGCCGCGTCAGGATGCCGGATTCTATGGTTGGGGCAGCCTGTTGGCACTGCTGTTCACAATGGGGGGGTTAATCGCTTCGTTCTTCCACCTGGGTCATCCGGAGCGTGCCTGGCGCTCGGCGGCTCAATGGCGTACCTCATGGCTTTCCCGCGAGGTCATCGTATTGCCGGCGTTGATGGGGATATTGTTTCTCTACGGGGTTGCGCATTTGAGCGGATTCGATCCGGTGCTGTTGGTGCTGCCCAGCGGGATGAGCCTGAGCGCCACGATCGTGTTTGGAGTCATAGCCACGATACTGTCCTTCGTGCTGTTCGTGAGTACCGGCATGATCTACGCCTGCCTGCGCTTTCTGCGTGAATGGCATTCACCCCTGACCGTGATCAACTTCATTCTGTTGGGCGGCGCATCAGGATTTACATTGGCAACGCTGTATGCCGCAGTGTTTGCACCTTCACAGTCCGGTTTCTTCGGCGGTTGGGCAATCATCATTACTCTGTTGGGACTGCTGGGCCGTGGCTCGTCGTTGTGGCGCAATGCGCGTCTCAAGCCCAAATCATCAGTACAAACGGCCATCGGCATCAAGCATCCGCGCATTGTGCAAACGGCCCAGGGCGCGATGGGTGGATCATTCAATACGCGCGAGTTTTTCCATGGCAAGAGTGAGCAGTTTCTGCTTACGATGAAGACCGCTTTTCTTCTGCTGACGTTCGCCGTTCCGGTGATATTGTTGGCCGTCAATATGACTTATCCGTCCATACTGTTGCTCTGCGCCGCATTTATAGCGCAATATGCCGGCTTGCTGGCGGAACGCTGGTATTTTTTTGCCGAAGCGAATCACCCGCAAAATCTCTATTATCAAGGAGTGTCGTGATGTTTGCAGAAGCAGCAAGGGCGCATGAAGGAACACTAACGGGAATATCATTTTGTTGACAGAAGCAACTCGAAAAGGCTGGCTTGACAAACTGTTCCCATTTTTGTCCTGGCGGCGGGAAATCAACCGCGACTCGCTCAAGGCCGACCTGACAGCAGGCATCACGGTTGCGCTTGTTGCCATCCCGCAATCGCTCGCTTATGCGCAACTGGCAGGTGTCCCGGCCTATTTCGGCCTGTATGCGATACTCGTTCCTTCGCTCATCGGTCCGTTGTTTGGTTCTTCGCGGATACTTTCCACCGGACCTGTGGCAATGACTTCGTTGTTGACAGCCGCAAGTGTCATTCCTTTCGCTCACTGGGGAACCGAGCAGTTTTACACCGCAGTCGTGCTGATGGCTTTCCTTTCCGGTGCAGTGCAGATTGCGCTCGGTCTGGCACGCATGGGGGTGCTGCTAAATTTCCTGTCGCATCCGGTATTGATGGGATTCATCAATGCTGCAGCCATCATCATCGGGCTGTCGCAACTCGCCCCGTTGGTCGGATTGTCGCTGCGAAACAGCCAGCACTTCCTGATGGACATCGCGCATATTCTGGGGCACATGGATGAGATGCACTCGACCTCGCTGATTTTCGGCGTGGTTTCACTGGCGATCATGCTGGGGCTGAAACGTTTTGCGCCTAAACTGCCCGGTGTTTTGATCGCCGTGACACTCGCGACGGTGGCGAGTTACTTGGTCGGATTCGAAGCGATGGGGGGGAGGGTAGTGGGCGAGGTGCCGCAGGGCCTGCCCGCATTCAGCTTGCCGGAATTTGACTGGCAGACAAGTGTATCTCTATTGCCCATGGCGGTTGTGATCGCACTGGTCAGTTTCATGGAAGCCATGTCAAGCAGCAAAATCATCGCAATCAAGACACGCACCGCTTGGGATGAAAATCAGGAACTGATCGGGCAGGGGTTGGCCAAAATCGCCGCATCTTTCAATCACACCATGCCGGTGAGCGGTTCGTTTTCCCGATCTGCTTTGAATCTGTCCTCAGGTGCCAGAACCGGGCTGTCCTCTATTTTCACCGCCATCGCAGTGTTGCTTACGCTGCTGGTGCTGACCCCATTGCTGCATCAACTGCCCAAGCCCACACTTGCCGCCGTGATCATTCTGGCGGTGATCTCCCTGATCAATTTCAAAGTGTTCCGCGAAGCTTGGACTGCAAGCAGGCAGGATGGCATTGCGGCTGCAACGACCTTTATGGCAACTCTTCTGTTCGCGCCCAACATTCAATACGGGATATTGCTCGGAATGATACTTGCACTGGCGCTGTTCCTGTTTCGCACCATGAAGCCTCGTATTGTTCTGTTGGGACTCGACGAGAACGGCGAACTGCAGAACGCGGAAAGGTACAGCCTGCCTAAATTCCATCCCCAAGTAGTGGCAATCCGGTTCGATGGCCAGCTCTATTTTGCCAACGTGAGTTATTTTGAGGAATCCATCCTGTACCTGATCAGCAACGACGCCGATATCAAATATGTAATGGTGGATGCAAGCGGCGTCAACGGACTTGATGCCTCGGGTGTGGCGATGCTGCGCGAACTGGTTACACGGCTGAAAGGGAACGGGATATCGCTGGTTTTTTACAACATCAAGCAGCAAGTTTTGGAAGTGATGCAACGCACCGGTCTGCATAGCGACATCCAGGAGAAGAATGTCTTTTCTTCAGAACGGAATGCATTGAAAGACATAAATGAGCGCCTCGAAGTAGAATCCGGTTCCTTGATCCGCTGAAGCTGGAGTTTTCGGGATCACAATAGTTTGCTCTGTTAAAATATAATCATGCAATAGGGGATGCTGGACCACATCGGAGCGGCATCCAATTAGGTTCCATTTAGCCAATCAGATTTTGGGTTTGACACAACCATGGACGTTCTAACGCTACTAAAATCATTTTCCAATGATCTTGCCAGCTTTCTGGTAAGTGTGTTGCTTGTCGCCGCATATCACATCTTTCTGCGCTATAAAGTCAGACACGATCCGGCATACACGGTACAGGCTGTCAACAGGATTGCGCGGACGGCATGGGTGGAAACCATCATGCAAGATGATAAAAATGCCGTACTGGCAGTGCAGACACTGCGCAACTCCACCATGGCGGCCACGTTTCTCGCTTCTACCTCGGTACTCATGATCATCGGCGTGCTAACCCTGAGTGAGCAGGGAGATAAGCTGGATGCAAACTGGCACGCGCTCAATATGGTGGGGGCAATTAACCCGATGCTTTGGATGGTCAAGCTGATATTGTTGCTGCTTGATCTGTTTGTCGCTTTCTTCAGCTTTTCCATGGCGATCCGGGTGTTCAACCACGTGGGCTATATGATCAATGTTCCGCTAGTCCTGAATCACAAGATGATCACGCCGGCGCATGTGGCCACCCATCTCAATCGTGCCGGCCGCTTCCATAGTTTGGGTATGCGCGCCTATTATTTCCTGGTGCCGCTGGTGTTCTGGTTATTCGGCCCGCATTTTATGCTCGTCGCGACCATAGGCCTGCTGCTGGTTTTATACCGTATCGACCGGGCGCCCAAGATCATGGCTATGGATTACAGTGATACCGAATAAATATTCTAGGTGCACCGACCCGGACTCGAGTACGTCTGTGATGCGATCGAGTATTGACGCAACGTTCAATTTTGTATGGCGGTATAAAACCGGAATACCCGATCAGGGCAGCTTCACAATTGCCGGCGCTCCCGCGCGCAATGTTTCGCGGCTTGAAAAAATCACATCGACTGGGTAAACCCAATCTTCCTTAATCTTGATTGGCTCTAGTCCAAGTGTTTTGATGTTTCCGGTGTAGTTTATTCCTGCGACGCTCACAGTCAGCGTCTGGCCGGTTTTTAATTTATCCATCTGTGGCGAGGAGAGGAGAGCCCGCGCAATCATTTCCCCCGATCTGGCCAGCGTCAGCAGCATCTGAGGCTGTAGCCCGGCAGCCACGCTAAGTCCCGGCTCTGCCTGGCGAATGACAACGACAGCATCGAATGGGGCACGCAGGGAAGTATCATCCAGCGCCTTCTGGTTCTGTCGCAAACGTGCACGCGCTTCGGCAAGCATGGATTGGCTTTTCACCAAACGCAGCTTGGCCTGATCAAGATCAGTGGTGGAAACGACGGTGCGCTGATACAACTCCTGCACGCGAACCAAATCGCGCTTCGCCTCTTCCGCTTCGGCATTCAAGCGGGTTATCTCGGATTGACTCTCGGCTACTCCGGCCTGGTAAGCCGTGCTATCCAGTGTCAGCAAGACCCGGCCCTTTTTAACCAGGTCGCCCACTTCAACATTTACCCCCTGTACGACGCCCGATACCGGCGAGGATAGTTCAACCCGTTGCGACCACTGCAAGGTTGCCTGAATATCAGCCGCCCATGGGATATTCGGGAACAGAACTGCCGAGACAAAAACAATCCATTTCATCATTTTTTCTATTCCTTTTGTTTATTTCCGGTCTGGTTCAGGGGCTTTCCCATCAATGCCTCCAGTCGCGCAAAGCTCAATGCCAATTGATATTCATTGCGGCGAGCTCGCAGTTTGGCATCTGACGTTTCCGCCATGGAAGTGCCGAGGTTGCTCTTTAACTCAAGCTCATAGAGGCCGCGGCTGCGTTCCAGCAAAAGATCGCGGTATTCGGTGTTTTTTCGAGCTGCGCCGCGCGCGGTGCTCTGCAACTGGGTTATTTCCAGGCAGGTCTCCAGCAGTGCCTGGGTCAGATCCATTTTCAGCTTGCCGGTGTTCGCCTGCAGTTTGTTGAACTGTGCCATTTCGCGCGCAACGCGCGAGTCCGGGCGATTTCCCTGATACAAAGGCCAGGAAAGGATCAATCCGGCACTGAAGTTGTCCCGTGTGGTTGCAGGGCGGCTGTAATCGGCAGTCTGTATTTCTGCATCCAGAGTCGGGCCCGTTTCTGCCCGCAAAGACTCCAGGCGTTTTAGCGATGCAGCCAGCATGTCCTGTTGGGCACGCAGGCGAGAATTGTTGGCCAGCAGTACTGGCAACAGTGTTTCATAATCTGGCAGGGTGCGCTGGTTCCCGGGGAGTTTAGGATCCTCCAGCTCATCGGGCAATTCGCCCGGACGATTCATGGCGTTGGCCAACAGGGCGCGCGTAATGCGTTGTTGTTGTGCGCTGGCGTTGCGTTTCTCCAAAATGTCCTGATAGCGCGATTCAAGCTCGGCCAGTTCGACGCTGGATATTTGTCCCTGTGCCAACCTGTCTTTACCTTGATCGAAGCTGACGTAATACACGGACATCAGCTCGTTATCCACCGTGTACTGCATGTCAGCCAGCAGCACGTCAAAATAGCGCGCCATGATCTCCAGCCGACGATTGTCCAGCACCGTCGTGAGATCGGTTACGCGTGCATCCAGTTCATATTGTGCAGCCAGCTCGGCATTGCTGGTACGCCCGAAATCGTAAAGCGTCTTGCGTGCAGTCAGACGGACACTGTTATCGCTGGCGAAATCCTGCCCTCCGCTAGTGGGGCGGCCACTGCGCAGGATGCCTTCAAAATTTACGCTGGTGTCCAGGCGCGAATTGGCTATTTGCTGGTCGGCCTGCGCACTGTCGCGTTCAGCCCGGGCTATAAGCAGATCCGGATGTCCTGATTCCGCTGTGGCCAATGCGGCCTCGAGGGTGAGTGTGCCGCTAAGCGCCGGGGTGCCAACGGCTGAAAGGAACAACAGGCAAGCGATGCGGCTCAACGGCTTGCTTGGGAAACAGTTCATTTCGCCAACTGTCTCTTGTAAGCGTTGAACGACGCTGTTTTGCAGGCACCCTCCACAACACAGCGGCCCAGCAGCATAAATTCATTTACGTCCTTTGCCGTTCCGGGAAAGCGCGTGATCAGTTTGCCATCCAGGCCAAAAAAATCGAATACCGGCGTTCCGTACACGCGGTTTTCTATGCTGAAGGCCTTTTCCGTGGTTTCCTTGCCCTTGAAATCTTCCATGGGAATGCTGCCACGGATATCGACCGTGAAAATCAGAAAGTGCTTATGGTAGTAATCCTGAACCTCGCTCTGGTTGAGGATGGTATGCTTCATGCGGTAGCAGAAAGGGCAGTCCACTTGCTCGAACATGATCATGATGCCGGTCTTGCCATCCTTTTGTGCAGCAGCCAGTTCGTTTTTGAAGTCGCCCAGTTTCAGGTCAAAGAAGTATTCCTCGGCATCGCGCGTTTCAGCAAAGCCTGATTCCATGCAGAATATGAATAACAAACCGGCGGCAAATATTTTCATGGCCTTGTCCTGTCAGATTCAATAGAGCAATTGTAACGCTTAAGCGGGTGAATTAAACGGGAACTGATCGGCGGTCGAGTGGCGGGCAGCTTCAGGCGCAAGCTGCGGTTGATTCAATATCAGGACATGCAAGAATGGCTGATCAGACTTCCCGCATCATGATTCTGTACTGAATTTTCATCGTGATTGCGGAACCCGCAATGATCGAGGCAAGCGCGAGGAAAGACCCCAAAGAGAGGGTCGACACGCCTGTTATGCCCTGGCCGATGGTGCACCCCATGGCAGTAACGCCGCCGAATCCCATCAGTGTGCCGCCGATGATGTGGTAGAACATGTCTTGCGCAGACGAAAAGGCTTCCCAGCGGAAGGACTTGTTGATCAGCGCGTAAAGGAAGGAACCAAGGCCGACGCCAAATACGGTGGCAACACCGAAGGTGACGATATTCGAGGCATCGGTCCAGTACGCCCAATATTCCAGGGTATAGGCGGTGGGGGCGACAAAGGACATCGATTCCGCCAAATGTGAGTTGGTGCCCATGTAAGTCATTTCAAGCGTATCGGGATTCTCGCCAAAGCCGAGATGCCCGGTAAGATACCAGCCGCCTATCACAAGCAGGCCAATGATCAGGCCGGACAGATTGTTGTCCAGGCTCTTGCGGAATGTTCTGTCCTTGAAAACAAAGATCAGGATGGCCAACCCGATCACGCCGGCAATCGCCGGCTGAAGTGTACTGGATGGAAGACCGACCAAGCCGGACAACAGGGCGGGGAGGGTTTGACCATGGTCGAGCTGGATGGTGACAGCAGGTGCCTGCAAAACATTGACGCGGAATGCGCCAAAGATACCCTTCAGCGTCACCAATGCGGCGAACCCCAAATATATGAACACGACAACCGATCTCAGGTTGCCTCCGCCGACACGCACCAGCGTTCTGTTGGCGCATCCGGCGGCGAGCGTCATGCCGACGCCGAAACACAGTCCTCCCACGATATAGGCAAGCCAGGGGAAACTGCTGCCGGTATATATGGTCTTGGACAAATCCACGTAACCAAGATAGGAGAGCACATTGGTGCCTATCATCGCCACAGCAATCGCGAGTAGCCAGGCGCGCATACGCCCCCAGTGGCCCATATTGACGACATCCGAAACGGCACCCATGGTGCAAAAGTTGGTCTTGTTGGCAATGAAGCCGAATACGATACCCAAACCAAATCCCCACCAGACTATGGTCTTGATTAAAACCGATGCATCCATAATTTGTGTTACCTCAAAAGAATATCGAAAATCTTCGAATGAACGTTGCTTCGCTCTCTGCATCAACTTGTCTGTGCAATCCGCCTGCTCCGTTCATGCAATGCCGTCATTGCCTTCCGCGCCGATCAATTTGGGCAGGTTGAGTTTGCGCGGTGTGATCACCTTTTTGTCCCGCAGGTAGCCGGTCACTACATCCCAGATCGGCTCTCCGGTCACTCCTTCCGATACAGGTGCCCATCCGGCAACCTTGTATTTCTTGCTGGGGTCGAGCGCTTTTCCATTCAGCATCATGTTGTTGATGCGCTTGCCGATGCTCTGCCGCAAATCGCAGGTATAACTGATGCCGCCGACGCGCACCATATCCCCGCCTTGTTGCTTGTAGGGGTCGGGATTGAACAGATTGTCGCAGACGTCTTCCATGATCGCCTTGATGGTTTCGCCGGTCATTTCGGTCAGCGTTGATTGGGGGTAGGTGATTGCGGTCTGGTCCATCACATGTTCCAGAGTGATGGTATCTCCGGGCAAAAGCGAAGTGCCCCAGCGGAAGCCGGGTGAAAACGCGGCGTCCGCACCTTTCACTTCCATCATGGCGTCCAGGATCAACTGATCGAAGGTGCCGTTGAAGTTACCGCGGCGGTATAGCGTTCCTTCCGTGACCGCAAGTTCTTCGGCCAGCTTCGCTTCATAAGGTGCGCGAACATTCTTGATCAAGGTCGCCATTTCCGCATCCGGTGCTATCAGGTTGGAGAACACCGGCAGCAGCTTGTACTTGATATCGACAACCTTGCCACCCTTTACATCGAAATCCATCACACCGAGAAATTTTCCGTTGGATCCGGCATTGGTCACCAGGGTTTGTCCGCCGGAATTCTTGATGATGATCGGTGCGGGTACGCCGTCGTGGGTATGGCCGCCCATGATGGCGTCGATACCGCTGACCCGTCCCGCCATCTTCAAGTCCACGTCCATGCCGTTGTGGGACAGCACCACGACCACCTGTGCGCCTTTGGCCCTTGCTTCGTCCACAACTTCCTGCATGGTGTCGTCCTGAATGCCGAAAGTCCAATCAGGGGTCAGGTAGCGAGGGTGGGCGATCGGCGTATAAGGGAATGCCTGGCCGATGATCGCAACCGGAATGCCATTGATTTGCTTGATTACGTAAGATTTGAATACCGGGTCGCCAAAATCGCTGGTCTTGATGTTCTGCGCAACGAAATCCACTTTACCCTTGAAGTCGTTGTCCACGACCTGTTTGACCCGCTCTGCGCCGAGGGTAAACTCCCAATGGCCTGTCATCACATCGACGCCTAGCAGTTTGCCGGCATCCACCATGTCCTGTCCCTTGGTCCAAAGAGCAGTAGCGGAGCCCTGCCAGGTGTCACCGCCATCGAGCAGCAAAGCGCCGGGACGGTTGGCGCGGATTTTCTTGATCAGCGCCGATAAATGTGCGAAGCCACCCACTTTGCCGTAAGTGCGGGCGGCATTTTCAAAATCGAGGTAGGTGAATGCATGGGCCTCGCGCGTTCCCGGCCGGATGCCAAATGCCTTGAGCAGTTTTTCACCCACCAGGTGCGGTGCCCGGTTAAGGCTTAGCCCCAAACCAATGTTGACATTGGGCTCCCGAAAGTAGATCGGCAGCAACTGGGCGTGACAATCGGTGATGTGCAGCAGGGAAACATTGCCAAACGAAGGCAAATCGTAGAAGCTGCCCCCGCTGTCTGCTGACAGCGCTGAGCGGCTGTTGAGTGCAAATCCCGAGGCTGCCGCCACCGCCAGCATCTGCATAAATTCGCGACGGCTCATGGACATGCGGGTAACTCCTGAAAGGTGTTTTTGGCTGCCAAGAAACAGATATGCAACGGATCAACCGGACGAAAAGTCCGTATTAATCCATTGCATTGATACTACTTGCGGAACACCGGGGTCTGCATAGGCAGCCCGTTGCTCATGTAGGTCAGGAAATATTCCAGATTGTTGTAATCTTCGCTGTCTGCTTCCTTCGGTTTTGCGCGTACATTCTTTTCGCATTGCTTGAAACGCCCTTGCAACGTAACGATATCTGTACCGCCGCGAAACTCGGGCCAGTGCGACGCCTGGCCGATCATCATCGAGAGTTGATCACTGCGGATGAATTTGCCTGCATTGGCCACATGGCAACTTGCACAGGCAAAATTCAATTGGCCATTCCGGGTATAGTAATATTTTTTACCCTTTTCGTAGGCTTCAAGTGCAGCCTTGCCTTTCACCTTGACATTGACTTTCATCCCGTCCGAAAGACTCCTGGCATAAGCGGTAAGCAAGCCCATGTCCTTGTCGCCGTATTTAAGTTCATTTTCGCCGTTCTTTTTCAGGCAGGCGTTGATGGCATTTTCGAAAGTCACAACCCGTTTGGCCTTATCATCGAAATAGGGGTAATTTCCGGCTTCATTCTTGCCGCCATTTTTAAAGCAGGAGGAATATGTCTTGCCGTTCTTGAACGGCGTTTCCCACATTTTCTTGCCCTTGTCCAGATCGATGGAAAAGGACGGGAACGCCATGATGTCATCGTACTGGCTCTTGGCATCCGGGTTCATGGCCAGAGCGCCATATATATAATTCTCGAACTTGATGTCAGGAAGCATCTCCTTGTACTGTTTGATCAAGGCGTTGCGGTCTTCTTGGGGGCTCGCTTGAGCGCCAATGCTGATTCCGAGCAACAGTCCCGCGATTGTGTATGTGAGTTTCCGTTTCATATCGTACTTTCCCCTTGGTTGGAAGAATCAAATGTTCACAAAGCCTGCATCCTTACCATCATCAGGCAACGACCACTTCGCCTTCGAATTTGGCGCCGAGATTGTCGACAGCGTTGACGCTGACCTTGTCCCCGGGTTTTGCACCCTTGATCCTGAAGCCGATAAATGGGTTTTGCGAAATTGCTACACCCCACTGTGCTTCCATGACTACCTTGCCATTCAACGTGGCAACGACCTGATTGATAAAGTGTGCGGGTATCAATTTGTCGGTTTTGCTGTCCTTCATCAGCCCGGTATCCATTGGATGTTGGATCAGCACTTTCACGTCGGCAACACTTCCGTCCATCGTCGCGCGCATTTTCATTGCTTCAGCCATGTTCGTATCCTCTTAAAAATTTTCAAACTAACAAATTCAGGTGAATTTCCAAATCGGTCAAACGGATCAGCCGCCACAACCGCCGATCGTAACCTTGACTTCACGGCTGGCGGTGTAATTCTTGCCGCCTGCCTTCACTGATACACGCACAAACGAGGTTTTTGCCATCTTGATGCGCGTCGAGATGTAAGGCTCGGCACCGTTTGAAAATTCGAAATTGGCAACCAATGGGGAAGGATTTTTTTCCGCAAAAATAGCCATCGAGGTAGTACCGGGGATATTGCTGGTCGCTGTAACCGGCACCACAGCCCCGTTTTCAGCGATATCAGGCGTCTTGATCACGATGTCGCTGCTTTCAGTGGCTCCGCCGTAGCCTGCATTCTTTATGGCATCTGCCGGGTCCTTCGCGGTGAAGGCGAGGCTGTTCCATGTCGCGGCAAATAATGCACTGGGCTTGAGCAAGCCTGTCGCGAACGCTATCGCGACCGTGACCCGACAGTGCCGGCCTTTTTCAGAAACGCTCTACGTAATTGATTCATAGCACACCTTTCAAATTAAATTTCAACCTTAAAGACCCTGTACGTAATCAGTGACCAGATCGATTTCCGGCTCCGTCAATATTTTGTTCCTGCCAAAAGGAGGCATCACCGAATCGGGTTGGACGCAGTCGAATCCCATATCTTGGCGCGTAATTTCGCGCGATCCGGATAGCGTTCCTTCATTTTTACCAGAGGAGGGCCGATATTGCCCGGCGATTCTGCCTTTGGGTCACCGGGGATTGCATGGCATGCGAGGCAATTTCCCAGTTTTTTATCATAAGCGATGCTTTTACCATCGGCCTTTTCAGCGGAACCTTCTGCCGCAAAACCCAGGCTTGCTATACCCAGAGAGGCTATAAGGGAAACCAAAATAGTAGATTTGATGCGCATTACAATTTCCTCCTCTTCGTCAGACATTCGCGATTGGCTAAACTTATAACATATTTCAAATTATCTCAACCTAAATTTTCCCGATTAGTGAAAATAATTTTATTTTGTTGTGCATGGAATGTTCAAATTGCAATAGCAAAATCATTTAACTCGGAAGCTCCGCAGTAAAAATTTATTGTTATATATTAGGTCGCTTTGGAAACGAATTCGATCCGATACTAAATCTTTCGACATCAAATCGCGATAACCCTTATGGGTACAAGTCAATAGCTCATCGTGGTTATGGGCAAGCTTGCCCACACCGTTCTGGGCACCGCAAAGACGTTACGGTACAATGTTTCTTGGATGAATTTAGGGAGTAGGCAATGCTTCGACCTGCACTTGCAGCGATCCTGTTATTCGCCGGTTTGGTTCATGGTGTCTTTGCGGCCGGCGATTACATGGCAGTGTTCACCAAAACGGGCAGCTTTGACGATGTCAGGGACGCGGTCGAAATGGCGATCACTGATCGCGGCATGGTAGTCAATAATGTTTCCCATGTGGGCGAGATGCTGGAGCGTACCGGCAAGGATTTGGGCGGGAGCAAACGGATCTTTCTCAATGCCGAGGTACTGGAGTTCTGCAGTGCCGTGGTGTCGCGCAAAATGATGGAGTCCGATCCGGACAACATTATATTTTGCCCCTACGTTATCTCTGTTTACGTGGTGCCGGAAAAACCCAACGAAGTCAGGGTCGCTTACCGCAAGCCGCAGATAGTGGGTTCACCAGCATCAAAGAAGTCGCTCGAGGCGGTAGATGAACTGCTGTCCGGCATCGTCAAGGATGCGCTGAAGTAGTTCGGCGGAGTTGACGGAGGTCGCGAATTTTAGATAAGCCTTTTGTAGGAGCGGGCCATGCCCGCGATTGAACTGCTCGCGGGCATGGCCCGCTCCTACAAGTTTCAGCTGCAGTTTTCAGGCTAATTCTTTTGGCCCGCTTCCGCGAGATGCTCCTCGAGCAATTCAAGCGTCAATGTTCCGGGCTTGATGACGCCGTCTTCGAAAATCAAAGTGGGGGTGACATTGATCCCGAGCTTTTTCGCATGCGTGGAAATTGTCGTCAATGCTGCGGTATCGCATACCCGATCAGATCGCGGCTCCGCATCCCTCAGCATATGATCCTCCCATTCCTTGAGTCTGTCGGATGAACACCAGATGGCTTTGGCTTTCTCTTCCGAGCCGGGCAGTATCGGAAACATGAAAATATAAACGGAAGCATTGGTCAGATTGACCATCTCCCGTTCCAGTTTCTTGCAATACTGGCAATTCGGATCGGAGAATACCGCCAGTCTTCTTTTGCCGTTGCCCTTCACGTTCTTGATCGCAAGGCCGAGTGGCAGGGTATCGAAATCGATTGCATAAAGCTGCTTTTCTCTTGCTTCGGTCAGATTTTTCATCGTGTGCATATCGAGAATGTTTCCCGAAAAAAGATAAGTCATCTTCTCATTGGTATAAACCAGATGGTCATCAAATGCCACTTCATACAAGCCGAAATAGGGTGTTTTGCTGACACTGATGATCTTCGAATAGGGAAACTTTTTTGCCATCTCGGCCCTGATGGCAGCTTCGCCGGCGTAAGCCGAATTGGCCAGGAACAGAACAATCAGCACACAGTAATCCAAAAGTTTCATGATTAATTCCAGGTTCACTAAAAGTCGAGGCTTCGGACAGGCTCAGCAGTCCCATCAGATACAAGCCGCCATCAGCGTCAGCAGCGATTCGAATTCGCCGGGTGATCGATATTCGGGCGCAGAGTATATCCGCTTGCCACCCTCGCGAATACCGACCCGGTAGTGTGCGGCAGCACGATTACTGAAACAGCAGTAACTTTCCTATTTCCACGTTAATATCATTAAAATGCGTTCGCAGCAAAACCAGAATAAGGTCCGAATAAGTGATGAATATTTTACGAATAACCCTAACGGGCTATTCCTTATACTCTTTGTGGGTATGGACGCTGCTTATCTGCCTATTCTTATAATGTTGCTGTAACATTTGGCTACGTGTGATACCGGATTTGGTGTTGGCGGTAAATTTAACAACTAGCAGGAGACTGAATCATGAATTTTGACAAAGAATTTGACGCAAGCGGCCTTTCTTGTCCTTTGCCTATCCTGAAGACCAAAAAGGCACTGGCCGATATGGCTTCAGGGCAGGTGCTCAAGCTGGTTGCAACGGACAGTGGCTCGGTCAAGGATATGCAGGCTTTTTCCGATCAGACCGGGAACCCGTTGTTGTCCACGGCTCATGAAGGCGGGAAGTACATTTTTTTCATGAGGAAAAAGTGATTTTTCTGCTTCAGCCCCAAACCCCTTTTAAGGAAAATAAATGACTACCAAGAAAATGGCGATCATCGCCACCAAAGGCACGCTGGACATGGCCTACCCGCCATTCATACTCGCCTCGACCGCCGCTGCCTTGGGCTATGAAGTCCAGGTGTTCTTCACCTTTTACGGATTGCAACTGTTGCGCAAGGATCTTTCGAGCGTGATGATCAGCCCGCTGGCCAACCCGGCCATGCCGATGCCGATTCCGATGCCGGTGATGGTGCAGATGCTGCCCGGCATGGAATCGATGGCGACGATGATGATGAAGCAAAAGCTCAAGAAGCATGGTGTGGCTTCGCTGCAGGAGTTGCGAGATCTGTGTCTGGAGGCCGATGTGAAGATGATCGCCTGCCAGATGACAGTCGATCTGTTCGAATTCGACAAGAGCGAATTCATCGATAATATCGAATATGGTGGTGCGACGATGTTCCTGGGGTTTGCGGGAGACACCGACATTTGTCTGTTTGTTTGAGTTGTTGTAATCGGGCGGTATTGAAAGTAACTATTATAAATATACGAGGAGAGTTGTCATGAATAGCAGCAGAATTGTCTTATCGTTGTTGGTTACCGGCATTCTGGCATCGCCGCTGGCGCATGCCACCAACGGTTATTTTCCGATCGGCTACGGCCAGAAAAACGAAGCGATGGGTGGTGCAAGCATTGCGTTGCCGCTGGATTCCCTCGCAGCGGCCAACAATCCGGCCGGCATGGTGATGGTCGGCGACCGTATCGATTTCGGCCTGACCTTGTTCAGACCGGATCGCAGTACCACCATAACGGGTTCAAATCCAAATTTTACTGCAGGTACATATGATGGCAATGGAAAGAGCAATTTTTTCATTCCTTCGTTCGGCTATAACAGGATGATCAACGCGGATACATCGATTGGCGTGTCTGTATTTGGCAACGGCGGCATGAACACCCAGTACAACACCAACCCATTTTCCAATTGGCCCGGAACCAGTGGTCCTGCTGGCATCAACCTGGAACAATTCTTTGTTGCGCCGACCTGGTCGATGAAACTGAACCCGACCAATGCGGTCGGCGTCGCGCTGAATCTGGCTTACCAGCGATTCAGTGCCACTGGGTTGCAGGGATTTGACAATGGATCAGTTTTCCACCAACCCAGGTTCTGTATCCAATAACGGAACGGATACCTCCACAGGCTATGGCATACGGCTAGGCTGGACCGGAGAAGTCACTCCCACCGTGACGCTTGGGTGCGACCTACCAGAGCAAGACCAAGATGGGCAAGTTTGACAAGTACAAGGGTTTGTTTGCCGAACAGGGCAGCTTCGACATACCGTCCAAATACGGTGTTGGCATAGCAGTCAAAGCCATGCCTGAAACGACGGTCGCTTTCGATATCGAGCGCATCAATTATGCTGATGTTCCCGCTGTTAACAATCCTTTGATTTTTCCGCCGAAGCTTGGGAGCCACTAGTGGTGCGGGCTTCGGCTGGCAGGACATCAATGCTTACAAACTCGGGGTAAGTCATGCCTATAGTCCGACGTTTACAGTACGCGCCGGCTATGATCATTGCGACCAGCCGATTCCGAACAGCCAGACATTGTTGAATATCGTGGCTCCGGGTATTGTGCAGGACCACTTGACATTGGGCGGAACCTGGACGCTGGCGGACAAGTCTGAAATATCGGTAGCCTATGTTCACGCCTTCAAGAAGACCGTCAATGGTTCTGGCTATGGTCCCGGTTCCATCCCGGGCACGGTGCATCGGCTACTGCGGTGGCGGGCAAGCAAACCTCACCATGAGCAGAAGATTCGATCGGCGTTTCTTACGGCTGGTAATCGCCAGGCAATCTGATTGTTGCAAATTGAAGCCCGCCATCGCAAGATGGCGGGCTTTTTGTTGGCGACTAACGAGAGTTCAGATTGGCAATGATCAGCTTGCCGCGATCCGCTCGTGATAGCGCGCGCGATATAGCAGGCGCGGGCTGCCGGGTGTATCGCTGAACGCTGTGCGGTCATGCAGCACGTTGTTGCACAGCAGCCCCATGCCCGGTTCCAGCCTGGTACGGTGGATGTGAGCAAGGTCTGAAGCCAGCAGTTTTTCCAGAGCGGCGACCGCTGCGAGTGTGGCCGCGTCCTGCTTCCAGACTATGCTGCGGGTGCGTGCGGTGTAGCGCATGTGCAACGCGCCGCTGGCAGGGTCGACCGAAAATACCGGTCCGGTCTGCGCGGCACGCGCAACACCGTATTCGTCTGTGCGTTCCGGTATCGTCATCGCATCCGCTGCGGACAGTGCGCGGATGAAGTCGGGATTTTCATCGCGCAACATCAGGTAGGCGATCTCATGATCGAGCAGGCGATTCTCGCCGCCTTGCCCGGCACTATGCACGCAATGCAATACAAAGCTGCGTATCTGCCGTTCGGGCGGATTGTAATAGCCGTCGGTATGCCATTTGATGGCGCGGTCGGTATAAGGGATATAAGCCTGGCGCTGCCCGTCGTCAGCGCACACGGTGACGCGCGTGATGCCTTGTTCGCCCGCCAGCCAGTTCGCATCCAGACTGGCCAGTCCGAATTGCAGTCCGAAGCGGCGCACGGCCTCTTCATCAACCATTGCGCTGCGGGTGGCGTAGATCGCCATGTTGCTGCGTTGGCAGCGTTGCAGGAGTGCAGCGTGTTCGGTTTTGCTCAAAGAGTGCGGATCATCGATCTCGATGATCAGCTCGCCGGTATCGGTGACGGCGTTGGCCAGCTTGTGATCGCGCCAGCGAAGATAGGCATCGATATTTTTGAGATCGAAGGGATGTTGCATTTGCGGATGATCAACGCGAACCTGCACAGCTCAATCGCCGGTTGTGACTTTGCGGATGCGTGTCTGTGCGGGTTCCGTAGCGAACAGGTTCTTCATGGTTTTCTCGACCATTTCGACGGCGCCGGGTGCCTCGATGCTCATCATCTGGTCGATCACCCATTCGACATCCTTTTCATCCATCACTTCGCGCATGCAGAAAGCGAGGTAGCGGGTGAACGCGAATTCGGGACCGTCGGCCCCATAGTTGAAGTCCGCATATTCACCAGCGCGCTGGTTGAGTTTGTCGATGAAAAGCTGCTTGTGATCAGTGATGCTGTCGTCCATCAAACGGCTCTGGTTTTCCGCCAGCGTTTCCGCGACGCGGTTGGCCAGGGTGCTGGTAAATGCAAAGCGGGCCTCGGCGGATAACTGGCGATGGGCGATGCGGTCAGCGACCTGTATCAGGAACACCAGGAATTCGGTGAGAAACGAAAAGTATTGCGCGCCGATCGCGATCTCGAAATTTGCCCTGCGGGTATTTTTCAGCGCATTGTCGGCGATACGCCAGATGGTAAACGCCATTGCTCCGGCGATCTCCTGCGGGGTTTTTTCGCGGTCACTTTTGAACCATTGGCTTTTGATGCGCATGTCAGCAGAGGCAGCTTACCCGGTCAGCCCTTTTGCAGAAAGAACTCATACTCGCCGGGGCTCGCCTCGACAGTGCTGACGATTTTTATCCCGGTCGTGTCGGCCCAGCCAACGATATCGGAGCGGATGCCGGGACAGTTGCTGACGAGTTTGAGTATTTCGCCCGTTTTCATCCCGTTCAGCAGCTTCTTTGCTTCCACGATAGGACCGGGACAATGCACACCGCGAATGTCGAGTGTCACATTCGCCTGGTGCGCTTGTTGTCTGCCCTTCATCACGTAATAGCCAGTTCCGCCATCAGGCATCGCTTCGGTTTTTAGTACCTTGTTATGGGTCTGTTCCGCCCATGAAAAAAGATCATCCTTGGTACCCGGGCAGTCCGAGATCAACAACAGAATCTGCTCTTTTTTCAGGTCGTCGACCACGCGCTTGGCTCCAAGCAACGGTGCCGGGCAGGTCAGGCCGCGCATATCCAGCGTTACATTCGCGTGCAATTCTTGGGTTTTCATATTTGATGTCCTGATGGTTTTGTACGCCTAGCAATGGAAGCCTTTAAAAATTCAGAGTTCGCCCAAATGCAAGGCGCGGAAAAAATTTTGCTGCGCCGCATATGGTGGATATGTTAGCAAGAAATTTTCTCCGCAACGCAGCAGTTGGGATGAAATCTGGGTTTTGAGCGGCTTCCATTTTAATATCCGCCCTTGCCATAAGGTTGCGGCAGGCCGGCGACCTTCGCGCCTTGTTTGGCCGGGCCGGTCGGAAACAAATCATACAGCGCTTTGCTGTCTGCCTCTGGCCAGAATTCATTCACACCCTTCAGCATATTGCGAAAATTGGGCGTATGCCCGTGTTCGCGGTACTGATCGCGCATGTAGTTGATAACCTCCCAATGTTTGGGCGTCAGCTCGATAGCTTCCGCAGCCGCAATGACATTGACTGCCTCATCGCTGAAGTTAGGTTCCAGCAGATAGCCATCTGCATCGGTTTCAAGTTCGTTACCTGCAACAATATATCCCATGACCAAGCTCCCTGTATAAAAACTCAATCTTCACTCAAACCGGAAATGACTTTGGAGGGAACAAAAATTCCACAACCAAATTGACGGTCCGTTCCCAACCCGGCAAATTGCAGTTGCAGCGACGCTTCCGCTTTCAGGTCGTGTATAACCAGGCTGAATCCCTGCACGGAACGGATGTCATCGCCGATGCTGCATCTTTTGCCGCAGATCAATTTGCCCTTGATCCCCATTTCGCCAAGCTGTGTATAGATTTGTTCCACGAAAAGCACTTCGTCGCTGGTGCCTGTTACCAACTGCGCGTGTACGGTGGGGAAGGGGTAGATGGGGCGCGATTTCGCTGCGCCGATGCGCACAGTTCGTCCGGCTATATCGAGTTGTAGCCCGGTCAGGCGTGCTGCAGTTTGTTCAGCGAGTTTTGCAGGCAGGCGCATCACCATCTTGGCGCGCTTGGACAGCAGCAGTCCTTCCTTGTTGCCGGATCCGCGCAATGGTAATACGCCGACAGATTTTTCTTCGGCAAGCTCGGGAGCAACACGAACCAATGCCTCCCATAATGCGAAGGGATAAGCGATGGGAAGCAAGCCGCCATCAAGATCGAACACCTTGTCGATCATGTCCGGAGTTTGGTCAGTCATTCGTCGTCTTTGTCTGAGAGGCTGCCCAGCGTTGCATTGCGGACGCCCATTGTTCGGCAGTTGCCGGGTCGATGTCGAAAATCGTAAAGCGTTTGCCTTCGCGTATACGGATGCGCAACAAACTCATGCCTCCTTCGACGTGATCTATCTGTTGCAGTTCAATCTCCTGGCTGCCCAAAGGAACCTTGATTTTTGTTAATCCGCTGATTTGTGCCATTATGATTTCCCCTCGTCCAGATAGATTGCCCAGATAGATTCAAGCGGCCCGAAGGACATTCTGAACGAAACCTTATGGATTAAGTTAAGTCTATCGCTAAATAGCTTGATATTGAAATACTACCGGGGGAAGATGAAACACTACCCTTAAGGGTTATAGAAGATACCCGCTATGGGTGATGGAATGCAAAAGGCCACATATCGTAGTATGCTAATACACCGATAACGATGGACTGGCCTGAGTTTGAAACGGCACAGCCCTTACAGATTACAAGTTCCCGCCTCTGCCGGGTCATTATAATCGATTGCCAGCAGTAATCTCCAGGCAACGCGACTGAAAGGATAATTATTATGGCTAAGAAGATGCATGATACCCCGAACCTTGATCAACTCGAGGATGGCCCATGGCCCAGTTTTGTGACTGGCTTGAAAGAATTGGCCAAAGACAAGGACTACGTAGTTGACCTGCTTGGACAGCTCGAGACTTCATACCGGACCAAAAAGGGATACTGGAAAGGTGGCACGGTCGGCGTGTTCGGCTATGGCGGCGGTATTATCCCGCGTTTCACCGAACTCAAGGACGAAAAGGGCCAGCCCGTTTATAAAGACTGTGCGGAATTCCATACCCTGCGCGTGATGCCGCCAGCCGGCATGCACTATGACACAAAAGTGCTGCGCGACATGTGCAACATCTGGGAAAAGCACGGCTCGGGACTGATTGCTTTCCACGGCCAGTCCGGTGACATCATGTTCCAGGGCGCGACCACGGAGAATGTGCAAAAGGCCTTCGACGAGATCAACGAACTCGGATTCGATCTGGGCGGTGCCGGCCCGGCGGTGCGCACTTCGATGTCTTGCGTTGGAGCTGCGCGCTGCGAGCAATCCTGCTACGACGAAGCCAAGGCGCATCGTACCGTTTTGAACACCTTTCTGGACGACATCCATCGTCCGTCCCTGCCGTACAAATTCAAATTCAAATTCTCCGGCTGTCCAAATGACTGCATGAACTCCGTGCAGCGTGCTGACATGGCCGTGATCGGAACCTGGCGCGACAATATCCGCACCGATGAAGCTTTGGCGAAAAAATGGTTCGCCAAGCACGGGATGGACGAACTGGTGAACGATGTGGTTGCGCGTTGCCCGACCAAGACGCTTCAGCTCAAGGAGATCAAGAAGGTCAAGAAAGGCGAACACATTTCCAGCGTTGCAGTCAGCGACACTCATGCGATAGAGATCGATAACCATGACTGCGTGCGCTGCATGCACTGCATCAACGTGATGACCGGTGCGCTGTCTCCCGGTGAAGACAAAGGCGCGACGGTTCTGGTGGGCGGCAAGCGCACCCTCAAGATCGGCGACCTGATGGGCACGGTGGTCATTCCGTTCATGAAGCTGGAAACGGACGAAGACATGGAAAAACTGGTCGATCTCGGCCAGCGCATCATCGATTTCTTTGCGGAAAATGCCCTTGAGCACGAACGTACCGGTGAAATGATCGAGCGTATCGGCCTGGTCAATTTCCTGGATGCGCTCGAGATCGAGGTGGATTCGAATATGGTGTCCACGCCGCGCATGAATCCTTATGTCCGCACCGATGGCTGGGATGAGGAAGTTGCCAAGATCAACGCCAAGAAGCAAGCCGCCTGAGGAGAAATGATATGAATCAAGCCGTTCAAGAGAAGCCCGCCCAGAAGCGCAAACCCAAGGAAACTGGCGTCCCTGACAACAAGAAGTATCTCCATCCGCTGATGGCGAAGAACTACGGTCAGTGGAAATACCATGACCGCCCGCGCCCCGGTGTGTTGCGCCATGTGGCTAAAAGCGGCGACCAGATCTGGTCGGTGCGCGCCGGCACGCAGCGGCAAATGGACGTGGGTACCATCCGCAAGCTGTGCGATATCGCAGACAAGTATGCAGAGGGTCATGTGCGCTTCACGATCCGCTCCAACATCGAGTTCATGGTGTCCAAGGCCGAGAAGGTCGATCCGCTGATCGCCGAACTGGAAAAACATGGTTTCCCGGTGGGCGGCACCGGCAACTCGATCTCGATGATCGCCCATACCCAGGGCTGGCTGCATTGCGACATCCCGGGAACGGATGCATCGGGTGTGGTCAAGGCGCTGATGGATGAATTGATCGTCGAATTCAAGCGCGAAGAGATGCCCAATCGTGTCCATCTGTCCACTTCATGCTGCGAGATCAACTGCGGCGGACAGGCTGATATCGCGATCATTGTGCAACATACCAAGCCTCCGGTGATCAATCACGATCTGGTCGCCAATGTCTGCGAACGTCCCACGGTGGTGGCACGCTGTCCGGTCGCGGCGATACGCCCGGCCATGGTGAATGGCAAACCCTCCCTGGAGATCGACGAGACCAAGTGCATGTGCTGCGGTGCGTGCTATCCGCCCTGTCCGCCGATGCAGATCAATGACCCGGAATATTCCAAGCTGGCGATCTGGGTGGGCGGCAAGAATTCCAACGCGCGCGGCAAACCGACTTTCATGAAGATGGTCGCCTCCGGCTTGCCCAATAATCCTCCAAGATGGCCCGAGGTCAACGAGGTGGTTAAACGCATACTGCGTGTATACAAGGAAGATGCCCGTCCGTGGGAGCGCATGGCGGACTGGATAGAGCGCATCGGCTGGCCGCGTTTCTTTGAGAAGACCGAGCTGCCGTTCACCAAGTACCTGATCGACGATTGGCGCGGTTCGCGTGCCACGCTCAATGCTTCGACGCATATTCGCTTTTAACCGGGAGCCGTCCAAGTGAAATTCGGTATTGTCGTTAACGAGGGCCCTTATCAGCATCAAGCCAGTGATTCGGCCTACTTGTTCTGCAAGGCGGCGATCGCAAAAGGCCATGAAGTCTGGCGCGTGTTCTTCTATCACGATGGCGTGAATAACGCCTCGAAGTTGACCGAGCCGCCACAGGACGACCGCAATATCGTGACTCGCTGGGGCAAGCTCGACGAGGAACATGGTGTCGATCTGGTGGTTTGCGTGGCCGCTGCGTTGCGGCGCGGCATCAAGGAAGAGAATCTGGCATCCGGTTTCCGCATTTCCGGGCTCGGCCAGCTGATTGAAGCAGGCATCCAGACCGACCGCATGGTCGTGTTCGGTGATTAGGGGTGGCAGGCATGAGTGAAGAAAATAACGTCAAGAAATTCATGTTCGTCAATCGCAAGGCGCCTTATGGCACGATTTACGCGCTGGAGTCCCTGGAAGTCGTGCTGATCACCGCTGCCTTTGACCAGGACGTGTCGCTGGTATTTCTCGATGATGGTGTTTATCAGTTGAAAAAGGGCCAGCAGACCAAAGGCATAGAGACCAAAAACTTCTCCCCTGCATACCGCGCGCTGGAAGGATACGATGTAGAAAAGCTCTACGTCGAAAAGGAGTCGCTTGAGGCTCGCGGACTGACCGAAGCTGACCTGCTGGTTGATGTCACCGTGCTTGGTTCCAAGGAAATGGGTGAGTTGATGAACCAGCAGGACGTGGTCTTGAGTTTCTAATGGAGAATCGCTAAATGCTGCACATCATCAACAAATCTCCGTTGACGAACGGCTCCCTCGACAGTTGTCTGAGGGTTTCTCAATCCGGGGATATCTTGCTGATCGAAGATGCGGTCTACGCCGCCACGGCCGGCAACGCATTCGAGAGTAAAATACGCGAGGCGATGGGACGTTTCAAGATATATGTATTGCAGCCCGATCTTGAGGCGAGAGGATTGGCCGATCGTATCATCGCGGGTATTTCACCTGTCGATTACGGCGGCTTCGTCGATCTCACCACGACCAATAATAACTGCCAATCCTGGCTCTAACTTTTAATCAATATAAGGAGAATCACCATGGCCACCATCGAAGTCGACGGAAAGACATATGAAACCGACGAAGAAGGCTACCTTGTCAATCTTTCCGACTGGAACAAAGACGTCGCCGAGTACATCGCCAAGACTGAAAACGTCGAAATGACGGAGCAGCACTGGGAGGTCATCAATTTCCTGCGCGAATATTTTGAAGAATACCAGATCGCTCCGGCAGTTCGGGTGCTGACCAAGGCGATAGGCAAGAAACTGGGTGCCGACAAAGGCAATAGCGAATATCTGTACGGCCTGTTCCCCTACGGGCCAGGCAAGCAAGCTTGCAAGATCGCCGGGTTACCGAAACCAACCGGTTGCGTTTGATCCGGATATTGCAGTGGATCATCTAAAACAGAACCACGATGAGCACCTTATTCGCAATCCTGTTTTACTTTGCCACCCTGGTGTTTGTCGTGGGTTTGTTCTACCGCATCAGCGTTTATACCCGTACTCCCGCCCCGCTTAAAATACCCACCACGCCGGCGCCCATTACCACCGGCGGGGTGGTTTTGCGCATGATGCGCGAAGTATTCCTGTTTGAAAGCCTGTTCAAGGCGAATCTATGGACGTGGGGCCTGGGATGGTTGTTTCATGCCAGTCTGGCTTTGGTGCTGTTGCGTCACTTGCGTTATTTCACCGAGCCTGTCTGGTCCTGGGTTGCGTTTATTCAACCGTTTGGCATGTATGCCGGCATCACCATGGTGCTAGGCGTGGCGGGTTTGTGGGCGCGCCGTATTTTTGTCGAACGCATCCGCTACATTTCAACTCCCTCAGATCACCTGATGCTGGTGCTGATCTTGACGATAGGTGTGTCCGGCCTGGTGATGAGATTTGTTGTTCATGGCGATGTGATCGCCGTGAAGGGATTCATGCTCGGTTTGATGCATTTCGATCTGCAAACGCTGCCTTCAAACATCGGGCTCTATGTGCATCTGTCGCTGGTCGCCGTGCTGTTGATGATCTTCCCGATCAGCAAATTGTTGCATGCCCCGGGTTTGTTTTTTTCACCCGGCCGTAACCAGGTTGATAATTCGCGCGACAAACGGCATGTCTCCGGTTGGGGCCAACAGATGGAATCAGGCAAATGAGCGCTACGATTACTGCACCTGCTTACCGCGTCATTCCGATCATTCCGGCTTTGAAGCCGGGTGCGATGGAAGGAACCGGACCCTTTGTCGCCAATGAAAAGATCCAGGAAGGGTTGGGTTTCCCAGGCAAGCTGGTTGACGACTGGCATGATCGTGCGATCGCCAGGATGGGCGAATTGCTCGGCAAATACCGCTCTCTCGTAGTTTATATGGACAGCTGTGTACATTGCGGAGCATGTTCGGATAAATGCCATTACTTCATAGGCACGCAGGATCCGAAGAACATGCCTGTTGCGCGCCAGGATCTGATGCGCAGTGTATACCGGCGCTATTTCACATTGCCGGGAAAGCTATTCCCGAAATTGGTCGGTGCCCGGGATCTGACCCGCGAAGTGCTGGACGAATGGCACAACTACTTTCACCAGTGCTCGGAGTGCCGGCGTTGCTCGGTGTTCTGCCCGTATGGCATCGACACGGCTGAAGTCACCATGGCAGCCCGCGAGATCCTTGATTCCGTCGGCTACGGCCAAAAGTATGACAATGAGATCATCGGCAAAGTCCACAAGATCGGCAATAACCTCGGCCTGCCCGGCCCGGCACTGATTGATACGATGGAAGGATTGGAAGAGGACGTCAAGGAAGCCACCGGGATCGACGTGCGTTTTCCGGTCGATGTCAAGGGTGCGGAGGTGCTGCTGATCACGCCGTCCGCAGACTTTTTTGCCGAGCCGCATATAGACAGCCTGATAGGTTATGGCAAGGTGTTTCATGCTACCGGCACCAGTTGGACCATCTCCTCGATGTCTTCAGAAGCCGCCAACTTCGGCATGTTCATCGGCAATTACGAACAGCTGCGCAAAGTAGCCTTGCGCATCCGTCAAGCCGCGCTGGAGCTCGGCGTAAAGCGCATCGTGGTCGGAGAATGCGGCCATGCATGGCGGGTCGCCTACAGTTTCTGGAATACCTTGAACGGCGTGGGCGATGGGGCTGACCCGGATGACCAGTTCGCAATGATGCTGCAAAAGCAGCTCGACCATCGCTACAAACAGCCGATGCATATTTGTGAATTTACCTGGGACATGATCGAGCGGGGTGCGCTGTCTTTCGACAAGCAAGCCAATGACAAACACATCATCACTTTTCACGATTCATGCAATGTGGCGCGCGGTTCGCGCATGGGCGATTACCCGGGCGGCCAGTTCGACATCCCGCGCAATATCATCAAGGCGGTAGCAAACAATTTCGTGGAGATGTCACCCTCAACAACGCATGAGCGGACCTTCTGCTGCGGAGGAGGGGGCGGGCTTCTGACCGACGATCTGATGGACTTGCGCGTCAAGGGTGCATTGCCGCGCATGGAGGTATTGCAACAAGTGGCTGATCAGCACGGGGTCAATTTCCTGGCGTGCATATGCGCGATTTGCAAGACGCAATTTTCCAAGGTGATGCCTTATTACGGTTTCGACAGGAATATGGTGGGCGGTGTTCACCAGTTAGTCAGCAATGCGATCGTGCTGGGTGCTAAATGATTATTAATTGGAGGCTGTAAATGTCATCAACAACTGAAACGACTCAAAAAATAACTTTCCGCCGCTATAAAGATGGCGACAACAAGGTTGGCCGCTTGAGCGAGAAGATCATGCAGGCGAGCTATACTCACAAATGCCCGACCTACATCCAGTCCACCCCGCCTTGCCAGGGAAGCTGCCCGGCGGGCGAAGATATCCGCGGTTATCTGGCCATCGCTCGCGGCACGGAAAAGCCGCCGCTAGGCGCTGATGGCAAGCCAACGATGCCGTGGCAGGAATATGCATTTCGCCGTTTGACCGAGGCCAATCCTTTTCCGTCGGTGATGGGCCGGGTTTGCCCGGCTCCATGCGAGACCGGTTGCAATCGCAATGCCCTGGAAGACCACGTCGGTATCAATTCGGTGGAACATTTCCTCGGCGAATATGCGATAACCAATAACCTTGCCTATCACACCAGTGCCGCTCCTACGGGTAAAAAAGTGGCGGTGATCGGCGGCGGTCCTGCCAGTTTGTCCTGCGCCTATCAGCTTACCCTTAAAGGACATGAAGTCACCGTGTTCGACGAGCACGAGCTTCTTGGCGGCATGATGCGCTATGGCATCCCGGGTTTCCGTACGCCGCGCGAAGTGCTGGATGCGGAAATCAAACGCATCACTGATCTGGGCGTCAAGACCAGGATGAAATGCCGCGTGGGCACCGACATCACTCTGGAACAGATCCGCAAGGAATTCGACGCAGTTTTTCTCGGTATGGGCGCGCAAGCCGGCCGAGCCTTGCCTATTGAGGACAGTGCTGCACCGAACGTAGTGACGGCCACTGCCTTCCTGAAGGCATTCAATGACGGTCGACTCCAGCATGTCGGCAAGCGCGTGGTGGTGGTAGGCGGCGGCGATACCTCGATCGACGTGGCGACAGTCGCGCGGCGTCTCGGTCACCTCGTGGAATCCAAACCGACGGATTTCGAGCAGGCCATCGCAGGCCAGGTGGCGCATGATGTGGCCCACATATCGGCCAAGCAGGGCGCCGAAGTGACGCTGACGTCGATCTTCCCCATCGACAAGATGCAGGCGAACAAGCACGAGATCGAACAGGCTCTCGCCGAAGGTATCGCGATACGCGGCGGCCTGGCTCCGATCGGCATCGTGCGCGGTGCGGACGGACGCGCAACCGCGTTGCGCGTCAGCGAGTGCGAGGCAAAGATGGCCGGCGGTAAACTGGAAGTCAAGAACATCGATGGCACCGAAGAAGATATTCCAGCGGACCTGATCGTGTCGGCGATCGGCCAGGCAGTGGACTTTACCGGACTGGAGGAATTCAACAACGGCAAGGGTGCGGTCTCGACGGATCGCAACTATCTGGTTGCCGGACAGAAGGGCGTGTTCGCCGGAGGCGATATCATACGTCCGCATCTGCTGACCACCGCTATCGGTCACGGGTCTATCGCGGCAGACGGCATACACAATTATCTACTCGGCAGAGATCTGGAAAAACGCCCCAAGATCGATGCGCACCAGTTCGATTTGATGCGCAAGATGATGGAGAAAGGGCTTGAAGTCAAAGAGGTGCATGAACCCTTGCGCGGTACCGACCATACCAACGTCGCAGTGCACAACTTCGACAATCGCTCGGATCGCTATGTTATCCCGCACGATAAACTGTTCCTGGGGCACTTTTCCATCGTCGCACGCAACAAGCGCAACATCATTACCCTGAGCAAGGAAACCGCGCTGGGTAATTTCCAGGATAGGCTGGGCGTGCTCAGCCAGGATGAGGCAGTAGCGGAAGCCAAGCGCTGCATGAGTTGCGGCATGTGTTTCGAATGCGACAACTGCGTGGTGTACTGCCCGCAGACTGCGGTGTTCCGCGTGAAGAAGAATCAGGCCACCCTCGGACGTTATGTCGACACCGATTACAACAAGTGTATCGGCTGCCATATTTGCGCGGATGTGTGCCCGACGGGATATATCCAGATGGGCCTAGGCGAGTAATTATGGCATGAACCTGCTGCGCGATCAATCTGATGGAACTACTAGCCATTCCACTAGGTCGCCAAAGAACGGCAACCAAGTGCTGGTTATGCCGAGATACGTGCTCGCTCATTGCTCGCCTACCTGCAAGGTATGCGGCGCTGCGAAGTTCGCTCCGCCGCGCCTTGCATCTTGGGCTGAACTCTGACAGTTTCTAGAGGCCCCATATGTTAAACTGACCGCATTGCTGGTTGTTCTGCTGTGACAAACATCTGCGGGTGCGACGGAAAGCTACGGCATGCCCAAGCTGGATATTGGCAAAGGCGGCCATTGCGTGGCAGACCCGCAGTGGATGCGCGTTAATCACATGAAGGTGCTTTTCCAGCAACGCGACGAAACAGTGCATCAGGGCATACGCGATGGAAAATACAGTCTGAAGAATTGCATCGAGTGCCATGCCAGTTTGCGTGATAACAGCGTGATCGGGCGTGCTGACAGTTTCTGCGATGGTTGCCACCGTTATGAAGCGGTCAAGATCGATTGCTTTGAATGCCACTCCAGCAAGCGCAGCTCAGTCTTGGCGCAGAAGGATGCTCAATGAGCGAAACCGATGCTCAGCGCAGGCAGTTCCTGAAAACCTCGGTCGGGGCGGCAGCGGTCACGATCGCCCCGGGGATGTTGCTGTTCGATATGGCACACGGAAAGTCCGAGGCCGTTTCGAGCAAAGTACGCTGGGGCATGCTGATCGATACCGCGAAATGCGCAGACGGCTGCAACGATTGCGTGAACGCATGCAACAAGGAAAATGGCTTGTCCGGCGGGCTGAGTCCTACCGATTCGCAATGGATGCGCAAGGTCGAGCTCAAGGATATGCGCAGTGGCAGGACGTTGTCTCTGCCGATGATGTGCCAGCATTGCGCGGAGCCTCCCTGTGTCGACGTTTGTCCGACCGGATCGTCCTTCAAGCGCGCCGACGGCATCGTGCTGGTTGACAAACATATCTGCATCGGTTGCCGCTACTGCATGATGGCCTGCCCGTACAAGGCGCGTTCTTTCGTGCACGAACCGCTGCATGACCAGAAGCCGGATGTGCCGCGCGGCAAGGGCACGGTGGAAAGCTGCACGATGTGCGTGCACCGCGTGGACAAAGGCAAGCAGCCCGCCTGCGCGGAAGCGTGCCCGAATAAATCCATCCTGTTCGGAAATCTCAACGACCCGGAAAGCGAGATCTCCAAAAAGATCCGCACGGTCGCATCTACCCAGATACGCGCCGACCTGGGGTTGAATACCGGCATACGTTACCAGGGGATATAAACAATGGCCGGCCACTCTCCGCTGCAATTCAAAAACAGATTCTTCTATGCGCTGCTTGCGGCGGGTGGAGCGGTTGTGTTGTTGGGTTTGTATGCTGCGCATATGATGGAGGAGCATGGCCATATCATCACCGGCATGAATAACCAGATCGTCTGGGGCTTCCTCACGTGTTTGCCATTTTCATGATCGTCGCGGCCTCCGGGGTGCTGAATGTCGCTTCGATCGGATCGGTGTTCGGCAAAGCGGTCTACAAGACCAGGGCACCGCTTGCCAGCCTGCTGTCCATCGCGCTGCTGGCCGGGGGATTGACGGTATTGATGCTCGACCTCGGGCGCCCTGAACGCGTGATTGTCGCGGCGACTTACTATAACCCGACTTCGGTGTTTGCCTGGAATGTGCTGCTGTATACCGGCATGTTCGCCGCGGTGGCGATTTATCTCTGGACCATGATGGAACAGCGCATGAATCCGTGGTCCAAGCCGGTCGGTTTCGTGGTGTTCGCATGGCGGTTCATACTCACCACCGGTACCGGGCTGATCTTCGCCTTCCTGGTGGCAAGGCAGGCTTATGGTTCCGCGTTGCTGCCGCCGATGTTCATCGTCATTTCCTTTGCCTGGGGAATGGCGGTGTTCCACGTCGTGCAGTCGGCGATTTATGCATGGAACGGCAAGGAGCACACTCCGGAGATCGTGAAGCGCATGAAGAATCTGCTCGGCATATTCATCATCGGCGCTTTGTATCTGGTTGCGGCATATCACCTGACCAATCTTTATTTTGCCCGTCAGTCCGGCTTCGAGCATTTCATACTGGTGGATGGCGGGATCTACCCGCAACTGTTCTGGTGGGGTTATGTCGTGCTCGGCAATCTGCTGCCGCTGGCGCTGATCATTTATCCCGGGATCAGACAAGACCAAGAGTGTGATCGCGGCTTCGCTGCTGGTGATACTGGGCGGCTTTGCTTTGCTTTATGTGTTCATCATCGGCGGGCAGGCTTACCCGCTGGACATTTTTCCCGGCTATGAAGTCAAGAGCAGTTTCGGCGACGGCCAGATCGGCCTGTATACACCCTCGCTTGCCGGAATTCCTGCTGGGCTGCGGCGGTACTCGGCATCGCTTTTCTGATCACCATGGTCAGCGTCCGGGTGCTCAATTTCATTCCGCAAGACAAGCCGTATATACCCGGCAAGAGATCCTCAGATTAATTCCGCCATGAACCGAATGCTGATTTCCGCAGCGCACAAGTCATCCGGAAAAACGATGGTCAGCATAGGCTTGTGCGCCGCGTTGAGCAAACGCGGACATGCAGTCCAGCCGTTCAAAAAAGGTCCCGATTACATCGATCCGATGTGGCTCAGCCTGGCATCCGGAAACGGGGCTGCCGGACGTGCCTGCCGCAACCTCGATCTGTACCTGATGGAGCGCGACGACATCGTTGCGACCTTCGCACGCCACAGCGCAGAAGTGAATCTGGTCGAGGGCAACAAGGGACTGTATGACGGTCTTGCGCTGGACGGCAGCAACAGCAACGCTGCCCTGGCCAAGCTGCTCGACCTGCCGGTGTTCCTGGTGATCGATGCGCGCGGCATGACGCGCGGCATCGCGCCGCTGATCCTCGGTTACCAGGCATTCGACCGCGATATCAACATCGCCGGGGTGATCCTGAACAATCTCGGCGGATCGCGGCACGAGGCCAAGTTGCGCGCCGTCATCGAGCACTATACCGACGTGCCGGTGGTCGGCGCGATCCATCACGACGAGCGGCTCAGCATCGTCGAACGTCATCTCGGCCTGATGCCCAGCAATGAGTCCCATGTCGCTGCGGCAAAGATCAAACAGATCGGCGACGCGATCGCGGAACAGGTCGATCTGGACAAACTGCTTGCGCTATCGCAAAAGGAACCGCTGACCGTTCCACACAAGGCCGAAGTCAGTCCCTTGCCCTGCGGCGACAAGGTGCGCATCGGCATCGCGCGCGACCGCGCGTTCGGTTTCTATTACGCAGACGATCTCGATGCGCTGGAAGCGGCGGGAGCGGAACTGGTGCCGTTCGATGCGTTGCGCGATGCGCACCTGCCGGAAGTGGATGCGCTCTACATCGGCGGCGGATTTCCCGAGACCTGTGCCGCCGAACTGGAGGCGAACAGTGGATTGCGCGGAGAGATCAAGCAGGCTATCGAGAACGGCATGCCGGCCTATGCCGAATGCGGCGGGCTGATGTATCTGTCGCGCAGCATTACCTATCAGGGTCGCAGCTACCGGATGGTCGGCGCGATCCCCGGCGATGTGAAGATGCACGACAAGCCCATCGGCCGCGGCTACGTGCATCTCAAGGAAGACGAAGCGCATCCATGGCCGCGCCCCAACGCGCCGGCGATACAGATCAAGGCGCATGAATTTCACTATTCCAGTCTGGAGAATCTTCCGCCGGACAGCCGTTACGCATACCATGTCGAACGTGGCTACGGCATAGATGGGGAGCGGGACGGCCTGATTCTGCACAACCTGCTGGCTTCCTATACGCACCTGCGCACCATCGGCAGTTGTTATTGGGCGACGCGTTTTGCCGCTTTTGTGCGGCGCACCAGGCAACAGAAGGAATTGCCCACGGGCATGTTGCAACTGAAGTAACCAAGGACGATGTCCCCGCAGTTCGTATATGAGCAATGGCAGGCGAAAGCCGCCACAAGATGTCCGGTGGCAAGGGCGGATTTGATCCGGTATTTTTGTTGTGAACCATTTAGGAGATAACCGTGGCACACATAGTCGTATTAGGGGCAGGAACCGGTGGCATGCCCGCCGCCTATGAAATCAAGGCGGAAATCGGCAAGGAACATCAGGTCACGCTCATCAACGCTTCCAGCACTTTCCAGTTTGTCCCCTCCAATCCGTGGATCGCCGTAGGCTGGCGCAGCAGGGAAGAAGTCAGTTTCGAAATCCGCCCGTATGTCGAGAAGAAAGGCATCAACTTCATCGCCCAGCCCGTTACAAAAATTGATGCCGAGGGCAGCACGCTGATCCTGGGCAGCGGTGAGACCGTGAAATACGATTACCTGGTGATCACCACCGGCCCGCGGCTGGCCTTCGAGGAAGTGGAAGGCGCGGGTCCGAACGGCCACACCCAGTCCGTCTGCACGCTGGAGCACGCCGAAAAAGCCTATGAGGCCTACCAGAAACTGCTCGCCGATCCCGGTCCCGTTATCATCGGCGCGATGCCGTTCGCGAGCTGCTTCGGCCCGGCCTACGAGTTCGCTTTCATCATGGATGCCGACCTGCGGAAACGCAAGATGCGCAACAAGGTGCCGATGACCTACGTGACCTCGGAGCCGTACATCGGCCATCTGGGACTGGCGGGCGTGGGCGATTCCAAGGGGCTGCTCGAATCCGAGTTGCGCAGCCATGACATCAAGTGGATCACCAACGCCAAGACCACGCGCGTCGAGGCGGGCAAGATGTTCGTGTCCGAATACAACGACAAGGGCGAAGTCATCAAGGAACACGAACTGCCGTTCAAGTATTCGATGATGCTGCCGGCCTTCAAGGGCGTGGATGCGGTAGCTGCTGTGGAAGGGCTATGCAACCCGCGCGGCTTCGTGATCGTGGACGACCACCAGCGCAGCAAGAAATACAAAAACATCTTCTCGGCAGGCGTGTGCATCGCGATTCCTCCGGTCGAAGCTACGCCTGTCCCGACCGGCGCGCCCAAGACCGGCTACATGATCGAAACCATGATTACCGCGATCGCCCACAACATCCGCGACGAACTGCTGGGCAAACCCACCCATGCCGCCGGAACCTGGGGCGCGATCTGCCTGGCCGACATGGGCACCACCGGCGCCGCTTTCGTCGCAGCTGCCGCAGATCGGGCCGCGCAACGTGAGTTGGTTCAAGAAGGGCATATGGGTGCACTGGGCGAAAGTTGCTTTCGAGAAATATTTCATCAGGAAAATGAAGAAAGGTAATTCGGAACCGATCTATGAAAGGTTCGTGCTGAAAAAATTCGGGATCACCCGGTTGAAGTAAGTTTAGTTGCAGGCAGGATATTCCGGCCATACGAATGGAATGACGGCATCAATGCAAATTAACCATATCCAACCAACAAACAATATGACACAGGAACATTATCAAGCCGCCATCGCTGCCTTCGACCAGGCCAACGCTGAAGACCCTAACAAGGAAAAGGCGGATGGCAAGGAACATCCCAAGGAACTGCTGTATGCACAGCGCATGAGCGAGATGCAGGAACGCTACGCCCCCGAGGCATCGGAGGCGGTGAAACTTGCGGTACGCGCCCAGCATATCCAGCGCTGGAAAACCCCGCGCAGCAACTATCCCATGGACAAGCAAGGATATCTGCAATGGCGCACCGGGCTTTACAAGTTCCATGCTGACACTGCCGGAAGCATCATGCAAAAGGCAGGTTATGACGACGCGATGATAGCCCGCGTCAAGAAAATTGTGGGCAAGAAGGGTCTGAAGGTCAACGCGGAGACACAGCTGATGGAAGATGTGGTGGACCTGGTATTCCTCGAACATTACCTGGCCGCATTTGTTGCGCAGCATCCTGAGTACGACGAAGCAAAGTGGATACAGATCATCCGCAGGACCTGGCAAAAGATGTCGTCGCGGGCACATGATTTTGCGCTTTCGGGCAAGATCAGGCTGCCGGAAGCGCTGGTGCCGCTGATCCTGAAAGCGGTACGGGAATAATGGACTATTTGCCGATCTTTGCCGATGTCAGAAACAAACTGTGCCTGGTGGTCGGAGGCGGCGAGGTTGGCACGCGCAAGGCCGGAGTATTGCTTGACGCGGGTGCGAAGGTGCGCGTGGTCGCGCCCGAGATTGACGCGGAATTGGCAAACAAGCCCCATGTCGAGGCGATCGTTGCCAGATTCGAAGCGCAGCACCTCGATGGCGTGACGCTGGCCATTGCGGCAACCAATGACCGCAGCGTCAATCAACAGGTTTCGCAGCAGGCGCAACTGAGAAATATTCCGGTGAACGTGGTGGATGATCCCGAGCTGTGCAGCTTCATCATGCCTGCGATCCTGGACCGTTCCCCATTGATGGTGGCGTTCTCCAGCGGCGGTGCGTCGCCGGTGCTGACACGCATCATGCGCGGAAAACTGGAAACCATGATCCCGCAGAACTACAGCCGACTGGCGGCATTCGCGGAACGCTACCGCGAACGGGTCAAGCAGCGCGTCACCAATCCGGCCAAGCGCCGCATCTTCTGGGAGAATGCGCTGGAAAGCGTGGTTGCCGAAAAGGTGCTGGCTGGCGATGAAGACAGCGCCGAGAAGATGATGCAACAGATGCTGGCGGAAGAGGACAATATCCAGCATGGCGAAGTGTATCTGGTAGGCGCCGGCCCCGGAGACCCGGACTTGCTGACTTTTCGCGCCTTGCGCCTGATGCAAAAAGCCGACGTGGTGGTTTATGACAATCTGGTAACCAAGCCGATCCTCGATATGACGCGGCGAGATGCGGAGCGCATCTACGTCGGCAAGAAGCGCAACGACCACACTTTGCCGCAGGAAGAGATCAACGAATTGCTGGTAAGGCTGGCCAAACAAGGCAAGCGAGTATTGCGCCTCAAGGGCGGCGACCCGTTCATATTCGGGCGTGGCGGAGAAGAGATCGAAACCCTCTCTGAGCATGGTGTACCGTTCCAGGTCGTTCCCGGCATCACTGCGGCATCGGGCGTCGCTGCATATGCCGGTATTCCGCTGACGCATCGTGATTATGCGCAATCCTGCATATTCGTGACCGGTCACCTGAAGGACGGTAGCATGAATCTCGATTGGGATGCGCTGGCGCGCCCGAAACAGACCATCGTGGTTTATATGGGGCTGCTCGGACTCGAAACGCTTTGTACAGAACTTGTCGCACACGGCATGCCGGACAGCACACCTGCCGCGATCGTTCAGCAAGGCACCACGCAAAATCAGCGAGTCGTCACCGGAACGCTGGCGACGCTGGCAGCGATCGCGCAACGAGAAAATCTGCATGCGCCGACTTTGATCATTGTCGGAGGGGTCGTCAAACTCAGGAAGAAACTGGCGTGGTTCAAACCAAGGGAATCCGAATATCTATTATCCGCAGTCAAATAATTTGTGAAAGGAACCATGATGAAAAAATCTGTACTCAAAAGCATGCTGTTGTCGCTATTGTTATTGTCAAGCCTGGGCAACGCTCATGCAGACAGCGAACGGCTGAAGCCATTCGTGCTCGCTGCAAAAGGTGCGGGAACGGTCGCGGAGAAAGCCGAACAGGCAAAATCTGCTTTGAGCGCGGCGGGATTTTCCGTGGTCGGGGATTATTCGCCGTATCCCGATGCCGAAATCCTGATCGTGACAGACGATGAACTGAAACAGAACGCCGCAGCATCGGAACACGGCGGCTTCGGCGCGGTGCAAAGGGTTGCGATCACAAAATCAGGCAGCGAAGTGCAAGTAAGCTATACCAACCCCGTCTACATGGCGAATGTGTATCGCATGAAAGGCGATCTGGGCAATGTCGCCGCACAACTTGGTACAGCACTGGGCAGGCTGGAAGAGTTTGGTTCGGAAAAGGGACTGACCGCGGGACAGGCGCGCAAATACCATTATATGTTCGGCATGGAATATTTCGACGAACCAAGTCTATTGGCTGAATATCCCAGCTATGAGGATGCTGTCCAGTCAGTGGATGCGAAGTTGAGCGCCAACAAGAATGGAGTCTCAAAAGTATATCGCGTGGACATTCCCGGCAAACAGGAATCCGTGTTCGGAGTGGCGCTGAAGGGTGCGACAGAGGCTGATAAATACATGGACGACAAGTTCATCATGAGCGAGATCGATTTCCACGATGTCAAATCCACCGCCCATTTACCTTACGAAGTATTGGTTTCCGGCAACAAGGTCTATGCGTTATATGCACGTTTCCGTATCGCGATCAACTTTCCGGACCTGAGCATGATGGGAAAGAACAGCTTCATGAATATCATGAAAACGCCGGATGCGATCCGGGATGTGCTGAAAAAGACAGTACAAAAGTAGCCAGTCAGGTTTATAAAATGTATGGAGAATTGAAATGTCTGCAGAAGATGCTTTAGACAACACCGATCGCCGTAATTTTTTGATCAAGGTGACCTCTGTCGTCGGCGGGGCGGGAGTGGTTGCGGCGGCTGTACCATTCGTGGCCAGCATGAATCCGAGCTCCGACGTGCTGGCCAAGGCAGTGACCGAAGTGGATCTCTCAGGGATACCGGAAGGCGGTGTTCATACAATCGCCTGGCAGGGCAAGCCGGTATTCATCCTGCATCGCACCCCGGACGAGATCAAGGCGATGCAGGCTTCAGACGGAGGGTTCGAACCGGAGCCGGATAAAAAGCGGGTCATCAAACCGGAATGGCTGGTCGTGGTGGGGATCTGCACACATCTGGGTTGTGTGCCCAACAAGGAGGGTCCGGGTTGGACCTGCCATTGCCATGGCAGCCAGTATGACGATAGCGGCCGGGTCGTCCGCGGTCCCGCCCCGCATAATCTGGCGGTGCCACCCTACCATTTTATTGCGGCAGACAAGATCATCATCGGTGAGGCATAGGAGCGATCATGGCAGGCAAAATCATTCAGTGGATAGACCGGCGTTTCCCGCTTACCAGTTTCATCAAGCATGATTTGACGGATTACCCGACGCCGCGCAATCTAAGCTATTGGTGGAACTTCGGCTTTCTGGCCGGTTTCGTGCTGGTTCTGCAGGTGGCAACGGGCATTTTTCTGGCGATGCATTACAAGGCGGATGTCACGCTGTCATTCGACTCCATCCAGCACATCATGCGCGATGTGAATTACGGCTGGCTGCTGCGCTTCATGCATGCCACCGGCGCGTCGGCATTCTTTCTGGTGATCTATATCCACATGGCACGCACGCTCTACTACGGTTCTTACCGCGCGCCGCGCGAGCTGATGTGGTGGACCGGACAGGGATTGCTGTTGTTGCTGATGGCCACTGCCTTCATGGGCTATTTGCTGCCGTGGGGACAAATGTCCTTCTGGGGAGCGACCGTCATCACCAACCTGTTTCGTGCCACGCCTTTCCTCGGCGATCAGGTGGTGGTCTGGCTGCGCGGCGACTATGCGGTCGGCGACGCGACTCTGACGCGCTTCTTCTCGCTGCATTATTTGCTGCCGTTCCTGATCATCGGCGGGGTCATGGTGCATCTGGTCGCACTGCATACCGTCAAGAGCAGCAATCCGAGCGGCATCGATCTGGCGGCCAAGGACAATATCCCTTTCCATCCCTATTTCACCATCAAGGATTTTTATGGCTTGGGCATATTTCTGATCGTGTATTGCATCTTCGTGTTCTTTTTCCCGAACAGTTTGATGGAGCCCGCCAACAACATTCCGGCCAATCCGATGCAGACCCCGACGCACATCGTTCCTGAATGGTATTTCCTGCCTTTCTATGCGATCTTGCGCTCGGTGCCGAACCTGGTTGGCGGCGTGGTCGCGATGGGCTTGTCGGTGATGATGTTTGCCTTCATGCCGTTTCTGGATCGATCACGTATCCCCGGCGGTGCAAGCAATCGCCCTATTGTGAAATTGGGGTTCTACCTTTTCCTGCTGAACATGCTGGTGCTGGGTTATGTCGGTGCGACCCCGCCGACCAATCAAACCATCCTGATCGGGCAAGTGGCGACGCTGTTCTATTTTGGCTCGTTCCTGTTGATCCCGTTCATTTCCAAAGCGGAGGAGCGATGGTTGATCAAGCGCGGATTACCACCCGAAGTCCAAGTCTTGATCGAGAGCGAAGTGAAGGAAAAGGAAAAGATCAAGATGCCTTTCCGGCGCCGCAAGGGTGACACGGCATCATGAAAAAGTTAATTTTCATAACGACGTTGTGCAGTTGTATCGCACCAGTCTGGGCTGCGGAAGCGATGCTCGAGAATGTTCAGGTGGATACCAGTCTGCCTACAGTCGAACGCGGGGTGGACGACTTGATGAACAACTGCCACAGTTGCCACACGCTCAAATACATCAAGTTTCGCGATCTGGCCAGATTCGGCATCGACAAGAAAAAGATCGATGAGTGGCGCGGCGACCAGCCGCTCGACGCGCCGCTTGCCAGCCTGATGTCCGACGAGGCGGCGATGCAATCGTTCGGACTGGTGCCGCCTGATCTGAGCCTGATGACCAAGGCCCGCGAGGGCGGGGCTGACTATGTGTATTCCTACCTGCTGGGTTATTACAGCACGCCGGACGGAGAGACCAAAAACCACATCTTCCCTGAAACGAAGATGCCCGATCCGCTCGGGATGAGTACCACGACCGACCATGCCCAGCGGGAAGAAATCAGGAAAACGGCGCATGACATCGTTTCATTCCTTTCATGGGCTGCCGACCCGCATGAGCAGGAGCGGCACAGGCTGGGCTATTATGTGATCGGATATCTGGTCATTCTGACTGTGCTGCTTTATTTCGTGAAGAACCAGATCTGGTCGAGGCTGGATTGATGGATTTCAAGATAGGGATGACGCCAATTCAGCGAGCTGACCGCCACTCGCCACTGTGGAATATACAATAATATTTTTTCATGCAGCCATAACTATAAGGAGCGACTTATGAAAAACATCACTTTACTGGGCAGTGCTTGTTGCTTGCGCTGCTTGCTTTTCCTGCTCTGGGAGCGCCCATCAAGGGGGAAGTCAGCTACAAGAAAGATGTTGTCCCGATCCTGCATGACTATTGCCTGAGTTGTCACAAGCCGGGAGGCAAGGGCTACCAAAAAAGCGGATTGGATATGCGCACCTACGACAGCCTGTTGAAGGGCACCAAGTTCGGTTCCGTGATCAAGCCGGGAGACAGCTTTACCAGCATCATCATCCAGGTGATCGAAGGGTCGTGTCCATGCGTCCATCAAGATGCCGTTCGGGATGAGCGGCGGCTTGGCCAAGGACAAGATCGAGGTTTTGAAGAAGTGGGTGGACCAGGGCGCCAAAAACAATTGAGTACCTGGAATCATGGCCGCTTTGAAATCAACGCAAGAAGGAATGCCGTATGTCTGCGGAATTAATTGAAGCAGTGAGGGCGGGGGACATAGCTGCCGCCCGCCGGATGCTGGCCGCAGGAGCCGATGTCAATTCACGCGACAGCCAGGGTGCCACGCTGTTGATGGTGGCTGCCCACGCCGGCAATCTGCCGTTGGTCACGGCATTGATCGAGGCCGGCGCGGATGTGAATGCAAGCGATGAGCACGGTTGGACGCCGCTGATGAAGGCCGCATATAACGCCGAACTGGACCGCGGCTTTGCGGATGTCGTGCAGGCGCTGATCGATGCCGGCGCAAACGTCGAATCACCTATCGGCTACGGTGTCCGTCCGCTGATGCTGGCGGCCGGCTATGGTGAAACAGCGGTGGTCGAGACATTGCTGCAGGCCGGTGCCGATGTGATGGCGCGCAACGACGGCGGCTTGACCGCGCTGATGATGGTCAAGCAAAAACATTACGTCGATGTGATCAATCTGTTGCATGAAGCGGAGCGGGATGCCGGGGTAGGCGAGGGCAGCTGTGCGAGCAAGAACGCGCCCGGATCCAATGTGGTGACTTTTCTGAAACCCAAAGCCAAATCCTGATCGTTCAATACCGCGCAATCATGCCGCATGAACCCATGAAGGATAGAAATGCCTTACTTTGTTTACAAGATATTTGAAACCCCGATACGCCGCCTGGAAAAGCTGGAGCAGCACGATGCGTTCAGGGCAGCATCAGATAGGGCCAAACAGTTGCGCAGCGAGCTCGCGGCAGCGACACTCCATACGCTATCAAGGTGATCTTTGCCGATAACGAGTTGCATGCCGAGGACCTGCTCAACCAGGTGCGCGCGCCGGCCCCTAATCCGCAGGATGATTGAGTACGGCCGGGATGGACGAAACAGCATACCGGCAGGTATTGTCCGCAACGATTTCGAATACCTGTCCGTTTGAAAAATCCATACTGTCCAATTGTGCGGCCTGTTCAAAGGTGGAAAAACGCAATATCGCAGAGCGTGAGATCGTGGTTTGCAATGATAAGGAAGCGCTGCAACGCTGTACCGCATTGCGGGATTTG
>CAWDWW010000025.1:0-86201 GCA_963806115.1 uncultured beta proteobacterium
TGACAACCGTGCTGCTCGCTATTCTGCTCACGCTGTTGTCGGTCAAGGACACCTTGCCCTGGGCGAAAAGTGAGGCGGCAAAACACAAGGCTGGCCTCAGCACCGGGCCGTTGCCGCGCTATCCGGCCAACATTAGCACGATCCCAAGACGTGGGAAGTATTCACGCTGGTGTCGTGGCGCGACAAGCGTTTGGCGGCCATCAGTCAGGCCGGGCTGGTGGAAAAATTCGTCGATGCGCTGGTATGGGTGTTCTATCCGGTGTTCCTCTACCAGCGCGGTATCAGCCTGCCAAGCATCGGCTGGATCGTCGGTGTCTATGGTTTTGTTTGGGGCGGTTCGCAATTCTTTACCGGCAAACTGTCCGACCATATCGGCCGCCACAAACCGAATGTGCTGGGCATGTGGATTTGCGGAGCGGGTGTGGCGATGATGATGTTGCAGGAAGGCGTGGCGTGGTGGTCGCTGTCCGCTGGCGTGTCCGGTTTCGGCATGGCGCTGCTGTATCCGAATCTTTCGGCGGCGGTGGCCGACATCTCGCATCCCAACTGGCGCGGTTCGGCTATCGGCATCTACCGCTTCTGGCGTGACCTTGGTTATGGCATCGGCGCGTTGGGATTAGGCATCGCCGCGCATTTCAGCGGATCGGTGGAAGCGGCATTCTGGTTCGTGGCGATTTCGATGTTCGTTTCCGGTGGGCTGCTGTGGTGGATTGGCGAAGAAACGCACCCGCGCCTTAACCCGGCGCCCGCAACGACTTAACAGGAGCTACGCATGAAAAAATCTGGTTACTTTATTTCTGCGCTTATCTTCGTGGCAGCCACATCTTTGACCCTGCCATCTTCTGTGTTGGCTGCAGATAATGCGGCGATAAAGGCAATGGAAGAGTTTCTGGATTTCTCCGAATACGGTGGTGCCACTATCCTGCCCGAGCAGATTCCGGCTGAGGATTGGAAAAACATCTATGTAGTCGACACGCGCGACGCCGATCAGTACCAAGCTTCCCATATACCCGGTGCTGTAAACATCGAATGGCGACAGGTGCTAGGCCGACGTGCCGAGCTACCCAGCGACAAGATGGTTCTGGTGTATTGCAATACAGGCACCCTTTCCGCACAGGCCGGTTTTGCGCTACGAGTAGCCGGTATGGACAATGTCCGCATCTTGCAGGGCGGGTTAACCGAATGGAAAGCCAAGGGCGGGTTCGAGGCTAACAAGATTGCTATCGAAAAAGCCGGGAAGTAAATATGCCATTCGGCTCTGGAAAAATAGGGGCAGAATCTGCCACTCAATTTTTATAGTTGAAGTTCTGCTTTAGAGAAAATCGACATTCAGGAAAAATAACAACCTCAGGATCGCGCATCGGGATGGCAGGCACAGGCCTCGCCATGTGCGGCGGCGACCAACTCATGAAGGATGCCGCACTCCCCGCGACATGGCTGGAGCCGCACCGGCCACGCAAGGCAGCGAGTTGCCGTTCAAGCGCCCGCATACTCTTCAGTCGTGCCTTTACCCGATCCAGTTGAGCGTCAATCAAACGGTCGATGTCACCACAGTCTGAATTTGGATGTGCGACAAACCCAAGCAGACGTTTTACGTCTGCAAGAGAAATATCCAGCGCCCGGCAATGGCGGATAAAGGCCAGCCGTTCGAGATGCGCCGGACTATAGGCGCGATAGCCATTGCGACTCCGTGCCGGAGCGGGCAGCAACCCGGCTTTTTCATAGTAGCGGATCGTCTCGATGTCAACGCCGGTGGCCTGACCCAGTTCGCCAATGCGCATGGAGGTTTCCATAACTGCTCCTTAAAGGTAGAACAAAGTGTATTTTTATAATACACGCTTGACCCTGGAGTTGCTACGGGGTGTGCAATGTACAGATTATTAATACCATGACATTAAGCGTGGCGCATTACCCTCAATGCTTATTGCCTCCATAATTTTTTGAAAGGTAAATAAAATGTCAGGTTCACATTCCCATGTCGGGACAATATCCAGCAATCAATTGTGGGTGGCGACCAGTCTTACATTCGCTTTTTGCCTGGGCGAGGCGGTAGTGGGTTACTTCTCCAACAGCTTGGCGCTGATGGCGGATGCAGGTCACAACTTTGCGGATGCGCTGGCTTTGGCGCTCTCCGCCTTCGCCATATGGGTGGCAACAAAGCCCGCTGACAGCAAACGGACTTTCGGCTACCACCGCGTTGGTATTCTTGCCGCTTTGGTCAACGCCGCCGGTTTGGTGGTGATGGCCGGGGCAATCTTCTGGGAGGCTTTGCAACGCCTATACGCCCCGGAGCCAGTTCAGAGCGGGCCGATGATCTGGGTGGCACTCCTGGCCATCTTCTTGAACTCGGGCATTGCGTGGTGGTTGTCCAGAGCTGCAAAAGAAGACTTGAATATTCGCGGCGCCTATCTGCACATGATAGGCGATGCCGCGGCCTCTTTCGGTGTCGTCATTGCCGGCATCATCATCGCACTAACGGCGCTTATATTGCCGACCCGATTGTTTCCATCCTGTTTGCAGCGCTGGTCTTGTGGAGTTCGTGGGGCATCCTCACCGAATCTATACACGTGCTGTTGGAAGCAACGCCCGCAGGCTTGGACTTGGCGAAAGTGGAGCAAGCGATTCGTGGTGTGCCAGGAGTGCTCGACACTCACGATATACACGTCTGGACGGTCTCTTCCGGCTTGATTGCGGGCAGTTGCCACATCGTGGTGGCAGATCAGCGCGTAAGCAACAGTCAGAAAATTCATCAGAATGTGGCACACATGCTGGAGCATGATTTCAAGATCAGCCACAGCACGATCCAGGTTGAGGTCGAGGATTGCGGCGGGCATGAGCACAAGGCACACAGCGAGCATCACCATACCCGTACATGCCCACTAAGCTCAAAGCAGGCTAATCCAAACATTGCAAACCCCTATGGAGATATCATGGCTTGGATCATAACTAAATATTTCGTGACCGCTGCTATTGTTGTGATTGTGTCAGAGGCAGCAAAACGCAGTGACAAACTTGGCGGTTTCATTGCAGCGCTCCCGCTTGTGACGGTATTGGCGCTCATCTGGCTCTATGTTGAGAACCAGCCCCAGGAGAAGATCGCAAACCATGCGTGGTATACGTTCTGGTATGTCGTGCCAACGCTGCCTATGTTCCTGGCGTTTCCCGCACTGCTGCCTCGCATCGGTTTCTGGCCAACCCTGCTGGCTTGCATCGTCATCACGGTCGTTTGCTTCGGCCTGTTCGCGCTCGCTGTTCGCCGCTTCGGCATAGAGTTGCTGTAATGCAGGTGCTCAACTTCAGGCATTTTCCGGGATAGACCATGGCTGATTGTTGCAACGACAAAGCGTGCGAGATCGACGCACTCCGTAGCCGTCAAGGCTCGACTCTCAAAATAGTGTTGGTTATCAATGCAGTCATGTTCGTCGTAGAACTCGTGGCGGGGATGCTCGGTAACTCGGTCTCGCTGGTGGCGGATTCGCTGGATATGCTGGGCGATGCCCTGGTGTATGCGTTCAGCCTATACGTTGTCGCGCGCAGCTCAGCCATGAAAGCCAAGGCAGCTCTGCTCAAAGGTGGCATCATGGCGGCCTTTGGTCTTTTCGTACTTGGGCAGGCGATTTACCGGATTGTTTTCCCGCAGCTTCCTGTGTTCGAGGCTATCGGTGCAATTGGCTTGCTGGCACTTGCCGCGAATAGCACTTGCTTTTTTCTGCTCTGGCGGCATCGTGCTGATGACATCAATATGAGTTCAGTTTGGTTGTGTAGCCGCAATGACATTATTGCGAATGTCTCGGTATTGCTTGCCGCCTTGGGGGTATGGCTTACCCATTCGGGTTGGCCCGACATCCTGGTTGGCTTGGCACTTGCCGTGCTCTTTTTGCGCTCAGCGCTATTTGTATTGCGCGAGGCCATCAAGGAACTCCGAGCCGTCAATGGCTAGCGTGAGCATAGCGCACACCTCGGCTTGAATGGTGGCCGCGTTCTGGTTCGTGGCGATCTCGATGTTCCTGTCGGGCGCCGTGCTCTGGCTGTTCGGCAAGGAAACGCACCCCAGACTGAACCCTGCATAAAAAGGTCTATACTGATTATGTGACAACCGATTTTTTTCCACTCTTAATAAGGAGAAAATAATGTATCCCTATTCAGATCATATGTGGTGGGGAGGAATGTGGATATTCCCCTTGCTATTTTTCATCATACTGATCCTGGTCCCGCTGTTTCTCTGGCAAAGAGGGTATTCCTTCAAGCCTCCCGAAGATAATTCCGAAACCCCTTTGGAAATATTGAAAAAGCGCTATGCCAGGGGCGAGCTCAGCAAAGATCAGTTCGATCAGATGAAACGGGACATCTCCTGATTCTGTGCGGATTGGCCCAATTGAGTTCAAAAAAAGGATTTTGACGATGCCGGATAATTATGTATAATCCGCGCCTTCGCAAAAAACGCAATAGAACGAGGTTGTTATGTACGCAGTCATTAAAACCGGTGGCAAGCAATATCGCGTCGCCCAAGGCGAAACCCTGAAGATCGAGACCATACCCGGCGACGAAGGCAGCCACGTGGTACTGGATGAAGTGCTGATGGTCGCTGATGGCGACAAGCTGTCCGTGGGCAAGCCTCTGCTGACCGGCGCTTCCGTAAAAGCGACCATCGTTTCGCACGGCCGCGGCGACAAGTTACGCATCTTCAAGATGCGCCGCCGCAAGCACTACCAGAAGAACCAGGGGCATCGTCAAAATTACACCGAGATCCACATCGACGGGATCTCTGCGAAATAAGGAGCAACCAGCATGGCATCAAAAAAAGGCGGCGGCAGTACCAGTAACGGACGCGACTCACACTCGAAACGACTGGGCGTGAAGAGCTACGGCGGCGAGCTGATCAACGCGGGCAGCATCATCGTGCGCCAGCGTGGCACTGAATTCCACCCCGGCGACAACGTCGGCATGGGCAAGGATCACACGCTGTTTGCCAAGATCACCGGCAAAGTAGTGTTCGCGATCAAGGGCGCGCAAAAGCGCAGAACTGTTTCCATCGTAGCCGCGGCCTAGTTATCCCCTCGGGCAAGCGCGCTACTTTGCAAGGACCAGCCCTATCGCAAGGTAGGGCTTTTTTATTTGCATGAAGTTAATTGGATAGATACACAACATGAAATTCATCGACGAATCCAAAATCGAAGTTATCGCGGGAAAGGGCGGCAACGGCATCGCCAGCTTTCGCCGTGAAAAATACATCGAGAAGGGCGGCCCGGACGGCGGCGATGGCGGTCGCGGCGGCAGCATATATGCCCAGGCAGACCGCAACATCAATACCCTGGTGGATTATCGCTTCGCCCGCACGCACCGCGCCAGGAACGGCGAACCGGGGCGCGGCTCGGATTGTTATGGCAAGGGCGCCGATGACATCGTGCTGCGCATGCCCGTCGGCACGGTCATCACCGATATCAACAGCGGTGAAGTGATCGCCGATCTCACCCACGATGGCGAAAAAGTCCTGCTCGCCCAAGGCGGCATAGGCGGCCTGGGCAACATCCACTTCAAGTCCAGCACCAACCGCGCACCGCGCCAATGCACCGACGGAACCGAAGGCGAAACGCGCGAATTGCTGTTGGAGCTGAAAGTGCTCGCCGATGTCGGGCTGCTCGGCATGCCGAACGCCGGCAAGTCCACTTTCATACGCGCCGTTTCCGCCGCGCGTCCCAAGGTAGCCGACTATCCGTTCACTACCCTGCATCCGAATCTGGGCGTGGTGCGCGTATCGCCGGAAAAGAGCTTTGTCATCGCCGACATTCCCGGATTGATCGAGGGTGCGGCGGAAGGCGCCGGGCTGGGACACCAGTTCCTGCGCCACTTGGCGCGCACCCGCTTGCTGCTGCACCTGGTGGACATCGCGCCGTTGCATGAGGGTGTCGATCCGGTGCACGATGCGCGCGCGATACTCAACGAGCTGAAAAAATTCGATCCGGCCCTGTATCGGAAACCGCGTTGGTTGCTGCTGAACAAAGTCGATCTGCTGGAAGACCGCGACGAAAAAGTCGCCGCCTTCCTCAAGGAATTCGACGACTATGACCGCTACTTCGTCATCTCGGCGATCAACGGCGAGGGCTGCAAGGAATTGACTTACGCCATCATGGATCATCTGCTGGAGATGAACGAACTGGAACAGCAGGCTGCGGCGGAAAGCGCGCAGGAATCCGACGCAAGCACCATCTGATTTCTAAAATACTGTAGGAGCGGGCCATGCCCGCGAGCAAAAATCAATCGCGGGCATGGCCCGTTCCTACATAATTGTTATTATTTTGAATGAAAATTTAAAATGTCTCCACACATGAAATCTGTACTGACAAAATGCAAACGCATCGTCGTCAAAGTCGGCAGCAGTCTGGTGACGAACCAGGGTGCGGGACTCGACCTCGATGCGCTCGACAACTGGGCACGGCAGATCGCAGCGCTCAATTCCAACGGTCATCAAGTCGTGCTGGTGTCTTCCGGCGCGATCGCCGAAGGCATGCAGCGTCTCGGCTGGAAAAAACGCCCCGCCTCGATACACGATCTGCAGGCCGCTGCCGCGGTGGGCCAGATGGGTCTGGTGCAGGCCTATGAAAGCTGCTTCCGCAAACACGATCTGCATGCCGCGCAGGTGTTGCTGACCCACGCCGACCTCGCCGATCGCGAGCGCTATCTGAATGCGCGCACCACGCTGACCACGCTGCTCGGGTTGCGCGTCATCCCGATCATCAACGAGAACGACACCGTGGTGACCGACGAGATCAAGTTCGGCGACAACGATACATTGGGGGCGCTGGTCGCCAACCTGATCGAAGCCGATGTGCTGATCATCCTCACCGACCAGAGCGGTCTGTATACCGCCGATCCGCGCAAGGATGCCAAGGCTACGCTGATCAGCGCGGCGCAAGCCGGCGATGCGCAATTGGAAAAGATAGCAGGCAGCGCGGGCAGCCACATCGGGCGCGGCGGCATGATCACCAAGATACTCGCGGCGAAACGCGCGGCGCGCAGCGGCGCTCACACCGTCATCGCCTCGGGAAACGAACCCGATGTGCTGTTGCGCCTGATCCGGGGCGAATCCATCGGCACACTGCTCACCGCGCCCACCCTCACCCTCGCGGCACGCAAACAATGGCTGGCCGATCACCTGCAAGTGGCGGGAAAACTGGTGCTGGACGCAGGTGCAATCACCGCGTTGCGCTCCGAGGGCAAGAGCCTGCTGCCGATCGGCGTCAAGAAAGTTATCGGGGAGTTCGAACGCGGCGCGGCTGTCACCTGCGTGAACGAAGCAGGACAGGACATCGCGCGCGGACTGTGCAACTATAACGCAGAGGAAGCGCGCCGCATCGCGGGTCATGCCAGCCAGAAGATCGAAACCCTGCTCGGTTATGGCGGCGATGCCGAGATCATTCACAGGGACAACCTCGTGTTGCTGTAGAACAGCAGCACGAGGTTGCGGCGCGGGCTATTGGCTTCGACGTCAGCCGGTTTCCCTGTTGTAACGCTCCCGGCTTTCTGCCAGAAGCACTGATAATTTATCCCAGGCTTTGTTTGTCGCCTCTGCCACGGGTGTCTTTCCTCCCCAGGCAACCAGGCTTTCCTTAAAGTTTGTCAATTGCAACACACCTTCAGGCACGCCCTTGGGAAACTCACTTCTGCTATTAAACAGCACCCTCGCCAAAATCCCGTCAAATTTCAACTGGTCTGCCGCATGCTTTACGAACAGTTTCACATCCTCAAGCGGATTCTTGAATTTTGTAGACTTATTGTTTTCAACCTGCGTCCATAACTCGATGTTCTCACCACCAAAAACATAACCTTCCACCTTTGGAAGGTTCATAGCGAGAATTCTGCCCGGCAACAGTATCAGGTAATCAATAAAGAAGTATCCACCTATACCGTTCGAGAAAATAACGTCACGCTCAAATGCAACACTGCATTTTTTAATTATCCTTTCAATTTTTCTGCTATCCGCCGTCTTGTATAAGTAGCGAACCAGCAAGATCACGGCTATGACAATGGCAATAGCTGCCACAAGTATTACCATTAGCATGGGTATGTTTTTTTCATTCAAATATGTCATATATATAATGATGCCATGAAATTTGCATTATCCGGCCAAAGTCGCGGCTAGCCTGCCAGCCCCTTTTATTTATTCTCGCTCCCGCTCTCGATCGTGATCAGCGTGATCTCGGGTGCGGCCATGAATCTTACCGGCGGGCCCCAGGTACCCGTGCCACGGCTGACATACAGCCAGCGCCCATCGGCAAGTTGTGTGAGTCCGGTGTTCACGCCATAGGCAAGCCATGTAAACAAGCCGAATGGAAATATCTGCCCGCCGTGGATATGGCCTGAGAGTTGCAGATCGAACGGTGGATCCTTATCAACCACCGGCTGGTGTTTGAGCAGAACAACAAAATCGCCGTTGGTGACAGAAGCGAGCAGTTTTTTGGTATCCGCCCTGACCCCTTGTCCAAGCGCGTCTGCGCTTGGATCATCGACACCCGCCAATATGATTCCTCCTGCAGCGGCCGACTCCCCGCGCAGCACGGTAAAGCCCGCACTATGCAGAAAGTTGATGGAATTTTCCAGCCCTGCATAGACTTCGTGATTGCCGATGACGGCGTATGCCCCCTTGGGGGGCTTGATAGTGAGTAAGTGCCCGGCCAGTTCATTAAGGTCGTCCCCTTGCCCATCCACGATATCTCCGGTCGCGACAAGGATGTCGGGTTTGAGTTCGCGCAGCCTGGCAATGACGCGATCAAGGAATTCACCACCGAGCATCACGCCCAGATGCAGGTCGGAAATCTGCGCGATAGTCACCCGTCCGATGGCTGGGGACAGCTTGGGAGTGGTGATCTTTATTTCTTCTACATCTATGTGCCTGACCTCGACAAAGCCATAGCCCAGCATCGCAAGCGAGAGGAAGCCGACGGACAGCAACTCCATCGATTCATTCAGGTGCCACTTGAAACCCATGAGTGTCGCCAGTGCATGTCCGAGATCGAATACCAGCGCGACGGAACAGAACAGGAACAGGAGTCCCATCCAGATATATACCAGCCATGAGGCTGCAACGGCAGCGCCGTTCAAGTTCAGCTTTGCCAATTGCCAGAGGAGCAGCGGCGAGAAGGTCATGACGATACCCCACAGCACCAACGCCAAAAACAATGCCGATGTGTGAGGTAAAACCAGCCACAACTTGCCAAGCGCGTAGAAATGCATGGTGCTGTAAATCAGCAAAGCCGCGCTCAAGAAGGTCAGCATTACAGTATCCCTGGTTGATTCTCGTAAACGGATAGAATTATCGGCTCATTTCCAGGACAGCTAAAGGTGTCCAGCTGATGCTTACTTGATAAGGCGTATCCTCTGTCCCGGGAAGATGAGATCGGGGTTGGCGATCCTGTTCTCTCCGGCGATACGGGGATAATTGTAGGGGCTGCCGGTGAAGCGCTCTGAAATGCTCCACAGCGTGTCGCCTTCCTGCACCACATACACTTCGGTTTCGACCGGCATGTTTGCAGGGATATCAAGTTCGAGAGGAGCACGGGATTTTTCCGCGGAATGCAGTGCTGCAGTCTGCTCATCAACCAATGGGGTCAGCACCAAAGTTTGTTTGGCCCTGGTTTTTGTTTTGGTCTGTGCCTTTGCTTCGCGTTCTGCCTTCGCCTTGCTCTCGGCCTGTTCGGCCTCCAACTTGGCTTGCGCGACCCGCGTTGTTTCAGCCTCAACTTTCTCGTTGGCCAGTTCGGTCTTGGCATTGTCCGCCACGATCCCCGCCATGGGCTGCCCGGATCGTAAGGACTGTGTTGACTGCACCAAAGCAGGATCTATCTTTACCGGCTCTGTTCCTTGCGGGGATTTATCGACGTGTGATTTTTCGGAAGACACCGAGAAATAGAAAACAGCAATCAGCACCGCAATGCCTGCACCATAGCCGATCCGGCGTTTCCACGCCTTCCCGGCGGCACGTTCTTCATTGCCTGGCAATACGGCAAGTTGTTCCCCTTTCCGGTTCAACTGATACCGCTCGCCGGGCTTGACGCTTGCAGTGGTGCGCATTGATTCCGCCGGGAGGCTATCAACATTCGCAGTCTCCGATATTTTTTTCCGTTGTTTCTTGGCAGATGCTTTCAAAGCCTCGAGCGCCGATTGTTTTCCCGTGATCGCAGGCTCACGTTCAGTGTAGCCTTCGCCGGATGATGTTGAAACCGGGGCACTATGCGACGGAACGATTGGTTCTGGCGATTTATCTGGTGTTAATTCCGGTGTTATTTCCGGTGTTATTTCCGGTGTTATTTCCGGCTTAATTTCTGCCGCCATGTTTGTTTCCGGCACCATCGCTATTTCCGATACTGCTGCCACAACGGCATCAACCGGTCCTGGTTCGGGTGTAATTTCGGGAACCACGGTTTCCGCATCTTCCCAATCGACGAATTCGGCGTCTGCTGCGTCTGCCTGCTGTTTAAACTCCGGCACCGCTTGTGCCGATGCTGTTGCCAAATCCTTTTGAGCCAAATCATTATCTGGCGCGGCGATGAACTCCTGGCTCGCCGGCTCCTCATTCATGGCTGCAGTTTCGGGCGTTATCGATTCTTCCGGTACCGCTTCGATAGGCGGGACTTTTTCTTGTTGCAGCGTTGCGTTTTCTCCCGACCCCTTCACGGTATCTTGAGCTTCCGGCGCAGTTGGCGGTGAATTTACTCGGGACGCCGCGGCAACCTCAACATTCATCGGCTCGGATACTGCTGCAGCTTCGGAAACCGATGTCGTCTGCGCGCTTGCCGGAACCGCGGTTTCCACCCGCGCCCCGGTTGCCACAGGCGGCGGCACCTCGTCGGCTTCCTCGCCCGGGAACGTAAACAATACACCCGTCGGGGACATCCGCATTTCATGCGAGAGCGCAGGCATGAATTTCTGTATCAGCGACTTCTCGAAATGCACCGAGATGGCCTCGACATTCAGGATGATTCTTACCGCTTGCTCATCGGGATAACAGCCGTACATCAGGTTGTGCGGCAGGTGGATCGGTACTGTGCGATGTATTTCCGGCGGAAGACGCCGTTCCCCGAATACTGCTTCGGTTAAGACCAGTGCACGGAAATCCCCGTTGTTCACGAGCATCATGCGCCACGCGGGCGTGGCGAGCGACCGTCTGCCGAACATCATGGCCAGATCCACCACAGGCAGTATTTCCCCGTTGTGTTCGGCCACTCCGATCACGATGGGTAACACATCGGGAAGCGTCCGGCAGGGCTTGAAGGCAATGACCTCTTCCGTCTCCTCTTTGGGCAGCGCATGGCGCACGCCCAGAATCAGGAATTCCACAACCTCGACTTCATGGTTGGCAAAAAGTGCGGGGAAACCGGACGCTGGCGCATAGCGCTGCCATATCGGCTTGTCATCAGCTCCGCCCGAAACCGGAGACAGCGCCATGGCAAGATCGACAAGCGGTATGAGTTCGCCTGCGCGAACCACCACTTGCTTCAGCCATGGTGTCCGGGCGATCAATGGAAGCTGTTTTATCGAGACTTTACCGGGGAACGACGCACCCTCGTCGCTATCAATCAGGAATCCGAATGTGTGATCTGCAACCCTTGCTATCAGCATCAGGGATTCCGGCGTCCCGCTCAGCTGTTTGATGCGCTGTGTCAAATCGATCACGGGCAGTAGGTGCCCATCCCGGAAAGTTACGCCCTTAACATACTGGGGGGTATGCGGCAGCGGCGTGATCGGTCCGGGCTTGACCGCCTTGTCGTCCATGCCGGATGCGGACACCGCGTAGATTTCCCCTGCAGCGGCAAAATATCTGATCCGTCCCGCGACAGGAATATCGTCGGGATGAACCGCGGCAACCCAAGGGGAGATTTTGGAAGGTTCGTCGCCGGACTTCAGCACCCGTGAGTAAAGTTCAGCGATATTGATGACGGGAATAGAAATACCGTCATGGACTGCGCAAGTATCGAATACCGGTGTCTTGAGATAATCGGGGAGCGGGAAGAGCGAATTCGGGGAAATGGACTGCGTTCGCAATTCACCGCTGACCACGAACCCGGTAACCTTGTCACCCTCGGCCATGAGGATTATGCATCCCTGATCGGTCGCCGCTGAGGGTTCAAAGCCGATGCACCCGGAGAGATCCGCCAGTGTCACGGTCTGACCTTTTTCTACCATGATCCCGGCGATACGGGCGGGGCTGAGAGGGATCCTGTGCAAAGCATGGATATCCCTGACGGACAGGATCGCGTCCTTCCATATCCCGTATTGTCTGCCGCCAAAGGAACCGAGGAGCAACTCTCTCATATAATTCGATTCTGATTGGGAATGCATACCGCGTCAAGGCGTTGCGCCCCGATGGCAAGCACCTGCTGCGGAACTTGATCCGTGCAGTGCTGAATCAGGAAGTGATATCGGACAGTATTACTGCCCTTGTGCAATCAGCAGCCTTTCAAACTCTTCCGGAGGGATGGCTTTTGAGAACAGATAGCCTTGCGCGAAGTCGCACCCGGCGCCAGCAAGCAAGCTGCGTTGCCCCTCCGTTTCCACCCCTTCCGCGATGACTTTAAGACCCAGCTTGTGCGCCATCACGATGATGGCCTCGGACAATGCCATGTTATCCGGATCCGTCTCGAGGTTATTCACAAACGACCGGTCGATTTTCAGATAATCAATATTGAATTTCTTGAGATAGGAAAGCGATGAATAGCCTGTGCCAAAATCATCGATCGCCACTTGTATGTCTGCACCCCGCAGCCTGAGCAGTTCATCAGTTACGTTGGCGTCAGCTTTCAATAGCAGTCCTTCGGTGATTTCAATGACCATATTCCCGCCGGGAAGCCCCAGTTCCCGCAAATGTTCAGCCCATTTGGATGAAAAGTGCTGGTTTTCAGTTCTGAATTGAACAGGCGACTTGTTGACGCTCACCTGAAAATCGGGTGCAAACTGCTTTCTCCAGTGTTCTGCCCATCGTGCCGACTCCTTGAATACCCAATCTCCGATCTCGTTGATCAGACCTGCTTCTTCTGCCAGCGGGATGAATTCTGCCGGGCCGACCATGCCCCGCTCGGAATGGTGCCAGCGGATGAGCGCTTCGGCTTTATGGATGCGGCCGGTCGCCAACGCGACTATCGGTTGAAAATGGACACTGAATTGCCCGGCCTCCAATGCACCCCGCAAATCATTGGTCAATCGCAAGCGCCTCTGTGCCAAATCCTGCAACAAGGGGGTGAAATAGCTGAACCGATTGCGGCCTTTGTTCTTGGCCGCATACATTGCCTGATCAGCGTTCTTCATCAAAGCGTCAATGTCTATGGAGTCGTTCGGATACAGGGTGATGCCGATACTGGCCGATATATAGACAACCTCATTACCCAGATGGAAGGGTTCCGCCAGGTTACTGATTATCTTTTGCGCGACATCCTCGACATGAGTATTATCAGAAATCTCCGATATCACGATCGTAAACTCGTCCCCGCCCAGACGAGCCACGGTATCCGATTCGCGCACGCATGTACTGATGCGATGTGCCGCCTCTATCAGCAACATATCACCCACTGCATGGCCCAGTGTGTCATTCACTTCCTTGAATTGATCGAGGTCAACCAGGAGTAGTGCCAAAGGCAACTCGGCACGAATCGATTTTTTCACTTCCTGTCCCAGGCGATCGCGGAACATGTCCCGATTAGGCAGGCCGGTCAGCGTGTCGAAATTGGCCTGCCGCCAGATCAGTTCTTCCGACTTCTTTTTTTCGGTGATATCGGAAAACAGCGCCACGTATCTATAAATCGTTCCGTCATCATTGCGAATGGTGTTGATGGTAAGCCACTTGGCATGGATCTCGCCGTCCTTGCGTTTGTCCCATATCTCACCTTGCCATTGGCCGGCGGAGGTAATCTCGTTCCACATCGCATGATAAAAGGCCCGGTCATGCCGGCCGGATTTGAGCATCTTTGGATTCTTGCCCCTGACCTCTTCGAAGCTATAACCGGTAATTTTTGAAAAGGCGGGATTGACGGCAATGATCAGATTTTCGGCATCGGTCACGACCATCCCCTCACTGCTGTTTTTGAGAACCAGAGAGTAAAGCTGCAAATCTTGTTCGATTTTCTTGCGTTCCGTGATTTCGCTGACAATCACGGCGAATTGGCCGATCTTGGGACTGAACGTCCACACCTGATACCAACGATCCAGTTCCCTGGAAAAGTTTTCATACAGGGACGGCTCCCCGGTCATTGCGACTTTTCCAAAGAATTTCTATCCAATAGGGCTCAGTACCGGGCAGCACTTCGAGTACTGTCTTGCCAATGATGTCGGACTTGAGGCCGGTCAATCTTTCGTACGCAGGATTGATTTCAAGAAAGCGATAGTCGAAGACCTTGCCTTGGTCATCGCAGATCACCTCGTGCAATGCAAAGCCGGTGGTCATGTTATCGAATAACAGCCGGTATTTTTCTTCGCTTTGCCGTATCAGAAATTCTGCCTGCTTGCGTTTGGTGATATCACGGGCAAAGCCGCAGTTATATTCCTCATCACCGAAACGCATGTAGTTCACCGAAACTTCCACCGCATATATCTCGCCGCTTTTTGTGCGATGCCTCGTTTCGAAGGTGTAGGAGCCGTGTCTTTTGAGTTCTTCCCAGTGTGCCGGCCAAACTTCAGCCGAATAATCCGGGTCGAAGTCAGGTATGCTGAGCTGCATCATCTCTTCCATCGTATAGCCCAGAGAGTTGCAGGCAGCGAGGTTCGCGTAGACAAGCTTTGCATCGGAATTCACCCAGGTCACTTTATCCCCCATGTGATCCATGGAGAATTTCATCATCTCCATCAAGCGCTGATTGCGCTTGCGCTCGGTGATGTCCCGCACAAACGAACAGATCAGTTCCTGACCGTTGTAGACAATAAAGTTCGCGTTGATCTCGACGTTGACAAGATGTCCATCCTTGTGTCGATGAAAGCTTTCGAATGAGATTGGGGATTGCTTCCGGACCAAATCCCATGTTTCACGCCATTTTTCGAATGGAAAATCCGGGTTCAGCTGCGCGACGGTCATGGATATCAGTTCTTCGCGGCTATAGCCGACCATCTTGCAGGCGCCTTCATTCACATCAATGATCCGTGATTTGTGATCACTCCAGTAAATGGCATCTGCCACATGATCGATCGCATAGCGCAACAAATCAGGATTTATCGGGGATTCCGGATGGTCTTTCACTTATTGATAATCCTTTGTATAAGTCTGTATTTCAGCACAAAACCCATTCGACCCTAAACTGGCCATGCAGCGCATTATAAAGAAAAGCGATGCTCAGCTTATACCTTGCGGGGTGATGGAACAAACGAATTCAGGAGCTTGCAGTTGGACAAATGCGAGCCTGCGGTGGCGAATAGAAAATACCGAAACAATCTGCAATTCGGTTCAAACTGCAGAAGGTAATGCCTTCACTGCTATCATCAACTGTCCCGCGATCCTGTCGACGGTGGCGTGCAGCTTGCCTGCGCCTTGTTCATCCACAGGCCCCGAGAACGGATGATGTTGCATCACAGACTCGGAAAATTCGCGCAGGGTCTTGTAGTGGCTGTCCGCCTCGGGCTGATCGGGATTGACCGCCTGAAAATACAACATTCCGTCCCGCAGCCCGATCGCCAACAAATAAGAACTCTGGCCCTTTGAAAATACCTTGGGATCGCGCACTTCAAAATACTGGGTGGGCAGATCGCGTTCAGGCGGGTGCGATTGGATATACTGCTTGGCGATCTGTTCGACGAAAGTTTGCGCGCGGTTGAGTTGCGGAGCCAGCGTGATGTGGTACTGCCCGGGACGCTGTATGATGACCGGATTCTGCAAGATCACAGGTCTCGCCCGGCGTATCGTAATAACAATCAGCGTAATGATTGTAAGCAGTAATAGAGATTCGCCCATATCCAAACCTTGAAAGCCAGGGTGCTCGCAACCTGGTTGTATCTATAAAATTGGCAACCCGTTTGACTTGAAAGGAGAACTGGCGCTAGCCGCGCCGCGCGGAACGATCCAAAGCGTCGGCGTGTTCCATCCACCTTTTGATGCGGTTGGCATCGCCGATTCGGGTGCTTCTGCCCCACGAATCGAGCAGCACGATGATGACCGGACGATGATTGATCGTTGCCTGCATCACCAGGCATTTTCCGGCTTCATTGATAAACCCGGTCTTGCTCAGGCCGATATCCCAAGATGCATTCCTGACCAGGGGATTGGTATTGCTGAAACGCATCTCGCGGCCGTTCAGACTATCCACAGAATGAGAAACCGTGGTGGTGTATTGGATGATCAACGGGTAGTTGCGCGCCGCGGAAACCATTTTGACCAGATCCTGCGCGGTAGACACGTTGTCGCTATCCAATCCGGTCGGCTCATAAAACCGCGTGTTATCCATGCCCAGGGCGTGCGCCTTGGCATTCATCGCCGCCACCAGCGCCTCTGGCCCGCCAGGGTAACTTCTCGCCAATGCCAAAGCTGCACGGTTCTCCGAAGCCATCAATGCCAGCCTGAGCATATCTCCCCGGGTGAGGGTCATGCCCACGGGCATTCTTGAACGCGCCCTTTTGATGCTGTTCAGATCGTCCTCCGCAACGCTAACTTGCTCGTCCATGGGCAGCTGCGCATCCAGCAACACCATCGCAGTCATCAGTTTGGTAATGGACGCGATCGGCATGACCGTTTGTCCGTTCTTGTTGTACAGCGGTTGCTGAGTCTGCTCATCGAAAATCAGCGCAACATGGGACCGCACTTTGAGTGACGAAGACCTTAGTGACGAAGCCTTGTGCGACTGAACCTTGGGCAGCATGATCTTGAACGACATTGGGATCGTCAACGATTCATCCACCTTGAAATGATAGGGGTCAGTTTCCGCAACAGCAGCGTGCGCTGCCAACATTTGGCCCAGCAACATCAACATCCATATACGTTTCTTCATTGTTGTTTTTCACCTGGACGATACGGTAACGTTGCTAAGCATACCATATTCAATATAAATCAATAAACAGGCTGCACATGCTCTTCCTGTTTCTGAAGATTCCACATTTGCGCATACAGCCGGTTCTGCGCCAGCAATTCCCGATGCGTGCCGCGCTCGACGATCTTTCCCTGGTCCATCACCAGAATCTGGTCGGCATCCACCACGGTGGACAAGCGGTGCGCGATCACCAGCGTGGTGCGATTTTTCGCGATCGTACGCAGTTCCGCCTGGATCGCCTTTTCCGATTTCGAATCGAGCGCGGAAGTCGCTTCATCGAAGATCAAGATCGCCGGATTCTTCAGTATCGCGCGCGCGATCGCCACCCGCTGCTTCTCGCCTCCCGACAGCTTCAAGCCGCGTTCTCCGACCATGCTGTCATAGCCTTGCGGCAATGATTCGATGAATTCGTGGATGTGCGCAGACTGCGCGGCAGCAACCACCTGCTGGCGCGTTGCATCCGGGTGGCCATAAGCGATGTTGTAGTAGATCGTATCGTTGAACAGCACGGTGTCCTGCGGCACGATGCCTATCGCCGCGCGCAGGCTTTTTTGCGTCACCTCGCGGATATCCTGGCCGCTGATCAGGATGCGCCCCTGCTGCACATCATAGAAACGGAACAACAGCCGCGACAGCGTGGACTTGCCCGCTCCGCTCGCCCCCACCACCGCCACGGTATTCCCGGCCGGAATGGCAAAACTCGCGTCAAACAATATCTGCCGGTCGGGCGCATAGGAGAAGCTGACATGGTCGAACCGCACCGCCGCGCTGCCCGCTTGCAAAGGTGTCGCATTGGGATCATCTTCGATCTCGCGATCCTCATGCAGCAGGCTGAACATCTTTTCCATGTCAGCCAGGGAATGGCGTATCTCGCGATACACGAAACCGAGAAAATGCAGCGGCATGTAGAGCTGGATCATGAACACATTGACCAGCACCAGATCCCCCACCGTCATCCTGCCCTTGGCCACCTGGCTTGCGGCCAGCAGCATCAGGGTGGTGATACCGATGGCAATGACGACGCTCTGCACGGAATTGAGCAGCGCCAGGGATGTCTGATTGCGCACCGCGGCGGCTTCCCAGCGTTCCATGTGGTGATCGTAGCGGTTCGCTTCGTACTGCTCGTTGCCGAAATATTTAACCGTTTCATAATTCAGCAGGCTGTCGATGGCACGGGTATTGGCCTTGGAATCCAGATCGTTCATGGTGCGCCGCACCACCATGCGCCACTCGGTGATGAACAGGGTAAGGGCGATGTAGATCACCAGCGTGATAAAGGTGATGATGGCGAACCACACGCTGTATTTTTTGAGCAGGATCGCCGCCACCAATCCTATTTCCAGCAGCGTCGGCAGGATATTGAACAGAGTAAAATTCAGCAGGAAGCCGATCCCGCGCGTGCCGCGTTCAATGTCGCGCGACACTCCGCCGGTCTGCCGTTCCAGATGAAAGCGCAAACTCAAACTGTGCAGATGCTCGAAAACCTTCAATGCCACGCGCCGGATTGCGCGCTGGGTCACATTGGCAAACACCGCATCGCGCAATTCGCCGAACAGCGTGCTGAGCAAGCGCAGCACCCCGTAACCGACAATCAGAAACACCGGCACCACCAGCACCGACTTGGTCTTGTCCATCGCATCGATGATCTCCTTGAGCACCAGCGGAACGGACACATTGGCAAGCTTGGAAAATATCAGCAGGCTCATCGCGACGATCACCCGCCATTTGAATTCCAGCAGATAAGGCACCAGGGAACGGAGGGTTTGCCAATCGGCGCGATTGGTGTTATTCAGTGGCTGACTCGTGGAAGGACGCATATTCGTATTGCGGAAATGACGAGCGCTGATTATAGCCTTGTGCGCCGGGGGAAGACAGGAACAGATGTCTGGCGGAATGGAACTTCAGTAATTCTGAATTTGCCCAAAACAAGGTATAGGCGCGGGATCGGCAGGCAAGCCGCATAGCGGCGGCTCGCAAAAATTTACGCCGCTCCGCATATGTTTCATTCGTAAGCAGGAAAGCGAAGTTTCAGTGCAGGGTAACCTTCAGGTTGGGCGGAACTCAAATGCGGATTTGAGAGATTCCCTTCAGATCGATCTGCCATAGCCCAAAAGTCCGATCAGCAAGCGCACGATGCCGTAGCTGATGCGCGCAATTACCCGGTCCATCCAGCTGCGCGCCACGCCATATCCCTCCCCGATGCGAACCGCTTCGCCGTCGATCGCAGTCAGCAGGCTCTCGCGCAACTCTCCGGCAAATCCCTCATCCTGCACCGCCAGATTCGCCTCGAGTGCCAGCATCAAACTATACGGATCTATATTGGAAGAGCCGACCGTCGCCCACCGCCCGTCGACCACGGCAACCTTGGCGTGCAGATAGCTGGGCTGGTACTCGTAGATCTCGACACCCCCCGCAAGCAATTGATCGTAGAGTGCATGCGTCGCGTAGTATTGCACGCGGTATTCGACCCTGCCCTGCAACAGCAACACGACCCGGACACCACGTTGCACGGCTTGAACCAGAGCCTGGCGAAATACGCTTCTGGGCAAAAAGTAGGCATTGGCGATGATGATCTCGCGTTGCGCGCCGGCAATCGCGTCCAGATAGGCATCTTCAATATCATGCCGATGACGCAGATTGTCGCGCAACAGCAGCATGATTCCCTGCGCGGCAGGGTTGGCACGTTCCATGACAAACCGCCGCAATTCCTTTCCGCGCCGCCGAAAATTGGCCCATGACACCATGCCCCACAGGCGTCTCATGGTCCCGTGAACCTCTTTGGCTAATTCACCCTGAACACGCACCGCATAGTCAAGGCGGGGTGAATTGAAATGTTCACGGCTGGAAATATCGTTGATGATGTTGATGCCCCCCACAAAAGCCACTTCGCCATCGAGTACCACGAGTTTGCGGTGCAAACGGCGCAGGCGCCTCATGCGGCTGCGCTGCAAAGTAAACGGTGAGATTTCGCGCCGGAACCATTGCACCTGAACCTTCTCAGTACGCAGTTCATCCACCAGATTCCGGGGAAATTCTGCAGAACCGTAGCCATCCAGCAGCACACGCACCGACACGCCACGCGCCGCGGCGCGGCGCAATGCATCGGCGACCATGAGGCCGGTTTCGTCCGCTAAGAAAATATAGGTTTCCAGATAGATCGAATGCTGCGCTGCATCGATATCCGCGCACAACTGCGGAAAATACGCCGCGCCGTTTTTCAGCAGCATCAACTGGTTCCCGGACACCTCATGAACGGTGTTCATGGTCTCTTCAGTTGCGCGGAAAGCGCGGCGTGGTCCGACAGTCGTTGCCAATTTCCCCCGGTATGCACGCTGCTGTGCAGCACGTCGAATCCGCGCACGTAGATACGGTCAAGGCGCAACAGCGGCAGCCTGGACGGAAAGCTGCGCGCCAGTTGGCCGCCATGCAGATGGAATACATCGTGGATGTGCAATTCGCCGGCCAATACTTTGCCCGTCTGATTGCGCCAATCGTTGAAATCACCCGCGATAATCAGCGGCGCATCGGGTGGAATCTCATTGCGCACATATTCGATCAACGCGCAGGTTTGTGCACGGCGACCCCTGGCGAACAATCCGAAATGAACGCAAAGGCAATGAACGCGCTTTTCCCCCGGCAGATCGATCTCACAGTGCAACAATCCGCGGCTTTCAAAACGATGCGCGGATACATCCGTATTGAAGGAGTGCAGAATCGGGAATCGGCTGAGTATCGCATTGCCATGATGACCCGCCTCATACACCGCGTTCTTGCCGTAGACGGAATGCGGCCAGACCTCCGCAGCGATGAAGTCGTGCTGCGCGCCATCCGGATAGTTGTGATAACGCTCGCAATGATAAGCATGTTCGCCCTGCACCTCCTGCAGGAACACGAGGTCGGCATCCAGCTCGCGCAGCCGCTCGCGCAGCTCGTGCAGCACCACGCGGCGATTGAAATAGGAAAGGCCTTTATGGATGTTGTAGGTGGCGATTTTCAGGATGGTCATGGTTTATTCTATCCACAAAATCTGCCAGTGGTAGCCCGGCAAATCACGCGTTCCCTATCCCCTTAGTCGGCAAACCGATCTGCTTCGCGAACGCCAGCATGCGCTGAATCGGCAGCACCGCCCTCGGAATGATCGCCGGGTCGACATGTATCTCATTACGACCACTTTCCAGCACTTCGGCCAAATTGACCAGTCCGTTCATCGCCATCCACGGACAATGCGAGCAGCTCTTGCAGGTTGCGCCGACACCGGATGTCGGCGCTTCGATAAAAGTCTTGTGCGGGGATAGGGTGCGCATCTTGTGCAAAATACCATTGTCGGTGGCGACGATGAATTCCTGCGCATCAATCTGCTGCGAGGCATTGATGAGTTGCGTGGTGGAGCCGACCATGTCCGCCAGCAGGATTATTGCGCGCGGCGATTCGGGGTGAGCCAGCACTTTGGCGTGAGGACGTTGAGCTTTCAGTGCCATCAGTTCCTTGGCCTTGTATTCGTCATGCACGATACACGAACCTTGCCACAGCAGCATGTCCGCGCCGGTCTGTTCCTGCACGTAGTTTCCCAGATGCCTGTCCGGCGCCCACAGAACTTTCTTGCCCTGCTCCTTGAGATGCTTCACCACTGGCAACGCGATCGAACTGGTGACCATCCAGTCGGAACGCGCTTTCACCGCCGCGCTGGTGTTGGCATAGACCACCACGGTGCGGTCAGGGTGAGCATCGCAGAACGCACTGAACTCGTCCGCAGGACAACCCAGATCGAGCGAGCATTCCGCTTTGAGATCCGGCATCAACACACGCTTTTCCGGATTCAGGATCTTCGCGGTCTCGCCCATGAAGCGCACGCCCGCGACCACGATGGTCTTGGCCGGATGCCGGTGGCCGAAGTTCGCCATATCCAGCGAATCCGACACGATGCCGCCTGTGGCTTCCGCAAGATCCTGCAAGTCGGAATGCACGTAATAATGAGCGACCAGCACCGCATCCCGCTCCTTGAGCATGCGCTTGATACGCGCGATCAATTCCGGCTTTTCTGCTTCCCCCGGCTCGCGCGGGACCTCCGCCCATGCCACAGCGGTTGGAGAACCCGGATGTTCATAATCAAAGGGGATGAGGTTTTCGTTCATTGGGGCTTTCTCTGTTCGCGCGCTACTGTCTGGATGCGCTGGGCCAATTCCAAAATCGCGGTACGATTGCTCGGTGAAAATACTTTTTCCGCAGCATCCTGCCATGCAAGCCACTGAAAATTCAAGTGCTCGCGCGGCTCGAGTTGGATGTCAACCGGATGCGGAAGTTGCAAACCGAACACATGCTCGGTGTTGTGTGTGATGCCGGGCTGGTAGCGGTAACGCCAGTGCGGATAGATCTCGTAGACGTTTTGCGACCCCCAATCGCTGAGGAGAAATTGGCGCGCATCCAGCCCGGTCTCTTCGCGCACCTCGCGCAATGCGGTCTCTGCCAGAGATTCTTCGTTATCCCGGCTGCCAGTGACGGATTGCCAATATCCCGGATGATCGGCACGTTCAAGCAACAGCACCTCACCTTCAGCGGTATAGATCACTACCAGCACCGAGACCGGCTGTTTGTATTTCGTCATGCCCTAGGCAAAGAATATCCAGAACGGTTTGTTATGCTGTTTCCAGTACACCACCGTATCGGCAAAAATGTCCTGCGCGATTTCCCGGTCGTTGGCGGAAAGACCGAGCGTGTCGCTGGCATTGCGCAACAGCAGCACATATCCATTGGCCTCTTGCCAAGACAGATCGCAAAGTGCATCGGCCAGGGCATCCCAATTGGTGCCGAATTCGGCAGGGAATTTGCCCGCAACAGCCAATGCATTGAGCAGGTTTTGCTTGCCTTTGACACCCTTGAGATCGGAATCGAACAGCGCAAGACCAGCCGTCTCAACCGCGCTGAGCAGAGTTTCCACACTGCATCCCAGCGTATAGCTTCCTGCTGCTTCCCGGTCGCAAAGTTGCTTAGCCAACGCGCTGCTAAATTGTTGTGCCAATAGGTCCATGGCTACTCCAGAATTCGTTTGAAAGTTTGGTAATGATCGGCAGTGTAGTAATACTCATTGCTTTCACCGCTGATGATACGGCGCACTCCGCGATTGTCCATCCCGGGAGTGACAACCGTGTACTCGTGATAATAGCCGTGCTGCCGTTTCGGCAAGACCCGCTCGAAGTTGTTGAACACCGCCCCATCGCGTTTGAAGGCAAAAGGCCCACCCTGTTTGATGGCTTGCAAGGTACCACGCGCTTCAGCCGACAGATCTGCGACCGCAATGACAGGCAAATCTTGTCCGCCTTGCGCAGCTTGATGACCTTGGGTTAAACCCCGGGTTGAGCCAAGTGACGAACCTTGAGATGCTTGAGGCAACCACAGCATGGCCGCCAATACGATCCACATCAAACGCAACATACGCGGCCCCATTATTCCTTGACAGCTTCAACTTCAGCCGTGGTTTGCACTTGCTTCCTCAGCCGGATGTGCAAATCGCGCAACTGCCTTTCATCCACAGCACTGGGTGCCTGGGTCAGCAGGCATTGCGCGCGCTGTGTCTTGGGGAAGGCGATCACGTCGCGGATGGATTCCGAACCGGTCATCATCGCCACGATGCGGTCCAGTCCGAACGCCAGGCCGCCGTGCGGTGGCGCGCCGTATTGCAGCGCGTCGAGCAGGAAACCAAATTTGAGCTGCGCTTCTTGCGCGCCGATGTTGAGCGCGCGGAACACCTGTGACTGCACCGCCTCCTGGTGGATACGCACCGAGCCGCCGCCGATCTCGGAACCGTTCAACGCGAGATCGTAAGCCTTGGCCAGGCACCTGCCAGGATCGCTTTCCAGCATCGCAAGGTGTTCGTCCTTGGGTGCGGTGAAGGGGTGATGACAAGCGTTCCAGCGCTTGGCTTCCTCGTCGTATTCGAACATCGGGAAATCCACCACCCATACCGGTTCCCACGCCTTGCCGTTGGTGTAGCCCTTGTCATGGCCTATCTTGCTGCGCAACGCACCGAGCGCGTCGTTGACGATCTTTTCCTTGTCCGCGCCGAAAAAGATGATGTCGCCGTTCGCGGCACCGGTCCGGGCGATGATGGTCTCCAGTGCGGTCTCGTGGAGGTTCTTAACGATCGGCGATTGCAGTCCGGTCTCGTTGAGTTGCGTGACATCGTTGACCTTGATGTAGGCCAAGCCCTTGGCGCCGTAGATGCCGACGAATTTTGTGTATTCGTCGATCTCGCCGCGCGAGAACGTGCCGCCGCCCGGCACGCGCAGTGCCGCGACGCGGCCGTTTTCGGAATTCGCCACGCCGGAAAATACCTTGAACGCGACATCCTTCACCGCTTCGGTTACTTCGGTCAGCTCCAGCGTCACGCGCAGGTCCGGCTTGTCCGAGCCATAGCGCCTCATCGCCTCCGCATGGGTCATGCGCGGGAACGGATTGGGCAACTCCTCGCCCAGCGCCTCCTGGAACACCTCGCGGATCATCTCCTCCATCAGCGCGGTGATCTGCGTCTCGGTCAGGAACGAGGTCTCGATATCGACCTGGGTGAATTCCGGCTGGCGGTCTGCGCGCAGGTCTTCGTCGCGGAAGCATTTGGTGATCTGGTAGTAGCGGTCGAAACCCGCCACCATCAGCAGCTGCTTGAACAGCTGCGGCGATTGCGGCAGTGCGAAGAATTCTCCCGGATGCACCCGCGACGGCACCAGGTAATCACGCGCGCCTTCCGGCGTGGACTTGGTCAGCATCGGCGTTTCGATGTCGATGAAACCGCGGCTGTCGAGGAAGCGGCGGAACGCCATCGCCACCTTGTAGCGCAGCATCATGTTCTTTTGCATCTGCGGACGGCGCAAGTCGATCACGCGGTGCGTCAGGCGCACCGTCTCGGAAAGATTCTCGTCATCCAGCTGAAAAGGCGGTGTCAGCGCGGTATTCAGCACTTCGATCTCGTGGCACAGGATCTCGATCTCGCCGCTGGTGATGTTCGGATTGGTGGTGCCCGCAGGACGGTGGCGCACCTTGCCGCTGACGCGCAGCACGAACTCGCCGCGCACCGATTCGGCAATCTTGAACATGTCGGGGCGATCCGGATCGCAGACGATCTGCGCCAGCCCTTCACGGTCGCGCAGGTCGATGAAGATCACCCCGCCGTGGTCGCGGCGGCGATGCGCCCAGCCGCACAGGCTGACAGTCTGGTCGAGTTGATCGGTGTTAAGCAGTCCGCAATAATGAGTTCGCATGGTTCGGTTTCTAGGTAAATTACCGGATTAGGTTGTGTGTGGATCGTGTGAGTGATCTGATATCTTCCGTGGTCGGAAGACGCCGCCACACCCATGGAAACGATGGAGCGCAATGCCACATCCACCGTCATATCCATCTCGATGGTGTCGGCTTTGCGCACGAAGAAATAGAATCCGTTCACTGGACTTGGCGTGGTGGGAATGAATACCGCAACGTATTCCTCGTCGAACCGATCGATCACTTCGCTGGGCACGCTGGTCTGAAACGCCAGCGACCAGGCCTGCGTATGGGGATAGCGGACCAGCAACACCTTGCGGAAAGAATTGCCGCTGCCCGACAGCAAGGTATCGCTGACTTGCTTCACTCCCTTGTAGATACTGCTAACAAAAGGAATGTGCTGCAACATGCTTTCCCATAGGGACAACACACGCTGGCCAAACACATTGCGCACCAGCAAGCCGGTCAACCCCACGACTGCCAGCGTCAGGATGATACCCAAGCCGGGGATGTGAACGCCCAACAACCTGTCTGGCCGCCATTGCTCAGGCAATAGTAACAGCGTCTGATCCATCGTCCCGATAGTCAGATTCAGCACCCACAGGGTGATGCCGAGCGGGACCCAGACCAGCAGGCCGGTGATGAAATATTTCTTCATAGGTTAACTGGTGCTGCTCGTCACAGGAGCGGCAGCAGTGCTGGCAGGATTAGCAACCGCTTCAGTCCCGGCTTCCGGCTTCACTGCGTCTGGCATACGGGGGCCGCCCTTGAAATCGGTAACGTAATAGCCGCTGCCCTTCAGCTGAAAACTTGCTGCAGTCAATCGCTTGGAAAAACTCTCCTTGCCGCATTTCGGGCAAGTGGTCAGCGGCACCTCGCTCATTTTCTGCATCACATCCTTATGCAAGCCGCAACTGGAACAACCATAAGCGTAAATTGGCATTACATCTTCCTACGGATAATTTCAAAGGTGCGCATTATACCCGAGCAAGGCGCGGCAGCGCAGCCCATGGAAGCGGTTTTTTGAGGCACCATTCGAGTTTGATTTTCACTCTCGCCATCCGCGCAGCTCCCGACAATTACTTGAATCACAGCCCGTATCATGGGAAAATGTGACCTTGTCCAAACATCTTAATGGTCACATCTGATGCAGTCACCACATTTCAATTTTTCGATATTCATTTTATCTTTTTTGGGATTCAGCGCGAGTTCGTTGGCAATGGAAGATGTCACCCCGGCCGTTTTCCAGCACGACATACAGTCGACAAAATCCTGCGATTCGTGCCACGGGAAAGACCAGGTGGATGCCTTTAATGCGAGCAAGGCCGACGACTGCAAGGAGTGCCATTCGTCCGACGACAGCGATCATGTCGTGCAAGTCGATGACAAAAAATTCATCGATCCGTATGCAAACAAGTTAAAGATAGAGCCACCGCCTGAAGCTACTGCGGGAATGAGCGTACCGATGTATTACAACGAAACGCGGATCGGCAAAGAACCGAACCCGATGGTGCTCATCCCGGCGGGAAAATTTATCCGGGGCACCAATAACCGCATGCCCGATGAGGGTCCGCAATACACCGCAGAGACCAAGGCGTTCTGGATAGACAAGTATGAGGTGACCAATCTGCAATACAAGCAATTCATCGATGCCACCAACCGCAAGTCGCCCTCCCATTTCCGTAACCGCACTTATCCGGAAGGCAAGGTGGATCATCCAGTGGTCTTTGTCACATGGTTCGATGCCCACGATTATTGCGCATGGGCCGGCAAGCGCCTGCCGACCGATATTGAATGGGAAAAGGCGGCACGCGGCACTGATGATCGGGATTATCCATGGGGCGATACCTTTGACGTGACCAAACTCAATTCGCCGGTGCGTTGGGAATCTCTTCATATACAGGGCGATACGACACCGGCCGGCGCGTTTGAGAGCGGCAAGAGCCCTTACGGCTTGTATGACATGGCCGGAAACGTATGGGAATGGACCGATTCCTGGTACACGCAATATCCGGGAAACAAGTGGCCGAGCGAAAATTACGGCGAGATGTACAAGGTGTTGAAGGGCGGCTCGTGGTGGGATTGTTCGTATTACCAGTGCGGGGTTTCTGCCCCGGTGTTCAACCGCAGCTATTTCAAGCAAAGTGTAAGAAACCAGAGTTTCGGTTTCCGGTGTGCTAAAGATGATAAATAAATATTTGTTGGGCGGAACGATCTGTTTCGCACTGGCGGGTTGCGCGACGCATCCTGCCGGGGAGAAAGCGGCTGTCATACCCGAAAGTGCCGCAAGGCATGTGGTTTATGGCATGGTGTTGATACCGGCCGGGGAATTCACCATGGGCAGCAGCAAGGCTGAAGACGACAGCAAGTGGCGCGATGCCAATGCGCTTAATCCATACGGATTCAAGGACAAGCTGTATGCCGATGAACATCCTGCACACAAGGTCAACCTGCCCGCTTATTATCTGGACAAATACGAGATCACCAATGAACAGTTTCGCGATTTCGCCATTGCCACTGATCATACCCTCCCATCCCTTTGGCCAAAAAACGGGTATGGGCTGAGCAATGAGCTATTGGCTTCTTTGCCGCTGGATCATTTGCGCCAGATCGCAACCGACAAATTCCAGCTGGACATGGATGTGCCTAACATGTCCCAACAGGAAATACTTGCCGAAATAGACAAAGTCCAGGCTGCGCGAAATACCCTCCCGGTCACCACCGTGACCTGGCCCGATGCCGACGCATATTGCCACTGGGCAGGCAAACGTTTGCCGACCGAGGCAGAATGGGAAAAAGCAGCGCGAGGACCGCAGGGATTTGAATACCCCTGGGGCAATGAATGGGATCCGAAAAAAGTGAACACCATGTCCGAGAACCCGGATGCGCCCTATTCGCCGGTGGGCTCCTTTCCCGGCGACAAGTCAGGATATGGTGTATACGATATGGCGGCCAACGTCACCGAATGGGTAGCGGATTGGTATGACGCCTATCCCGGAGCCCCGGCCTCCGACGACAACAAGTTGTATGGCAAACAACAGCGCGTTGTCCGCGGCGGAATGACCAGTTCCGGTCATTATGATGCGCTCAGCTTGTTGTTCCGTGCCTCCAAACGCAACCACTTGCGGCCCTATTCTATGTTGATCGATGTGGGATTCAGGTGCGCCAAAGATGTCAAATAAGCATGTGCTGGTCGCACTTTTTTATTTGACGTTATCGGCCATGGTCGCCTGCCCGCTTGAAAGTCTTGCGGCAGGCCAAACCGTCGACAAGGGCATGGTTCTGATCCCGGCGGGCGAGTTCATCATGGGCAGCAACAAGGTTGAAGACGATACCAAATGGAAAGGCGCCAATGCGCTTAACCCCTACGGCTTCAATGACAAGTTGTACGTCGATGAACATCCTGCACACAAGGTCACGCTTCCAGCTTTCATGATGGACAAATACGAAGTCAGCAATGCCCAATTTCGAAAATTCACGTTTGCGACCCGGCGCAACCCTCCTGTCATGTGGCAGCAGAATGGCTATAACCTGACCGACAAATTCCTCGCCTCATTGCCTTTGCCCTATCTGCAACAAGTAGCCTCCGACCGGTTCAAGCTGGACATGGATGTGAACACCATGACTCAAAAGGCTCTGCTCGCCGAGCTTGTGAAAGTCCAGACAAAGCGGGGCAAGCTCCCCGTAACGATGGTGACATGGGCCGATGCCGACGAATTTTGCCGCTGGACCGGCAAACGTTTGCCGAGCGAAGCGGAATGGGAAAAGGCGGCGCGCGGAACCGAAGGTTTCGAATTTCCATGGGGCAACGACTGGGATCCCAAAAAAATTAACACAATGTCCGAAGATCCCGATGCGCCCTATTCTGCGGGAGGATCCTTCCCCGGCGACAAGTCACCCTATGGCGTTTATGACATGGCGGCCAACGTCTCGGAATGGGTCGCAGACTGGTATGACGCATATCCCGGCGCACCTCCTTCCGATAACAAGTATTACGGAAAAATCCATCGGGTGACGCGTGGCGGAATAACCAGTTCCGGTCACTATGATGCACTCAGCCTGATGTTCCGTTCTGCCAAGCGCGCCCATCTGCCCCCTGATAGCGCATTGCTGGACCTGGGGTTCAGATGTGCCAAGGATGCCAAAAAACCATAATTTCCCGTTATTAATCTTGGGCTGACTCGGAACGGGGTATAATGCGCCGCCGTGCGCCAAACCAATCAGCGCACAGGTCTCTTTACCCATTCCCGATCTCTCGATCACTTATTCGTCTGCCTCGATTGGTGCCGCTCTTGTGAGCGTCAGGCCGTCGCAGGAGCCCAGCTTTGTCAACAAATGAAATCACTTTCGCCAGCCTGAATCTGGCACAACCTTTGATGCGCGCAATCGCCGATGCGGGTTACACGAAACCCACGCCTGTGCAGGCCCAGGCGATCCCGCTGGTATTGGCAGGCGGCGATCTGCTCGCCGGTGCGCAGACCGGCACGGGCAAGACCGCCGGTTTTACGCTGCCGATCTTGCATATTCTTTCCGCAAAACCGGCCGCGAACCCGCGCCCCGGCCGGCCGCGCTGTCTGATACTCGTACCGACCCGCGAACTTGCCGCACAGGTGGAGGAATCGGTGCAGACTTATGGCAAATATCTGCCGCTGAAATCGATGGTGATGTTTGGCGGCGTTAACATCAATCCGCAGATGAAAGCATTGCGCGGGCAGATTGATATCCTGGTGGCCACACCGGGACGGCTGCTCGACCATGTCGGGCAAAAGACGCTGGATCTGTCCGCTGTCGAAATACTGGTGCTGGACGAAGCCGACCGCATGCTGGACATGGGCTTTATCCGCGACATCAAAAAGATCCTCGTACTGCTGCCCAAGCAACGCCAGAACCTGCTGTTTTCCGCGACTTTCTCGGATGAGATCAAGAACCTCGCTGATGGCCTGTTGCACAAACCAGGCTATGTCGAGGTGGAACGCCGCAACTCCACTGTGGAGTTGATCTCACAGAGCGTACATCACGTGCCGCAACGCCTCAAAAGCCATTTTCTGTCGCACTTGATCAAGCATAACAACTGGAAGCAGGTGCTGGTGTTCACCCGCACCAAACACGGCGCGAACCGGCTCACCGAAAAACTGATCGCAGCCGGCATCCCTGCCGCCGCCATCCACGGCAACAAGAGCCAGCCCGCGCGCACCAAGGCCTTGGCGCAATTCAAGGACGGCTCCTTGCCGGTGCTGGTCGCCACCGATATCGCCGCGCGCGGACTGGACATCGACCAATTGCCACACGTGGTTAATTTCGAATTGCCCAACGTGCCGGAAGATTACGTACACCGCATCGGCCGTACCGGACGCGCCGGCAGCAGCGGCGCGGCGATCTCGCTGGTGGACAAGGAAGAACTGCCGTATCTCAGGGAAATCGAGCGATTGATCAAACGCGAGATTCCAGTCGTAGCGGTAGACAGCTTCGTACCGCCGGCCCATCTACCCGCTGAAGTCCCGCGCCCGCCCCGCCAGGCTCACGGACAAAGACGACATAGCGGACCACAAGCTACAGGAACGGGAAATCGCCAACAACAGCGTGAAAGTCAAAAGCAAAAACCGCGCAGCCCGCAACAGCGCGAGCAACAAGCCCGCAATCCACAACAGCGGGAACAGCAACCGCGTAATGGGCAACACGCTGCCAAACCGCGCCCACCGCAAAAGACTGCCGGAGAACAGCATCTGTCCGAAGCGGCACGCCATCAAGCCATGCCGCAACCCGCCCTGTTCTCGCCCAAATCCGCCGTGCGCCGCAGCCGTTGATGATGTCAGCGCGTCAAGTCCTTATTGAACGCGCCAAGCTGAAGACCGGCATGCAGGAGGTTCCAAGGCTGACATTCTTTCCCTAGCGGTTGCGTGTATAAACAGTTACTTTGCCGTTTTCAATCAAGGTAAGCTTGCCACCGGAAAGCTGATAAGGGATCGCATTCACTCTGTTGTTACCACTGAGTTGTATGATGCCTCCGTTGGAAACGGCATAAAAGTATCTTATACCCTTGTATTTGATGGTTCCGTTATCCTTGAACGTGATGGCTCCTGTTGCGCTGTACCAGGTCCCCCTCAGTGATCTCTCAGCTTTAGTGACTGCACCGTAAGCCCGTTCTGCTGCAAAGCCGCCATCGGGCAGCGCAAAGAGCATCAGTACAGCCAGCGGCAACAACCAGCGCAGATAGATCATGGCGACCTCAGAGCATAGATAATGCTTTGTACGTTAGAAGGCCCTGCGTTGTTTGTCAATTCGATTTATTGCGACGCACCAGACCACCACATTCCCCGTTTTGATCCCCCGGTTTCGACTCGCCGATGGATAGCTTATCAGGCGCATCCCGGCATGACTTGGCCATAGAAGTCCAGGCGCCTAGCGGCATAAAAGTGCGGAAGCGCGATATAATCCGCCAGCGTCGGATGAACGCAATTGCGACCTGATTGGCAGATCACGCCAAACGGTTTGTTGAACGGCAGAATGCGTCCCTTCGGAATTCCGGCATTTTTTGATGCCCTATTTTACTGGCTACCCCTTCCTCCGAACGTTTTACCGCGCGGGCTAACGAAAGAGAAATACATGACAAGCCAAAAAATCATTTACACCCTGACCGATGAAGCCCCGGCACTGGCAACCTACTCTTTGCTTCCTATCGTCCAGGCCTTCACCAAGGCTGCCGGTGTTGACGTCGAAACCAGGGATATTTCCCTGGCAGGGCGGATACTCGCGAATTTCCCCGAGAACCTGACTGCCGGCCAAAAGATCGCCGATCAACTGGCCGAATTGGGTGAACTGACGCTGAAACCGGAAGCGAACATCATTAAACTGCCCAATGTAAGCGCATCGCTCCCGCAGTTGAAGGCCGCGATCAAGGAATTGCAATCCCAGGGATACAAAGTCCCGGATTATCCGGAAGAGCCGAAATCCGAATCGGAAAAAGAAATCAAGGCGCGTTATGGCAAGGTGCTCGGCAGCGCGGTGAACCCGGTGCTGCGCGAAGGGAACTCCGACCGCCGTGCCGCCGCCTCGGTCAAACAGTTCGCGCGCAAGCATCCGCACAGAATGGGCGCCTGGGCTTCCACTTCCAAGACGCGCGTGGCGCACATGAGCGGCGGCGATTTTTACGGCAGCGAAAAATCCGTCACCGTGCCGGAAGCAGTCACCACCCGCATCGAATTCGTCGGCCAGGACGGCAATATCACCGTGCTCAAGGACAAACTCCCACTCAAACCGGGAGAGATCATCGATGCCGCAGTGATGAGCCGACGTGCGCTGCGCCAGTTCTACGCCGAGCAGATCGCAGCGGCAAAGAATGAGGACGTGCTGCTGTCGCTGCACCTCAAGGCCACGATGATGAAGATCTCCGACCCCATCATGTTCGGCCATGCCGTTTCCGTGTTCTTCAAGAACGTGTTCGACAAGCATGGAGCGCTGCTTAAGGAACTGAAGGTCAACGTCAACAACGGTTTCGGCGACATGGAGGCCAAGGTGCTTGCGTTGCCGGAGAACCAGCGCGCCGCCATCGTGGCCGACATCGCTGACTGTTTCAGGAACCAGCCGCCGCTGGCGATGGTGAATTCCGACAAGGGCATCACCAACCTGCACGTACCATCCGACGTGATCATCGATGCCTCCATGCCGCCGATGATCCGCGACGGCGGCAAAATGTGGGGCGCCGACGGCAAGCCCTACGACACGCTGGCCATGATCCCCGACCGCTGCTACGCGGGTGTGTATGACGCCACTGTCGAGGATTGCAAGAAGAGCGGCGCGCTTGATCCCGCCACCATGGGCTCTGTGCCCAACGTCGGCCTGATGGCGCAGCAGGCTGAGGAATACGGCTCTCACGACAAGACCTTCGAGATCGCGGGCGACGGTGTGGTGCGCATCACCGATGCTGCGGGCAAAGTGTTACTGGAACAGCCAGTCGAGCAAGGCGACATCTTCCGCGCTTGCCAGACCAAGGATGCGCCCATCCAAGATTGGGTGAAGCTCGCCGTCACGCGCGCGCGCCTGTCCAATACGCCCGCCATCTTCTGGCTGGACAAGAATCGCGCCCACGATGCGCAGATCATCGCCAAGGTCGAAAGGTATCTCAAGGACCACGACACCGCCGGGCTGGACATCAAGATCATGGAACCGGCCGACGCCTGCCGCGCGACACTGGCGCGCATTCGCCAGGGCAAGGACACCATCTCGGTCACCGGCAACGTGCTGCGCGATTATCTCACCGATCTGTTTCCGATTCTCGAACTTAACACCAGCGCCAAAATGCTGTCCATCGTGCCGCTGATGAATGGCGGCGGTTTGTTCGAGACCGGTGCAGGCGGCTCGGCGCCCAAGCATGTGCAGCAGTTCCGGAAGGAAGGCTATCTGCGCTGGGATTCGCTTGGTGAGTTCCTCGCGCTATGCGTGTCGCTGGAACATCTTGCCCGGAAATTCAACAACGCCAAGGCTCAGATCTTGGCCGAAACGCTGGATCAGGCCAACGCCAGAATCCTTGAAAACAACAAGTCACCCGCGCGCAAGGTCGGCGAGATCGATAACCGGGGCAGCCATTTCTACCTTGCGCTGTACTGGGCTCAGGCCCTCGCCGCACAGAGCAGGGACAAGGAGATTCAGGCGCGTTTTACGCCGCTGGCAAAGACGCTCGCGGACAACGAAGCAAAGATCAATGCCGAATTGATCGCAGCACAAGGCAAGCCGGTGGATATGGGGGGTTATTATCACCCGGACTTCAAGAAGACATCGAAGGCAATGCGTCCAAGCGCAACGTTTAATGCTGCCTTGGACGCAATTTGAGCAAATCCTTGAACAAAATTGGCCGGCACCCTGACGATATTCGAATCTACCCTACGCGAACCGCTTTGCCCAATCCGCCTGGCAGATCACCGGCTCTTTGCTCGGCAAATCAATAAGCAATCACGATTATCCAGGCAAATAAAAAGCCCGGCACGTTCATGCCGAGCTTAATTACCAAATCAAGAACCGGTTAAGGGGCCTGGATGTTGGAAGCTTGCTTGCCCTTGGGACCTTGAACTACTTCGAAGGTGACCTTCTGGCCTTCTTTGAGTGACTTGAAGCCGCTCATGTTGATTGCTGAAAAGTGCGCGAAAAGATCTTCGCTGCCATCATCGGGAGTGATAAAACCAAAACCCTTTGCGTCGTTGAACCATTTAACTGTACCAGTTGCCATGTGATTACTTCCTTACCAAAAAAACGGGGAAATCCCCCGCGAAACTGTTTGAATCCAAGATCGCACACGGCAAAACCAGTACTGCAGATACTTTGAGTCAAACACCAGCGCGCTTTTTACTCCTGTTTAGCCGATATCGTCAAGCGGTTTATAAAATATTTCACGATTGGGCTTGAAAAAGCCTCGTGAATCATCAAATATGCTGGTATGGAAAGTGCCAGAATACACAGCAGGGACTATGGCAACCAAACATGACAGCAGTACGGTACTCGCGCCTGAACGGGCAAAAACAAAACCGCCGCGCATGTACAAGGTAATTTTGTTCAATGACGATTACACTACGATGGACTTTGTAATTGAGGTATTGCAGCGGTTTTTCTCGATGAATCGGGAACGTGCGCTACAAATCATGCTCAAAGTACATAATGAAGGCTCGGCGGTATGCGGGGTCTATTCCCAGGATGTCGCCGAAACCAAAGTTACGCAAGTAACAGAGTTTGCACAACAGCATGGACATCCGTTACGATGTGGCATGGAGGAAAACTGAAATGATTGCACAGGAATTAGAGGTCAGCCTGCATTTGGCGTTCGTCGAAGCGCGCCAAAAGCGTCATGAGTTCATCACCGTCGAACATCTGCTGCTCACCATGCTGGACAATGCTTCCGCCGCGCAGGTATTGCGTGCCTGTGGCGTGAACATAGACGAACTGCGCCAAGTGCTTTCCGAATTCATCCTTACGCATACCCCGGTCACCCCTGGAGACCAGGAAGTGGACACGCAACCCACGGTCGGTTTCCAGCGCGTCATCCAGCGCGCCATCCTGCATGTGCAATCCACCAACAAGAAGGAAGTGACCGGCGCCAATATCCTGGTCGCCCTGTTCGGCGAGAAGGATTCGCATGCGGTGTATTTCCTCACCCAGCGCAATGTCAGCCGTCTCGATGTGGTGAACTACATCGCGCACGGCATCGACAAATCCCAGGCGGGCACACCGGCCAAACCGCAAAGCGAACCAGATTCCGAACATGAACAAAGCGCCGGCGAGGCGCTGAAGAACTATGCCCAGGACCTTAATGCGCTCGCGCTGGCCGGAAAGATCGACCCGCTGATCGGGCGCGAAATCGAGTTGGAGCGGGTCATCCAGACCCTGTGCCGCCGCCGCAAGAATAATCCGCTGCTGGTGGGAGAAGCTGGCGTGGGCAAGACCGCGATCGCAGAGGGCCTGGCGCGGCGCATCGTCGAGCACGATGTTCCCGAAATCCTCAAGGATGCACATGTGTATGCGCTCGACATGGGCGCGTTGCTGGCGGGAACCAAATATCGCGGCGATTTTGAACAGCGGCTCAAGGCCGTGCTGAAGGAACTTAACGAAGCGACGCACGCAATCCTGTTCATTGACGAGATACACACCATGATAGGCGCAGGCGCGGCTTCCGGCGGCACCATGGATGCATCCAACCTGCTCAAGCCGGCGTTGTCGAACGGGCAACTGAAGTGCATAGGCGCGACAACCTATCAGGAGTATCGCGGTATCTTCGAAAAGGACCACGCGCTGTCGAGGCGTTTCCAAAAGGTCGATGTACCGGAGCCTTCCGTCGAACAAACCATTGCGATTCTGCGCGGCCTCAAATCGCGCTTTGAAGAACATCACAGCGTCAAATACAGTGCGGCGGCACTGGTGAGTGCAGCGGAGCTTTCCTCGCGTTACATCAATGATCGCCACTTGCCGGACAAGGCGATCGATGTGCTGGACGAAGCCGGCGCTGCGCAACGTATTTTGCCAAAATCAAAACAAAAGAAAGTCATCGGCAAACATGAGATCGAGGAAATCATAGCCAAGATCGCTCGCATCCCGCCGCGCACCGTTTCTTCCGACGATCGCAACACATTGAAGACGCTTGATCGTGATTTGAAGGCAGTGGTGTTCGGCCAGAACAAGGCTATCGATGCGCTTGCCACTGCGATCAAGATGTCGCGCAGCGGTTTGGGCAACCCGCAAAAACCCATCGGCAGTTTCCTGTTCTCCGGCCCGACCGGCGTCGGAAAAACCGAGGTGGCACGGCAACTCGCTTATGCGATGGGCATGCCGTTGCATCGATTCGACATGTCTGAATACATGGAACGCCACGCCGTGTCGCGCCTGATCGGCGCGCCGCCTGGCTACGTCGGATTCGATCAGGGCGGTCTGCTCACCGAAGCGATCAGCAAGCAGCCGCACGCCGTGTTGTTGCTGGACGAGATCGAAAAAGCGCACCCGGACATCTTCAACATCCTGCTGCAAGTGATGGACCACGGTACGCTCACCGACAATAACGGGCGCAAGGCCGATTTCCGCAATGTGGTCATCATCATGACCACCAACGCGGGTTCGGAAGCTCTGAACAAGAGCCAGATCGGCTTCACCCAGAACAGCGCGGGCGGAGACGAACTGGCTGACATCAAGCGCATCTTCACACCGGAATTCCGCAACCGTCTGGATGCGGTGATCTCCTTCGCGCCGCTTGATCATGAAGTCATCCTGCGCGTCGTTGACAAGTTCCTGATGCAGCTCGAGGAACAGTTGCACGAGAAAAAAGTCGAGGTCGTGTTTACCGACGCGCTCAAGGACTATCTTGCCAAGCAGGGCTTCGATCCGCTGATGGGCGCACGCCCGATGGCCCGCCTGATCCAGGACACCATACGCTCCGCGCTGGCCGACGAACTGCTGTTCGGCAAGCTGGCCAACGGCGGCCAGGTCACAGTGGATGTGAAAGACGGCAAGGTGAAACTGGAATTTGCCGAAGAGGCGGTTCCTGCCTGACGTAACCAACGGGCATTGCGCCGTATGTAAAACATCCGGCAGTCTTTGCAAGCCAACTGACTAGGCGACCAACAACGTTCGCCAAGTCATTGGTTAACGCTGCGCTAACCCGCCCTACGAAAAACATGTCGTCCTCACCCAATTATCGCGGGCGTTTTCGCCCTCCCCCACCGGTCCGTTGCATTTCGGTTCATTGGTCGCAGCCGTAGGCAGCTATCTCGATGCCAAATACCATCGGGGCAAGTGGCTGGTACGCATCGAAGACCTCGACACGCCGCGCACCGTCAAGGGTGCCGCCGATGAAATCCTCGCCACGCTGGAAACTTACGGTCTGCATTGGGATGAAGACGTCATTTACCAAAGCCGGCGCACGGCCGCATATGAAGAAGCCTTTCAACGATTGAAACAAGCAGGCGCGGTGTATCCATGTGCTGCAGCACGCAAGGAGATCGCGGATTCGGCACTGCATGGCATGGACGGAATGATTTATCCGGGGACGTGCCGTGATGGAACTCACCCCCTCCCTAACCCTCCCCCAAAGGGAGAGGGAACGACAGTGGCACAAGCAATGGCATGGCGGGTGCGAACGAACATTCTCACCTCACCCCTTGCGGAAGCGAGAACCAAACTCCCTTCTCCCTCCGGGGGAAGGGCTGGGGAAGGGGGAGTTACTGTTGAATTCGACGACGCCCTGCAGGGCCGCATCACCCAACACCTCGAAAGCGAGATCGGCGATTTCGTCGTAAAGCGCGCCGACGGGCTGTTTGCCTACCAGCTTGCGGTGGTAGTAGACGATGCCGCGCAGGGGATCACCGACGTGGTGCGCGGGGCAGACCTGCTCTACTCCACACCGCGCCAGATCTATTTGCAACGTCTGCTGGGGTTGAACACCCCAGCCTACATGCATCTCCCGGTTGTAGTGAATGAGCAAGGCGAGAAGCTCAGCAAACAAACCCTCGCCTAGCCCGTAGCAAAAAACAACGCAGCTTCCACATTGTTCGACGCACTGGTGTTCTTGCGTCAGCAACCGCCTGCTGAATTACGGCTCGGCACGATTGAACAAATATTGGCTTGGGCGATTGCGAACTGGCGGCCGAAACGTTATTGAACTGCCGCCAACTTACGGTTGAATGACTGCATGAATCAACAAGCAAGCAATCGGACATCATCCTGTAATTCTGGTACCCGATCAACCGAGACATTCGCCAAGTTCCCGTTTCCTGACACATAGCTGCCGTTCGTGAATGCCTGGCTTCTACCAGCAATGGTATCGGTGAAGCAGATTTTAGACAGACTTTTTAGCTTGGTCGCCTAGCTTTGAACGTTGGCTCTTCCACACTTTCATGGCAATCCGATGCTTCACAAAGAATATACGACGTAGTCAATCGCCTCTGAGACTAACGCTTCGGACTTAGGTAATTCCTTCAGGCATACCTCCAGGCGATCAAGCGTTCACACATCAGATATCGGTTTGTCTTCATTTAGTCATGAAGTGCACCTCTGCCTTAAGCTTATCAGACCACTTCGAATACGCAGCAGGGATTACGATCCCAGTTTGAAGAAGTCCAACAGTCACTTAACAGATCTAATCCGAGCCTGCACTATTAGATAATCGCGAATGCAATGCAGGTTCAGTCGATAGGCACTCTGATGCATTAATGGCAGCTGTGCAATTCTACTTGTCAGCATATGCATAGATAGTACTGAGCAGGGAGCGAATGTCTCCTTTTGGCACCGAGCTGCCCTTCACAAATCGCGATTGCCTTCTTGAAAGCAGACCTTGAAATCTAGCTGACTGCCACCTTGCGCACCACATCAGCGATGCGCCGCGCGGATTGCTCCACCAGTTGCTGATCTTCGCCTTCCACCATCACGCGCAACAACGGCTCGGTGCCTGACGGACGCAGCAGCACGCGGCCTTTGCCGTTCAGAACCTGTTCGGCATCAGACACTGCCGCTTTGACCTGGCCGTGATCGAGGCAATCGACACCCTTATCCACTTTTACATTGATCAGCACCTGCGGATACATCTGCAGATCGCGCGTTGCCTCTTCCAGGGTTTGCCTGTTCACTCGCAATGCGTGCAGAACTTGCAACGCGGAGATGATGCCGTCGCCGGTGCTGTGCTTGTCCAGACAGATGATGTGGCCGGAATTCTCGCCGCCGAGTTGCCAGCCTTGTTGCTGCAATAATTCCATCACGTAGCGGTCGCCGACCCTGGCGCGCTTGAACGGGATGCCCAGCTTCCGCATCGCGTGTTCAAATGCCAGGTTGGTCATCAGCGTGCCGACCACGCCGCCATGCATTTTGCCTTGCGCCTGACGATGTTTGGCGATCACGTACAACAACTGGTCGCCGTCATAGAGTTTTCCCGCACTGTCCGCCATCACCAGACGATCGCCGTCGCCATCCAGCCCGATGCCGATATCCGCGTTGTGTTCAACCACCGCCTTCTGCAAATTCGCAGGCGAGGTTGCACCATAGCCGTCATTGATATTCCTGCCGTCCGGTTGCGCGCCGATGGCAACCACATCGGCACCGAGTTCGTGGAATACGTGGCGTGCGATGTGGTAAGTAGCACCGTGCGCGCTGTCGACCACGATCTTCAGGCCGCGCAGATCCAGCTCGGCAGGAAAGGTGCTCTTGCAGAATTCGATATAACGGCCGGCCGCATCATCGATGCGTTTGGCTTTGCCCAGCCCGTCCGAGGAGTTGGTATGCATTTCCTCATCCAATGCCGCCTCGATGGCGCGTTCGGTTTCGTCAGGCAACTTGGTGCCATGAGCCGAGAAGAACTTGATGCCGTTATCCTCGAACGGATTATGCGACGCGGAGATCACGATACCGGCCTGCAAGCGCAGCGCGCGGGTCAGGTAAGCCACCGCCGGGGTAGGGACCGGACCGGCCAGATATACATCGATACCTGCCGCGATCAAACCGGCCTCCAGAGCCGATTCCAGCATGTAACCGGAGATGCGTGTGTCCTTGCCGATCAACACACCGGTACGTTCGCCGCGAGAGTCGCCCATGCTCGCCAGCACCTTACCTGCCGCATAACCCAGGTGCATGACAAATTGCGGCGTGATGGGGTATTCGCCGACCCGGCCGCGTACTCCGTCGGTACCAAAATATTTTTTGCTCACCCTGACTCCCTGTTCAACTAAATCTTTGGCCACGGAGCACACGGAAACCGCATCAGGCAGTAAAATTTATGCCATGACCGGATAAGTGTGATCCAAATAAGAAATATCCGCTGTTTCAATTCCGTGTGTTCCGTGCATTGGTGGTATGGGCTGCCTTTAAGATAAGCCAATATCGTTCACCGCACTTAATATTTTAAACGCATCTACCGTTGCCCGCACATCGTGCACGCGCACGATTTTTGCGCCGCGCTGTACCGCGATCAATGCCGCGGCCACGCTGGCCGACAGGCGTTGCGTTACATCCTGTCCGGTCAGCGCGCCCAGCATGGACTTGCGCGATAGTCCTGCCATAACCGGCACACCATGCACGGTCAATTTATTCAGTTCGCGCAGCAATGCGAGATTATGCGCCAAGGACTTGCCAAAGCCAAAACCCGGATCGATCACGATGCGCTCGCGTTGAATCCCGGCGGCTTGGGCAGCCGCGATGCGATCGCGCAAAAACTCGCTGACTTCGGCGACCACGTTTTGATAATGGGGTTGTTGCTGCATGGTTTGCGGGTTGCCTTGTTTGTGCATCAGACACACGGCGACATCGCTCGCTGCTGCCACTTTCATCGCTGCGGCATCCTGCAGTGCGTTAATATCATTGACCATCTGCGCACCGGCAAAAATCGCCGCCTGCATCACCTCGGGTTTGCTTGTGTCGATAGAAATCGGTACTGGTGAACCGCGCAATCCCTCAATGACGGGCAATACCCGATCCAGTTCTTCCTGAATGCTGACCGGACTGGCGCCAGGCCGGGTGGACTCGCCACCGATATCAATCATGTCCGCGCCTTCGGCGATCAGTTGTTGCGCATGTGTCAGTGCGGCATCATGCTGCAGATGCAGCCCGCCATCGGAGAAGGAGTCGGGTGTGACGTTGACGATGCCCATGACCAGAGGCCCGGGGACAAATCGAAACGAAAGCTGCCGCAATGAAAACATTCAGGAAGTTAAGGCACATGGGATACGGGAAACAAGATTCCCCTTGTACCTTGCATCCTTGCATCCTTGCATCCTGCTTTAGGTTTCCTGCGCAGGTTGCGTAGGTGTAGCGGCCGGGGCAGGCGGTGCCTGATCCTGGGGAGGCTGCGGAGCCTGACTGCTTGGGGCAGGCCTGGGCGGACGCGGCGGCTTTCCTGCCATGATGTCGTCGATCTGATCGGCATCGATGGTTTCCCACTCCAGCAAAGCCTTGGTCATCGCCTCGATCTTGTCGCGATTGGCCTCGATCAAACGACGTGCCAGCGCGTATTGCTGATCGATGATACGGCGAATCTCTGCATCCACCTGCTGCATGGTCGCCTCGGAAATATTCTTGTGTGTTGTGACCGAGCGTCCCAGGAACACTTCGCCCTCGTTCTCGCCGTACACCATGGTCCCGAGCGCATCGGACATGCCCCATTGGGTCACCATGCTCCGTGCCATCGCCGTGGCACGTTCGAAATCGTTGGAAGCACCGGTGGTCATCTGGTGCATGAATACCTCTTCGGCGATACGCCCGCCGAACAACACGGCAATGGTGGAAAGGATGCGTTCCTTGTCCAAGCTGTAGCGGTCTTCCGCAGGCAATTGCATGGTCACGCCCAAGGCACGGCCGCGCGGGATGATGGTGACCTTGTGCACCGGATCGGTCTTCGGCAACAACTTGGCGACTACCGCATGGCCGGATTCGTGATAAGCGGTGTTGCGGCGCTCTTCCTCGGGCATCACCATGGAACGGCGTTCCGCGCCCATCATGATCTTGTCCTTGGCCGATTCGAAATCATCCATCTCGACAAAACGCTTGCTGCGGCGCGCCGCGAACAGGGCAGCTTCGTTGACCAGGTTCGCCAGGTCCGCGCCGGACATGCCCGGTGTACCGCGCGCCAATATATCGGCCTTTACATCCGGAGCAACCGGCACCTTGCGCATGTGCACCATCAGAATCTGCTCGCGGCCGCGAATGTCCGGCAACGGCACAACCACCTGGCGATCGAAACGGCCCGGGCGCAACAGAGCGGAATCCAGCACATCGGGACGGTTGGTCGCGGCGATCACGATCACCCCGCTGGCGCCCTCGAAGCCGTCCATTTCCACCAGCAACGCATTCAAAGTCTGTTCGCGTTCGTCATTACCGCCGCCCAGACCCGCGCCGCGTTGCCGGCCGACCGCATCGATCTCATCGATGAACACGATGCACGGCGCCTGCTTCTTGGCCTGCTCGAACATGTCGCGCACGCGCGCGGCACCCACGCCGACGAACATTTCCACAAAGTCTGAACCGGAGATCGAGAAGAACGGCACCTTGGCTTCTCCGGCAATCGCTTTCGCCAGCAGCGTCTTGCCCGTTCCGGGATTGCCCACCAAAAGCACGCCGCGCGGGATGCGCCCGCCGAGGTTCTGGAATTTTGCCGGATCACGCAGAAAATCCACCAGCTCGGACACTTCTTCCTTGGCCTCATCACAGCCCGCCACATCAGCAAACGTGAAGCGCTCCTTGCTCTCATCCAGTTGGCGCGCGCGCGACTTGCCAAACGAGAATGCGCCGCCCTTGCCGCCGCCCTGCATCTGGCGCATGAAGAATACCCATACCGCGATCAGCAATATCATCGGGAACCATGAAACGAAAATATTCATCAGGAAGGAAGGCTCTTCTTCCGGCTTGGCCTCGATCTTCACGCCGTTTTTCAACAGGTCGGAAACCATCCACAAATCGCTGGGTGCATAGCTGGTGATGCGCTTGCCATCGGCAGTTGTCGCCTTCAGGGTTCGGCCTTCGATGACCACCTTGGTGATATGCCCCTGCTTCACCTCTTCGAGGAATTGGGAATAGTCGAGCTGCGACTGCGTAGTCAGCTGCTGGCGGGTATTGAATTGATTGAATACGGTCATCAGCACCAGGGCGACAACCATCCAGATTGCAATGCTCTTAAAATTATTCAAAATCACTCCTTAAAACGACGCGCCCCATAATTGATACGATAGCGGCTGGCGCTGGCGATTGATCGCCGGGTTGGTCATTAGACTATGTATTGCCCTATTACTCAAGTATTCCGCTGCCCAGCAAATACACTTCGCTGCTGCGGTCGCGCGATGCCTTGGGCTTGCGCGTCACCACCTTGGCGAAACGGCTGCGCATCAGCTTGAGGAAACTCCTCGAATCCAGCGCCCTGAAACACCTTGACCAGAAAATTGCCGTCCGGCTTCAAGTGTTCGAGCGCGAATTCCATCGCCAGTTCCGCAAGGTGCATGGCACGCGCCTGATCTGCCGATGCTACGCCACTGATATTGGGTGACATATCGGAAATTACAAGCCCTACCGGCTTGCCCTGCAACAAATCCTCCAGATGCTTGAGCACGGCATGCTCGCGGAAATCACCCTGAATGAAATCCACCCCGGCCAACGGATCCATCGGCAGCAGATCCAGCGCGATCACTTTGCCGCCTCTTCCCGCCTTGGCCGCCGCAACCTGCGACCAGCCACCCGGTGCCGCGCCCAGATCCACCACCACCGTGCCGGGCTTGAGGAGCCGATCTTTGCTATCGATCTCCAACAGCTTGTATGCGGCGCGCGAGCGGTATCCTTCCTTCTGTGCAAGCTGCACGAAGGGGTCTTTGACATGCTCGCGCATCCATTGTTTGCTGGTTTTGGAAGCCTTCATCGCTTAGAATCCGTTTCTAAATCACAGAAAGACATCATGCTATCTCTTACCGTACCCGAGCGCCTCGCCCTGAAAGGCCGCGCGCACTCTTTGAAACCAACGGTGATAATAGGCAACGCAGGCTTGACCGAATCGGTGCTGAAAGAAATCGCGCTGGCCTTGAAAACTCATGAACTCATCAAGATTCGCGTCATGAGCGATGATCGAGCTTTGCGAGAAACCATGCTGGGGACTATCTGCGCTCAACTCGACGCCGCTCCGGTACAACACATCGGCAAGATCCTGCTGATCTACAAACCCAACCCGGACTTGCACCTGATAGGGCTCAAGAAAATGCCACGCCACAAGGGCAAGAAACCGCTGACCAAAAAGCAACTAGGCAACCGCTAACATTTCATTACTTCATTTAAAGACCTCTGCACAACGTAGCGAGCGAAGCTGAGAAAAGGCGAAACTCGGCGAGAAACCGGAATGTACATTTAGTACATGAGGATTTTGAGCCGATTTTTAACGCAGTATCAGCAAGCGCAGCAGTTGTGCAGAGGTCTTTTAGATGTATTGGACTTCAACAACTTCGTACTCGCGCACCCCGCCCGGTGCCTGCACCTCGGCAACATCGCCGCTGCATTTTCCTATCAAGGCACGCGCGACCGGTGAGCTGATGGATATCTTGCGATGCCTGATATCCGCCTCATCGTCACCGACGATCTGATAGGTGACCACGTCGCCGTTGTTCACATCTTCCAGTATCACCGTCGAACCGAACACACAACGGCCATCGGCATTGAGCGTCTTGGGATCGATGATCTGCGCGCTGCCCAGCTTAGATTCCAGCTCTACGATTCGACCTTCGATGAAACCCTGGCGTTCCTTGGCAGCATCGTATTCGGCGTTCTCGGACAAATCGCCTTGCGCACGCGCTTCGGCGATCGCATTGATCACCTTGGGACGTTCTACCGTCTTGAGGTATTGCAACTCCTCGCGCATTTTCTCTGCACCCACAATGGTTAATGGGATTTTGCTCATATCGTTAGCTCTCTCTAATTTTCTAATTATTTGCCCAGACGCCGATGGTGACTCTGCAAATCAGAAACGTTCAGTGCGGTCAAATGCCGCATCCCTACACATGCGGCACGAGCCCCGGCAAGTGTAGTGAAATACGTGACTCTCCCTTGTAACGCAGCATGCCGGATGGAATAGGAATCGCGCATCACCGACGGCCTGCTGTCTACGGTATTGACAATAAGGCTGATTTCGCCGTTTTTGATCATATCCACGATATGCGGACGACCCTCGGCGACTTTATTTACCACATCCACTGCAATACCTGCCGCGCTAATCATCGATGCAGTGCCGCGAGTTGCGCGCAAAGCGAATCCCAACTTTACCAGCGAACGGGCGATTTCCAAAACACCGGATTTGTCCGCATCGCGGACACTGACGAACACTTTACCATCTTTCGGCAATTTTACACTGGCAGCCAGCTGTGATTTGACGAAAGCTTCGGCGAAGGTATCGGCCACTCCCATTACTTCCCCGGTGGATTTCATTTCCGGCCCAAGGATGGTGTCCACGCCGGGAAACTTGATGAACGGGAATACCGCTTCTTTCACCGAATAATACGGTGGAATCACTTCCCTGGTCATGCCCTGCTGCGCCAGGCTTTGGCCAGCCATGCAACGCGCAGCGACTTTTGCCAGCGGAATACCGGTAGCCTTGGACACGAATGGCACGGTGCGCGAAGCGCGCGGATTCACTTCCAGTACATATACCGTATCACCCTGTATCGCAAACTGCACATTCATCAGCCCGACCACTTTGAGTGCTTTGGCCATCGCCACGGTCTGTCGGCGCAGTTCGTCCTGTAATTTTTTCGACAGGCTGAACGGCGGCAACGAACAAGCCGAATCGCCGGAATGCACACCGGCCTGTTCGATGTGTTCCATGATACCGCCTATGATCACATCCTTGCCGTCGGACACCGCGTCCACATCCACCTCGATCGCATCATCGAGAAAGCGATCCAGCAAAATCGGCATGCGTTCCGGATAGGTGATGGACATTTCCTGTGCATCCAGCATGTAACGTTCCAGATCGGACTGGTCATGAATGATTTCCATCGCCCGCCCGCCCAGCACATTGGATGGACGCATCACCAATGGATAACCGATTTCTGCAACTCCCGCGATGCCCTCTTCGACGCTGCATGCGGTACGGTTGGGCGGTTGCTTCAATTTGAGCCGGTGCAGCATTTGCTGAAAGCGCGCGCGGTCTTCCGCGCAGTCGATCATGTCCGGTGACGTTCCGATGATAGGCACACCGTTCTTTTCCAGCCCGCGCGCCAGGCTGAGCGGCGTCTGACCGCCGTACTGCACGATCACGCCGATGGGCTTTTCCACCGCCACCACTTCCAGAACGTCTTCCAGCGTCAGCGGTTCAAAATACAAACGGTCGGACGTGTCGTAGTCGGTCGAAACGGTTTCAGGATTGCAGTTGACCATGATGGTTTCGTAGCCGTCTTCGCGCATCGCCAGCGCGGCATGCACGCAGCAATAATCGAATTCGATGCCCTGCCCGATACGGTTCGGCCCTCCGCCCAGCACCATGATCTTCTTGTTGCTGGTCGGCTGGGATTCGCATTCTTCCTCATAGGTGGAATACATATAGGCGGTGTTGGTGGCGAATTCGGCCGCACAGGTATCCACGCGTTTGAACACCGGACGCACGCCCAGCGCATGGCGGTAGGCGCGCATCGCGCCGGCATCGGTACCCAGCAACTTTGCCAGACGCGCATCGGCAAATCCGCTGCGCTTCAAGGCGCGCAGTTCATCTGCGCCCAGACTTTCCAGATTGCGGCCGGCCAAAGATTCCTCCTGGCGTATCAAGTCTTCGATCTGCACCACAAACCACGGGTCGATCATGCTTACGTTGCACACTTGTTCCACACTCATGCCCAGGCGAAGTGCATCCGCCACTGCCCAGATACGATCAGGTCCCGGGTTGCCGAGTTCCGAGGTGATCGCATCGATATTGCTGAATTTCTGATCCAGGCCATGCACACCGACTTCCAGGCCGCGCAACGCTTTCTGGAACGACTCCTGGAAGGTGCGGCCGATCGCCATCACTTCGCCCACCGATTTCATCTGTGTGGTGAGGCGGTCATTGGCCTGCGGGAATTTTTCGAACGCGAATCGCGGGTATCTTGGTCACCACGTAATCGATGCTCGGCTCGAACGAGGCCGGGGCAACGCCGCCGGTGATGTCATTCTTCAATTCGTCCAGCGTGTAGCCCACCGCCAGTTTGGCCGCCACCTTTGCAATCGGGAAGCCGGTCGCCTTGGAGGCCAGCGCACTCGATCTCGACACGCGCGGGTTCATCTCGACCACCACCATGCGCCCGTCCTTCGGATTGACTGGCGAACTGCACATTGGAGCCGCCGGTATCCACACCGATCTCGCGCAGCACTGCGATGCTGGCATCGCGCATGATCTGGTATTCCTTGTCGGTCAGGGTCTGTGCCGGCGCGACCGTGATCGAGTCACCGGTATGCACGCCCATCGCATCGAGGTTCTCGATCGAGCAGATGATGATGCAGTTATCGTTGCGGTCGCGCACCACTTCCATCTCGAATTCTTTCCAGCCCAGCAACGATTCCTCGATCAGCAATTCGCGCGTCGGCGACGCTTCCAGCCCGCGCTCGCATATCTCGACGAACTCTTCGCGGTTGTAGGCAATGCCGCCACCGCTGCCTCCCATGGTGAATGAAGGACGGATCACGGTCGGGAAGCCCATCACCTGCTGCACCTGCAATGCTTCTTCCATGCTGTGCGCAATCGCGGAACGGGCTGAGGCCAAACCGATCCTGGTCATCGCCTCCTTGAATTTTTCGCGGTCTTCGGCCTTGTCTATCGCTTCACGCGATGCGCCTATCATCTCGACGTTGTATTTCTCCAGCACGCCATGCTTGGCCAGGTCCAGCGCGCAGTTCAGCGCGGTCTGCCCGCCCATGGTCGGCAGGATCGCGTCGGGATTCTCCCTGGCGATGATCTTCTCCACAATCTGCCAGGTGATCGGCTCGATATAGGTCGCATCTGCCATGTCCGGATCGGTCATGATGGTGGCCGGATTCGAATTCACCAGAATGACGCGAAAGCCTTCCTCGCGCAGCGCCTTGCAGGCCTGCGCTCCAGAGTAGTCGAACTCGCACGCCTGCCCGATGATGATGGGGCCGGCGCCGATGATCAGAATGGATTTTATGTCGGTTCGCTTGGTCATTTCTTTTCCATCATCGCTACGAAACGATCGAACAAATAGTCCACATCGTGCGGCCCCGGACTCGCCTCGGGATGTCCCTGGAAGCAGAAAGCGGGTTTGTCGGTCAACTCGAAACCCTGCAGCGTGCCGTCGAACAGCGACACGTGTGTGACGCGTGCATTCTTTGGCAGTGTCGAAGCATCCACCGCGAAGCCGTGGTTCTGGCTGGTGATCATCACTCGCTTTGTCTCGGTGTCCTGTACCGGATGGTTCGCGCCGTGATGACCGAACTTCATCTTCACGGTCTCGGCACCCACCGCCAGCCCCATGATCTGGTGCCCGAGACAGATGCCAAACAACGGTACGCCGACCTCAATAAATTTATTCGTTGCGTTGATTGCGTAATCGCACGGCTCCGGATCGCCCGGACCGTTGGACAGAAATATCCCGTCCGGTGCCATTGCCAGCACATCCTTCGCGGAGGTCTGCGCGGGTACCACGGTGATGCGGCAGCGGCGCTCGGCCAGCATGCGCAGAATGTTGCGCTTCACTCCGAAGTCATATGCCACCACATGGAATCTGGTATCTGCTGCCTCCGGATAGCCAGCACCCAGTTCCCATTCACGCTGCGTCCAAAGGTAAGATTTTGTACAAGTCACTTCCCTGGCCAGATCCATGCCCACCAGACCGGCAAACCCGCGTGCCGCTTTAAGCGCCGCCGCTTCATCCGTGCCAGTGGCGATGCAGCCATTCTGCGCGCCCTTCTCGCGCAGGATGCGCGTCAGCTTGCGCGTATCTATCCCGGCGATCGCCACTACCTTGTTGGCTTTCAGGTAATCAGGCAACGATTGAGTGCTGCGAAAGTTGCTCACCGTCATCGATAGATCGCGTATCACCAGACCGCTTGCGAAAACCTGTCCTGATTCCACGTCCTCGTTATTCACTCCGACGTTGCCGATGTGCGGATACGTCAGCGTCACGATCTGCTTGCAGTAGGACGGGTCGGTGAGGATTTCCTGATAACCGGTCATGGCGGTATTGAACACCACTTCGCCGGTACTGCTGCCGGAAGCTCCGATGGAAATGCCGCGAAATACCGTACCATCGGCTAAAACTAAGATGGCTGGCTTCGTCTGCGACACAAAAATGCTCCCGAGAGGTATGACATAAAGAAGCGGGAAGAACCGTATGTTCATCCCGCTTTTGATTGGCTCGCATTATAGCCGATTGGCCGGGGGGCTTCAATGCGCAGGTGGACACGCAGATGGCCTGCTGAGAATGGCTGTGCAGAAGCCTCACCGTCCATATAGCCGGCCATGTTTCACAAAACACCCATGCAGGGAAAATTCGAGGTATAAAATAACAGTTTGCCATTCTTAATCAACTTGAAGGAAATAACATGTCCGAAGGATTTCATGTTCATGGTGCCCACGACCACGCAGTTGAACATCACGCACAGGGAGGAGACAGTCTTGCAATGTATATAGCGATATTCACCGCATTATTGGCTTCCTTGGGCGCGGTGGTCAGCTATCAAGGCGGAGACACCCAGAATCAGGCCATGTTGTTCAAGAACGAGGCAGTGCTGAAGAAAACCCAGGCTTCCGATCAATGGAATTTTTACGAGGCCAAAAGCAACAAGGGCCATTTGATGGAGCTTGCCGCCGACCTGGCCCCGGCAAACAAGCGGGGCTATTACAAAACCCAGATCGAAAAATACGAAAATGACAAAAAAGCAATCAAGGCAAAAGCGGAAGCGCTGGAAGCGGAATCTGACAAGGCCAATCAACAGAGCGAGCGTCTGATTCATCCCCACCATAAACTGGCGCAATCCATGACGCTGATACAGATAGCGATTTCTCTGGCTTCCATCACTGTCTTGACGCGCAAGAAATGGCTGTTCCTCGTGGCGGCCGTGGCGGCAGCGGGCGGCCTGACTATGTGGGTATTAGCGACCAGCACCCAGGGTTGATTGCCATTATCAAGTAGCGGGACAAGGTAATTAACAAATGATCAACTCCGCATTCTTTGAAATCGAATTTTCTCTGCTCGTTGTCTTTGCAATTATTCTGCCGGCAAGCATCTACAGTTACATGATGTGGAAGAAAGCCATATCGCGCAAATCTGTGCTGCTTTTCGGTTTCGCCCTGATTGCAATTGCTGGAGTAAGCATTTATCTTCTACAACGCTTGAATGTGATAGCGAAAACTTCCCCTTCTTTGCTTGACGATCGAATATTCTCATCGGAAGTATCTATAGCGCTTTATCTCCTGCCACTACTGTTTGCAGGTGTTGGAGTGAATTTGATATCCGATATATTGATCCGTCATCTCGATGATGCCGAGCGGCAGAACGATCAGGATCACCGATAAATCTGCCGGCATTAATTCAGTTATGGTAAATTCAATCAGTTCAGAAATCAATTTGGTTCATATCCCGCAATAGAATCGGTTTCATATAATTGCACAATCAAAAGATGACGGGATATTCTTACGACGTAAATGAAGCCGATTTTGATGAACTGGTCGTGGCGCGCTCGCATCAAGTACCGGTATTGCTGGATATCGGCGCGGAGTGGTGCAGCCCTTGCCTCGTGCTGGGGCCGATGCTGGAAAAACTGGCGCAGGAATATGAAGGAAAATTCGTGCTGGCTAAGGTTAATGCCGACGAGAACATGCGCATCGCCGGCCGGCACAAGGTGCGCGGTTTTCCGACGGTGATCGCATACAGCCGCGGGCAGGAAACCGACCGCTTTCACAGCGCACAGCCGCTACACTTCCTGCGCATCTTTATCGACAGGCTGATCGAACATCACGCCGCTACCAGCCCGGTAGGTGCGCAGCAAGCAGATTGATCGCTTTCGGTATGAAAGGGCTATTTCAACGCCAGCACATCCTGCATATCGTACATCCCCGCCGGATGTTCTTTCAGAAAACGTGCTGCACGCAGCGCTCCCTGCGCGAATGTGGCACGGCTGCTGGCCTTGTGCGTGATCTCGATGCGCTCGCCGGTGCCCGCGAACATCACGGTGTGGTCGCCAACGATGTCGCCGCCGCGTACCGTCGCAAAACCGATCGCGGATGGGTCGCGTTCGCCGGTGACACCCTCGCGGCCATACACCGCGCATTTTGAAAGATCGCGCCCCAGTGTTTTCGCAATCACTTCTCCCATGCCCAGCGCGGTGCCCGATGGCGCATCCACCTTGTGGCGATGATGTGCCTCGATGATCTCGATGTCGTAACCCTGTGAAAGCACACGTGCTGCTGTCTCCAGCAGTTTGAACACCAGGTTCACTCCGACGCTCATGTTGGGTGCGAACACGATGCCGATGTGCTGGCCCGCTGCACCGAGTTGCGCCTTTTGCTGCGCACTGAGTCCCGTGGTACCGACCACCATGTTGACGCCCAGCTTGCGGCAGATCCCGAGGTGATGCAGCGTGCCTTCGGGACGGGTGAAATCGATCAGCACGTCCGCACCCTTCAGTGCCGCCGCCACATCCGAGCTGACTTTCACACCGCATGGTGCGCCGAACACTTCTCCGGCATCATGTCCCAGCAGCACGCTGCTGCCGTGCTCCAGCGCGGCGTGCAACAACATATCTTCAGCTTGATTCACGCTTTCCAACAAGGTGCGCCCCATGCGTCCGCCAACGCCGGCGATGGCGATTTTGATCTTTCCCATGTCTATCCTTTGTCCTGCTTGTCCGCTTTCGCCGGCGCCGTTTCCACAGGCTGGATGCCGTCAACTATGCGCACAAGATTGTCACCTTCGAAATAAAGCGTCATGTTTTTATTCTCGATCACTTTACCGTCGTGTTCCAGGCGATATGCATAATCCCAGCGGTCGCCATGAAAGGGGTCGTTGATCATCGGCGTACCCAGCACATATCGCACCTGTGCCTTGGTCATGCCGAGCTTGAGCTTGTCGCGCATGTCCTGCGTCACGAAATTCCCTTGGCGGATGTCCATCTTGTATGGGGTGCATGCGGATAACACCGGCGCTAGCAGAATGAGGGAAAGCAAAATCGGTTTGAAGCGCATCCTGTTCCTGTTCGATTTCATAGTTGATACATCATAACTCAAGCGGCCACGCCCAACATCTCGGCAGCATGCTTGCGTGTCGTCTCGGTGATTTTGACGCCGCCCAGCATGCGCGCGATCTCCTCGACACGTTGCTCGTCATCCAGCACGGAGATGTGACTCAACGTGACGCCTTTTTCCACCGCCTTGCTCACTTGCCACTGCCGGTCAGCCGCCGCCGCGACTTGCGGCAAATGTGTCACGCACAATACCTGGTAGGAGTTGCCCAGTTCTTTCAGCAATTTCCCGACAATCTCTGCGACGCGCCCGCCGATACCGCTATCCACTTCATCGAAGATCAGGGTCGGCACACTGGCGACCTGCGTAGTGGCGACCTGGATCGCCAGACTGATGCGCGACAACTCGCCACCCGATGCGACTTTGGCCAGGCTGCGCTGCGGCACGCCCGGATTGGCGGCAACCTGGAATTCTATAGTTTCCAGTCCGGAAGCATTGCCCTCGCCCAGCGGCTGCAATGCCACAGCGAAACTGCCGCCTGGCATTGCCAGCGTATGCAGCGCCGCGGTGATCTCGCGTGCCAGTTTGATTGCGGCTTTTTTTCGTGCCGCGGACAATTTCTGCGCTTCAACAAGATATCTTTGCTGAGCGGACTTCTCCTGCTGTTCCAGTTCGGCCAGGTCGGCATCTCCGCCCAACTCCGCCAGGCTCGCCACGATGCGCTGCAAAGCCTCGTTCAATTGTTCCGGCGCGACGCGATATTTTCTCGCCGCATCCATCACGTACTGGATGCGCTGCTCCTGTTCGCGCAGACGCTGCGGGTCGGTATCCAGACGCTGCTGATAATGGCGCAGCGCGTAGACGGCCTCCTGCAATTCTGCCTGCGCGCTTTCCAGCATCTTCAATGTTTCACCCAGACTTGCATCATGAGTCATGCCATCACGCAATCGCGCTACCAGCGCGTTGAGTTGAGCCAGACATGCGGTGTCCGCCTCGCTCAGGGTCTCGATGCCGAATGCGGCGGTCTCCAGCAGGCTCGCGGCATGGGCCAGCCGCGCATGATCCTCCTGCAAGGCATGCCACTCCGCCAAGTCAAATGCCAGCCCTTCCAACTCGTTGCGTTGAAACTGCAACAACTCGCGCTCGGCAGCCACCGCCTCGGCATTTTCAGTCAGGCTGATGCGGCGGCGGTGCAATGTCTGCCAATCGCGATACAAGGTTGCGACCTGTTCTGTTGTGCCCGCCATGCCCGCATAACCATCCAGCAGCGCGCGCTGCGTGTCGGGACGCAGCAGCGATTGATGGGCGTGCTGTCCGTGGATATCCAGCAACTGGTCTCCCGCTTCGCGCATCTGTTGCAGGGTGGCGCTGTGCCCGTTGATGAAGCCGCGCGAACGCCCCCCGGCATCCAGCACGCGCCGCAACAGACACATACCCGCATCTCCTTCCATTTCCTGTTCTAGCAACCATGCTTGCAGATGAGGCAATCCGCTCACATCAAACTCGGCGGAGATCTCGGCGCGATCGCAACCATTGCGCACCATGCCAGCATCGCCTCGTTCACCGAGCGCCAGCGACAGCGCATCGATCAGGATCGACTTGCCGGCGCCGGTCTCGCCGGTCAGCGCGGTAAAGCCGGCGGAAAATTCCAGCTCAAGCGAGGATACGATGACAAAATCGCGGATGCCCAGGGACTTCAACATTTTTAACCTGTACGTTTCATTAAGACATGTACTGCTTCTGCAGGGCGGGCCATGACCGCGATAGGATGTTTCGAACGCATGTCATGCTGCTACAACATAACTCGCTTCGGTGCTGTTTATAAAACACCAGTGCCAGGAATTTCAACATTCAGAGCGTTTGGTTCCAGAGCAACTTCTCGCGCAGCGTGTGATAGTAGCTATGTCCGGCCGGATGCAGCAGACAGGCAGTCTCGGGATGACGCGTGACGATGATCTTGTCATGCAACTGCAGATCGTAGCCGGAGTGACTGTCGAAGCGCACCTGTGTATCGCCGGTGCGGTGCACCAGGATTTCCAGCACCGAAGAACTCTTCACCACGATGGGCCGGTTGCTCAGCGTATGCGGACTGATCGGAACCAGCTCGAGCACATCGAGGCTGGGATGCAATATCGGTCCGCCGGCAGACATCGCATAAGCCGTGGAACCGGTGGGGGTCGAAACGATCAGCCCGTCGGCGCGCTGGTTGTACAGATACTCGCCATCGATGCGCACCTCGAACTCGATCATGCTGCTGGTATTGTTGCGATGCACCACCACTTCGTTGAGCGCACGTCCGCTGTATACCTCGACATCGTTGCGCAATACCCGCGCCGCAAGCAGCATACGCTCATCCGTGACGAACTTGCCGTCCAGCATCGCCGCGATACTGTCCTGCATGTTATCCAGCGTAAGGTCGGTGAGAAAACCTAGCCGTCCCTGATTCACGCCGACCAACGGTATTTGACTCAACGACAAGGTGCGCGCGATGTTCAACATGGTGCCATCGCCGCCCAGCACGATTGCCAGGTCCGCAGCGTGGCCTATGTCAGCCAGACTCATGGCTTGATGGGGACTGTCCTTGAGATGCTCCGCGCTCAAGCTGTCAACCACCACGGTCAGGCCCCTGGATGACAAAAACGCGCCCAAACGCAACAATGGCTCGGCGATTTCCGGAGCATTGTATTTGCCTATGAGTGCGACGATTTTGAAGGGAAATTTCATGAGAGCGATTAAACCACATCGCCCTCGCAATGACAAAGCTGACCTGGGGGCTGGCCATCGAAATATGCACTATACCTGCCGTCCCGAACAAACAGGGCGCGACCCGGTTTCAATACGGACAGACTACAAACCCGAAAGATAGTCCGACAATGCATCAATTTCGGCATCGGTCAGGCTCTTGGCGGCCATATTCATCACCCCACCCGGACTGTTGCTGCGCTCGCCGCTGCGCCAATGCAGCAACTGCGCGCGCAGGTAAGAATTGTGCTGGCCTCCGATCACAGGATATGTGGCGATGTTCGGCGCCTGGCCCTTGCCGTTCGTACCGTGGCAACTCATGCATGCCGGGATATTCCTGCTCGCATCGCCCTTCAGGAACAGATTCATGCCAACCGGATTATTTCCGGTTCCGTTGCCACGCATTTTATCCTGGCTGGCATAATAAGCCGCAATATCGACCAACTCAGTGTCGCTGATCGTCTTCGCCATGGCGCTCATGATCTGATGAGTACGTGATCCGGACTGAAAATCTCGGAGTTGTTTTGCAATGTAATCGCCGTATTGTCCGGCGAGATTCGGAATCAGATTCTCCACACTGAGTCCGAATTCGCCGTGGCATCCCTGGCACAATTGCGACCCGGTCTTGCCGGCGACAGGGTCGCCGCTGCCTGTGCGCTGGCTGATCGCATCTGCGGATTCACCGGCGTAAGCTACCGTACTTGCGAGCAGGGTTGCTGCGACCAGAAATTTAACGCGGTTGTTTTGAACACGTATCATAGTAAAGCATTCCAATACCGGTAGTAAGATAGCCAATTAAACCACATCATCAACTCAAATATAAGTTGGGCAATGGATACTATAAAAAATCTTGCTTTATGATCGCAGCTTGAGGGGGCAGATTTCCTGGATAGATTGCGCATTGCTTACGATTCTTCCCGGCCTTCAGAATTAAGATCGGCGGCACTATTTTGGCTGGCAGAATGCGATGGCGCCCGCAAAGCGGAAGGGGTACGTTCTTTGGCGCGAGCATGGTCGTCGGATGAAATCAAACTGGATGCTCATGCATCTCTGAAACCACAACAAACCATACCCGGTCATCCGCCAAAACCTGAACTGGTGCCGCCGCTCTCGGTCAAGCGCCGCGCGATGAATACACCGGAAGGCCGTGCCATCTTGATCCACGCGCTGGCGCATATCGAGTTCAATGCCATCAACCTGGCGCTTGACGCGATTTGGAGATACCCCGGCATGCCGCGCGAGTTTTACTCCGACTGGTTGCATGTGGCGGATGAAGAGGCGCTGCATTTCTCTCTGCTTACCGGTCACCTGCATGAACAAGGATACGCTTACGGAGATTTCCCCGCGCACAACAGCTTGTGGGAGATGGCGGCAAAAACCCAGCACGATATCCTCGCGCGCATCGCGCTGGTGCCGCGCACGATGGAAGCGCGCGGTCTGGATGCAACTCCGCTGGTGCGCGCAAAACTTGCGCAGGCGAAAGACATGGCTGCCGCTGCTATCCTGGATATCATCCTGCGCGACGAGATCGGCCACGTCTCCATCGGCAACCGCTGGTATAACTGGCTGTGCGAACGGCGCGGCCTGGAGCCGGTCGCCACCTATGCCCGCCTGGCAACCGAGTATCAGGCACCGGTGATGCGCGGGCCCTTCAATCTGGAAGCGCGAAGATCTGCGGGATTCAGTGAACTGGAGATAGCGGAGTTAGGCAATAGGCAAAATGATCATTAATTGGATTCCATATGCTTCAACAGAGAATATTATCTATGCAAGAGCAGATAATGTCTTGGGGGTTTATGTTGTCGAGCGCGCCTAGAATATGAAGTCAATTACTGCAGAAACCACATGAAATTTTGCCCCATACAGGGTGACGCCCGCAGGCAGGTTTGCTAGGAAGCCATTTGAGTTGTCACTAAGTTTCACTTGATCGTACTGGAATTTGAAATCAGTATTTTTCATGAAGTCCCAACGTACACCCGCGCTGATAGTGCTCTGCGCCCTATTGGCTAGTCGAATGCTATTCGCTGACGGCGGTGGGAAACCAGGAAGAAAGGAACCCGGACTATTTTGTGCGTATGTCACATAAGGCGTAAATTTATGTATACGATAACCGCCGCTGACATACATCGCTGAAATCTTGGTGGTTGATTTGCGCTGTATCCACTCGGACATGGCGAACCAGTCGCCTGTGTCATATTGAGCCCCAACGGACAAATCGCTGTTCCTGACCCACGCGCCGGTAACACCTGTCTGGAGATTTTTGGAAGCGGCCAAGCGCTCCTGGTAGCCAACATGGACGGTTGTCTGGCCATATTCAATCGTATCGAAGATTCCCCACATGTCTTTTGAGGTCGATATGCTGGTCTCTCGTTCAAGCGTGTTCTCGCCGTAAATGATGGCCTTAATAGTATGCTCTGTCTTCCCAATGTCAGTTCGGTACATCACATCAACTCCATCGCTGTGGGTGATGGATAGTTGACGGTAAAGTTCAATTGGCGGATGTATCCATACATACGTATAGCCGACATCCCGACTATCCGAATTCAGGAAAGTCGGCAATGCAATGCGACCGGCCCTGATGTAGGCATCGGGCGTAAATGCGTATCTCACATTGGCCCATTCGACCTCAGGCTCATAAGTGTTAGGAGTGTGATATTCAGAGACAACCTGGAGAACAGCCGTGACTTTTGGAGTGAATTGCGCTGCCAGATGCCCTGCGATCCTGCTGTCATTTCCGGCCGACCAATCTTCGCTCAGGCCAGGTCCTTTGGGAATGGAGCTATCCAGAGTGTAATCACCGTCATGCATACTGGAATGGCTGACACCTAGTGTACCGAATCCACTGAAAGTGACCTTGGGTTCATTGTTTTCGGCTACTTCTGCATTGGCAACGCCTGAAATGATGCAGAACAATATTATGAAATAATATTTATTAACCATGATGCACCTTTTCAGTTTGAATGGTTATTTTTGTTAACTGAGCAATATTGAAAGAATTATTACAAATTTTTTGATGATTAAATATATTTGATATCAGTAAAATCCGGAATGGTCACTAAAAATCAAATTAGCAAAATGCAATTCGTGATTACCCTGATCAATTAATCCAGAAACATCCAAAATCCAGATTCGAAGGAAATATGACAATCTACTATACAAATAATTCCACTTTACAGCAGTAACTAGCAATAACCAGCTTTTTTCGATGGCGATATTCCTATGGATAACAGCTTCTTCCACAACCTGGCGACGCCGGGAACTCTGAAACCCGGGCGCGTCCTGACCGCCAGCATCATTGCAATGGCGGTCGTCTTCATTTTCGACGTGGGAACCCCCACGGACATTCGATTGCATATGCTGTATATCTTTCCGGTGGCAGCAATTGCGCTGCATTGTGAACGCAATAGTGACGTTGTTGCCGGGCTTGCCATTTCGACAGCATTCCAGCTTTTGACGTTTTATCTTGATGGCATCCCATACCGTCCTTTTGCGATTGACGCGATCACGGCTCTCGCGTCAGCCCTGCTTTCGATCTTTTTGGGGATGTCCGTACGGAAAAACCATTTGGAAACAGTGAAATTGGCGACTACCGATTGGTTGACAGAATTGCATAATCGTCGAAGCTTCGAGACCATCATCGACTTGGAAATAGAAAGGCAGAAACGCTATGGCGGGGTTTTTTCGTTGGCTGTTATCGACCTGGATGGCTTCAAGAAACTGAACGATTCCAGAGGGCACCACATCGGTGACAAGGCACTCCAGCTCCTGGCTGATGTGCTGCGGGAGCACACACGGCATTCTGATTCGATCGCACGACTTGGCGGAGACGAGTTCGCCATCCTGATGCCAAATACTCAAAAACCGGATTGCAGTTCACTATGCCAGCAGCTCTCGTTGAATATAGCTGGCCGGATGTCCACGGCCGGCTATCAGACTACAGCGAGCATTGGATGCATGACGTTTGAGAATGCTCCCGAATTTACTTCTGAAGCATTACAGAAAACGGACCAGGCTATGTATGCGGCCAAAACGGGAGGGAAGAATCGCGTAGTATGCCTATAGACTTCAAGATAGAGTAGTAACCGCTTCAGCAGCTGTAACTTCATCAACGCATGAACAACAGTCTTGGTACAGGGCTAACCACAAATCACACCCGGCAAGTAACACAACACCCATTTTAATGTTCGCTCTGATTTGTTCCTATGTGCGCATCGTGATGACTTCCAAACTGCCTGGATGGCGCAGCCTTGCCCGTCGAGCGGGGCAGATTATCCTTCAGGTTCGTACGCGCGTATCGCGACACGGAAGCAACCAGAACGTCCGACCAGAGGACCATCGACATTTCGATGATTGTTGAAGTTACGGACATGTGGTAAGTCAAGAGCATAACGACTTGTAGCACAAACGTGATAACGACTGCACCAATGACCAAACCCTGTCGCTCACAATGAAAAGAAATCAGAACGAGCGGAAAAAAATAAAAGACTTGAAGCAATATTTCTGAACGGGATATTAAATCTAATACGAAGATCGCCAGTATGGCCAGATAACTGACGATGATGACGATATACTGCGGCACAGCTCCTGGAGTTGAAACACGTTTTAAGTAGCTAGACGCCATGATGGTCTTTAAAATGAAATTAGAATGGATGCATGATCCTGTCCGCTACCAGCAATGGCGACCATTCGACCAAATACATGCCGGCCTCTGGCCAATATAGGCTCTGAGTTGCTCTTTGTATTTCCCCAAACCAGACCTTCAACGTTTAAGCCCGTCGAATCTTTTATTCTTTTGATTTTTTTACAATGTAACCCCCCGAGCGTTACGATTTAGAAAGAAGCATTTTTCGTACCTAAAGGCATAAAGCTATTCAACATGGCTACCAACATAGGCTAAGCTGAATCTCGTCAAATCATCAGCTTCAATAAACTTCAAAAAAGTCCAATGATTGGGAAAATTATGGGCAAGGTTTCCCAATAAACGGAAATTGATTTCATGGTGCAGCATTTTGAAAAGCTTTAGGAAAATATTAAAGCTTTCAATTGCCTGTAAATGGAATATTGCTATCCAGTAGCAGAAATCAGTCTAAGTCATTCTTTTCAAAACTATGCCGACCAACGGAGAAGATATTCGGGGAGAAGCTCAACCATAGATAAGGAAATACAGGACAAATAGAAATACGACTGCAAGTATTGCAACTGCTATTTTCATGGTTCGTTCAGACCGTTTTTTATATTGCGCAAAAAGCTCTTCATCAAATTTATCTTCCACAATGTGCGCCCCTCTGTAAATTATGTATTGTCCGGCTGACGAAACATATCCTATGCCAACTTTACCCACGGTGTTGATAGCAATGCCTTTCGCTTGCGGCGGTCGTAATGATTCGGGTCAGTGCAGATCGTTTGATTTCGGCCGTGAGAACGAATCCCCTGCCGCAACTGCTACCGACAGATGCAAACACAAGAAGTTGAATTGTGTGCTTCATGTTGGGCTGATCGCAAATGGATGCGCAATGTAGGGTCAGGGTTCATAACTGTCAAATTTCAATTCGCTTCACGGGAACCTTTAAAGTCGGTTGAGCATCGCTTCTCCGATGGTAGAATCGCTTCCATGCTTAACGATCGCGCACAAATACTGCTCAAGACCCTGGTGGAACGCTATATCAGCGAAGGACAACCGGTCGGCTCCCGCGCGCTGCTACAGTATTCCGGTTTGGAAATCAGCTCGGCGACTATCCGCAATGTGATGTCCGAGTTGGATGACCTCGGCCTGGTTAGCAGCCCGCACACCTCCGCAGGCCGCGTTCCGACCGGACTGGCATACCGTTTGTTCATCGACACCATGCTGGTCACCAAGCCGCTGGATAGCACGCGCGTACAGCAGATGGAACATCAGCTACAGCCGGACAATCCGTCGCGGCTGATCGCGCAAGCGTCACATATTCTCTCCGAACTGACACACTTCACCGGCGTAGTGGCCACAACTAAGCGCAGCACGATCACGGTGCGCCAGATCGAATTTTTGCGCCTGGGAGAAAAGCGCGTGCTGCTGATCATCGTGATGCCGGACGGCGACGTGGAAAACCGCATTCTCATGCTGGATCGGGATTACACGCAATCGCAACTCACCGAAGCGGGCAACTTTCTCAACCAGAATTACATCGGCTGCAGCTTCTCGCAGATCCGCGACCGGTTGCGTGGGGAGCTGCGCCAATTGCACCAGGACATGAGCGTGCTGATGACTGCGGCTCTGGCCGCGGGCGATGCGGCGCAGGCGAACCAGTCACAGGATTATGTCATCAGCGGTGAACACAATCTGCTGCATGTCGAAGACCTGTCTGCCGACATGAACCGCCTGCGCGGACTGTTCAACCTGTTCGAGAAAAAAACCGAACTGCTGCAATTGCTGGATGCGGGTAGCCGCGGACAAGGCATTCATATATATGTCGGCAGCGAGTCCGGGCTGGATTCCCTGAAAGAATGCAGTGTGATCGCCGCACCCTATTCTGCCGACGGACAACTGGTCGGCTCGCTCGCCGTGGTCGGTCCGAAACGCATGGACTATGAGCGTGTTATCCCTATCGTTGAGATTACCGCGCGTTTGCTCGGCAGCGCCCTTTCACAAAATCAAAACAAGGATCATATCCATGGCTTACCAGACTGAACCCGCTTTCGCGCATGGTACGCCCGTCAGGACCGGCATCCTGTTGATCAACCTCGGCACACCCGATGCGCCCACTGCCCAGGCCGTGCGTCCATACCTGAAGGAGTTCCTCGGCGACCCGCGCGTGGTGGAAATACCGAGGGCCATCTGGTGGCTGGTCCTGAACGGCATCATCCTCAACACGCGCCCGAAAAAATCCGCCGCAAAATATGCCACGATATGGATGCCGGAAGGTTCGCCGCTGCGCGTACATACCTCGAAGCAAACGGCCCTGTTGCAAGGTTTTCTCGGCGAGCGCACCAAGGCGCCGTTCGTGGTGGATTATGCGATGCGCTATGGCAGCCCTTCCATCTCCAGCGTGTTGCGCAAACTCAAGCAACAAAATTGTCAGCGCATTTTGATTGTCCCGATGTATCCGCAATATGCCGCAAGCAGTTCCGGCACGGCCTTCGACGACGTGTTCCGGGAATTGCTGCAGATGCGCAACACCCCGGCGCTGCGCACAATCAAGAACTTCCACGACAATCCCGGCTACATCAAGGCACTGGCGAACAACATCAACGAATACTGGATGAAGAATGGCCGCCCGGAAAAGCTGGTGATGAGCTTCCACGGATTGCCGCAATTCTCGCTGGACAAGGGCGACCCCTACCACTGCGAATGCCACAAGACCGGAAGGTTGCTGGCACAGGAACTCGGCTTGAAGCCAGAGCAATATTTTCTCAGCTTCCAGTCGCGTTTCGGCAAAGCGGAATGGCTCAAGCCATACACCACGGCCACACTCACGGAACTCGGCAAGAAAAAAACCAGGCGCGTGGATGTGGTCTGCCCCGGTTTCGTCGCCGACTGCCTGGAAACGCTGGAAGAGATCGCGATGGAAGGCAAGGAAGATTTCCAGCACGCGGGTGGAGGTGAATATCATTACATCCCCTGCCTCAACGAGCGCAACGACTGGATGCACGCATTGACCGACCTGGTGATGGAGAATTTGCACGGATGGCTGATCGAACCGAATGAGACTGAACTGGAACAAGGCAGGTTGCGCGCTCTGAAGATGGGGGCGAACAAGTAAAACGGGTTGGTTGGGTTAGCGGCTTTATCGCGTTAACCAATGACTTGGCTGTCGTTCTTTGACAGCTTAGTCAGATGGCTATGCATAGCAACCCAACATCAAAATCAAATTCGCGGGATGCTGTCCCGCAACAACAGCTGTTCGTATTGAGTAGGCCGAAAAGCCGAATCGAAACATGAATAAACTAAAGTTAAAGCCGCCGGGGTTGCCGGGCAACCCCGGCGGCTTTGGCTTTAATTGTTGTATAAACATACTTCACCCCCTTGCTCTCGGCTAGAATCCGCAAAAGATTTTTTCGCTCCAAACTAATGCATTCAAACAATCCAATCGGCGTTTTCGATTCCGGTGTAGGCGGATTGTCCGTGCTGCGCGAGATCCGCCGCGAGCTGCCGGGTGAAGACCTGCTGTATGTGGCCGACTCGGGCCATGCGCCGTATGGCGACAAATCCTCCCGGGTGATCGAGGCCAGGGCTGTCGCCATCGTTGAATTCCTGCTCGACCAACGCGCCAAGGCCATCGTCGTGGCTTGCAATACAGCAACCGGTGTGGCGATCAAAATGCTGCGCGCAAGATTCCCTGTGCCCATCGTTGCGATGGAACCGGCTGTCAAACCGGCGGTAGCGCGCACCAAATCAGGCGTAATCGGCGTGCTGGCCACCAGCAGGACGATCGCCAGCGACAACTTTGCGAAGCTGCACGAACGGTTTGGAAACGATGTAAAGATCCTGATGCAGGCATGTCCCGGACTGGTTGAACAAGTGGAAGCCGGCGATCTGTCCGGCAACAAAACCCGCGCATTGATCGAGCAATATGTCATGCCATTGTTGGCGCAGAATACCGACACCATCGTGCTCGGTTGCACGCACTACCCCTTCCTCGCTCCGCTCATCCGCGAGGTCGCCGGACCGACAATCGCTATCATTGACCCGTCTGCCGCGATTGCGCGCGAGCTTCGCCGCAGGCTGTCCAGCAACAATCTGCTATCGATCGAAAAGCATGCCGGTACCGAACAGTTCTGGACCAGTGCAACAACAGACGCTGCGCAACCGATTATCGCCCAATTGTGGCAGGCGGACGTTGAAGTCCGTCGCTTGCCGGACAATGCAACGACCTAGCTGTTGATCGTTGCTTCAATTCACTATCAATTATTTTTCTATTCAACAACCTGCTGCACGTGCCTGCCAAACGGCCGTCGTTTCGCGCAAATCAAATCCCTGAAGCAACGCTGGAATCGGCGAATATTCAGGTTTGGGCCCGCTATTGAAATATCGCAATTTATCCATATATAAATATTGCAAATGGCTATTTGAAGGAGCAGAATAATTACCCATAAGGAAATTATGGGAATGCGAATAAAAATTATTACTGTTCTACTTTTTCGAGGAGAACTTCATGAAACTGGAAGATGTGCGTTCGATAGCCAAAACGCACGGTATCAAACCTAATCACTTGTCAAAAACCGAACTGATTAAAGTGATCCAATCCGAGGAGGGCAATTTCGACTGTTTTGGCAGCGCCTACAATGGCGAGTGCGACCAGCAAGGCTGTCTCTGGAGGGAGGATTGTCTAGCATCAGTTCATCATTAAAAGGAGAGCTATCATGAGCTTAGTAAAATGGGATCCATTCGTGGAGTTGGAAGACGTTTCCAAACAATTGAATCGTATCTTCAATAAATTCCCGTCGCGCACCGAGCCGGGCCGCGAGTTATTGACCTTGGCTGATTGGCAGCCAAATGTCGACATCAGCGAAACCGACACGGCATACCTGATCAAGGGTGAAATTCCCGGTGTCAAGAAGGAGGATATCAAGGTCAACATCGAGAATGGCATGATCACGATGAGCGGTGAGCGCAAACAGGAGAAAGAAGAAACGAACAAGAAGTTCCACCGCATCGAGCGTTCATATGGAAGCTTCATGCGCAGCTTCCGGTTGCCGGATAATGTCGATGAATCCGCAATAAAGGCCGAATTCAAGGACGGCATGCTTAACGTTACGATGCCCAAATCCACGCAGGCCAAAACCAAATCGACAAATGTAACAGTGACATAAATGCACTTGCGGCCCCCGTGCCGACAACGCGGGGGCCTATACCAAACAGGAGACCATCATGGCCAATCAATCTACCCCAGCAGGCTTTCACCGCATCCGCCCCGACCGGCTTCCGATGCAAACAGTGATGGACAGCTATAAAGCCAAGGGCAAACTTTCCGAGCCGACGGTCTGCACGGAATGCGGCGCGGTATTCCATGCCGGTCGCTGGCAATGGTTGGCGAAACCCAAGGACGCGCATCAGACGACCTGTCCGGCCTGTCATCGCGTGCGCGATCATTTCCCGGCGGGATATGTCACTGTGGCGGGAGAATTTTTCGCCAAGCACGAACAGGAAATCCTGCAACTGATAAAGAATCGCGAGACGCAAGAAAAAGCCGAGCACCCATTGCAGCGCATCATGGCCATCGAAAAGACAAAGCAAGGCACGATGGTGACCACCACCGACATTCATCTGGCGCGCGGAATCGGTGAAGCTTTGCACCATGCCTATCAAGGCGAACTGGAATTGCAATTCAACCCGGATCAGAACCTGTTACGAGTCAACTGGAGCCGCTAATACCTGAAATGCCGAGTTGTGATATTCCGATTTGCATTGAACAGGAGCACAAAGCGGCGCGGATGAAGGGATGAAAGACTGGGCTTGAATCGCTGCGGGGAACCGAAGACTAAGCCAACGCAGCAATCGGCTTAAATGGGGTTTGGGATCAATCGTCGCTATGGCGTGTAGACAATCCTTCTGCAGGCTCGCCGGTCTCCGGGTCTATCCAGGTAGAAATGCCGATCTCCTCTTCCGCATCTTCCAGTGATTCACCTTCTTCAAAGCCGCTTTCATTCTGGCCTTCCATGTCCTGTTCGGCTTCAAGCAGAGTGGGAAAAGGACCATACTCTTTTTGGGTAAGCTTGTCCTGCCAGTAAAAGCCATCCGGTCGTTCGAGCACCTCTGCCTGGTCGGCCTTGGGCGGAACAGGTTCAATGGGCATAGAATTGGTCATTGTTACCTCAAAGTTTCATGGCATCGGGCAGTCAACCCGAAAACGCCGTTTCAGAGCTTTATAAAGTGCTCCCGGTAATGTTTCATCTCGCCGATAGACTCATAGATATCGGCGAGTGCTTCGTGCTTGCCGTGCTTTTTAACCCCCTGCGCCATTTCCGGCTTCCAGCGCTTGGCCAGTTCCTTGAGCGTGCTCACGTCAAGATTGCGGTAATGGAAATACTCCTCGAGCTTCGGCATCCAACACGCAAGAAAGCGTCTATCCTGGCAGATCGAATTGCCGCACATCGGTGAAATGCGCGTCGGCACATATTCTTTCAGGAACTCTAGCATCTGCTCCTCGACCATGGCCTCATTCAATGAGGACGCCTTTACCTTGTCGATCAGGCCGGATTTGGCGTGGGTGGATTTGTTCCATGCATCCATGGCTTCCAGCACACTGTCCGGCTGATGCACGACCAGAACCGGAGCCTCAGCGATCGTTTCCAGATTATTATCGGTGATCACCAGCGCAACTTCAATAATGCGGTCGGTTTCCGGGACCAGGCCGGTCATTTCCATGTCTATCCATATTAGGTAGTTTTGGTTTTGTGCCATAATTCGTGCATCTGGGCATTGAACGGTTAGGCACACATTGTGTCACAACCATGCCTGTTGCGAATACTGAAATAACCATCCCTATGACTGCAATACAATTCACTTATGTCTTCATCGCCGCATTGGCGCTGACCACAATTGCCAAACTTTGGCTGGCACGCCGTCATCTGGAGCATATCGCTGCCCATAGAACCACCGTGCCGGACGCGTTCCATGAACAGGTTCAGCTTGGCGATCATCAAAAGGCGGCCGACTACACTTCCGCCAAGACACGTTTCGATATGCTGGGAGCACTGTTCGATGCCGCATTGCTGCTGGCATTCACGCTGGCGGGCGGCATCCAATTCATCGCCGACCTGTGTAATGGCTGGTTCGGCGCACCGATCGCGCAAGGCATGGCTACCATCGTGGTGGTGGTGGCAATTTACTCGTTGCTGGAAGCCCCGTTCAATATTTACCGCACCTTCGTCATCGAGGCGCGTTTCGGCTTTAACAAAATGACTTTCGGGCTGTATCTTCTGGACGCGCTGAAAGGCATATTGATCGGCGCAGTGCTGGGCCTGCCGCTGCTGTTCGGCGTGTTGTGGCTGATGGAACGCATGGGCGCCAACTGGTGGTTATATGTGTGGCTGGTGTGGGTGGTGTTCAATCTGCTGATTCTGTTTATCTACCCGTCCTTTATCGCACCGCTGTTCAACAAGTTCTCGCCTATGCAGGACGACGCGATGAAATCACGCATCGAATCCCTGCTCAAGCGTTGCGGCTTCACCGCAAAAGGCTTGTTCGTGATGGATGGCTCCAAGCGCAGCGCGCACGGCAACGCCTATTTCACGGGCTTCGGCAAAACCAAGCGCATCGTGTTTTTCGACACCCTGCTGGAACGCTTGAGCATCAATGAAGTCGAGGCGGTATTGGCGCACGAGCTTGGCCATTTCAAACGCCGTCATGTGGTGAAGCGCATCGCTGCGACCTTTATACTGAGCCTGGGATTCTTGTGGCTACTCGGCCAGTTGATGCAAACCGCATGGTTCTACCAGGGGCTGGGCGTCAGCACCCCGTCTACCGCACTCGCACTGTTGCTGTTTTTCATGACGCTGCCGATATTCAGTTTTCTGCTTGGGCCTCTCATGTCCGCCTATTCGCGCAAGCATGAATTCGAGGCGGATGCCTATGCCGCGAAACAAACCGATGCAGCCGACCTGGTCAATGCGCTGGTCAAAATGTATCAGGACAATGCCGCGACTTTGACACCCGATCCGCTGTATTCCAAATTTTACGATTCGCACCCGCCGGCCATGGTGCGCATCTCCCATCTGCAGGCCGCACATATCTGATCCACAGACTTAACCAGGAGAACTTTTATGAAACCAGCAATGAAACCGATCGCAAATTTGATATTACCGATGATTCTATTACTGGGCGCGGTTGCAACCGTCTCGGCCAACCCGTTCCCGGACGGCAATGCACAAAACGGACAAAAGCTATTCGAAAAATACGACTGCAACCAGTGCCATAACAAGATCATGGGCGGTGATGGCAACAAAATCTTCACCCGCTTCGATCGCAAGAGAAACACCCCGGATGGGTTGATCGAGCAGATCGGCATGTGCAGCGGCAATGTCAACGCGCATTTCAATGCGCAGGAAACGCAGGACCTCGCCGCATATCTGAATATCTTTTACAAATTCAAGTGAAACAGTCAGCGAACAAAACCCATGATTTGACCGGCAGGCGATGCAAACCCTGCGAAGACGGCACACCCCCCCTTTCGAACTCCGAGGCTGATGGTTTGATGCAGCAACTCGAAGGATGGCAGCGCTACGATCGCCTGATCAACAAGACTTACCGCTTCAAGGATTATTACCAGACCATCGCGTTCGTGAATGCGGTCGCATGGCTGTCGCACTCCGAGGATCATCATCCCGAACTCACCGTCACCTATAACAGCTGCAAGGTCGAATACACCACCCACTCCATCAACGGCCTGTCGGAAAACGATTTCATCTGCGCCGCAAAAGTGGACGAGCTGTTCAAGATTTGATGCGCAAACCCGATTTCAATCCGAAGCTGAGACAAGCCAGTCCTGATGAGACTACTAGCCATTCTACTAGGCTATCTAAAGACGATAACCAAGTCGCTGGTTATGAGCTCAGTCGAAGGGGCGGCAACGAGTGAGCGTCGATGGCGGTGCAAGCAGCATGACGAGAGGCGAAAGAGGTGGCAAACGCAGTGTCGTCGATGAAGTGGAATTGGGGCAAATTGTCGCAGCATTCGGTCGGCAATATCTGGTAAAGCTGAATGACGGCAATGAGATAGACTGCCTGACACGCGGCAAAAAGAGCGAAGCGGCGTGCGGCGATCTGGTTGAAATCAAGCGGACCGGAGCGGCCACTGCTGATAGCAGCAACGGCGCTCAAGGTGTGATCGAACGCATCATGCCGCGCCGCTCGCTGCTGTATCGCTCCGATGCCTACCGCGAAAAACTCATCGCCGCGAACGTCACACAAATCATCGTGGTGGTCGCCGCCGAGCCTTCGTTCAACGATGAATTGCTGGCACGCTGCCTGGTCGCGGCATTCGACCAAAAGCTTGAGGTGCTGATCGTGCTGAACAAATGCGACCTGTCCGCCGCCGCAGACGCCGCACGCAAACGACTCGCCCTTTATCGCGCTATCGGCTACCGCGTGCTGGAACTCAGCGCAATACAGGATACATCCGCATTGCGGCCATTCCTGCAAGGCCATACCAGCGTGCTGGTCGGCCAATCCGGCATGGGCAAATCCACGCTGATCAACGCGCTGCTGCCCGGAGCGCAGGCAACGACACGCGAAATCTCGACCGTGCTGGATTCCGGCAAACACACCACCACCCACGCACGGCTTTACCGCATTGACGCAAACAGCAGCCTGATCGACTGCCCCGGCGTGCAGGCGTTTGGCCTGCATCACCTGAGCTTCGGCGCAATAGAACAGGGCTTCGTGGAATTTGCGCAATATCTCGGCAAGTGCCGCTTTCACGACTGCCGCCATTCGCATGAACCGGACTGCGCATTGCGCAACGCGGTTGCGGAAGGAAGGATCGACGCGCGCAGGCTGGAGCTGTTTCAGCAAATAGCCGGTCGGTAGGGGCGTATGGCAATACGCGCCCTACGGCGCATCCAGCCCCAACCGTTTCCAGCCCTCACATCCCAGTTTTTTCAACGTCTCGACATTGTTATCGGCGATCTTGTCTGCATCAGGGAATGCAGCCACGGCTCGATCCACGCTGGCTTCGCGCAGCAGGTGCAATGTCGGGTAAGGCGAACGATTGGTGTAATTCTCGATATCGTCCGGCGCTGTGCCCGCAAATTGATAGTGCGGATGCAGGCTGGCAACCTGGAACTCATCATTGAACTCCGGCTCTGCCAGCGCGATATCGACCGTGTCCAGAAAATCGTTGAAGTCGAGAAAATCGGTGAGCACGTAAGGATGTATCAGCAGCGTGGTGTCGATCTTGTCGGGATCGGCCTCTTGCAGTGTGCGCAACTCGTTCATCAGATCGTCCAATAAAGCCTCCGGCGTACTCGCCGCGCTGACCACATAGCGTATCTGCTTTTTGACGTGCACGGCCTTTGCGAACGGACACAGGTTGAGGCCGATGACGGCTGTTTCCAGCCATTGCAGCGTTGCGGAAATAATATTTTCAGTTTCATTGGTCATTCGGTTCTTTCTTATCGGGGGTTAAGAAACGTCTCGAGCGATGGCAGAGTGCCGGGGTTTTAATACCCTGACAATGGCGGCTCATCCATCAGCGCGATCTGTTCGCGCAATTCCAGAATACGGTCTTGCCAGTAGCGCTGGGTATTGAACCACGGGAACGCAGCGTTAAACGCCGGATCATCCCAGCGCCGCGCGATCCATGCAGCATAATGGATCAGGCGCAATGTACGCAGCGCTTCGACCAGATGCAGCTCGCGCGGATCGAAGTCATAAAAATCTTCATATCCCGCCATCAGGTCGGAGAACTGTCGCACCATGTCTGCACGCTCGCCGGACAGCAGCATCCACAGATCCTGTATGGCAGGCCCCATGCGGCTGTCGTCGAAATCCACAAAGTGCGGCCCTTGATCCGTCCACAACACATTGCCGGCGTGGCAGTCTCCATGCAGGCGTAAATTTTTGACCGTTCCTGCACGGTCAAAACAACGGCGCACGCCATCCAGCGCCTCAGCAACCACGCCGCGGTAAACTTCGACCAACTCCGCCGGAATGAAGTCGTGCTGCAACAGATAAGCGCTCGGCTCCAAACCGAAGCTGTCGATGTCCAGCACGGGGCGATAACGGTAAGGTTCCAGCGCGCCGACGGCATGAATGCGGCCCATGAATCGCCCCATCCATTCCAGCGTGCCGCGGTCATCCAGCTCCGGCGCGCGACCACCCTGTTTGGTGAAAACGGAAAATCGAAATCCATTGAATGCGTGCAGCGTGCGGGTGTTTATTTCCAGCGCGGGCACCACCGGAATATCGAACCCTGCCAGCGTCGCGACAAATGCGTGCTCTTCCAGAATCTCCGCATCAGACCAGCGTGCGGGGCGATAGAACTTTGCGATCAGCGGCGGTCCGTTTTCCATGCCCGCCTGATAAACGCGGTTTTCATAGCTGTTGAGTGCGAGCAAGCGGCCATCCCCGCGCAAACCGATACTACCCAAAGCATCCAATACTGAGTCCGGAGTGAGTGCAGAAAAAGGTTGGTCGCGCATTTGCTGCATTGTACGGCAGCCCAACAACGGCTTGTAGACCAAACTACATGGTGCAACCAATCTAGAAACATGACAGTAAATGCCCGTATGTTCCGCATGATTCAGAAAAATCCCGGCACATTGAATGAACCTTTTCAAGCATCTTCTATCTCATGATGTGCAATATGGATATATTTCCAATTTATCCCCGTCCCACAGCCAAACATTGCGCCGTAAATCATTGACAACTATACAAGACCATGGATATTATGGGGTTGTTTCAGATGTGATTCCTAATTCAATGTTGTAACCAGCAGAACCCGCATTTTTCGCTTCAATCTTATCGTCAGGAGATAGCAATCATGGAAACCCAACAAGAAAAACTGAAAGAAATACAAACCGTAAGAGATAAAATGAAATCATTGCAGGCTGAATTGGACAGGCTCGACGCGAAAGTCAAAAAAAATGAAAAACTGACGGTCGATGAAACCAAATTTTTCGGCGAACTCGGCTGGCTCAGCGCGTTGGCAGTGACGATAGCCGCCATCGCTGCCAGCCTTTAACATCCAGCATGGCTTGCTTTGCCAGGTTGCGGCGATCAAGCACCGCAAAATACAAAACCAAGGGTTGATTACCACCCTTGGTTTTTTTGCGTTCATGCAATGCATCAGACTTAACAGAACCGCTCAGGCCGGGATGAGTAAATTTGATACGTTATGTCATCAAACTCAGCTCAGCAAACTTGCCAGGGTCATCAGCAATATCAGTATCATCCAGAATACTACCGAGCGCCACACCAGGCCGACGGCGCTTTGCATGAAGTCGGTATCGGCATCTTCACCTGTACCCAATTCTTCCCTGTCTACCAGCACGCCATCCTGGGGTATCGGCTTGCCCAGAAGGACGCCCAAAGCACCCGCTCCGCTGGCCAACAATATGCCCGCTTCGCTGTCCGGCCAGCTTTTTGCCTGGGTGCGCCAGCAATGAATGGTGTCTTCGAAATTGCCGACGATGGCAAAGGTCATCGCGGTCAGGCGGATCGGCAGCCATTCCAATATGTAGAATGCCTGTCGCGCAAACCTGCCAAATTTGTCCAGTTCCGGTTTTTCGTCGCCGCCCCAATGCGTGCGCAGGAATTGCCCCAAACGATACAGCAACGCGCCGGCCGCGCCACCCAAGCCCAGCACGCTGAACAACACGAACCAGACGATCACGCCGAACACATTGCGATGCGATGCGATCAGTGCCTGTTCTATGGTGACGCGCGCGACTTCTCCGGCATTCAGTTCATGCGAAGATTTCCCGCGCCAGCGTGACAAAAGGTCGCGTGCCTCGTCCAGCTTTTCAGCGCGCAAAGCCAGATGGATGTCGGTGAAATAATGGCTGAACTGGCGAAAGCCCATGGTGAGATACAACACCAGCACATTGAACGCCCATGCCAGGATCGGATGCACGCGATACAGCAAACCATACGCTACCACGACACCGGCCACCAGCGGCAACACCGCGACCAGCCAGGCAATTCTGCCGTGCTGGTGTTCTCCGGCATTGAATTGATGCTGAAAGAACTGAACATAGCCGGACAACCAGCCATACAGGTATTTACGCGAAGAAAGCGGGTGGAGTTGCTCCAGCAGTAGCGCGAAGATCAAGGCAAACAGGCTCATGGAATATAGCAAACACTAACGGTCGGATAAGGCGAAAGATAGCACACTACGATAGCGTGCGCAGCATGCGTACTGTGCAAGTGGGTGCGCGCATCATCGGCAAGAAGTCGGCTGACGAAAGCCGGCTATGAGATACAAATATCGCCATGACAAGATCATGAAAGCAGCCCATACTTTATTGCGAGAAGCGGGTGTTTGCTCGATCTAGATAATCCCGTCCATATCGGGCGATATCTCAAGCTGTATATACACGGTGGTAGCGCACGTCGTGCCCACGGTTTTCACGTGCTGACATAAAAAGGAGCCGCAATGATCGACCTTTATTACTGGCCCACTCCGAACGGACACAAGATAACCATGTTTCTGGAAGAAGCCGGGCTCGAGTACCGGATCATCCCGGTCAACATCGGCGCAGGGGATCAATTCAAGCCCGAGTTCCTCAAAATCAGCCCGAACAACAAGATGCCCGCGATCGTCGATCACGCGCCTTCGGACGGGGGCGATGCCGTGCCGGTATTCGAGTCGGGTGCAATCCTGGTCTATCTCGCCGAGAAGACAGCGAAATTGTTGCCCAAAGATCTGCGCGGACGAAAGACCGCACTGGAATGGCTGTTCTGGCAGGTTGGCGGTCTCGGCCCGATGGCAGGACAGAACCATCATTTCTCCAACTACGCTCCCGAAAAGATTCCCTACGCTATCGACCGTTACGTGAAGGAGACCAACCGCTTGTATGGCGTGCTGGATCGCAGGCTCGATGGGCGGGAGTTCATCGTGGGCGACGACTACACTATTGCGGATATTGCGGCCTACCCCTGGATTGCATCCTGGAAGACCCAACAACAGAATCTGGACGACTTTCCAAACGTTAAACGCTGGCTAGACGCGATCAGCAGCAGGCCGGCCACGGTTAACGCATATGCAAAAGCCCAACCCTATTCGAAACAACCCAAGATGACGGAAGAAGCCAAAAAAATCCTGTTTGGACAGACGGCCGCAAGCGTCCGCGCGCATGCTAATTCGACTGATGCCACATAGCGTGCCAAGGCGGGACGCTTTGCACGGCATGCTTCGCAGCAAACCAAAATCTTATACGGCCGCTTTGCTCTTAATGCAGAAATAAACACGGATCACTGGTGCAATGCGAACCGATCATGGCTGCCCTACAGCATCAGGCAATCATCCCCGCCGCAACAGTATTGTTGGACGCCTCATCGATCACGATGAAGCTGCCGGTGGCGCGGTCGGTAATATAGCTATCGAATACCATCGGTTGCTGTACCTTCATCGCAACGCGCGCGATGTCGTTCATGTTGAGCGTGTCGGTGCTGTGCTTTTCCAGCGTGTTCACATCCACGCGGTAGTCGATGCCGGAGAACATACACTTCGCGGTGCGCGTGGTGTGCTTGACGAGGTATTTGCGATTTCTGTCGAGCGGGGTTTCCGACAGCCAGCACAGCATCGCCTCGAATTCATTCGCTACCCGCGGATTCGTTGCGCCGCTCACGAACATGTCTCCGCGCGAGATATCGATCTCGTCTTCCAGCGTCAGCGTGACCGACTGCGGGGCGTAGGCGCGTTGCAGTTTGCCGTCGTAGGTGACAATTTCATTCACCCTGCTGCTCAGCCCCGAGGGCAGCACGGTGATCTGGTCGCCGACCGCGATCTCGCCCGCCTCGATGCGCCCCATGTAGCCTCTAAAATCGTGGTGTTCCCCGGTTTGCGGACGGCATACCCATTGCACCGGATATCGGAAATCGGTGGTGTTCACGTCATAGTCGATAACGATGTTATCCAGCAGATTCATCAGTGTCGTGCCCTGATACCAGTCCAGGTTGTCGCCGCGATCCACCAGCATGTCGCCCACCAATGCCGAGAGCGGTATGCAGGTGACGTCGGTCAAACCCAGCTGTGACGCGAATTTCAGATACTCTGCGCAAATCTCGCTGAAGCGCGCCTCGGAATAATCCACCATGTCCATTTTATTTACCGCCAGCACGATGTGCGGGATGCCGACCAGGCTTGCCAGATAAGTGTGGCGGCGCGTCTGCACCAGCACTCCTTTTCGTGCATCGACGAGGATGATCACCAGATTGGCGGTGCTGGCGGCAGTCACCATATTGCGGGTGTATTGCTCGTGACCGGGCGTGTCGCCGATGATGAATTTGCGCTTGGGCGTGGCGAAGTAACGGTACGCCACGTCGATGGTGATGCCCTGCTCGCGTTCGGCTTGCAGGCCGTCAGTGAGCAAAGACAGATCAACGGCAGCCATGCCGCGCTTTGCGCTGGTCTTTGAAATGGCCGACAGCTGATCCTCGAAGATCGATTTGGAGTCATGCAGCAAACGGCCGATCAGCGTGCTCTTGCCGTCGTCCACGCTGCCGGCGGTGATGAAGCGTAATAATTGAGTGGTGTTGCTCATAATCAAATCCTAGATAATTTCCATGTGGTAACGGGACTCCAGTTCCTTCCCCTTTTCAGGGGGAAGGTTAGTTCCCGTAGGGTGGGCACGCTTTTGTGCCCACGCGGAAAGCGCCGTTGATAATCGCGTGGGCACAAAAAACGTGCCCACCCTACACATGTTCTCGCAATGGAACGCTCTGTTAAAAGTACCCTTCTTTTTTGCGCAGCTCCATCGACGCATCCGATGTCTGGTCGTCCATGCGCGTCGCGCCGCGTTCGGTGATGCGCGTGATCGCGGTTTCCGCGATGATCTCCAGCGCATTCCTCGCCAGAGACTCGACCGGGCAGGTGCAGGTGACATCGCCGACAGTGCGGAAGCGCACGGTTTTCCTGACCACCTTCTCGCCGGGTTGCGGCTGCACCAGTTCGCTCACCGGCATGATGCCGCCTGGTCGCTGGATCACTTCGCGCTCGTGCGCGAAATAGATGTCGGGTATCTCCAGTTTCTCGCGCTCTATGTATTGCCAGATGTCCATCTCGGTCCAGTTGCTGATCGGGAATACGCGGATGTTCTCTCCCGGATGCACGCGGGTGTTGTAGATGTCCCACAGCTCCGGGCGCTGGTTCTTCGGGTCCCACTGGCCGAATTCGTCGCGAAACGAGAAGATGCGCTCCTTGGCGCGCGACTTTTCTTCGTCGCGCCGCGCGCCGCCCATGCAGGCATCGAAACCGAATTCCGCGATGGTCTCCAGCAGCGTCACCGACTGGAACACATTGCGGCTTTGCAGCGCGTTTTTCAGCACGACCGTGCCCTTCTTGATCGAGTCTTCCAGCGAGCGCACGATCAGCCGCTCGCCCAGTTCGGCGGCGCGCTTGTCGCGGAACGCGATCACCTCGGGGAAGTTGTGCTCGGTGTCGATATGCACCAGCGGGAACGGAAACTTCGCCGGACGGAACGCCTTCTCCGCGAGGCGCAGCATCACGATGGAATCCTTGCCGCCGGAAAACAGCAGCGCGGGATTTTTGCACTCCGCCGCGACCTCGCGCATGATGTGGATGGATTCGCTTTCCAGCGCGTCCAGATGGGTAAAAGTGTGCGCAGTCATTCTGTCTTTCTCGGCCAGTTGCATAATATTTTCCATTTCGCTGATCTTTGCTCAGACCAGCTCCGCGCTGCTCTCGGCATGATGTTTCGCCGAAACCCCGGACCCATGCGCTATCTGTGAAGTATCGCTGGCATGCAGCCCGCACTCCTTGTTCTCGGGGTCTTCCCACCACCAGCGTCCGGCGCGTATATCTTCGCCCGGCGTAACAGAGCGGGTGCAGGGCGCGCAGCCCAGGCTGGGATAGAACTGGTCGTGCAGCTTGTTGTACGGCACATCGTGCCTGCGGATGTATGCCCACACGTCCTTGTTCGACCAATCCAGCAGCGGGTTTAACTTCTGCAAACCGTTGTCCGCATCGAAAGCCGAGACTTCCAGCATGCCGCGCGTGACCGCCTGGTCGCGGCGCAATCCGGTGATCCATGCCCTCTTGCCCGCCAGCGCGCGGCGCAACGGCTCGACCTTGCGCATGAAGCAGCAATCCTTGCGCGCCTTGATGCTTTCGTAAAATCCATTCACGCCGTTCAGTGCAATGTATCTCTCCACTAATGCATAGTCCGGAAAATATACTTTCAACTGTATGTCGTAGTGATTTTCGACATTGTGCATCAGGTCATAAGTCTCCTGCGGAAGGCGTCCGGTATCCAGGCTGAACATCTCGATGTCCAGCCGGTTTTTCGCGATCAGATCGGTCAGCACCATGTCTTCCGCGCCCAGGCTGTTGGCAAAGCAAAGCGGGGAATAGTCGCGCACCGCCTGTTGCAGCACGGCCACTACCTGGTCGATCTTCTGTTGCATGTCTTTCTCCTATTGCAAATGGCTCCTATACCAGCAAGCCGGCAGCGGCTTCGGTCAAGTCCAGTTGCGCATCCTGCTGCATCGCGAATGCCGCCACCTTCACTCGTCCAGTCATCCACCGCTGCGCTGATGAGCGCCAGTTCTTCGTGGCCGATCTCATCCGCTTGCGCCAACGCAGCGGCCGCTCGCGCAAGTTCGTCGGCGATCTCGCCGGGCAGCAATTGCTGCAACTGGACGGCCAGCTTGTCCAGATCGTCCTGGCGAACGCCGCCCAGCAATTGCGCCAGGCCCGAACCGAGCAAACGCAGGATGGCTTCGTTGCACTGCGCCGCTTCGTCGATACTTGCGCTGGAACACCAGCGCGTTGCGGTATTCGCGCTCGTGCGCGGCCTCGAAGAAGTTCGCGCCGATCAACACCTGCGATGCGCCTGCGCATTCGCCGCCGCCCAGTTGCAGCACGCGGAAGTCGCTCGCTTCGCCGTAATCCTGCATCACCGTGTGCAATTCCCCGGCCTTCACTTCGCCCAGGTCGGCCAGCAATTGCTTGAAATAATCCGGCTGCTGCGCGCGCACCCAGGCGAAAAAGTTCGCTTCGCCGCTTTCAAGATGGGCTTGCTGCACGCGGGCGATCGCCTGCTTGATGCGCGCCACCGGCAGCGACGGACCTTTGATCGCGAGCGCGCCGCTCTTGCCGTTGCCGCCGCCAGTACCATCGCCACCAAAGTACATCTGGTAATGCGGCACCAGCTTGCCGTGCATGCGCTTGCCTTCGCCGTAGATGCCGATGTCGCCGGTTTCCGGCTGTGCGCAACCGTTATGGCAACCCGACACGCGTATGCGCAGATCGGCCTTGCCGCCGGACAGCTTGCGGCGCGACCACGGTGCTGGCGGTGATGCCGAGGCGGCAGGTCGACGTGCCCGGGCAGGCCACCACGTTGTCGCCGGTGACCGGCTCACGCAGGCCGAGTTCGGCCAGGCCGCTGCGCAACTGCGCCAGATTTATTTTCCGGCACGTTGAGAATGATCAGGTTCTGATCCTGCGTGGTATGCACCTCATCCAATCCATGTGCACGCAACAACGCGGCGATACCTCGCAGTTGCACCGGGGTGACATCTCCTATCGGCAATGCGATCGACAGGACATACAACCCGGCCTGACGCTGCGCAAACAACTTGCGCGGCGCGCCCGACCCCGGAGCAAGCTGCCCGGTTTGCTCGCGCCATTCGCCTTTGGGATAGGGCTGGTCGGCCAAGGCCTGCTTGGTGCGCTCGAATTCCTCGCGATATTTTTCCAGGAAGCCGTCGACCCCGAAACGTTCGACCAAAAACTTGATGCGCGACTTGGCGCGCTTGGTGCGGTCCGAATATTTGTTGTGCAAGGTCACCAGCGCTTCCAGCGAGAACAGCAACTCGCGCTCGGGGATGAATTCCTCGACCACGATGGACTCGCGCGGCTTGTGCCCCAGCCCGCCGCCGGCCTTGACCATGAAGCCGTGCTGGCCGTCTTTCTTGATCGCGACCACGCCCGCGTCGTGCAGCAGCGACTGCGCGCAATCCGATTCGCATGCGGAGAAACTGATCTTGAACTTGCGCGGCATCTGCTGGTTCAGCGGGTTGCGCAAAAAATGCTGCGGTCGCGCCGTCGATATGAGCCGCCACGTCCACGTGTTGCTTGGGGCACACGCCGGACAACGCGCACGCCGACATGTTGCGCACGGTGTTGCCGCACGCTTCGCGCGTGGTCATGTTGACCTGCGCCAGGCGGCGCATCGCGCTGGGCGTTTTCGCCAGCGGAACGAAGTGCACCTGTATCGACTGGCGCGTGGTCACATGCGCGATGCCGCGCTGCGAATAACCTTCCGTCACGTCGGCAACCGCATCCAGCTGGTCCGCGTTCAAACGCCCGCCGGGGATCTTGATGCGCAGCATGTTCACGCCTTCCTGGCGCTGGCCATATACGCCCTGCTGCAGCCGCACCGCGGTGAAGCGATCGGGATCGATGCGTCCCTCGATGAAAGTCTGGATCGCCTGTTCGAGACGGTCTATTTCTTCCAGATCGGATAAATCCTGTGTGTTGATACTCATTGCATCTCTCCTTACTAAACGAAGGAATCCCTGATCAAATCCGGTTCTGTCATTCCGGTGGAGACCGGAATCCAGTATTTTTTATTAACTGGACACCGGCCTTCGCCGGTGTGACTGACTTCATCAAAGATCCCCTGATACAAAACCATTCCAGCTGAATTACAAAGCCATCCTGGCCCCGATGATCAGCAGCATGGTCGCCAGCACCGGGCGCAATACCCCTTCCGGCACTTTGGCGCTCAGATGGCTGCCGATATAGATGCCGGGCAGCGAGCCCAGCAGCAGACTGCCCAGCAACACGAGATCCACCGTGCCCAATGCCAGATGCCCCATCCCGGCCACCGCGGTCAGCGGCACGGCATGCACGATGTCGGTGCCCACCACTTTCGCCGCTTGCATGCGCGGATACAGGAACAACAGTGCGACCGTACCCAGCACACCCGCGCCCACCGACGAGATCGTCACCAGCGTCCCGACGATGATGCCGGTGACTATCGTCGCGGCGGGCAGATGGCGATGATGCAACTCGTACACCGTGCCATCCCTGCGCTGCGCGAGCTGCCTGATCCGGCCTTTCAACAACAGCGCGGTGGCGGTCAGCAACAGCGCCACGCTCAACACGCTGGTCACCAGGCTGCGCAAGGTCTTTTCGTCCAGCGCCAGATATTTCAGCAGCGCGATGGTGACCACCGCGGCGGGCAAACTGCCCAGGCTGAGCAAGCCCACCACCTTCCAGTCCACCGTGCCGCGCCGCCCATGCACCCAGCCGCCCAGCGTCTTGGTCAGCGAGGCATACAGCAGGTCGGTGCCGACCGCGGTGGCCGGGGAAACGCCGAACAGCAGCACCAGCAACGGCGTCATCAGCGAACCGCCGCCCACCCCGGTGATGCCGACGATCAGTCCGACCAGAAAGCCCGATAATGTGTACATGCCGTCCATGCGCTACCCCAATGCGATTCATGGAGCGCATTCTAGGTCGCAGTCCTTATATCTCTAAATACTTTTATGTTAGTATCTTATAACCTGATATGGATATAAGGAGACGGCAACATGAACCTGCAGCAATTGCGTTTTTTGAACGAGATCGTGCGCCAGGGACTGAAGATCTCCGATGCCGCCAGCGCGCTGTACACCTCGCAGCCCGGCATCAGCAAGCAGATCAAGCTGCTGGAAGAGGAACTGGGCATCGAGATCTTCGTGCGCAACGGCAAGCGCATCGTCGCGATCACCGAGCCGGGCAAGGCCGTGCTGGCCATCGCCCAGCGCATGCTGCACGATGCAGGCAACCTCAAGCAGGTCGCCGAGGAATTCCACTCGCAGGACAGCGGCAGCCTGACCATCGCCACCACGCACACCCAGGCGCGCTACGCCTTGCCGCCCACGGTCAAGCAATTCATCAAGCGCTATCCCGGCGTGAAGCTGGGCCTGCACCAGGGCAGCCCGACGCAGATCGCCGAACAGGTGCTGAGCGGCGAGGCCGACATCGGCATCGCCACCGAAAGCCTGGCGCTGTATGACGACCTCGATCACGCTGCCCTGCTACGAATGGAACCATTGCGTGATCACGCCGCTCGAAGCACCCGCTGCTGGCAGAGAAGAAACTGACGCTGGCGAAGATCGCGCAATATCCGATCATCACCTACGATTTCGCGTTCGCCGGACGCAGCAAGATCAACGCCGCGTTCGAAGCGGCCAACATCCAGCCCAACATCGCGCTGACCGCGATCGATGCGGACGTGATCAAGACCTATGTGGAATTGGGATTGGGCATCGGCATACTGGCGAAGATGGCCTTCATCCCGGAGCGCGACAAACACCTGCGCATGATGGACGCCGGGCACCTGTTCAAGCCCAGCACCACGCGGATCGCGATACGCCAGAACGAATACCTGCGCGGCTACACTTACGACTTCATCGAATTGTTCGCCCCGCACCTGACCCGCGAAGTGGTGGCGAAGGCGATGCACAGCACAATCAGCTAAACGTCCCTCGGCTTATGAGAGAGGCGTTGCACAACTGTAGCAACTGCGGGAGAATGTGACCAACAAACTTTCCAAGGAGGCATCATGCAATTCACAGCGGTTCTCACGCACGCAGAGGAAGGCGGCTTTATTGCATTGAACCCGGAAACGGGCACGACAACCCAAGGTGAAACGATCAACGAAGCCTTGAGCAACCTGCAAGAAGCAACCGCACTCTATCTGGAAGAATTTCCCCTTGTTACATCGGATCATCCGTGGGTGACCACGTTCGAACTCCCCGTTCATGCCTAAACTCCCGCATATCTCCGGCGCACAGGCAGTCAAGGCGCTGGAGCGATTGGGATTTGTAGTAGCACGCCAAAGCGGCAGTCACATCATCCTGCGGAAAGGCGCCAGCGGTTGCGTTGTTCCGAACCACAAGGAAATAAAGGTTGGCACATTGTCTGGGGTTTTGCGTCAGGCAGGTGTCTCAGCGGATGAGTTTTTGCGCGTGCTGTAAGATTGAATTTAATCCGAGCCAAGGCACCTTTAATTCCTTAATTTGGCTCGGGTACATTTGGTTGCGACCCCATTAATTTACGATTGCATGAATACACTTTGTGTAGCATGATGATTTCGTCTGGTTACCCCAGTTCAAGTAGATTCTTCGGGGCAGTTGGCAGCAGATAATTGATGGGTAAAAAAACCATGAAACTTCGTGGATATGGATTTGCAGTAGTGCTGGCACTGCTCGCGACGCTTACGCTCAGTAGCGTAGGCGCGACCTCGTTGGCAGCGGACGCTAAAGTAACAAGCGCAAAATCCGGAGGAGACATGCCATCACAAGCGCAAGAGCCCTTTGACCGACGGGGGAATCTCTTCTTTGAAGAGCGTCAAATTCTCGAAAGACAAGCCGATCGCCAATATGGCGGAATTGAGAAACTTATCGACAGGATATTATGGGTTTTTGGACTTCTCGCTACGGCAGTACTCGGGTTGTTTGCATGGTTCTTTGGGAAATCTAAGCAGGATTTTAAGAAGACAATCAGCGAGACCTTCGAAAAACAGGCTCAGGAAATCGTAGAGAAGGAGGCTGAAAAGTTCCCGGCAGCGATATGAGAGTATAGAAAAAGATGCTGAACAGCTCCGGCAGCGATACGAGAACATAAGGGGGAGGTCGAAGACCTTAGCGCCTTCAAGCGACGGCAAGTGGTATGGGTAACTAAGCCGGATGCTCCGAGTCCCGAAGCTGTACTCAAAGCGTTGTACGCAACGGGGCTTCAGAATATCAGTTTCGTCACTCCTGAAACAGACAAGGAATTCGATCTGGGTGACCCAGACCTTGTCATCTTAACCTTCGATGGCACAGATGAAGGGCGGCGACTCCTGTCTGTACTTGGTTGCAGGTAATCTTAAGCACAAATCACCACCTGTTCCATTATTGATTTATACCTTTCTTCAGGCGGCGCTCAAGTTCGATTTGGACAAATCTGAACTCGAAATTCTTGATGGCTTTGATTGGTATATCCCAGTCAATTTTCCTGGCCAGCTACTGGCGCAAACTCAGCTGCTCATTCGTCGGAGCAGAAGTTTTCTTGAAGAAAGTCATGGCTAGTTGTGAACCACAGCTGTGGGGACTGGTTAGCGAGATTGAACCCACCCAAGCTCAAAAAGAAGGGGCGAAGCGGAGCCATAACTATCTTCGGGACGTGCTTTGCACTCGGCAGATGGCTAGCCGTATCACTGGCACTTTTTGAGTGGAAGCTATTCTCGTGATACAGCGATTCGTCCTCTGGACGACGTTGATATCATCTTTGTTATTGACCCGACCAAGTGGAACAAGACTGGCCTGCTGTCTATGTTCATGCGGCCAGCACCAGAGCGAGTGCTTGAGAGCTTTGCCAGCGCTATCCGTTACAGATATCCCGTCAGCTCGGTATACGGACAGAGACGCTCAGTACGATTGGAACTAAGTCACCTAGATATCGACGTCGTTCCAGCTATTATAGACAGCGAAAATTCCGATTTCATCTGGATTCCGGATCGAGATTCGGGTGACTGGATTAAGTCATCACCAAAGAGGCACGGGGCTAATGCTACGGATGTAAACAAGCAGCAAGGCAACCGCTTCAAGCCCCTCGTCAAACTCTTGAAGTACTGGAATGGAAATCTTCCATCAACCGCAAACCTCAAGTCCTTTGCAATTGAGACGATGGCTGTCCGACTGTTTCAGAAGGTGGGCTTTCAGAGCCTAGAACAAGGCCTCTTGGAGTTCTTCGACTTCGTTGCTAGTTTCCAAGGGAAGTCTGTAGCTTTTAACTGGCAAAGCAAGTATGGCATGTCATTCGACTGGTTCAGTTGTTCTGTGCCTGATGCTGCCGGCACAGGCACCAACGTGGTTGCTGGAGTAGATGAAGCCAGACGATCAAAGTTTCTCGAACACGCAACTAGAAGCCGAGATCGTATGCTGGAGGCTCAGAGAGCGGTTTCCATAGATACAGCAGTGGATCGTGTGGCAAAAGCACTCCGAGCATCAATTTAGCCAATACCATCTGACCTCAAACGACCATGCACCAGGTACCAGAGTCGAATTCCTTAAGGCCGTTTGTGATTTACTTCTTGTTGGTATCTTGATTGACGACTGGCGTGGTTCCTTGTGATGCGCCAGACGTTGGGTTTGATGATCCTTGAGGCGTGGCTGGCTTGAGGTTATTCACTCCATTGAAGCTCTTATTTAAATCCCCCGCGGGCTTCAAATTTGAAACGCCATTAACACTGTCATTGGCCAAACCCGTTTTCTGTTTGTTTTCATTTGCCATTGCTTTCTCCTTATTTGAATATGAGTTGATTGATGCGGAAACACCTATCACCGATGAAAATATAATCCCTGCCGCAAAAGCCGTGATGGCAATTTTATCAAGTTTCGCCAATAAGGGATCATCAAATGGCTGTGTGCCTGTCTTGAGTACATTTTCTATGTGATCGCTATTTTTCTTGAAGATGATAAGAATTGCACCAAGACACACAATGAATGAAAGCATTGATAATAGATGAAACCCTAACCGCCAAAGGGAATCGATTCCATCCATAGTAAGTGGTGTAATCAGCAGCCCGATTCCACCCGCTGAAAGAGCAAGCAAGCTTTTGTCATGCTCTAACCTTGTGTTGTACCAGGCGGTAACCCCAGCCGCATAAAACTCAACATCTTTTTGCTTTTTAAGATCGTCGTCTGACATCACGCCCCCCAATAAATTTTACTTTCGTCTTGTTGGCTTCTTCTCAGTCGGCAACAGGCTGGTGAGTTGCTGGTAGCGCTCGAACAGGAATTCCACCCGTTGTGCGTCGCTGGTGAAGGCGGCCTTGCGGTAGCAGGCGTCCACGGCGCGGTCGAGGGCTTGGTGGGCTTTGACCAGCGCGGGCGGCATCGTGAGCGGGTCGTAGAGGTCGGCGAGCGAGCTTTGCGGGAATTGCGCGCGGGCATCCAGCACGGCTTGTGCGGCGGCTTCCACGGCTGCGCGCTGTTTGTCCGTCGGTTCGTCAGGCCACGGGAAGTTGTTGTAGACGATGGCTGCTGGAATATCGGTAATCGCTTTCCAAGCGTCCGCAGGTGTAACGCATCCACGCCATGTGCATCGTCGAGGTCAGGATGCCGAAGTGGTAAAGGGTGGCATTTGGCACGCATGAGAACAATGTTACTGGCAATGTACCTCCGGCTGCATGAAAGCCAATCGGGATGAACTGCGACGTTCTGACGACACTTTCGGGAATCACCAAATAGCGCGCGATCGGTTGGCGTATTTCTCCAAACAGCGTGTGGCGTAGCTGGCTAGTTCTTGCGTCGTCGCGCTCTGTGCTGGCAAGCGCGATGTCTTTGACCGCTTCGCACGCGCTTCATCACTTCCGGCATGGCGCGCAATTCGCAGGGGACAATCCTTGCAGCCACAGACACCAGCGCTCGTATGTTGTTGATGAATTCCTCCGCGCCGAGAAAGCGGCGTATCCATTTTTCCGCTGCGGTTCATTCGCGAGGAACTCGTGCTTTCTCCGGGTCGCACAGAATAAATGCCGCCATCATTGGGCATGCTGCCGAAGCCGATTTCCGGCACGGCGCAAATCGGGTGCGCGGCGGTTGTCGAGCACCACATCCGGCGCATCCACCAGATAGGGATTGATGTTGCGTGCGGCGACGGCGTGCGGTTCGCCGCGGATGTCCTCGTATTCGAAGATGGTCTTTTCGCCGCGTCGAACGCGCCGAAACCGATGATGACGCAATGCACCGCTGCCATGCCGCGCGCCTCGTTGCTCCATTGGAAGGTGCGATGAGCGAAGTGGATATGGATGCCTTGCGCGAGCAGCTGACCCCACAGTAATGCCGACCTGCTCGCCTTGCGTGATGCTGTTGGTGGAGACGAAGGCCAACTCAATGGACGGGTTCCTGTGAATGTAATCAGCCGCCTTCGACATACCAGCACGCGACGTAATCCAGCACACCGGCACCCTTGAGTCGCAAACACGAGCTCCATATCAGCTTTTTGTGCTGCGCTCTGGTCCTTTTCCCGACGAACGGCGGATTGCCGAACACATAGCTTGCGCGCTCCGCCGGCAGCACGTCGTTCCAGTCCAGCGTGCAGCGCGTTGCCGTTGACGATGTGCGGCGAGGTCTTCAGCGGGATGCGGGCGAAGTACATGCCGAACTCCTCCGACACGCGCACGTTCATCTGGTGGTCCATCAGCCACAGCGCGACCTGCGGCGATCTGCGCCGGGAATTCCTCGATCTCGATGCCGTAGAACTGGTCGACGTCGACGCTGATTACCTGGTGGATGTCGAGGAAGCGCGAGCCGGGGCCCTCGTGCACGGCGCGCAGCACGTCCAGTTCCAGCTTGCGCAGTTCGCGGTAGGCGATCACGAGAAAGTTGCCGCAGCCGCAGGCCGAGGTCGAAGAAAGTCAATTTGCGCAGTTTCT
>CAWDWW010000026.1:0-6563 GCA_963806115.1 uncultured beta proteobacterium
CATGCAATGGAAGATGGTGCTTAAGACCCTCAAGCACCTTGTAATGGTTGGTGAGCGCAACGTCTTCAGTTTCGAGGACAAGAACTGTTTTAACTCCCGCATCAGACCACGCTTTCAGTTTCGGCAATTTTTTTGTCAGCGTGATGCCAATTGCATCTAATCGCAGAGCATCGACATCGGACGGAGCAAACCTTGCAATCTTCAAAGTTCCCAAAGAATCTTGAGGAACAACTATAGCCTGAAGAGTGACAGCAAAGGGCACACTGTCGACGTTCTGAGTCAAGCCCGCGAAACCTTGCGCAGAAAATGCCATCGTTGGGGCTGCACGAACAACCCATGCCGCAATACTTTTCCTGATGCGGATGACCTTGTCAGGTGAGAGGCCATCAAATGCTTTCGGTGGCACTATCAGCATAAACCAAGCGCTCTTGGGAAGCTGCCCCACAAGTTCCCGCTCAAGCAGTTCTAATGCATTGCTGAACTGTACGCTGTCTTGAATCTGATCAGAGTAAGTTTGGAGTTTTGTGTGTTCTAAAGCGTAGTTTATCTTTCCAATAGTGCAAACGAGTTCAACTGGAGCCAAATGGTCTTCCTGTTCAGGAAAGCTCAAATTTGTGCGGATATGACCTGCCCTCTCCTCCAAGATTAGAAGAACTGCGTCACAACATTTCCCTTGGTTATCCGGGAATTTGGTTTTGCGCATATTGGCTTTCGCAATGACAAGTTTGACGATCGTATCGGATATTCTTCGTAATGTCTGTTATTGGAACATAACAACTGTTGGCTATCTTTTCTACGGCCCCCACTGCGCCGTCAGCTTGCGGTCGCGTCTGCTCTCCGTCATGCGCAGCATGAACGCGCAGTCTTCGCGGTGTATCGTGATGCCGCGGTCGCGCGTGACGTAGCCGACGATCGTATCTCCCGGTGCCGGGTTGCAGCATTTGGCGATGCGGGTCATCAGGTTGTTCACGCCGCCGACGGTGATGTCGGCTTTCGGGGTGCGCTCGGTCGCGGGCCTGGAGACTTTAGGTTTTGCTGTTTCAGATCACCTTGGTGGGCAGCTCTTCCTGGATGCGCGACGGCGATGCGCCGCTGCGTGACTTCGTTGCGCCCGATGGCGGCGAGAAAATCTTCCAGCTTGTTGAAGTGCAAACGTTGCGCGAGTTTTTCCTGATTGATGGAGGTGATGCCGAGCCGGTGCAGTTCGCGATCCAGTTGCGTCCTGCCTTGCGCGACACTTTCGTCGAAGTTCTGGCTTTTGAACCAGGCGCGCACCTTGGCGCGGATACGCGGGCTTTGCAGGAAGCCGAGCGATGGATTGATCCAGTCGCGGCTCGGTCCGCCCTGTTTGACGGTGAGGATTTCGACACGCTGCCCGTTCTGCAGTTTGTAGTTGAGCGGCACGATGCTGCCGTCCACCTTGGCGCCGCGCGTGCGGTGTCCCAGATCGGTGTGCAGAGTGTAGGCGAATTCCACCGGGGTCGCGCCTTTGGGCAGGGCGATCACTTTGCCCAGCGGCGTGAGCACGTAAACCTGGTCTTGGAACAATTCGTTCTTGAATTGCTCCTGCAGGTCGCCCTTGTCGGCGAACTCTTCTTTCCACTCCAGTATCTGGCGCAGCCAGGCGATCTTCTCGTCGAAGCGGCTATCGGATTTCACGCCTTCCTTGTAGCGCCAGTGGGCGGCGACGCCGAGTTCGGAATGCCGGTGCATCTCACGGGTGCGTATCTGTACTTCGAGTGCCAAGCCGCGCGGGCCGATGACGGCAGTGTGCAGCGAGCGGTAATTGTTGCTCTTGGGGTGCGCGATGTAATCGTCGAATTCGCTTTCGATCGGCGGCCATAGTTCATGCACCAGCCCGAGCGCGGTGTAACAGCCTCTGATCCCATCTACCTTGCTGTCGTCAACGAGTATCCGTACCGCGCGCACATCGTAGAGCTCGCTGAAATCCATATGCTTGCGCTTCATCTTGTTGATGATGCTGTAGATGTGTTTGGGACGGCCGGTCACTTCGGCGGGTATGCCTGCCTTGCTCAACACCTGCTTTAGCCGGGACACCACGTCCGCGATGTATTGCTCGCGATCCACTCTGCGCTCATCCAGCAGCTTGGCGACTTTTTTGTAAAGCTCCGGCTCCAGATAGCGCACCGAAAGGTCTTCCAGCTCCCATTTTAGTTGCCACACGCCGAGGCGGTTGGCAAGCGGCGCAAATATGCTGCGAGTCTCCTGCGCGATCTGTTTCTGCTGTTCCGGTTTCGCGCCGGACAGGTTGCGCAAGGTCTGGGTGCGCTCGGCCAGTTTGATCAACACTACGCGGATGTCTTGCACCATCGCCAGCAGCATCTTGCGCAGGCTTTCGATCTGCTGGGCAGCTTCGTCCTTGTCCTTTTTGTGCAGGCCGGGCATCTCGCTGAATTGTTCTATCTGTTCAACCCGTGAGATACCTTCGACCAGCATCCTTACATTGCCGCCGAAATCATTTTCGATTCTTTCAGGCCAGTCAACCAAATGCTCGGGTATCGCGTGCAAGTATCGTTGCGGCGATCGTTTCATGATCCATGTTCATGCCGGCCAGGATCGCAGCCGCGTTCAACGCATGCTGCAACAACGGAGTTCCGGTGAGTTCGACTTGCCCTTCGTAGAGAGGCCCGGCCAAGTCGCACGCTTTGCGAATCACGCCGACTTCTGCGGGCGCAAAATTCTTCGATATGGTATCAAGCAGGGATTGGGTGCTTTCGGATGGCGCAGATGATTTGTGAGGAATTGAAACCATGGGACATTATTGCATTGATGCATGATCTACATAAAGTGGCCTGAAACAAGAAAGGCGAACTGAACAGTGCGGACTGTCATCAGCTATTTTGTCATTTTACGTTCGATATCAGCCAGTGTTTCCCGTGCAGTCTGTGCCAGCGGGCCGCCAAGACTGACTGCATGATGAGCAGCCTCCAAAGCTTCTGCATAACGCGCCTGATCGGCCAGGGTTTGCGCAAGGTTATTTAGTGCGGCGACCGAGTCGGGATGAGCTTGCACAGCTTGACGAAAGGCGGTTTCGGCCCGGGCAAGGTCATGCATCCGATAGGCGGAATTGCCGACGCCTATTTGTGCAGACAGATTTTCCGGCCAACGATTCAATGCGGCAATGTATGCGCTTAGAACGCGTTCAGGATCACCGGATTTCTCAAATGCGCTGACCGCCGCAATAAACGAAGTTGCTTCGGCGGTAACCGGGATTTTGCCGGGCGGCAAAGCGACCATCGCCCAGTAGCCGCTGCGCGCCCAGGTATATTCGAATGTTCTCATCGGCAATATTTGCCTTTGCTCGGGACCCGAACGCAGGATGACTTCCGCACGGTCCAGATCGTAGCCGATCGCGACTGCGTAATGCCAAATGGGGTACCAGCTAAAGGCCAGATTCTGCAATACGATTACGGGTGTTCCGGCAGCTATCTCGCGCAGCATATCGTTCAATTCGGGTGCCAATTGATAGGCGACAGCACCCTGACGTCTTGCGGCAGCCAGCATTTCGACCTGTAGACTGCCGTGCCGTTCAGGCAAATAGAGCTCCGGCTTGAGCGTTTCCGGTGTTATCGCAATTCCGGCGGCACTTAAAGTCATCGCCAATGATGCCGGCCCGCATTGATAGGCATCTTGAGCAAAATAGGGAACATCGGTGAGTTCGGCTTGCTTGGGCAGGGAGGCCGGCGTAGTACCCAGTACCCGGAGCGTCTGAGGCGGAGTCGCGCAAGCACCGAGGCACAAAAGAAGAACGCCCACTAAAAAGCGGGCGTTCCGCAATAGCATCATTTATTTATTGATCGAACGGGTGAACGGGAAGACTTTGGTAAATCCGAGAATGTCGGTTATCAATAAAACGATGAATACAATGAGCAGCACATCAAGAACGTCGCCGCCGGCAGGTAATTGATCCAGTTTGCCGGCAATCATGTGCGCCTCATCATCGGTCAGCGCATTAACGCGCGCTTTTGCTTCTCCGGCTGTCACACCCTCCTTTTGCAACTGGGCGAGCACGTCCTCGCGGTCAACAAAAGCGTAGATCCTGGCGCGATCCTGCATTGCCAGTTCATGTGAAACAACCTGATCTGTTTCCACCATTCCTGCAGACGCGGATTGGATCGGCAGTACCATGGTCAACATGCTTAAAATTACCACACGACTGGTCCAGCGCATGAATTGGGAATATTGCTGTTTCATATTACTTCTCCTCGTCTAGGTGAGACCAATTAAGCAACTTAAATAATTGAGCGGTTCCGAGTGCCGGCTGAGGGATATATATCCGTCAGGACACAGAGCCATCATTATAGCGATAGTTCAATATAATAATCAGATCCTGTCCAGTAAAATCATAATCCGTATGAGATTCTAGTTTGGCCGGGTTAGGATGTATAGCGCTTCAGGAATTCAGCCAACCTTTTCCTTATCTCTTGGCTTTCCTGCGACTGGATATGCCCCGCGCCCGGAACGATCCAAAGCTGCTTGGGTTCTTTAGCCCGCTCGAACAGTTGCTGAGAATGGTGGGGCGGTACCACTACATCCTGGTCTCCGTGTATCAGCAGCAGGGGAATTGGACTTATCGCTGCGACCGAGTTGGCCGGGGAATATTCATCGTCCACCGTTAACCAGGGTAGCCACTGGAACGGCCAGGTGAGGAAGAATCCGGCCAGTTTTTCCTTGACGATCATACGGTAATCAAAAAACGAGCTGTCGATGACGACCGCGCGGATATTGGCCCGATACGCAGTGTGCGCGGCGTAATAGATGGCGAGCGCGCCGCCGAGACTCTGCCCGAAAATGACGATCCGGTTTGGATCAACGTCCTTATGCGCAAGCAGGCTGCGCATTGCCGCATCTATGTCAAGCTGCATCCCCGCCAGCGATGGCGTTCCCTCAGAAGCACCATAACCGCGGTAATCGAGTGCCAGCACGTTGTATCCTTCGGCCGGCAGCCATGCAACATTGCGGAAATGTGTGCTGATGTTTTCGGCATTGCCGTGCAGAAACAATACCGTTGCTTTGGTCTTGCCGCCATCCTTGCTCCCATTTATATCCTGGGCCGGAAGGAACCACGCGTTGAGAGATGTGCCGTCTGCTGCCTGTAAACTTTCAATCCGGTATTTGATCCCGTGCCGTTCCGGTGTGTCGATCAGGAAACTGTGGGGCTGGAAAAACAGCTGCGTGCAACCTGACAGCAGTATGGTGAGCAGGAGCAATAGAGGCTTATGCATACGGGGGACCATATCAGAAATAGAACAACATCGACACCAGGCCGCTGTTGTAAATCCTTTGTAATTCGCGGTTGCGCGCGATATCCACTCGCAGTGCAAGATCGCGACCAAATGCCAGGCGCTGTTCCAGACCGAATGTAAGAGGCGTGTCGCGCTGACCCAGGAAGTATCGCATGCCACGCACGTAACCGTGCAGGCGCCAGCGCGCAGTCAGATCTATCAGTCCGCCTGCACTGGCGCCCGCACCCAGTGCATATCCGCTAGCCAGATTATTGTTGAGCCGTGCACTGCTGTCGAGCAGCGCGTACCAGAGCGCCGTGTCATTCCTGTTGGACCATGCTCCTCCCGCTCCGCCATCCAGAGAAAATGCCAGCGGTTGGCTGCCATCGGGTATGCGAATACGCTGCCACCCGGCTGAGATTTTCCATGAAATGGATTGAAAAAAATCGTCGCGCGGGGTCAGTGACAGGATCTCGACCGGTGTAAATCTTTCCACCCGGTTGAGGCCATCATCGTAATGACGCAGTCCGAGGCTGAAGAACTCTATCTGTGCGCCGCGAGCGTAGCCGCCGGCATTATCCATGATGTCATGGTATGTGGCTCGGGCACTCAGTTCCTGGAAATTCTGGCCGTCTGTCCGTCCGCTACCGATGGTGAAACGCGATGAACCATGCCCTTGATCGGGGCGAACTTCGGGCATCGGGATTCCAGCCAATTTCCCGAAAATGTCCAATTGGCTGCGTGCCTTGAGCAATTCGTTTTCAAGTTTGGCAGGGTCAGACACATCGCTTTTGCCGATGTTGCTGCGATAGCTGACATAGTCCTGGCTGGTTTCAATCACAGCGGCTTCACGTTCTCCGGGCAGTTTAGTCAGCTCCGGGTCATCGACCGAAATGCGCTGCACACTCAATTCCTTCACGAGCTTGCTCTCCGTCGCGTTCATCAGGCTCAAGCTGTGGCGAAGCTGTGTGGCGCTGGACGGGCGATAAACGACCTTCTTTACCAGTTCGGGATGCCGTGTGATTGCGGCTACCGTATCCGCAGGGATTGCCCACCAGCGGAACTGGCTGGTGAAATCAAGATCCGGTCTTGCGACCTGGAGCAGACCCAGTAAATGATAGGAACAGTTCTCGTCGAAGAAGAAATACTGGAAGTAGACAGAACCCATTTCCCAAGCGTGCATCAGAACACTGTCGACTTCTTCCGGGGTAAGATTCAACTGGTATTCCCAAAGATCGCGATTCTCAAGATCGCTGTATTCGCGCACCTTGACGTAATAGGGCAGAATCGAAAACGCACCGGGGTATCCGCCGAACA
>CAWDWW010000027.1:0-16988 GCA_963806115.1 uncultured beta proteobacterium
GGTCACGGTCACCGGGTACGGCTCATGAATTCGATATCCACCATGCCGCCGTTGTCATGCTTGATGTCGAAAAGGCCGCTGCCATTGGGATGGCCATCGTGCATTCTTTTTCGCATTGCAAGAATCTCCTTGCGCAATGTAGCCAGGTCACGCGGTTGGCAAAGCACTCGCTTGCGGATTTGCTCGAAGGCTGCGCCGACCCGGGCATCACCCGCGCTGAAGCGGGCACGTGTCAGAGCCTGATGTTCCCAAACCCACGCCTGGTTTTGCTGGTATTCGGCAAACGCGGCGATCGAACTCACCAGCAAGCCGCTCGCACCGTTCGGGCGCAGGCGCAGATCGGTTTCATACAAACGCCCGGACGAGGTGTAGCTGCCGAGCATGGTGTTGATGCGTTGCGCCAACCTGGCATAGTTTTCCTGTGCATCGGGATGTTCGTCGTCATAAAGAAAGATAAGATCCAGATCTGAAGCGTAGCCGAGCTCTTTGCCGCCAAGTTTGCCATACGCGACTATGGCGAATTTCGCATCATCGCGATGCCGCTTGCGTACAGTCGTCCAGCTCAACCTCAGAACATGGCGCAGCATCAAGTCGGCCAGGTCGCTCAAGTGGTCGCTGAGGGTTTCCAGTGGCAACAGGCCCTGCAGATCCATCGCCAGCAGATGAAATGTCTGTTCCTGCTGCACATGGCGCAACACATCCAGTTGTCGCTCGGCATCTTCAGCGCAATCGTCCAGCCGGGCCTGCAATTCATTATCAAGCTGCTGCCAGTTTGGCCGCTGGTATATCTCGCGTGCATCCAGCAATTCATCCAGCAAAACCGGATGCAGCATCAGGTACTCGCTCGCCCAACTGCTGGCAGCGACCAACTGGGTCAATCGCTGCATGGCCTGCGGAAATTCGGACAAAAAGGCAAGGTAGGCGGCGCGGCGACTCACACTATCCAGCAAGATCAGCGACCTGGATAGTGTTGCGTCGGGGTCGTCATGTTCCGCGCATAAGGTGATGAATTGAGGGATCAGTCTGTCCAGCCGCTGCCTGCTAATTTCGGGCAGTTGCTGATAACGGTTGCTGCTGCGCAATTGCAGCAGATGTTGCGCGCTGCTCTGCGGGTCGTGATAATCGAGTTTCCCAAGGTGCTTGTACAACTCCTCGGTGGTGATCCCTTCGTGCCACAGATGAATATCATATAGCTCCGCATGCTGCGGTCCGAAGATCTGCTCGAATTGCCGGCTGACCAGTACGCGATGGCGATCCAGTTCTTTGAGCAGAGCGGCAAAATCCGCAAAGCCCGTTGCAATCGCGATTATGTCTTGGTCTTCTGCTTTGCCAGGCAATTCCTGGGTTTGATTGTCATCCAGATATTGTAAGCGGTGTTCCAGATTGCGCAAAAACACGTAAGCATCGTCCAGCGCAGCAACCACCGGCGTTGGCAACTGGGCGTTTTCGCGCAGTTGCTGCAGCACCCTGCGGGTCGGGCGGATGCGCAGCCTGGCATCGTTCCCTCCGCGTATCAGCTGGAATACCTGTGCGATGAATTCAATCTCGCGAATTCCTCCAGGCCCGAGCTTGATATTGCCTAGCCGGTCGTGGCGTTGCACTTCCTGACGGATCTGTGCATGCAATTTGCGCATCGAGTCAATCGCGCCAAAATCCAGATATTTTCGGTATACGAAGGGTTGCACAAGCTGCATCAGTTCGGCAGTATGCGGGCTATCAGCCGGTGCAATGACCCGAGCCTTGATCCAGGCGTATCGTTCCCATTCCCGACCCTGGCTGATCAGGTATTCTTCCAGTGCGGCGAAACTCATCACCAGCGGGCCGCTGTCGCCGTAGGGGCGAAGCCGCATATCCACGCGGAATACGTAACCATCCGCTGTGAGTTCGTTAAAGATATTGATCAGCCGGCGACCCAAACGGGTAAAGAACTCGTGGTTGCTCAGTATTTTCGGCCCATCGGTTTCGCCATCCTCCGCATATACAAAAATCAAATCTATGTCGGATGAGACATTCAATTCGCCGCCGCCAAGTTTGCCCATGGCAATGACCAGCAATTCCTGGGTTTTGGCGCTCGAATCACCCTGCGGGCTGCCGAATTGATCCTGCAATGCCATCATCAAACAGGCTTGAGCACGTTGCATACACACTTCTGCCAGCGCGGTCATGGACTGCATGACTTCGTTCAAGTCAGCCAGCCCATTCAGGTCGCGTAAAATCAGCTTGATCATCACCTGCTTGCGCAATTTGCGCACAGCTTGGGACAATTCGGTTTCGTCGCCCAGATCCAGCCCGGATTCTTGCAATAGAACCTGCATATCCTCAGGTTTGCAGGGTGAGTTGTAGCTTTCCTGCAACCAATTCAGCATGCGCGGGTCTGTCTCCAATACCCTTTTGGCATATCGACTGCATAACAACGCCATTTGCAGCATTTCGTCAAAGGTTGAGTTAGCTGAGATTCCGATATTCATAAGCTCCTTAAGTTAGAATACGCATTGTCTTCCAATTATAAAATTTAGGCAGCAATTCTCACGAATTTACGTCTTGAGATATCCGATTATTCAATGTTGAACACTTATACTGCCCGTTTGCTCCGGCAAAGCTTGAATTGGTTGTCGCGATTCGTTGTCGTTGCGTCGGCGATTGCGGCTGTGCTGGTTGCCTCCAGCATCATTGTGTTGCGATATTGGCTGTTTCCGGTTATCGAGCAGTATCATGACAGGATCACTTCCACTTTGTCATACGCGATAGGCAACCCGGTCACCATCGGCAAAATACAAGGTGATTGGCAGGGTTTCCTGCCGTACCTGAACATCACCGATTTGCGCATTCTTGATGACCAGGGGCAACCCGCATTGGTGCTGCAGCACATCAACGGAAGCTTATCGTGGATGTCGCTGTTTACTGCCAAACTTCGGCTGGCCAGCATGGAAATCGATAGTCCGGAACTGCTGATACACAGGGATGCGCATGGAAAATTTTTTATCGGCAATCTGGAGATTTCCAAACAAGGCAGCAACAATGATTTTGCCGATTGGATGTTGCAGCAGTCGAACATGGTGGTGCGCAATGCCCGTATCGTTTGGGTCGACGAGCAGCGCGACGCGCCGCCGCTGGTGTTGCAGCATGTTGATTTGCGCGTTGACAGGTTCTTCGGCAAACACAGGTTTGCCCTGCGTGCGATACCGCCCAGCGAACTGGCGACCCCGCTTGATGTGCGCGGTGAGTTTTACGGGGACAGTTTTGGAAATCTTGGAACCTGGCATGGGCAGCTATATTCACAACTTGATTACACCGATGTAACTGCTTGGCGGCCTTGGCTTAACTTGCCAAGCCAATTCAGCCGGGGGCGAGGTGCGTTACGCGGCTGGCTGGGCGTCACAGACGGCAGGGTGACACAGATCACCGCAGATCTGGATTTGAGGGATGTGGTCACCAGGCTTGGCGAGGAAGTGCCTGAAATGTCTATGCTCAAAGTGCAAGGTCGCGTTGCATGGCAGCAAGTTTCTGGCGGATTTGAAGTTTCCACCGGTCGTTTGATGATGCGATTGCAAAACGGGCTTGAATTTCAACCTACGGATTTTTTCTTTCGCAGCTTGTATGCAAACGACAGTCAGCGTGCCAGCGGTGAAATTCGAGCCAATTCCTTGAAACTGGAAGATCTTGTTCGGCTGGCAAATTTTCTGCCGATGAAAGCGGATCTGCGTGCAAGCATGAATGCATATGGACCCAGGGGCACCGTGTCCAATCTGGATGCGCAATGGCAAGGTCCGCAAGAAAATCCCGATAACTACAGACTCAGGGGACATTTTGACAACCTGGCGGTCAATCAGGTCGGCAAAATGCCCGGATTTTCGCGGCTGACTGTGGATATGGACGGCAGCAATTCAAGTGGCAGGTTCAGCATTAATTCACGCGGGTTGGCAGTGGAAGCACCGGGCGTGTTGCGGGAACCATTGTCTTTCACCACCTTTATCGGTCAAGGAGGCTGGCAGCGCGATGGCCGGGAATTGTCGATTGATGTCGGTAATATCGCAGTTGCCAATGACGATCTCGCCGGCAATTTGTTTGGCAGTTACCGGACTCATGCCGGTACCTTGGGCGTGTTGGATATGACCGGCAAATTGACTCGTGGAAATATCAGGCGCGCCGCCCGTTATACGCCGTTGATCGCGCTGGACAGGGAGGGCAATGACTGGCTCGCTGGTGCTTTGCAGGCGGGGACTACCGATGACTTTCGCATCCGTATCAAGGGTAATTTGAGCGATTTTCCGCTGGACGGAACCAAGGACGTGCTATTTGAAATCGGCGGACATGCGAAGAACGCGGTGATGGAATTTGACAAAAATTGGCCGCGTATCGAAAACATATCCGGGGAATTCTTGATACGCGGTAACAGGCTGGAGGTGGACTCTCCGTCAGCGACCATACTGGACACGCGCCTGCACAACGTCATGGTCGCCTTGCCGGATATGATGAGCAAAGACTTGACACTGGAAATCAATGGCGAAGCGTCAGGCGCGAGCAATTCCTTTCTGGAATTCATTCAAAAGAGCCCGGTGCGCGGTTACATAGACGGTTTCACCGACGGCATCAGTGCCAAAGGCAATGGGCATCTGAATTTGTTTGCGCGTATCCCCCTAATGGGCGACAAACCGGTGGAAGTGTCCGGAACCTATAAAGTTCAGGATAATAATGTTTCATTGGGCGAAGGCGTGCCGTTGTTGCGCAACACTCGCGGGGATTTGTCTTTCACCGAGGCGGGTATGCATGCCAACGGCGTATCGGCAGAAATCCTGGGCGGTGCGGCCATCATCAATATGCAGACTGTGGAGGGAGGTGCCGTGCACGCCACAGTTAAAGGGCGCAGCAACGTCGATATTTTGCGCAAGAACGAACCGCATCCGCTGCTGAATTATTTGCATGGGAGCACGGCCTGGGATGCCGACATCCGAGTGTTAAAAAAAGCCACTCAAATCACCATCAATTCCAATTTGCAGGGGATCAGTTCCAGTTTGCCTCAACCATTCACGAAACGTGCCGACGAGGTGATGACGGTTCATGTGGAAAAGAATCCCGTCATAATTTTGCCCAAGCGTGCTGTTCCGGCAAAACCCTGTCCCAAGCCTTGTCCCAAAGTGGTGGCTACCGTGGCCGTGGGGCAGGATGTGATCAGCGCAAGGCTCGGCAATATCTTCTCAGCGCGCCTGTCTCGCATCGAGAAAAACGGTGTGATGGCTGTCAAGAGCGGAATCGTCGATTTCGGTGCGGACGATAAGTTGCTGGAATCAAAAAGGTCAATAAATATATTACGGGGAAAGAGCGGAGTGTGGTTGTTAGGCAACATACCTTTGTTGTCGCTGCAAGGCTGGGAGGGCTTGACCAGTGGCACGACTGGTGAATCGGCCGAAAAGCTTTCGTCCGGGCAACCTAAGGTAGCTGGTAATGCTTCGGTGTTGCCAATCGCGAGAGTAAATCTGAAAATTAATAAAATAACTGGATATGGACTGGGATTCGACGATTTGCATATCGATGCCTCCAGGCGCGGCGACGGATTGGCCGCGCAGTTGTCCAGCAGCGCTCTGAATGGCGAAGTGGTGTGGGAGCCGCACGGGTATGAAACTGGCAGCCTGTTCCGCGCGCATTTAAGCAATCTGCATGCAATGAGCGAAGAACAACCTTCGCAGGCCGTTGAACCCGGTAAACAGGCGCTGCCGGACAAAACCGAAGAAGCAGTCAAGGAGTCGCCCCCGCAAATGAACCCGGGCAATCTGCCCGCGCTCGATATTGCGATTGAGAATCTGCAACTAAAAGGCAAACAGATCGGTCACTTCGAACTGGTTGGGCATCCATCTGGAACGGATTGGCGGATGCGGCGTCTGAATATCACGAACCCCGACGGAAGTCTGGTGGGCGATGGAATCTGGAGTAAAACGGATGGGGAACTTAAATCACAGGTCAGTCTGGCGCTGGAAATCAGCGATGCCGGAATGATTCTGGGGCGTTCTGGTTTTCCCAATACCGTGAAGGGCGGCAGTGGCAGGCTTACGGCCAATTTGTCATGGGTAGGGTCGCCGGACGAATTCAATTATGCGACCTTGAACGGTACCTTAAAGTTGGATGCCGCCAAGGGGCAGTTCCTGCAAATGGATCCGGGTGGCGGAAAACTGCTCAGCATCCTCAGCATGCAAGCTTTGCCCAAACACCTCACCCTGGACTTCAATGATGTGTTCAGCAAGGGTTTCCAGTTTGACAACATCATTGGGGAGGCTGCCATCCATGATGGTGTTATGGATACCCAGGAATTCCATGTTTATGGCTCGGCTGCCAAGGTGGCATTGAAGGGGAGTGTGGATTTGAATCAAGAAACCCAGAATCTGAACGTTAAAGTATTTCCAGCCATAGGTGATAGCGTAGCCCTGCTTGCCGTGTTTGCCATCAATCCGGCAGCGGGCATTGCCGGGCTGATCACAAGCAAGCTATTGGACAATCCGCTCGATAAGTTGGTGTCATACGAATACAATGTCAGCGGAACATGGAGCGACCCCAAAGTGGTCAAGGTTGCTAGTGCTGCAGCCAAAGCAAAATCAAGTAAACAAGGTATCCAGAGCGAATAGATCATATTATGCAAGTGGCTGATTCAACACAGAAACGAATTGCCGCGCAAGTTAACGCATTCAAGGTTGCAGCGATCCAGATGGCCTCGGGACCGAACGTCGCGGGCAATTTGAGCGAAGCGCGGCGTCTCATTGCCAAAGCAGCCGAACAAGGCGCACGGCTGGTGGTGATGCCGGAATTTTTTGTCATCATGGGCATGGGCGAACAGGACAAGGTTGCAGTGCGCGAGCAACCCGGGCAGGGACCGATTCAGTCGTTCCTCAGCGAAACCGCGCGCAAGCACAAAATCTGGCTGGTGGGGGGGTCGATACCTCTGGTTGCCAGTGCGCCCGACAAAGTGCTGAACAGCTGTCTGGTTTTCAACGAGCTTGGTGAGCAAGTGGCACGCTATGACAAGATGCATTTGTTTGGTCTGGAACTGGGCAATGAAAGCTTTGACGAAGCAAGGACCATAGAGCCGGGAAATCAGGTCGTGGTGGTGGATAGCCCCTTCGGGCGCATCGGATTGGCAGTCTGTTACGACTTGCGTTTTCCCGAGCTGTTCCGTTCAATGAAGAACGTGGACATCATCGTCCTGCCGTCCGCGTTCACCGAAACTACCGGCAGGATGCACTGGGAAGTGCTGGTGCGCGCACGCGCGATCGAGAATCTGTCTTATATGATTGCCGCAGCCCAGGGCGGCTACCATGTGAACGGGCGGGAAACGCACGGCAACAGCATGATCGTCGATCCCTGGGGCCGTGTGCTGGACAGGCTGCCGCGCGGCTCGGGTGTGGTGATCGCTGACGTGAATCCATCCTATCAGGCCAGCCTGCGTTCCAGCCTGCCGGCACTGACGCATCGCATATTGTTTAGCTGCGAATGACTAGATAAAGAATCGTGATGACTACTCTGCAACAAAATCCAGCATTCGATACGCTGTTCGCCACCGCGCAGCAGTCACTGTTCGAACCCTATTCCATCGAGGCAAGCCATATAGAGAAAGTGTTCGCCAGCATGATGGCGCACCGGCTGGATTATGCCGATCTGTATTTCCAATACAGCCGCGCCGAGAGCTGGTCGCTGGAAGAGGGTATCGTCAAGTCCGGCAGCTTCAACATCGACCAGGGTGTAGGGGTGCGCGCGGTGAGTGGCGAAAAGTCCGCCTTCGCCTATTCCGACGACATCAGCCTCAGCGCTTTGGACAACGCGGCGCAGGCAACGCGCGCGATTGCGCGCCAGGGCGGCACGCAATCCGTGCCTGTTATACACCACGGTTCGCGGCGGGAAATCTATCTGCCGCATGATCCGGTCGCCAGTCTCAAGGATGCGGATAAAGTCGCGCTGCTTGAACGTCTTGAGGGATATGCGCGTGCGCTTGATCCGCGTGTGGTTCAAGTGATGGCTGGCCTTGCCGGGGAATACGAAGTGGTGATGATTGCCCGCAGCGATGGCTTGATGAATGCCGACATACGCCCGCTGGTGCGGCTGTCGGTGACGGTCATCATCGAGAGCAACGGCAAGCGCGAGCAGGGCTCGGCTGGCGGCGGCGGACGTTTCGATTACGCTTATTTCGACGATGCGATGCTGCGAAAATATGCCGCGCAAGCAGTGCATCAGGCGGTGGTCAATCTGGATGCCGCACCCGCTCCGGCAGGCAACATGACCGTGGTGCTGGGCAACGGCTGGCCGGGAATATTGCTGCATGAAGCGATAGGTCACGGTCTGGAAGGAGACTTTAATCGCAAGGGCAGTTCGGCATTTTCCGGGCGGGTCGGTGAGCGTGTTGCCGCGGAAGGGGTGACCGTGGTGGATGACGGCACGTTGGCAAGACGACGCGGTTCATTGCAGATGGACGACGAGGGAAACCCCACCCAATGCACCACCTTGATCGAAAACGGCATATTGCGGGGTTATTTGCAGGACTCGTTGAACGCGCGTTTGATGGGCGTACCGGTCACCGGTAATGCACGGCGCGAATCCTTTGCCCACCTGCCCATGCCGCGCATGACCAACACCTATATGCTCAACGGCAACAAAGACCCGAAGGAAATCATCGCCTCGGTGAAGCGCGGCCTTTACGCGGTGAATTTCGGCGGCGGCCAGGTGGACATCACCAGCGGTAAATTCGTGTTCTCCACCGCCGAAGCCTACATGATCGAGGACGGCAAGATCACCCATCCGGTGAAAGGCGCGACACTGATCGGAAATGGCCCGGACGTTCTGACACGCATCTCGATGATAGGCAACGATATGGCGCTCGATCCTGGTGTCGGCACCTGTGGCAAGGAAGGGCAGAGCGTGCCGGTCGGCGTGGGTCAGCCAACGGTCCGTATCGACGGGCTGACGGTGGGCGGTACGGCTTGATCGATAGCCGCGTTATTCTAAGTACCATGCGAAATGTACTGAACGTTTGTTAAGCTCGCGCAAGGTGAAGGCGTAACTCATCCGCGCTACGGTATAATCCGCGCCTTATGTTGATTCTACGCGGACTTCATTCCCCGGATTCCAAACCAGTTGCACTCACCATCGGTAATTTCGACGGTGTGCATCTGGGTCATCAGGCTTTACTGAACGAGTTGCGGGCAGTGGCGCAAGCACGGGGCCTGCAAACCGCGGTGATGATCTTCGAGCCGCATCCGCGCGAATTTTTCACGCCGCTGCAAGCGCCGGTGCGTCTGACCAGTCTGCGCGAAAAGCTCGAGCTTCTTGCCGCGCTGGACATAGACCGTGTACAGGTATGTCGTTTCAATGCGGGTTTTGCAGCGATAAGCGCAGTGGAATTCATCAATGCGCTTCATCAAAAATTGTCCGCGCAGTTCGTGCTGATCGGCGACGACTTCCGTTTTGGCAGCGGGCGCAGCGGAGATTTCGCTTTGATGGAAAAAATTGGAATGAAGCTCGGCTTGCCTGTCCAAGCGGTTCGAAGCGTGAAGCAAGACGGGGTGAGGATTTCCAGCACGGCAATACGTGCAGCCTTGCTGGCCGGGCAGTTGCGGGAGGCGCAGCGGTACCTGGGACGTCACTACAGCATCAGCGGACGGGTGGTGCACGGGGACGGGATGGGGAAAAAAATCGGGTTTCCGACTGCGAATATCCAGCTGAAGCACAATCGTCCCCCGCTGTCCGGCATTTTTGTCGTGCAGGCGCATGTCGAGGGTCTGGGGGTGCTTCAGGGTGTGGCCAGCCTTGGCGTGCGTCCGACTGTGAAGCACGATGACAAGCCGGTTTTGGAAGTGCATCTGTTCGAGTTTTCTCAACAGATTTATGGCAAACATTTGCGCGTTGAGTTCTTGCAAAAGCTGCGCGACGAAGAAAAATATCCCGATGTGGCAACACTGACGCAGCAGATCGCGCTGGATGTGGAACATGCAAGGAAATGGTTCGAGCAACATGACTGATAATATAAATCCAGATTTCGTCGCAATACGGCGTTGCTCACAAAAATAACTCCTTACATATTTATGTATATGCTGCGTCGTATTTTTTGTTCGCGCCTTGTCTTGCTAAGAAATATGAATTTTTAAATTTCCTTTATGACTGATTATAAAAATACGCTGAATCTACCCGACACCCCGTTCCCGATGCGCGGCGATCTTGCCAAACGCGAGCCGCATATGTCGGCGCGCTGGCGGGCACAGCAACGCTACCAAAAGATCCGCGCGGCAAAACAGGGCAAGCCTGTGTTCATCTTGCATGACGGTCCTCCCTATGCGAATGGTGACATCCACATCGGTCATGCGGTGAACAAGATCCTCAAGGACATCATCGTCAAAAGCAAAACGCTGGCCGGCTTTGATGCGCCATATGTGCCGGGTTGGGATTGCCACGGACTGCCGATCGAACTGCAAGTGGAAAAGAAACACGGCAAGGCGATACCGCCCGCGCAATTCCGCGCACTGTGCCGCGCATATGCCGCGGAGCAGATCGAGCGGCAGAAAAAGGATTTTATCCGCCTCGGTGTTCTGGGAGATTGGGAGCATCCTTATCTCACCATGGATTTCAGGACCGAGGCCGACATCATGCGCGCACTGGGCAAAATCTATCAGCGCGGCTATTTGTACCAGGGCTACAAGCCGGTGAACTGGTGCCTGGATTGCCAGTCAGCCCTGGCCGAGGCAGAAGTGGAATACGAAGACAAAGTGTCTCCCGCGATCGACGTGGGCTTCGAGGTGAAGGACAGGGCAGCACTGCGCAAGGCATTCGGTGTCTCCCTGCCAGCCGATACAAAGGTGTATGCGGTGATATGGACTACCACGCCATGGACATTGCCCGCGAATCAGGCCGTCTGCGTGCACCCGGATTTGCAATATGACTTGATCAAGACCCCCAAGGGTTATCTGATACTGGCATTTGATCTCGCATCCCAGTGCCTGGCTCGATATCAGTTGGGTGGAAGCAATGACCGGGGCGACGGCATGGCGGCAACCTGCAAGGGTTCGGCGCTGGAAGGATTGTTGCTGCAGCATCCGTTCTATGACCGTATCGTGCCCATCATCTGCGGCGAACATGTCACGCTGGAAGCGGGTACCGGCCTGGTGCATACCGCACCGGCGCATGGCCTTGACGACTATTTCATCGGCCAGAAATACCATCTGCCTACCGACAATCCGGTTGGTGACGACGGTAAGTTTGCTGCCAATTTGCCGCTGGTCGGGGGCTTGTTCGTGTGGAAAGCCAACGATGTGGTGATAGACGCGTTGCAAGCCAGCGGCCATTTGTTGCATATGGAAAAAGTGCAGCACAGCTATCCGCACTGCTGGCGGCACAAGACCCCGATCATCTTCCGTTCCACGCCGCAGTGGTTCATCGGCATGGATAACGTTGCATCTGGCGTGACCACCGATGCAGAAAGTCTGGTGCAGGAAAAACGTTCGCACTCCGGCAAGCCCGAGAAACGCGATGGCAAGTCCTTGCGTGATTTGGCGATCATGGCTGTCGATAAAACCGAATTTTATCCGGGTTGGGGGCGCGCGCGCCTGGAGGCGATGATCAAGAACCGCCCCGACTGGTGCGTGTCTCGCCAGCGAAGCTGGGGTGTGCCGATGCCGTTTTTCGTGCACAGGGAAACCGGGGAGTTGCACCATCGCACGCTGGAGTTGCTGGAGCAGGTGGCCAAGCTGGTCGAGCGCGACGGCATCGAGGCATGGTTCAGCCTGAACTCGGCGGACTTGCTGGGTGCTGAAGCCGAGCACTACAGGAAGCTCAGCGATACTCTGGATGTATGGTTCGATTCCGGTGTCACACACGCGTCGGTTTTGCAACGCCGTGATGAATTGCATACGCCGGCCGACCTGTATCTGGAAGGCTCCGACCAGCACCGTGGCTGGTTCCAGTCCAGCCTGCTTACCGGTTGTGCCATCAACGGCCGGGCGCCATACAACTCCCTGCTTACGCATGGTTTTGTGGTGGACGGCAGCGGTCACAAGATGTCGAAGTCCAGGGGCAACGTCATTGCGCCGCAAAAGATCTTCGACACGCTCGGTGCCGATATTCTCCGTTTGTGGGTAGCTGCTACCGATTATTCCGGCGAACTGACCATTTCTGATGAAATCCTCAAGCGCGTGGTGGAAAGCTACCGGCGCATCCGCAATACTTTGCGCTTCCTGCTGGCCAACATCGCCGACTACGACCATGCCAAGCACGTATTGCCGGTAGAGCTATGGCTTGGGATCGACCGCTATGCGTTGGCCCTGACCCAAAAATTGCAGGACGAAGTCAGCGCCGATTACGAGCGTTACGAGTTTCATCAGATCGCGCAAAAATTGCAGACTTTCTGTTCCGAAGATCTGGGCGGATTCTATCTGGATATTCTGAAGGACCGTTTATATACTGCAGGCGCCTCCTCGGCTGCACGCCGTTCTGCCCAGAACGCGCTGTACCACATTTCGCACGCACTGGCTCGATTGATCGCACCGATATTGAGTTTTACTGGCGAAGAAGTATGGGAGTCGTTGAGCGGCAAGGATGATGTCAGCGTGTTCGAACAGCAGTGGTATGCATTTCCGGAGATCGAGGGTAAACGCAATTTGCTGGACGAGTGGGGCGGTATTCGGCAAATACGGGAAATAGCCAGCAAGCGACTGGAAGAGTCGCGCGCTGCTGGTGAAATCGGCTCTTCGCTTGCTGCTGAACTGGATATCTACATTCCAACCACCAACCCGTTGTACGAAGTGCTAAAAAAGTTGGGGGATGATTTGAGGCTCGTGCTGATTACATCTCGCGCCACTCTTCATGCAGGTAAAGAGGGTTCGCCTGTTCAGATACTCGTGAAGCCAAGCGCTTGTGAAAAATGCGAGCGTTGCTGGCATTACCGCGAAGATGTCGGCGCGGATACGCAGCACCCAACGCTATGCGGCCGTTGCGTGAGCAATCTGTATGGCAACGGCGAGGTGCGCAGGTATGCTTAAGGAGACTTTGCAAATTCATTTTTCGGACGAATCGCGGTGTCGCGTGCTCGCTCATTTCTCGTCTATCAGTAAGATATGCCTCGGCATTCGCTGCGCCGCTCCTAGCGGTGCCCGCGCGACACGGTGGAGCCTAGTCCTCGGGTGCGGGAGCGCGGAGCAGCAGGCCTGCCCGCCCCAAATGCTTCGCATCGCCGTGTCCAGCCTGCCAGCCCGAAACTCTGAATTTTCAGGGCTCCTTATCAAGCAATGTTAAGGATTACGAATGTATAAATGGCTATCATTGAGCGCACTTGTAATCGTGCTCGACCAATTAAGCAAGGCGTGGATCACGAATCACTTTGCTTTTGGCGAGACCTTGCCCGTGCTCAGTGTATTCGATCTGGTGCTGACGCATAATACCGGCGCAGCGTTCAGTTTCCTGAACGATGCGGGCGGCATACAGCGCTGGTTGTTCAGTATCATCGCGATCGTCGCTTCGGTATGGATAGTCTGGTTGTTGCGCAAACATAGCGCACAAGTGTTGTTTGCCTTTGCATTGAGCATGATACTCGGCGGCGCATTGGGCAATCTGATAGACAGGCTCATATACGGGTATGTGGTGGATTTCCTGTCGTTCCATTGGGATCAGCATTACTTCCCCGCGTTCAATCTTGCAGATTCTTCCATCACATGCGGCGCATTTCTGCTGATCATCGACGGCTTCAAGGAGAAAAGACATGGAACTGTTGCTGGCTAATCCGCGCGGATTTTGCGCCGGTGTGGACCGCGCGATTGAAATCGTGGAGCGCGCACTGGTACTGCACGGCGCGCCGATATATGTGCGCCATGAAGTGGTGCACAACCAATTTGTGGTGGACGGTTTGCGCAAGAAGGGGGCGATCTTCATCGAGGATCTGGCGGATGTGCCAAGCGGCAGCATCCTGATCTTCAGCGCGCATGGTGTGTCGAAGGCAGTGCGTCATGAGGCCGAAGCACGCGGGCTGACCGTGTTCGATGCGACCTGCCCGCTGGTGACCAAAGTGCACATCGAAGTGTCGAAAATGCGCGAACAGGGCAAGGAGATCGTGATGATCGGGCATGCCGGACACCCGGAAGTCGAAGGCACCATGGGGCAGAGCAAAGGCGGCATGTATCTGGTGGAATCTCCGGAGCAGGTCGCCGGTCTCAAGGTGAGCGATGAGCAGAATCTTGCCTATGTCACGCAAACCACATTGTCTGTGGACGATGCCAGCTCGATCATCGCCGCGCTGAAGACGCGTTTTCCGTTCATAACCGGCCCGAAGAAGGATGACATCTGTTATGCCACACAAAATCGCCAGGACGCGGTAAAGCTGCTGGTCAGACAATGTGACGCAGTGGTCGTGGTGGGCTCGCCGAACAGTTCGAATTCAAACCGCTTGCGCGAAGTCGCAGCAAATGTCGGGGTGCCCGCCTATCTGGTAAACAATGCCGAGGAATTGCAGCCGGAGTGGTTTGCCGGCAAGAGTCGAGTGGGCATCACCGCTGGTGCGTCCGCACCCGAAGTATTGGTGCAAGGCGTGATTTCACGCATGAAGCAGCTGGGCGGAGAAAAAGTAATCGAGTTGCAGGGCATCGTCGAGAACGTGGTGTTTCCATTGCCCAAGAAACTGATTTCGATCGTCGAGCAGTCCTGAACCTGCAACACTGATTTTCTTTACGACATGCAAACGGATTTCCTGATCGTCGGTGGCGGCGTGATCGGACTGACCAGTGCACGAGTTCTGTTGCAAGCGGGATATCGTGTTTCTGTGGTCGAGCGCGGCTCGCTGGGAAGGGAAGCTTCCTGGGCGGGCGGCGGAATACTCTCGCCATTATGCCCCTGGGATTATCACGAGCCTGTAACGCGCCTCGCGCAGCGTGGCATGAACATGTTCGGAGAGACAGCTGCCGTGCTACATGACCTTACCGGCATCGATCCCGAATATCAACGCAGCGGCATGTTGCTGTTGCCGCCCTACCAGGCAGAACTTGCCGAGCAGTGGTGCGCGCAACATCAAGTCACGTTGCAGCCGGTGAGGCTTGACGAATATTTGCCGGACCAACCAGGTGCGGGCCTGCTGCTGCCGGACGTAGCACAAGTACGCAATCCTCGCCTGATGCTCGCCCTGAGAAAGAACGTGGAAATGCTTGGCGGGATCATCCTTGAACAGCACGAAGCGCAACAATTCGAGATTTCAGGCGAACGTGTGGTTGCTCTGCAAACTGCTCAAGGCAAGCTGGAAGCGGATGCCTATATAATCGCGGCGGGTGCATGGAGCAAATTGTTGTTGGGCGAATTTGCGCTCGATATGGATATCCGCCCGATTCGCGGGCAAATCCTGTTGTTCAAGTTCGACAAGCCGCCGTTTCAGCAAATTTTGCTCAAGGAAAATCTGTATTTCATCCCGCGACGTGATGGCCATGTGCTGGTTGGCAGCACGCTGGAAGATGTCGGTTTTGATAAATCCACCACCGTTGAGGCACGCGACAGCCTGTTGATGCGCGCGCGCGATATATTCCCGGATTGGCGCGAGCTATTACCCGTGCAACATTGGGCCGGCTTTCGTCCCGGTTCGCCGGACAACATCCCTACTATCGGACGGCATCCTCAGTTTGCCAACCTCTACGCAAACAGCGGACACTATCGCTACGGTGTGACCATGTCATTGGCCAGCGCGGAACTTCTGCTCAATGAAATCGATGGCAAGCCACAGCCGTTCAGTGTTGAAGAATATTGCTGGCGGTAGCGCATTTCACGAGTTTCGGAGAGACCAGTAGGCCTGCCTGCCATGAGGCTGATTGCGGGGCTTTCGATAAATGATTGAGGACAGGGACATCGTCCCCTATAATCGCCCCGGGTATTTGCTGGAGTAGCTCAGTTGGTAGAGCAACGCACTCGTAACGCGTAGGTCGGAGGTTCGATTCCTCTCTCCAGCACCAGAAAAGCAGGGGTTACATAAAATGTAGCCCCTTTTTCTTTTTACGGTAGACCACAGACCCACAGTTTATGTAGTGTTGAGACCTACATCAAAAATCACATCACTTTTCGCTGCAAAAAGAGCGTCTACCACAGAATTCCGCTTCCTACACGATATGGCTATTGCCATTGATGCTGGAATTGGTGATGGTCTCCGCTTCAAATAACCGTATCGGAAACGTCATGGGTATCGTCAAACGCGGAAATGGTAAAAATTGGGACATATACTTCCAGTTCAATGGGCAGCCGACAATTCGACAACCCAACACAAGGCTCTAAACGTTCAACACGGGCTGGTATTGAACGCTATGGGTTGTCAGTTCATGCTGAGCTGCGCCACTAGCCCTGAGGATTCCAGACTCTTCTCGATCGCATCAGCGATTTCGATCGCCTTGGCTGCGTGGTGTTGCGCGGTGTCGCGCTGACTCTGCGCATCAAACACACGAGCCAACGCGGCCTGCGTATCCATCTGCAGGCGCACACGACCGATATCTTCCGCCAGCGCTGCGGTGCGCGAAAACTCTGCCTGCGCGCAACGTAATCCTTCTCAACTAACATTGCCTCACCGCGCCAGCGACGCGCAACCGCTTCGAGTTCGCGCAGGCCGTTCGCTTCAGCAATCGCGAGCAGTTCGTCACCATACGCGCAGCAACGGCTCGCGTCGCCTGTGGCGAGCGCGATCTCCGCCAACCCTTCGAGACACCGCACCATCATGTAGCGTTCCGCAGTGCTGCGCGTTTGTTCGAGCATGAACTGCAGCGCCGGCGTGTCGACCTTTTGCCCGAGCCGTGACCGCGCGATGGCAAGGTTCGTCTCGATCGCGGCACGCCAGAACCGGATGCCGGTGTCGCGCCCGAGGGCTATTCCGCGCTCCAGATATTCGACCGCCAGTTCATTCAAGCCGAGGTCTAGCAGCAAATGGCTGATGCAATCGTTGGCGATGAGTTGATAGCGCGATTGACTGAGACTCTCGAGCCAGTGCAGGGTCTTTTGTAAATCGGTCCACG